>CAKRPJ010000022.1:0-40634 GCA_934376955.1 uncultured Lachnospiraceae bacterium | reverse complement strand
TCCGTGGGTACGGGGATTATGCTGATTTTCTGCAGATTGCGACAAGCGGGGAGGAACGATACGCGCTGAACGCGTAGTTGCTGCTGGCGTAACCACCTGAGCTGACAAACCAGGCGCTATTCGCATTGCCACGATACGCCGAGCGCAAGCGCACATTCCGAGCTGATGTATGGTTCTCAACTGCATATGTGATCATGTTCGGATATGCTGTGTACTGTTTCGGTTTTGTTGCTGATCCGCTGCGTTCTTTCCAGTAGTCATGCGGTTCTCCCTCTCCATCAATCTGAGGTTCATAATACATTTCGCCAAGTGCCGGGAGGAACACTTTGTCATAAGTCACATCAGCGTTTCCACCATCATTTACCGTGTTCGTATATGTAATCACTTTCACTGGCTGGATCTGGTCAAGAAGCTCTTTCGGCATGCCTCGCAGGAAACCGTCCTTTGTGGCCAGCTGGTCTGGTGCTATATCCCATTCGTCCTGTGGTGTCCACCACTGTCCTTTTGGCTTATCAGAGTTCAGATACTGTCTGTATGCAGATGTCTTCCATCTGTTCCATCCATATCCTGTTTCCTGCATGGAGTTTAAATCTCCGTTTCTGGAAGAAAGATTCATTGTTCCAAGTGCGGTACCTTCTGATCCGCTTGTTACAGACACGGTTTCAAGCTTTGTGATTCCATCTGCGGCATAAGCTATAACTTTCCAGCTTGTTGCTGCCACGTCCGGCATCTGGATAAATCCAGCCAAACGTCCACCTGCCGGTACCGCTTTTGTAAGTGTGAACTGCCATGTGGTATTTGCTTTTGCGTCTTTGCTTCCCCAGGTATCTCCAAATATGACATTGTAGGTACCGGCTGCTAAACCATTCGGACAACGTAAGAATGCCCTTGCATTTGAGAACTGCACTTCAAACGGGGTTGCATATGCCATCTGTAACAACATTCCAGGAACTGTATTGCCATCTTCCAGCTCTACGTTTCTGAAACAGTTGCATCTCCATGGAAATTCGTATGATCTATTATCAGCTGTATCTTTCCATGTATCTGTAAACTTATCTCCGATTGCAAATATCTTCTTTCCAAGACCAGTTGCAATGATATCTCCTACGTCGCTCCATCTTTCCACTTTTACACTTCCAGGAGTCGCGCCCGCGATTGAGGCTGTTAATGCAGATATCATCTGCATATTGCTGAGGATCTCCTGCTGTGTGCTTTCTTTCATGATATCTAAACTCATGCTTTATCTTCCTTTCCTGCTATGATTTTTAAACTGTCCGCAACCTCTTTTGCTGCCTTTGAGATCTTCTTCTGTGTTGTTTCTCGAGGGAATACAGCGGCCTCTGCTTCCGTTGCTCCATCCGGTGTATAGGTTATCATTACGCTTCCATCATCACCGTGGACAAAAGAAAAGCCATTTACAGACCCTGCGGTTCCGCTCTGCGCGATCTGATTGATAAGAGGGATCACTTCCTGTAATTTTGCCAGAATCTGCCGTGTTGTATTTTCTTTAGACAAATCTTCTGAGCCAGGAAGCTCCGGGACGTACATCTTTCCGGTATCAGGATCGATCTTTGCAGGAACAACTTCTTTTTCTGTTTTTGGATCAGCTTTGATACCGCCAAGAACATCTCCCGCCGCCTGTGGGATATTTGTAAGATAATTGCCTTTTGGCTGATACCCTTCTTTCACCTCTTCCTTTGTCGGATAATTTCCTTTCGACTGGTAGAGTTCTTCCGCTTCTTTTTTCGTTAAATACGGAGCCATGTTAATGATCGGTCCCATTGGATCCCATCCATCTGCAGTCTTTACTACATTCATGCCAGCTGCTCCATAAATAGAGTCAGTGGCAATGTTGTACATCCAGCCTTCCTTTGCGTCAGCCGGAAGATCATCTGCAGTCTGGACGGTTCCCTTATGCTGTATCGGTTTCCAGTCACCCATTGATTTTATGTCTTCTGTCAGCTTAACAAGTTTTCCTTTGAGAATTGCGTATACCTCATCTGCTCTCAAGTTTTATCATCTCCTCTCACAGTTTGTACCATTTGTCGGTACTCTTCTCGTATTTGTAGAAGTCTCCTGTATCCAGCATCAGGCAGGAGCTTCCGGTTGACAGGTCTTTGTAATGTGGAAGCTTATCTGCGTCCTTACTTAATCCCTCATAGTTCCTTACTCCCCGGAGCGGGACGTTTGTGCATACCAGACTTCCGAGATCCCATATCTCTTCGCCGTCTTTGTAAGCCTGTCCGTCCACGAAGCTTGATCCGTTTGATTTCATTCTGCTTTCCTCCTTTTTCTTATTTGCGCGGGCGCAATTTGCGTAAAACAAAAGAGCCTGTTACGGCTCTGCTCGAATGTTCATGCTTTGTTTTCCTCCTGATATATCACTATTTATCTGTCCACCATTTATCCGGATTATTCCGCATAACAAGCAACCAATTTTTCATATCTCTTATGTTACTGAAAAGTCTGGCAGGATAGTAATAGTATTTACCTGTTTCCTCATCACTGACTACCTGTGGTGTACTTACATCAAATACTCCCGCCTGTTTGTCACTGTCCTTAAACCAGAACGGTTTCTCTTCAAATGCTCCGCCCCATGAGTAAATTGGCTCGGATTCTGATTTTGTGTAAAGACGATATTCTTCCAGGACATCATCTCGATTCGGTCCTCCCGATAAAGTATAAGGATATTCGAGTATCTGGTCTCCGATATTTGCTGTCATACTATAACAGCACGCTGGAACCATTGATATATCATTGTGATATTGCCCGGTCAGTACATAATTATCTACGGCGGCGGCTGTAACCATATATATTCCATTTACTACCCGCGTGCAAAATCCGAACGCCAAATTGTAAGATTGAGAAGCATCTCTTCCCTGTGTTGTAAATCCCACCTCTGCTCTCTTGTATGGTACGGGGTCTTTAAATCTGGCGTACAGATCGTATTCTCCCCACCACTGATCTTCTTCAACTACCTCTTCTTTCTTTCTCCACAAGAGTGTATCGCCGCCCCATATTTCCTGTATTTCTTTTCCACCAGAATAGAAACCATCTATTTCTTTTCCACCAGAAAAAGCTTTATACTCTATTGCCATTTAACTCTCCTTGTATGTCATAAAAATAGTGTCGTCTCTGGTACGAATTGCCGCGGGAAGCTTATCATAATCGTCTTTTTTGATACGCTTCATGCAACGTAATGCTGTCTTTTTTGTAGTGCTTCCAGAAGTAGAAACTGCAGCCGGGGTAAAATCGCTCGTACCGTCTGAGAATCCATAGCTTACCACTGGCATTTCTGATCGGGTGCGGTTTACGGTCGCGGATATCTCAGGTGTATCTTTTCCAAGCTGTCGGCTGTTACTGTTAAAAGGTGCATTATTTGCACTGTAAGTATCAATCAATTGGCTGTTTCCAAGCTTCAAAGTCCTACTCATAATGTAAGAATGTACATACCACTCTAATTCTGTGCCATCTTCCATCTGCTTCGTGTTGCGCAGCTCTATTGTCTGTCCGACTGTATTAAGTGGATTTCCGATAACTTCCACTGTGTAGGCTTGCGCCCTGTAAAACTTTCGCAAATCCAGATTTACAAAAGTACCATAACAGATGTTGATAATCGGCTTTTCTCTGCTGATTCCACCATATTCGTCCGCGTTCCATACATAATCCATCCAGTCCTCATTACCCACAAAGAAGCTGTTACGGTTATAGAAGACATTGTTTTCATACGCTTCCTGTGCAGTTGGTTCGCCAGCCGTGAAGCCAAATGCTCTGCTTGGATCTGGATCAGTATAAATCGTATGTGGAAACCATATTCTCCCCTCTTTCGCCCAAAAGCTTTTGAACGTATCAAGATGGACCTCTGCATTATCATAATACTTGTAAATCTTCTTTCCGGAAGTGGTCTCGCCTGTTTCCTGACTGTTTTGGCGAAGCTTTAGGTATTCAAACTTGCCATCCCTATTCATCCATCCAAAGCGGTCGTTCTGAAGGCACAGGTCTTTTATAACATTAACCGCATTTATTTCATTCGCATTGTTTGTATATGGCACATAAGCATCATCCCAGTGCAGCTTTGTAGATATTTGTTCAATGCCTAAGAATTTAAACAACATATCGCGGAACTGTTTCTGTGTAAGTTTTTTCTTCTTATCGGCAATCTGGCTCTTGTACCATCTTGCAATATCTGTGTTTCTGAGATCATACAGATAGTCGTAGGCTACAATCTTCCTTGTCGAATAGATAGAAGTCCTCTCTGCACTTGCAATCCTGCCTGTGAATACCTTGATCTGTGTTTTATTGCATTCCAGATACACCTCAATTCTGCCGGACGGGTATGAGTCTTCATCTGTCCCCCAGAACTGTTTGTGTCCTGTTTCAAATGACACTTGGTTGGAGATGCAGCCACCAAAGATAAAGTACTGCTCAGAACAGATAGACTCCTGAAGAACAAACGTATTTGCCTTGATACCACCATTTTCATGGGTCAGATCCTCGAACTCCCCATCTATCCAATGGACTGTTACGTACACTGGCTCTGTATTTTCCTCAGTTTCTCCCGTATCGCCTCCGCCTGTGCTGCTGTCAAATGGGTTTTTGCCATCGTTTGTGACTTTAATCTGAAAGCTGTCGGAACCTATAAAGGTATTCGTACCATTAACCATCATGTTGTAAGATACAGTTATGGTCTCGGTTCCGACTTTAGAGCTGTCGAATCCGGATACGCTATAATCCGTGATCTCTTTTTCAGAGCCATCATTTCTAATCAGATTTACAGACAATCCCGTCAAATCCAGAGACTCCCCGATCTTATAGAACGTCTTAGCGGGAAAACGGGAGATTCTGATACCACTTGCCTTGTATACGTTCACCTTAAAAGACACGGTATGCGTTTTATAAGTTACTGTAATTGTTTTCTCGCCAACTGATGAGCTGTCAAGCTTGGATATACTGTAATTTTCCAGTTTCTTTGTGGTATTATCTGTAAATCTGGATATCACTACAAGGCCAGACGCATCAAGGCTGTCGCCTAAATAGTATTCTGTCTTTGTCGGCATTTTGGATACTTCTATCCCGGATATACCAATTACCGTGATTGTAAATGTAGTCGTAAACTTACTGTAAGTTACGGTTACTGTCTTCTCACCGCCTGCGGACATATCAGGTTTGGATAATGTAAAGCCTGATATGTTCTCTTTAGCCCCATCACTGTATACTTGTGAGACTACAATGCCGTCCGATGAAAAAGTATCATCTTCATAATATCTTGTTTTGGATGGTAGTGTAGTTACAATAATTTCAGTTACATCAACAACCAGAATATCGAAAGAGGTATTTTTATTCTCAGAGGTCACGGTGATAGTCTTTGTGCCAGATGTGGTCATGTCAGGCTGGGTCAGAGTATATTTTGTCACTGTTTCTGACGAACCATCATCAAAGTTTGCCGTAACAATCATTCCTGTGGAATCAAATGATTCTTTAACTTTGTATCTGGTCTTATTCGGAAGTGTAGTGACACTGATTCCTGTCAGCTTTACAAACTTGTATGCCCTGTATGCTATTTCCCAGTCAATCCCTGAATCATCCTGATGCAAGAATGATACCTGTACCGGTTTCTCCGGTGTAGCTCCATTCAGAGACAAGTTCGTGGTCTTATTGTTACATATCAGGCTGGATGTACCGGCATAGGTACTTGTAGACGCGGGGGACTGGATCGCATTCAGGTACATATCGCCATTGCCAAATAAAAATAATTCATATTTTATCTGGCTCTCGTGTGTTCCAGAGGCACCATAATGTGTATACCCTTCTACCCGGATTTTAAGAAGCTTTGTACCGTCGCCCAATACAGTTTCCAGCCTGTAAATATTCCATATAGCTCCATCACGTCGGCAGATCTTTAACTGTTCTGATGATACCCCGAAACCTATCCCGTTATTTCCGTTGATATACAGTTTATCTGCAGTCACGTTGTTGAATTTAAACCAGTCAACGCCATCTACGGTATCTATTCCGTCGTCATTTTTAGTGTTTCGAATTACCTGCATTCCGGTTGTGGTATTGACCAGCTCTGAAAAAGTATATTCTACGATATTTACTGTAAAAGAAGCATAAAGTTCTCCGTAGATGACTTTTACGGTCTTTTCCCCAACGGAAGAAAAATCATATTCAAATTCATAGGACTTTATAGATCTATTTTCACCCGTGTCAAGAGTTACAGTTACCTCAAAATCATCTTTACTAAGTACATCTCCGACATGATATACTTTTTCTGATTTCTTTGTGATCTGAATCTTCGTAACAGTCTCAAGCGGTTCAAATTCTATATCGTACTTTTCTGCATAGCTCTGTGCCGTAGAATCTATGTGTCCTCTTATCTTTGCTACCTGCAGTGTATAACTCTCATCATATATCTGGCACTCCGCATTCTTTATTGTAAGAATTGTATTTGTACAAGAGCTAAAGGCGGAACTATTTACTGTTGTAACATTTTCTGAAAGTGTCACTTCTTGCAGATTTGAGCATCCAGAAAAAGCATCATATTCCACTTTATTCAAGTTATCCGGTAACTGAACGGTTGTAAGATTGACGCAACTATCAAAACCGTAAACAGATGTAATGCCATCTGCTATTTCTGCTGTTTTGATTGCCGTTTTATATCCGGATCCACGCCAATCACTTTCATGTGGGTTTGAAAATATATTAGAACCTGACGGCATTTCTCCAGAACCACTTATTACTATTTTTCCGGTCAATCCATTTAAAGTCATGGTAATGCTATCGCTTACCTGGCGTGTGATTTCTTCCACTACCTGTACTGTGTAAGTTGCAGATAAGCCATAGTATGAAACAGTAATCGTTTTCTCTCCGGCTGTTTTATTATCATATCCAGAGTAAGAAGATGTATAAATTTCCCTCGTCTGTCCATCACTGTATGTAAGTATTACCGATAGACCGCTTGTGCTGAACTCATCAAAATCGATTAAAAAAGGTTCATCCAAACTGTTTGTAACTGTAAGCATTGCTGTATCTGGCGAATCAATCAGGATATCTTTTTCTGCCGTTACTCCGCTATATGATACAACAACAGTTTGTATCCCCTGCTTATTCATATTGTATCCGGAAACGGTATAGTTTCCAGCATTGACTGTTTCCGTCTTTCCGGAAAGCCTTGTTGCTGTTACTCGGATGTATCCCAGGGATTCTCCGATCATATAGTGATCCTGGCTGATTGTGAAGTCTATTGATGCAACTTTGTCCTCCAGGCATTCTGTCTGAAATGTAGCCGTTTTCCCTCTAAACATTACAGTTACTGCCTGATTTCCCAGTTCGTTCGTGTAGGAAACATTTATTTCATTCCATTTGAGAATATCAAAAGTAGTTCCATCAGCAAATGTTGCACGCACTGTCAATCCATCCAGATTCAGTTTGCTTCCGAGGTAAAATGTATTCTCTGTCGGCAGGGTAAGAATCTCTATCTTTGAAACTTCAGAATCATTTCCTGTCTTCATTGCATAAGAAGTACCAGCATCATCCAGATACAGCCAGATTTTTTCTCCTGCCGTCACCTCTCCCAAAGAAGTATTTACACCAAACAGATTGACATAGTTTTCTCCAGTTGCCTTTGTGTCATCATCAGGAATCTCAGCGATATAAATGAGAATCTTCTGATTGTTCAGAAGATACATTTCATAAATTAATGCGGTTTTACTACCTGATTTTACTCTCATTCTTCCACGCATTTTGAAGAACTTTGAACCATCTGCCAGTGTCAGCTCCGGTACATTTCTCATGTATTCTGCGTAATAAGAAGAATATGCACCGTTATTCGTAGTTCCCCATACGCAGATTATATTACCTGAACTCTGTAATATAACCCTGCCTCTTCCGTATCCTGCTATTTGGGATAAAGCTTGGTTATTTATCTTGAAGAAATCAAAGAGGCTGCTGTCTTTTACTGTTACAGAGCTATAGTACGATCCACACAGAAACCAGTTTGTCCCCAGCAGATTATCTAAGGTAACAGTACTAAACAAATCTGTTGTTACTTTCCATTTATTGGCTGCACCTGCATAGGTCAGATAGATCTTTGATGGAGCCGCTTTTACTGGAAGCTTTGTTGTCATATTCTTATCATTGCTTGATCCTGTAAAAGGATATTCGTATCTGCGCAAATATGCCTTTGATGCTTTTATAAAATTAAATATGATCTGCGGTTGTTTGCCTCCACTGATAAGGAACATTTCGTATATCGTATTAGTATTATAGGACGCAAGATTCGTGTTGATGGTTGTCCCATGCACACGAATTTTATAAAAATATTCGCCAGTGTCCAAGGTGCCTCTCTGACTATATATTTCCTTTGTTGCCCGCACTCCACCTATGTAGAATGCCTCACATTCTCCAATTGAGCTATTGTGATCAAGGGTGAAAAGTATAGTTCCATCATATTCAACAGCCACATTCGAAATCTCATCATCAAAAGATTTTTGTGCCTGTGAATACCACCACCTTCCATATGGCATATGAGCATACGATATCTGATAGCTGTTAAAAACCTGTATCTTTCCTTTTGTCAATACAGTGCTGTTGAGCAAGTCCATACCAGATGTGGTATTCATTAAACTATTAAGCGTTACTGCCATCTCTGCCTCCTAAAATAAAGAGCACATGAGCTATGACACCCATGCACCCTGGTTTAATACTCTATCAGTGCGATCCTGATGCTTGCATAAAAGATCATGTTTCTTTTCTTATCAATCTCATTTACTGTGAAGTCTATATCCGGGATGTATACTTCTGCATCTTCGTAAGTGTTTGTCTCATCATTCCAGTAAGTGATCTTCCCTTTTCGCTCTGCTTTATTTGTGATTGCAGCGTTCATAATGTTCTGGCACTGGATTTTTTCTTCAAGCGTCAGATCATCTACTGTCTCGAACTCAATCTTTGTACGGTTGTGGTCCATTACATCCCTGTGCAGATATCCTCTTGTATCTGACCAAGGGTCGTTTTCAAGCCTCTGGTTTGGTGTGCTCTTCCAGCCACCTTTCTTGATATATTCATGCGGGAAAACCTGTCCTCCGAACTTCAGCAGCCAGCCAGCGAAATTCGAAGCAGATCCTGAACTAAATTCGCTCATATATTCACCTACCCTTCAAAGATCCCGAAGCCTGTCCGGTTCCTGTATTGTCCGTTCTGATCGCGAAGCCAGTGGATAAATTCATTTCCGTCAATATTAAGCACAATGTACTGAGGAGAACTTCCACCATTGTTTCCAGATTCCCTCAGAGCATCCATCATTGCCTGCTTCATAGTCGAAAGAGGAGATACAACCTCTGTCTCACGCTTATTATCTCCGAGGATTGCAGCAAACTCTCCAGCGTTTCGTGGCACAACTGTACCTTTTGCCAGATATGGAATCTGTGGTGCTGTCATGGTCGGGATCGTAAATCCCCAGGTACTTCCTCCAATCTTAGGCACCCAGTTCGGAACCTTTATCTTCAGATGATTCAAAACTCCAATAGCTGTATTGACACCTGAGATAATTCCACGAATCATTCCATTAATCAATGCAATAACCCCATTGATAGGCACTTTCGCAATTCCTACCAGTGCTTCGAACACACCTTTGAAGATATTCTTTATACCTTCCCATGCGCGTTTCCAGTCGCCTGTAAATACGCCAACAATAAAATCAATCACGCCACCAAGAGCTTTCAGTATTCCAGCAACTACTTCACTTACTGAATCAAACAATTCCAGAAATACATTGCCAATAATACTAAGAGCACTTGCTATTTGCGGAGCCACATTGCCAATAACGAACTCAACCAATGGTACCAATACGTTTTCCCATAGAACTTTCAGTGCATCTACGATTTTTCCGATAAGTTCGATTGCATTATGTATAGCATCACCTACAGGTCCTGCCATGATCTCACTAATCTTAGCTGCCAGTTGGTCTAATACAGGCACTATATAACTGTTGTAGGCATTTAAAAATACTGTGAGTATTTCAGATAGCCCATTAGCAAGAGAATCGAAGAAAGGCTTGATATGAGCATCATACATGGCAATAAGCTCATCCATAGCAATCTGCCACGCATCTGCGATAGCTGTAATCACTGTTTCTATTGGCTGTAATGTATTCTCAATAGCCTGTTTAATCAGTTCGGCATTCTCCTGTAATGGAACCAGGAGCAGATTGATAGAATCGCTAAGCATCTGTCCGGCTAACGTCATTGCCGTCATAACGGTATCTGATATGATCTGTATCACGCTTCCTATGATGTTCTGCGTGGTCTGTCCGCCAAACACAGAGAATATATCTGCAAAAACTGCCGATAAATCACCTATTTCATCTGCGATTTCTCCCGCAACATCAAACATCTTGACGATGAATTTCTTGATTCGGTCAACGTTCTTCGACAGGTAAGATTCTATTCCCCCAACAAGTGCAGTTGCCAGGGTAAGTCCAACCTTTGCTATTGAACCGGTTATCTTTCCGAGATTCTTAACTACTTTTTTTGCAAATTCCGAAGCAGCTTTCTTAACATCAGGATCCGTAAAGATATCTATCAGATACTTCTTAATATTCCCAAGGTCACTGATTAGCTCATTCAGCATCGGTTTGTAGTCTCCAAGTCCCTCAAAGAACCCGCCCTTGAAGATGTCTCCAAGTTCTTTTAACTTTTTTGCCAGTTTTCCTACTGCACTGGTTGCCTTGTCTGCTTCATCTGACACATCGGCAAGCTTTCCGTAGTCCACGTTGCCAATATCCCCGATCCCTATATCTGCTATAGCCGGAGTCTTTGTTGAGTCGGACGTATCTGAGCTATCCTTGCCTATGACATTCAACTCATCAAACGATGCAATGTTCTTCTTCAGTGCCTTATTCTGCTTTTTCAGTGCTCCTGTGCTGTCCTTCGTGGAATCTGTTACATTCTGTGTGGCATCAGCCAGACTATCAGCTCCATCCGCAGCATTGCCATAAGCATCTTCTGTGGCTGACAGATCAGTTCCGGTAAGTCCAGCTCCACCAGCTCCCGTCTGCCCGGATGATTTATTTCCGGTTATCAACTCCGTAAAGGACTTAAAGGCGTTTGCAACTGTGGCAAGTTTAGCCAGCAAGATATTGATCACTTTTATGACCGGAGTAAAGATGTTAATCAGCCCTTGTCCGACTGTAGCTTTCAGGGACTGGATCTGTAGCTGCATCACCCTGACCTGGTTCGCCCAGGATCCGGACGTTCGGGCAAAGTCTCCGGAAGCATCCGACAACTGACTTGTTACAAACTTCAGTCGCAGCGCAACCTTCTCCTGCTCTGTCATGGCAGATGTAGTCTTTCCGAAACCATTTGCCAGTGCGAACTGATCGAGAGCCGTCTGGGTCATTACAACACCGAGGTCTTTCAAAGATTCCGTTTCACCAGTAAAGACACTCTTCAGCTTTGTGAATGCTTCTCCCTGATCGAGATTATAGAAAGATGCAACATCGCCTGTAAGCTGAGTCAGCTGAGTAGACATATTGTACGCCTGCTCCTCTGAGAATCCGAAGGCTTTTGCCATAGCTCCAAAAGTACCAGTGTACTGCTTTGCCATTGTTTCGGAGAGTCCAGCAGATGTCATGGCGCTTTTGGCAAATTCATTGACCTTTTCTGACATGGTTGTAAATGTAACATCAACCACGTTCTGAACTTCTGTCAGATCAGAGCCAAGTTCTACGCATTCTTTCCCGAACTGTGCAAGCTTTCCGATTGCGAGTGCGCTTCCAATCAGAAATCCGATTTTCTTCGCCACACTGCCAAGTCCATTAAGAGACCGTTTCATTTTATCGGCACTTCTGTTGACCGTCCGTTCTGCTCCCGACATTCCGCTTCGTATACCTGATGTATCAACTCTGGTATCAATAATGATCGAACCATCTGCTGCCATATCATCCACCTCCTAACCTGTTCAATTTTTCATTCAGCGCATCTTTGTGCTCCTGTTCTTCATCGGAAAGCTTTGTTTTCATGTCTATGATGTCTTTGTTATCGTGGTAGAATTTCTTTTCCCACTTATCCAGACGTTCTCCATGAGCTTTCTTCGATCGGATTCCAAGTACAGTACTGAACAGGCTCTCTCCCACTTCCATGAAATAACTGAAGAACGTCCACCAGTGCATATAAGGTGCTGCTCTGACCTCGGTTCCGGCTACTTTGTTTACTGCCGGAACGATCATGTCACCATCCTGTTCCCAGTCGATCAGACGAGGCTTTGGCTTATTCGGATTACTTTCTCTCTGTCCGCAGTCAATAAACTCACTAGCTTTCTTCAATGCTTCTTCCAGACAGTTTTCAGGAATACTCTGCCAATCCTCATACAGAACTTTCAGCATTACCTCCATCTTTCCGTATTCGTCCAGATTCGGGTCATTCTGTGCGATCAGGATATCCAGGACCGCTCGAAAATCCGTCCGTATAGAAAAAGACACCCCGCCGATATTCAGCGAGGTGGGTAATTCATAGGCATTCATTTTGTGTACTTCTCCGTATATTTATCAACTTCTGCCTGCATTTTCTCTCTTCTCTTTTCGATTTCCGGTGCAATCGCATCAGCTACCTTGTCCAGAACGATATTTGCAAACATCTGCCCGTTTCCAAATACCGTAGTTGCTGTGATCGGTTCCCTGAAAAGGTCTTTTGATGCTTCATAGCCGAGCAGATAGTTGATCTTATCCTGAATCAGTTCATTCAATTTTGCTGCTTCTTTTGCAGATGCAACATTTTTAACCGTTTCTTCCATCTTCTCAAAAAACGCAGAAACTTCTTCTGCTCTGGCAGCAATATTTACATCTGTTGGATTCAGCCTGAATGATGCAAAGATTTCATTCTGATTATTCGTAAATGTAAACGTGAGGATTCCATCATCAATCTTCGTGTTAATTATTTTCGACATCTAAGTTCTCCTTTCAGACGCTAGGCGTAAATGTTGCTGTAGCGAGGTCGAAGGTACCTTTTGTACGCTTTCCAACATAATTTACACTGAACGGGATCTGATATCCGGATGTATCACCGCCGTAAGATGTCGGCACAATATAGCAGGCCTGCTGGTACGCTTCATACTTGCCGTCTGTAGCCTCTTTCCACAGATGAGCTTCTACAGCATTCGTTTTAAGATTATCGTCCTTTAATCTCTCATCAATGATCGTCTGCAGCTTTTCGGACAATGTCGATTCTGTGTCTGCATAATACGGGTCCGCATCCGAAGATACCTCATATCCGTTATGCTTAAATGTAGATTCTCCATTGATGTTCTTAGAGGTCTCTGTATCTGGATTAAGTTCAACATTGTACTCTTCCAGATCTTTCCCTAACCGTTCATACTTTGGTGTTTCTCCTTTGCACAGAGAACCCGCATCAATGAAATGTGCCATATATTTACGGTCAATTCTTCCTGCAACTTTTCCCATATCTATTCCTTTCTGTCTGCATTAAGACTGTTTATTCTGTTTCTCTGTAGATAATCCTTGCCTGGATCATGTAACGTGCCAGACCTGCCTCATAATTAACTCCACTCAAGTTTGGCATATTCTGAAGATTCTCCATCTTTTCAATCGTGCATTTCTCTCCGAAATCCGGATATTCTCCCTTGTCGTTCTGCTCATCCAGCCAGTCCATAAACGCCTGAGCGAAATTCATGGCTTCGATATTCAGATCATCTTCATCTGAGGAGTACGGCTTCACGATAATGATTGAGAATCCATACTCTTTCTCTTTGTCCCCGGTGATGTATGACTTTCTTACCTTGTCGGAATAATTCGTGATAAGGGAAATCTTATCCGGTGATTCCGGGGAAAAGTTAAAATTAAGCATACTTCCGGCCAGTTCTTCAATCTTTGGCTCGAAATATGCTTTTACTGCATCATGCTTACTCATATTGTCATCCTCGCAGATATGCCTCATAAGATCTTATAAGGTCTTCTTTTCTTGCTGTCATCATAGCCTTATCCCAGTGATCAGTTGCGAGTGGGTGTCTGAATTTACTATATTTCAGCTTTCCGCCAGTCGGTGTCTTATGTGGTGGAGAATAAAATCCCATGATTTCACCACCGTCAGCAAGTGGATAGTTCGGTCCATATATCTCACCTGTATACTGATAATGTGCATATGGGCTGTTATAGGTTACATGCCCGCAGTTTTCCTCTGCTGTAATACTGATGTTCTGTGCAAGTACCAGATTATCAGCAGGAACATATGGATCCATGAGTCTCGCAGCGGAATTGGCAAGGAATAACATTCCACGCTTCCCGCCTGTTTTTCTTCTGGCTATGTTTCCCGGCGAATCATTCCAATGGAAATCCATTTTAACCTCCTAACCGATAATGTCTGTCTACAGGGAAGCTTGTGTTATCTGAAAACGCAGTCACCTTGAATGCATTGGGCTTATTCCGGTTCAAAACCTGCGCCGCAGTCTGTCCGGATGTACCAGTAATTTCTTCTTTACATTCTCCAAGGATTATAATATCTCCCTGAAGTACAGAAAGAGGTTCCAGACAACTTTCTTCTGGTATTCTGGCTACATACGTATTCTGCACGCTTGCCTGTGTTCCGTTAAATCCGGTATTTACAACAGACTTCCAAAAGCAGTTATGGAACACTGTTTTTGCCCAGTGCTCCTTTCCTGCTGCCGGTACCTTATGATATAAAGTGATCGTATGTACATAGTTTGGATTCATAACTGCATCCCCCTGTAAAGAAGGCCCGTATTCCCAAGATACTTATAAATAATCTCCTGTGTTTTCCTTTTCTTTCCCTCTTCTGTGTATGAAGACTGAGACAGGTCGAATGTTCCCGACTGTCCATCATTACTGTATGAAGAAAGAAGTCCGCCGCCCTGTTCTGCTGCCTTCTGTGACACTGTATCTGCCTGATACAGCAACTCTGCCAGCTCACAGGTGCAATCTTTCACCTCATCTGTAATAAGGTTGAAATCAGCTACCAGTCGGCTGAGCGTATATTGATTCAATACACGCTCAGCCTGTTTCTCCCAGTATGGATATATATCTTCCGGAATCACAGGAGATCTTCCCAGAAGATACCCTGTTTCGTAATATTTGCGATCAGCATACATTCATTACCACATCCTTACATCATTTCTGAGCTACAAGGGTAATAGCTTTGTTTACCTCACTTGCTTCGACAGTTAATGTTTCAGTAATCGGAATAAATCCTCTCTTTGTGATCTTGACCGGATATGTACCTGCGCGCAGATTAAATTCTGCCTTTCCTTCGTCATTTGTTGTGAGAATTGCACCATTTACGTTGACTCGCACTCCCTCATAATTTGTTTCACTTCCATCTGTTACAGTGAAGGTTACTTTCTGAGTAGTTACCGGTGTTCCTGGTTCCAGATAAGCAAATGCGCAACCTGTTCGATCCTCATTTAATCGAGTAGCCGGATTCGGCAGTGCCCATCCCATACGGAATACTACGCGAAGAGCTGTCATGTCCTGCTGTGCCAGGTTATAAACAATTTCCTTTGTAACCGGATCCTGAATTACACCCTGATCAAGAATCTTAACTGTAACATCCTGTCTGATCGAATATACTGCCTGACCGAAATCTCCTACAACCAACTGTGCAATATTCTGATAAAATGCACCATTTTCAGGGAAAGTAATCGGTGCGCCATCTAATGTGTATCTTGCCACATCCTGCATATTGTTCTTGAAGATCGGCTGTCCTGTGGTATCACGCAGTCCACGCAGTTTTGATTTAAAATTCATCGGTGCAAGTGCTCCGGATACTCCAAAACCGTCCTCTTCAACTTTTGCAAACACGCCATCCGGTCCCAAAATCAGGTCATAATAATCTTTTCCCACTGTCGGAGATACATTATTTCCAGCCTGTCTTGCCAAAGTGATGATGTCTGCCTGCCATTCTCTCGGACGGTTATCACCAAAAATAATGGCAGCGTCCACTTTCTGCCCAATTGCTTCCATGATTCTCGGTGTAATCTCACCAAAGATATCAAATTCCGCATCTGCCAGAACTGCATCTGGAATTGGTACAATTACCGCCAGCTCCCCGGCATTGATATATACGTTATCCCAAGCCTGTCTGGTAGTCTGTTTCATACCGGTGTCTCCATCTACCCAGTATGCAGTTGGTAAGAAATCCAGTACACGGATTCTGGTCTGGTTAGATGTCATGTTTGGAAGTTTTCTTGCCATGCTCATGAACACGGAATTTTTGGGCGCATCCTGAAAGATACTGGATACGATCTGTTCGCGGATGATTGCTTCCGCATCACTTCTGTTTGTAATATTTACTGCCATATTATTCTCCTCTTCCGATCAGGCTTCTTAATGCTTCATTTGCCTGTTCTTTTTTTGTCTGTACATCGTTATTAATTCCAGTAGTGGAAGATACTACACGGGGAACTGTGCTTGTCTGCTGGAACAGATAGTCGTTCTCTTTCTTCAGAGATGTAATTGCCGCTTCAATATCCTGCGCCTGATTCTTTGACGCCTTTAATGTATCCATATCCAGAAGAGCCATAATTGCCTTTTCATTTCTCCCAGATGCTTTTCTGATAGCTTCTTTTACTGATGCATCAAAAGCATAATCGGATTTGATTCTCTCAATCTCTGTATCCTTGCCCTGAAGCTGGTTTGTGAGATCTGTGATCTTCGTCTGAAGTGCTGCAGCATCGATTCCTTCCATCGCTTTTAAAGAAGCCTGTGCTGTATCCAGCTGTGTCTTGTAGGAATCTCTCTCTGCTTTCAGCGGATTCATCTCTTTGCCGTACTCTGTCATGACAAATTCGACCTGTTCCGCTGTTAATCCCTGTGCTGTTAAATCCTCTCTTTTCATATCTCTGTTTCCTTTCTCTTACTCTTGTTTTACGTGTGTGAGCCACGGTTATCCGACTGTTTTACGTCTGATCTGCTGACGAAAAGGTATAAAAATAACACCTGGGATATTCCAAGTGCCTGTTTGTAGGCAACTTCACCCTGCTGCCCCTGGGAGATATCTGGATCACCGCCTTTCTATTCTGCTGTATAATCTTCGATAACTGCAATGCCGTACTCAATAGCACATGTGTTTTCAATTTTGCATCCCCTTGCTTCCTGCCATCCCTTTGCAAAATAGGCGATATCTGCTCCAGATAACAGTTCCAAAGACTTTCCAAGGAACCATAAAGGTTTTGCATCCGCAGGCGCTGACTGGAAGAAAGAATCAATGACCTCTACTGGTTCTCCTAACTGTCTTTCTGCGCTTTTGATTGCTTTCTCGCGTTCGGCAAGAATCTCATCATCCGTTTTTCCTTTCATTGGCTGACTAATAAATAATTTCTTCATGTTCTTCCTCCTTGTATTTGCGCCGGCGCAATTTCCTAAAAATGGGTATAAAAATACCACCTGCCATTTCTGGCTGGTGATATCAATATCCATGCCATTTACATTTTTCGCATATCTTTTCCCAATTCGGTTTCTTTTTAAATCTTTCCGGAATCGTTTCTTTTTTGATAATCCCATCTACTGCATCAGAATTCTCAATGCAGTCAATGTTTTCAATCTCTTTATCTACTAAGGGACACATAACAAAATCAGGACCGCCCATGTTTCAACACCTCCATAGCTGCCATTGCCGCTTTGTCATATTGTTCTTTCCTGAAAGCAGTTCTGATATGCTGAGTTTCATTATCTACAAATGCAGCTCCTTCATCGCTGTAGTAATTTGTAAATTTTCCTTTCCACTTCGTAGTAGAAAATACAGCGTTTTGAATGTAGTTCTTTGCTTCCGCCTCTATTACATCGTGCTGTCTTTCCTGATTTACATGGTGGTCATCAAAAGAAAGTTTGCTCACGTCAGGAATCTGCGGTTTTAGATTGATTTCTCCTCTTAACCCTGCTGCTTTCATATCTGCTTTTATTTTATCATTTATCACAGATTCTTCAAGATTTTTCTGCTCTTTCTTTGTCGGCATGAAGCTTCCCCGCAAGCCATCCTGTGTGATTCGTGCTTTCTGCTCCGGAAGTTTCATCTTCCCAGAGAAATCTTTATATGTCTGCATCTGTCCCTGGTATCTGGCTTTTGCAAGAATGATATCCTTTTCATCTGCTTCGCCTGCCTGCAGGAGTTTTATCTGCTGCCGCTGGGCACGCATCCCTCTTTCCATTTTTCTCTGTTCCTGAAGAGCTTCGTATGTAGTATACTGCTTCCCGTTATAAGTTCTCGGAGTATTCTCGGCATCTATCATCTGTTTAAGCTGCTCATCTGTATAGGTTCTTACTGATCCCGGAGGAAATGGTTTGTAATCATGATAACAGTTTGCACCTTTCAGCCCTGTCACTTCACCAAGTCCACAGACTGAATGCAGTTGAGCCATACTGTAGACTCTTCCCTGCCATGGCTGATGTGACGGTCTGGCGCCAACGTGATAGCTTACCTCATACATATCTGTGCCAAGATCTGTTGCCACACGCTCATTGATTTTTCCCTGTACCTGTCTAAACCCGGTAAGAACAGCTCTTCTGGCTGCTACATTCACCCTGTCCCTGCGTCCAGAATCATAATCTATATACCGGATGCCGGATGCAGTCATCCGGCTAATTGTCCGCTTTAAGACCGTATTATAGTCAAAAGCTCCTGATTTTATATCCAGCACCGCATTATCCATCGTGGAACGATAATATTCCATCAGAGGAACTGACTTTACCTTTCCTGTTGCCGGATCCCTGATAGCAAAACCCATGGAACCTGTCAGGTTTCTGTATTCACCTGCAAGCTGTTCCTTTGTTGCTTCTATGAGCCTCTGAAGAACAACATTCTGTTCAAATGGTATCTGCTGCATATCCGCAAATTTATAAAATCTTTTATGACCATAGTATTCCTCATATACTTTGTCTGAAAATATCTTGTCCATTTCCGCATCTGACGCTTTCAGAGCTTCCTGAATCCATTTTCTGATCTGTTCCTGTGACATTCCAAGCTGCTGTAATCTTGTTAACTGCCAGTCTGCAGATGCTGTAGAAACTCCATTTTCCTTAATCCGACGAACGATATCAGACATAATCCGGATTTCCAGTTCCGAAAAGATATTTTCAGTCTTTACTGTCAGCTTTTCAATCTCGCCTTGTGTCATTCAATCACCGCGTCTTCTGGTTGCTGTACCATCGCCTTTGCTTTTTCTTCATCTTCGCCATACCACTTCATTCTGTATTCATACAAAGGCATCACCCCCATTGCTACGTCCTGACGGTCTGACTGTCTCTCCGCTTCTGCATCTGTTACGATAGAATCATCCCATTCAAAAGAAGTCCGGTAACTTCCCGATGGACACAAATTATAAATATCACACCAGAATGAGATTGCATCTACCAAATCTTCCAGAGCATGTTGGAGAGCTGTCTGACAGCTCTGTACAAAGGAATAAGACCTTTGCTTGCTGGCTTTGATCTCTTCTGCCGTCTTGTCTGTATTGTTCGGATCCGAGATCGTTCCATATGCCAGATTACAGTCAAATTCAATCATTCGCATGAGATGGTTCCATCCATTGAAGAAAGACTCATCCCTAATCTCAGGGGAGAACACTTCCATAAACGGTTTATCTACTGCGCCGGTATTATATTCAATTGCACGATACAACCGTTCTTTTCCGCCTGGATATTCGAAGCTATCTGTATCTTTCCTGTACTTTAAAAGGCTCTGGCCTATATGGACAGCCAGTTCTTTTCCCTCGTATTCCCAATTGATCTGGGAATATCTCTTATCTGCTTCCTGTATATGCTCTATCGCTCTGGAAAATACAGATGCTCCGAGGGGACTTTCTGAATCCTCATTATTTCCAAGTGGTACACGGAAGTATCCAAAAGGCAGCTTCTGTATTCCTGAAAAAGTAATCTCCTCTGCCAGTTCTGACCATTTAGGAACAGAATTAACCGGTATCTCAGTTCCAATCAGGCCATCCGTTCTGGAAACAAATGCCCTGTTCCTGATGTTGAGCAGCCCATCTTTCATGGTGTGTATTTCTATCCTGCTGTATATTTCGTTATTTCTCCTGAACTGATCTAGAAAAGCACATCTTGTGATCATCTCTGAGTCAAATTCCAGAGGAAAGAAACTGTCTGCCTGGATATATTGGACTGAAATACCGTTTGATGTCACATATGGTTTAAATATCAAGCCACCTTTTGCTTCTGCGTATTCTACCTGTATCCTCAGCTTTCTGATCACATTCTGATATATTTCATTGATATAGTCGGCTTTTGCGCTTCCTGATACTTCGCTCTTTGCTTCCAGGACAGTCAGCCTGGCAATCTCTCCGGCAACTGCTGCCGACAGCCCTGTACTCTGGACTTTTTTATTTATCCAGGGAGATCTGTTTTTATACATCAGCGTCCACAATTCTATGTGTGCTGCAGTCCTCCCACTCATTGCGTAATCAATCTGCTCATCCTTATTCAGGATTTTCTGCAATGCCTGATACATATTCGTATAATTCATATTAATCACCCGTATCTGACGAGCTGGCTGATCTGCCGCTCAAATGTATATTCAAAACTGTCTAAAGAGTCAATATCACTGGTTCCATCATCAAGCCTAACATTCTTTGTTAACTCTTTAGGATCCCACACTGCCGTACACAGCGCGCTTACAAGACTGTCACATTCACCATCTACATAAACAAAACGCCCCTGTGCCATCAGTATTGATGTGGCATTGATGCGATCATTAATTTCTGTTTTCAATGCATTCTCTACTCTGATCCACCCCAGACCGTTCTTTCTCAGACTGCTGCGGATTCCGGCTATCAGAGTCTGCTCCGCACTGTCAGCATAAACGACTGTAATATATCCGTATCTGCTCAAAATCTTCTGGCAGAAATTGCAGAACATTATTCCAAGCATCTCTGGATCAATCTCTATGGAATTGCCATTCTCATCTTTACAGTTAATCCATTCAGATGCCAATGCTATAACCTTCTGGTATCCTCTTGTGATTGCTGTTGCAGTGAAAGAATGTCCAGATCCGGAACCTCCAAAGTCAATGCCAAGATCAATCTCCATCAGATCTTTTGGATTTTCTTTCAGGGCAAAACTGAACTTTTTGGTACTGATATCATCTGCAAACCTGCGGTAGATCAGACCGTTTGCTACCACGCGCATTCCTTTGATGTCACGCATATACCAGATAGAGTTAATGTCGTACCGGCTCTCTATCTCATGCAGACGCTCCGGAGTGATATTGATATTATCGTAGATCGTGCAGTGCATATAGTTATAGCCGCCTGGGAACTCTCCTTCCTCCTGTTGCTTCTGGTACCGGTCTATGTAATCTACATATATGGCAGCTCTTGGGTTATCCGGGTTCAGATCCCAGAATACCTTTAGTTTCTTGGCTGCAAGCTGACGGTTAAATGCTTCCTTGATGGTATTGTCATGATGCAGATTGATCTCTGTTGCAATCCACATACCATAAGAGTTACCACGAATTTTCTTGTAGCTATCCGCTTTTGCTCCTCCGGCAAAGATCACTATCTTTTGTTTGTTATCAGTTGCTGGTCCTTTGATAAACAATGCTTCATTGTTCTTGTATTTTCCCCAGTGACTCTGTCCGCGGAAGATCCATTCCAGTCCCATTCCGTTACAGTCACCTATATTCATCTTTGCATTGGCTGTAGTGGATCCTGTTGCAAGGTGGATTCTGTCTGGTGCGGTCTTCAGTTCATGTGCAAACGCAAACACATTATCAACTGTTTTTCCTGCTCGAACAGCTCCCTCGGCTACATTGTAAGAACACTCCCGGCACTTCCGGATATATTCCTTATGTTTTTCCGCGAAGTGATAATGGATGGTTTTCTTTCTGGTGATATTACTGACTGTTGCCATAGATTTCACCTTCTATATCGTCCAAGTCCTCAATTTCCTGATTGTTACCAGTGAGCTTGTCTGTCTGGGCTTTTATCTGAGCAATCTTCGCTTTCTGCTCTTCTGTTGCCATATCCATGTGATCTGACAGCCATTGCAAGGCTTTCATACGGTCAGGCAGCTTAATACTGGCACCGTCTTTTCCCTGTCTCACTTCTGACAGGATAGTGCCGTCCACCTCGGCGGAATCCTTGAACCGGACTGTGTTCACAATTTTTGTAAGCTGCTTCTCTTCGCCGGTCTCAGGATCCTTTATCTTCACAGGTCCATATATTGCCATGACTGGTACCTCTTCCGTACCGAATGTCATGTAATCAGTGATGTCTGCAAAAGCTATATCCATGTATTTCTGGAAGATGTCCGACTCCGAAAGAAATTCTCTGTTAAGACGTTCCTGCTTCAGATTTAGGATTTCTTTTTTTACTCTAGCATTTCCTAGCATCCTTGGACCGTTTGCTGCTGCCGTTGGATAATCTACACCGTATGCTTTTTGATATGCCTTTGTAGCATTAAAGCTCCGGATGTAATAAATACAAAAAAGCCGCTGTTTATCGGTTAGATCAGGATTCTCCATCACCTGATCAACTTCACTCTCAGCAGCTTTCTTTTTCTTCACTTTTTTCTTTTCCGAACGCTCGCTATTTTTATCCGAACGTTCGCTATCCCATTTATGGGTGCATTTCCATCTTCTGACGGTACCTTCAGGCAGGTTTAGTTGACTTGCAATCTCAACTAATTTCATTCCCTGCTGATATAACTGTCTGGCTTCTTCTATTCTTTTATCTGGTGCTCTGGCCAAGCCTCACCACCTCTCATTCGTTTCGTTTTTGAGTATAGAAAAAATAGTCTCCTCAAAGCTATTTTCATAAACGCATTCCTTATCAATTATATTATTTCTTAACTTTTTTACGTTTTGCTATGGCTTTAACTATTTTTCCAATTATTGGAGCTATAAATAAATCAATTATCATAAGCATTGCAAAACACTTTATTGAAAATATTATCAAATCAGGCATAAAAGTACCTAATTCCTTTCCCTTGTATATTGCAAAACTTGCGCCATTAACTTCAATAAATGTGAATATCGCTGCCATAGACAAGCATTCTTTGATATCTGATTTTACTTGGAATATAATGTTACCCATTAATAAACTCAGTATAATTATTCCAAAATTTATTGTATATACTATACACGGAATTATTAACGAGAGCATTATTAACCTAATAATATCCATTTTTAAATATAATTCTTGATTCCAAATAAAAATAAATAAATTTCCAGGTGCAAATATACATAATATAAAGACTAATGTATACCCTATTTTGGATGTTAAAAATTTGGCTAGTTCTTCCATTGCTACTTCCTCCCTGCATTTATTTCTATTATATTACAAAACGTCCCATATTTCTACAGAACGTTTTAAACGGGTATGCAGTTTGGAGTTCTCCATATGAGAAATCAGAACATCAGGATTCGAACCTGCGGCTCCATGGCTCACGCTCACTCCCTCTCGGTGAGATGTTCTGGTGATCTGCCAGGTGGGTACTGGCAGTCATCTAAGGGAAGGAGAACTCTGGATAACTTTTCCAACTGAGTTCATTGTAATAATATCACAGATGTTGTGTGTCATTCTATGTCATCTTGAAATTTTTGAGCGCGGACGAATGGATCCTATGTGTCTGTTTCCAGCTATAACCCATCTTTACAGCAACTTCTTCCCATTTCATTCCAAGTATGTACCGTAGTCTCAACACTTCCTGCTCATCCTCATTCTCCATCCGGCTGATCTGTCTCTCAATCTTCTGGTAGCATCTCACTTTTTCCAAGCGTTCCTCTTTCAGAAGGTCTATCTGTTCATCCAGAATAGCTGCGTAATCAGACAGATCTGAATGACTGCTGCCGTGTGGCATTCCATCATTGACTACCGATGGAAACATCTTATCTAGCCTCAACCGCTGTATCTCATCCAGAATGTCCTGCTCCCTCTTTATCGCCCGCCGATAAGACTTCAGATATTCCTTCTTCTGCTCATTTTCTTCATGAATTGTAGTTTCTATCATTTCCATCGGTATCGCTCCCCTTTCCTTCTTTTCATGCTTTTAGCCGGGAACTATTATCAGCTCCCGGCCTATTTTCATTGGCTCCATTCTTTACCGGATTTTATATCCTTTATCCCAGTTATCTTTAATCCCATTCGACATGCCATAGCTCTAAGTATGCAATAATCTCTATATGTATGCTGAGGCATTCGGTCTGCTGCACGGATTGCCTTACTGGCTGTCGGATCCGGATAACCTTCATTATTCCGTCCTGTCATCTGATATACCTCCGTGACGTTCTGATCTGGATGTTTCTATTTCGGATATTACGGTTAAAACATTCCACTGTTCTGGTAGCTTCCCGCTTCTTCAAGGCTGTCAGTCCACCCCAGGGCTTGTCTACAAGAATATGGTAATCCAGGCTGGTATAAATCAGCTCCTCTGGTGGATTTGAGCCTATTACCTTTCTGAACAGCTTCTTTTTCTGTCTCTTATTCATTTCTTGCCACCTTTCTTACTTTCTAAAAACCATAGGCGGACAGAATCAAATTCCAGAAGCAAGGCTAGGTCAAGTCGTCTACTTAGTTTTCGATCTACTTCTTTTACTTTATACTTTCTAAATATATAATCTCCTGTTGTTCTGGAATTATTGACCTGTGCAGTTGTACAGTGCAGCTCTTCTTTAATTTCTCCAGCCGTTACATTCTCTAGCACCAGTTCGCCTGATCTGTCTCTCACCTCATATAATTTCGGAATCATTTTTCCCCCTTAGTGTCCGGCCAGAAAAGTGTTCATTATTCTTGCTCTCCAGTCGGTTGGATTCTTGTCCTTCCACTTTTCGCAAGTATCATCATCTTCTACCAGAAATCCTGTGCGATCGCAGAGACCGCAATCATTCTCTCTGCAACTTTTACATGTCTTTTGCATGCTTATCCCTCCTTCACTAACTCTGGATTGTCGAAAATATTGCCAACTACTTCAAAATATTCCAGATCAAACTCATCAAGATATTTTCTATCCGTGCTATCAGTTTCGTTCCCTACCCATCCGGCAAAGTTCCATTCAACAGTTTCATATGTCACATCTTCAGGGTAAGGTTCGTCCAAGTGCGCCATCAAAATGTCATTTTCCCAGATTTTGTTTCCATTTTTGTCGGTCAGATCTGTGAACTGGCAGAGCGTTTCTGGATTAATTTCCACAAGCTCCCATACTGTACGACTATCTACGTGTAAGATTAAATGTCTTTCATTGCCTAAAAGGTCATATCTTTTCTGATAATATCCCTCAATCCATTTGCCATTATCAATCCGCCTTGTCTTAAAAAGAATTTCTCTCATTCAATTCCGCCACCTTTCTCATTAAAATTCAGATCAACTCATTAAATAAAATCATAGATGTCCATCTGGCCTTCAATTACATCAGCTTTAAATGCTTCCGCCATTTCCTGTTCTCTTCTTGCTTTCTTATATTCGTTATATTTCATCCGATATATATAGCTTCTTCCGAAAATGTTCCATGCTGCTTTTACAACATTCGGTTCAAATGCCTTTATTTTGTCCAGATCTTCTACTGCTTTATATGATATTGGGCAACCGCAGCATCCCGTTCTGGTCAATCCGTACACTTCATAAGCATCTGAATATCTTATGCTGTATCGTTCCTTATACCATGCTTTATCTTTGTCGGAAACATAATATAGCGGTCTAAGTCTGAATTGCCCTGAAGCTGTCTCAGTAAAGCACAGAGCCGTGTTGTCTTTTCTTGGAACTGACCTCATTCCTCCCTCGTCTCTACGCTCCCCAGTAATTACCATTTCATAATCTTTCTGGATGTTATGAGCGACCTGTTTCTTACAGTAATCACAGCATTTTGCGCTTATCTTGAAGTCTGGTGGATATTCTCCGATAAAGTCGCGCATATATTTTGATGAATTGATCACAAGCTGGATATTTGGTCTAGGTTCTCCGGCCGCATTACAACAGCACAAGAAATTAATCACACTCTCGCATTTTGGATATCTTTCTCTCAGTTCCTGACGCTTTGCCGCTTTGTCTTCTGCCTGATCGTATTCCTCTGCAATAGATAGTGGAATTTCTTTCCTTTGCCAGTCAGATAACCCTCCTGACATGATCTTCGATACGAACGGAATCCCATATTTTCTTGATGCCTGTACGATATTTATCTTAGGTCTGCATTCCTGTATCTCTACTTCATATTTTTCAGCAGTTCTCTTCACATGGTCCTTTGTTGCTTTCATTTCAAGTCCTGTATTGAAAAACACATATTTCACTGGCTGAAGATTGAATGTGTGTCTTGCTTTTTCGATAATATCAATCATAATATCGCTGTCAGCTCCGCCAGAATACGAACACACCGCATTCGGATGTTCTTTAAGATGTTTACCTACAATACTCTGAATTGCGTTAAATTTATGTGGTGAATCAAAATCAGCGTAAGCTGGTCTATCTAAAAATACTTTACTTACTCCCTGTTTCATTTTCTCTAAGAAGCCCGGTATACCCTTGCCCCGGCCGGAGGCTGGCTCCTTTCTTTTACTTTGATTTATTTTCTGTCAGATAATCAGGACAGTCTTCTGCGTATTCATAATTGTCCATATCATCGCATTTATCTTTACAAAACTCTGCTTCTTCGCAACAAATGCAGCATTCCATTTCCTTGCCTGGATGTTTTGAACAACTTAATCTGCAAATCCCCATTAAACTCCCATCTCCTTAACCAGTTTTTTATTCTTTTCATCGAATCTGACATCTGTGTTCTGTTCGATATCACACATCATGTTCAGAACGCTCATTTTGCCCTCATTTGCCATCCCAACAAACTCATTGGCAGTTCTTACCACATCAAGCAATCGTTTCGTAGAGAAACCATACAGCTTTCTCAGAGCCATCATGGTTGTGACAGTGTTGATCGTATTGCTCCAATCTTCTCCGGTATTGAATCCGTCTTCATAAGCTTTCTTTTCCATTTCTTTAAGCTGACTACTTGCATTCTGCATGGTTCTTCCAAACGCCTGTGCAGCCTGATTGTTCTGCGCCAGCGGAAGTTTCCGCTTCTTCGGCTTTATTTTTAATTTGTTACTCATATCTTTTTCCTCTTATCCGATTATCCCTGCAAGGAACTCTCTCTGTTCCCCCATGGCCTTTTTCTTCCGGATGCTCTCTTCCGGCATTTGTAACTCCACACTGGTCTTCACGATCCGGTCCCTGGTCCTTGCATCCACGTTCAGTCCGTCTGTGCTCATGTTCGACGTGTAGATCGTAATATTCCCGTCTTCCATGCGCTTATTGATCAGGCGGAATAGTTCCTGCCTCTGCCAGTCCTTGTCAGCCTGTGCGCCGATATCGTCCAATACCAGTAATCTACATTCCCGGTAGACTTCACTGGGATCCGCTTCGCCCCTGTCCCTCTTGTAGCTGTCTCCGACTGTGTTTATGTAGTCCACAGCTGTGATAAACCTCATCTGCATGTCATATTTCATCATCAGGGACTTTGCCAGGCAGCAGGCAAGGAACGTTTTCCCACTTCCCGGTGTTTTGCTCCAGAGGTATAAGCCTTTCCCGGCTTTATTCCACCTGTCAAAATTTTTCAGGATATCCGTGCACAGGGTTTTTAGTTTGCTCATGTCAATCCTGTATGCAGCGAAATCAAATTTCATGAAGTCTGCATCATGATACTCCGCTGGAACTCCTGTGTTGTCCTCGCTCCGTCTTGCATCTGTGCATCTTGTACAGCGTCTTGCAAACATTGCCTCTTCCGGTTCCCCGTAAGTTAGGACTGTTGCTGTGTACAGTTCCCAGCCGGTGCCATGGCATACCGGGCAGTCACCATAACCGGACGGAATTTGTTGGTTCTGGGTCATTTGCCGCACCTTCTTTCGCATCGTAATTTCCATCAAGGACTTTCGCCATGTTGGAATCGCAGATCAGCCAGTCAAAAGTAGCTGACCAGTTGCGCTTATTTGCGCCTTTCAGGAAGTCAGAAGCCTCTGCCTTTTCAAACAGTGTCTGGAAGTCATCAAGAGTATATCCTGTCTTCAGCCTTGCGCTGATAGCCTTCTTCCTTGCATCAGACATCTTTACCAGGCGGGGATACGACCCACAAACGGAATTGTATAATTCACGAATCGTGGCATAGATACTGCTTTCCGGAGTTCTACTCTCATAATCTCCTTTAGGAGATTTATTATATTCTTCCTTTCTTTCCTTCTTCCCTTCTTCTATTGTTGTTAGTTGCCTGTTAGTTGCTTGTTGATTGCCTGTTAGCTGATTGTTAGCTACCTTGTTAGCTGTCTGATAGGCATCATAGTTTTTTACTGTAATTACGCTGAATTTACTGTGTTGGCTAACTGTTATCTCCTGTGTTAGCTTTAAGTGTTTTATGGCTGTCCTTACGTTCATAACTGTCAGTCCTGTTTCTTCAGCCAGAGACTGGTAAGATGTAACAAAAGAACCTCTGGGGATCTCCATTCCCTGAAACCGTCCGTTCTTCCAGTTTGCCTTTAAGAGGATATGGAAAAACACGACCTTGGTGTTTACATCTTTATACCATTCCCATTCAAGAATCTTCCTGCTGATCTTCACGTAATCCATAACCAGCCTCCCATTCCCTGTATATCTTCATCCATTCTTCCAGAGGCATTGTCACAAGCCATTCACAATGATTCTTTCTGTGGAGCACTGCAGGCAGCTCATCCGGCTTTCTATCCCTTTTAGCCTGATCTATGGCATCATATATATTAAGTCTCTCTCTTCTCTTGACTTCGATATGTATTCCGGGAAGTCCGACCACATCTGCATCACCATTAGCTCCGCTGTACTGCTGGCCTCTTCTGGCTTTATATCCATAGCCTCGAAGGATACCGGCTACTTCTCTTTCGCCGGCAGCTCCTTTATTTCTGCTGTTCATGTTTCTCCTTTCCCCTTCCCATGATCTGACAGGCTCACATGGGAAGGAAGAAATCTATGTGAATTTTAGTGGCACCCTTATTTGTGGTATACAAGCATCTCTCTGTTCCAATCCGGATAGAGACGCTTCATGTATTCTTCTATATAACTGATCATATCCGGTCTGAGTCCCTTGGAACCATTGTCAAGGAGCTGATGATGGTATCTGCATCCTGTTACTCCATTCTGCTCGATTCCAAGACCGCCCTGTGAACGGTTTACGATGTGCATGATATCAAGTTGCTTGTATTGAAAATCTACACTGGCATTCATATAGAATCCGATCTGGCAAAAGATGCAGCCATGATCTCTCTCTATGATCTTTCGCTTAACATCCGGTCTGAACTGCAAAGCTCTTGTCCTTCTGCTCATGTTCTCCTCCTATTCCGTACTGTTCAAATAGTTTCTGTTTCTCAAATGGTGTCATGATCTCACTGTCCGGAATGCCGGAATCTCTGCAATCCTCAATAAGTCCGCTGATCAGTCTGGCCATTTCTTCTGTGTTGTAGGTACTGGAACCTCTCAGCAGAAGATATACTCTCTTTGTCTGTCCCTTCATGACTGTAATCTTCGGAGAGAGTGCCAGATGATATTCCATCTTATTCAGAACCTCTTTTTCTGTCTGATCAGTATCAGGTAAGGGAACAGCGATCAGCTGTCCCTCCACCCGTTCGAACTGTCCATACTCTCTGAGCATCCTGTTATGAGCCTCTGCATTCGTCCATCCATGCACCTTTGCCAGCTTCGTCAGAAGACACCAGTAATAGGCATTTGCATCAAGAGAACGTTTCTCCCTATGCTGTTTCAGCTTCACATCCAGTTCTTTCCCTGAGAACGTCTGCAGGGCTTCTGAGATGTCCTGATCGGTGGATATGGTAATGTTCCAGTTTCTTGTCACCATATCCCTGAACATGGCTGAGATTTTGCCTTTAAACTCCATCAGTCATCACCATACTTTTCCTTTAAGGCATTCAACATATTTCCTGCATCAGTTTCTGTAAGAGTTTTCCAGCTCTTTCCATTTGAGCTGATCCAGTATTCCAGGTTAATGTTGTGTTTCTGTCCTATGCTCTTGATTGTCTTAACCTGTGCAGCTGTAGCAAGTGGTTCATCACCCGGTATCTCATTACTGAACGGCTTATGCTCCTCTTTTAACCAGAGATTGAACCCCAGTCCTGTATGTATGGCCACGCACTTCACAAAGGAACGGCACATACTGTTCCACACTCTCTGCTGACTCATGGAATTATCCTTTACAGGGTTTGTTCCATTCATTACCGGAGACTGCATGACATATTCTTTGTCATCGATCACAACCTTGATTCTGGTCTCATAAGCCCGGTTCATTACGCCATTCTTGTCCGTAAATGTAACGTCTGAATAGTAAAGGCTTCCCCCAGTACGTTCATTCGGGATTGGAACGAAATATACAGTCTCAGCCCCATTCTCATGCAGAAGGTCAATACATTTTGCCCAGTTCAGATACAACATACCTTCTCGCTTCTCACAATACGGAAGCACATCGACTTTTCTCATCTCATTAAAATTCTTCAACATATTCACACCACCTTGAAAAAGCAATACAGGTTATCTGATGCATCTCCGAACTTCTCTCCGTCAATATCTTCGGCTTTGTGGTATTCCACATGGTCAAGGGACATATCACAGTTCTCATAATCCAGAATGTGGTCACCTCTGGACTGAAGCTCTCTGAGAAGTTCATTGATGCATCCTGCTATCTCCAGACTGGGAAGAAGTTTTATTATGGCTGTCTGATTATTCATCACATTTCCCTCCTACTTTCTGGAGCAGACGAATCAGATGGCGTTTCGCCGCTCTGTAATTGTTCTCAGAATTCTTTGCCAGTTCCAGCCATTCTTCGGGATCGTAATCATTGATCGCATAAACACCGTCAAAACGTTTGGAACCCTTATGGTCCTCATCAACAATCCATACCATCAGGCTGTCTCCTGTACTTGACAGTTCATAGCCGATTAATGCCTGTGTTTCTCTTATAGCTCTGAGTGAGAGTTCAAAAAGTTCTCTGGCTTTTGCTTCAAAGGTTGACTTTTTCTCTACTTCAACTGTATAATCAAGTTGAAGATTATTTTTGTTTGGGTTCACTGGGTTGGCGTTCGGTGAGCCCATTTTTATTTCTATCATGCTTCTTCCTCCTTGATTCTCTTAAACTGGCTTACTGCCCAGTATGCGGATATCCCAAAAAGGATGTTGAACCATGTCGGGATGTCCACATATTTCCCTGCAAGGATGCAGAGGGCTATGATTATGTACTGTTTCATTTATTTCTCCTCTCGGATCATCTTCATAAATTCTTCATCGGGTAACTGTGCTTCTTTGTAAAGGATTCTCAGCTCCCGGAGGGTAAAGAACTCCGGGGCTTTGAGTCTGTTACAATCTGTCGCATCACTGTATCCCATTAATTTACAGATTTGGGATTTACTTTTCCCAGCTCTGAAAAAATGGTAAAATCTCTTTGCCGCTTCATTGAGCGGAGCATCACGGTTTAATTTTACTTTTGGCATTGTTTGCCTCACCTTCTTTCTGGGTATCTAAATCATGTTTTCCTCCTCTATGCTGTCTCTTTCTGGTCTGACAGAAACCCATCAATTCGGCTTGATGCCCAACATTCAATCGGAATTCCTGTTGCAGATTCAATCTTAAGAAGTGTATGCAATGAAGGCTTAGAACCATCATCTTTCCAACGCCCCACCGTTCCATTTCCGATATTGCATTTTTTTTCAAATTCCATAATTGAAATTTGTTCTTTTTCACAATAGCGAACTACTTTTTCGTAAAACAAAATAGACTCTCCTTTCTAAAAAATAATTCATATTTTAGAGGAAAGTCTATTGACATTTGTTAGAGAATAATCTAAAATAAGAATTGTCCAGAAACTTATTTTTAGAGAATCTCTCTTTTATGTTTTAGGCTTTCCCCTAAGCACATTTTTATTATATAGAGTATTCTCTAATTTGTCAACACTATTTTTAGGCTTTCACCTAAAAAATATGGAGGTACTCTATGAACTGTGTGGAAAGAGTTAAACAGATATGCAAAGAGCGGAAAGTTCCTATTTCAAGATTAGAAAAAGATCTTGGCTTTTCAAACGGGTATATCGGACAACTGAAAAAGGGAACTCTTCCGAATGATAGGCTTATGAAAGTAGCTGATTATTTCGGCGTAACAATCGACTATCTAATGACAGGAGATGATTCATCCGAACAAGGTTTAACAGCAAGGGATAATCGTGATATTGCAAAAGACTTAGACAATATCATAGAAAAGCTGACATCCGGCGAAAACGGTCCTGCCAGTTATAATGGAGAAGAAATCAGCCCTGAAGCGGCGGAACTATTCAAAGATGAATTGGAAATCGCTCTGAAAAGGTTGAAGCTTATCAACAAAGAAAAATACACACCAAAGAAATACAAAAAGTAGGTGAGATGCTTGGATATCAAGAAGATTGTTTCTTACTACAAAAGAAAAACAGGAACCACAGACCCTTTTGACATTGCCGATCAGCTCGGTATCTTATATCAGATATGCAATCTACAGTTCGAGGGGTGCTATATGTTCCTGAAGAATCACCGCTACATATTCATTAATGAAAATCTTCCGGAGTATGAACAGCGTCTGGTCATGGCTCATGAGCTTGGTCATGCTATCTTGCACCGGAAGGAAAATTGTTATTTCATCAGAAACAGAACCCTCCTATTGAACTCTAAAAAGGAAATTGAAGCAAACAGATTTGCCATGGAGTTACTGGTACCAGATTCTCTTTTAGAGGAATACAGAGAGTTTACTGTTGAACAGATATCCAGAATTACAGGATATCATCAAAATCTAATTGAATTAAGGTTAAAAAAATAATCCAAGAAAGAAGGAGTTTTATGGAGGCAGTAAAAGTTAACCAGACAGACCGTACTTTTCAAGTTCACGGAATTATACCTGCAAGTAAAAAGTCCGGAATTATCGGAAAGTCTTTCAAAGGGCTTATGGCACTAAGTACAATGGGAATGTCTCTCGCGGCAGAAAAAATGATTACCAGCGGAAAAAACAAAGCTGATATGAATAAATGGTATCCATTTTCTGATCTTGTAAGCTACGATCTGCTTGAAGATGATGCGATTGTCACAAGTGGTGGTGTTGGTCAGGCATTGGTTGGAGGGGCTGTATTTGGAGGCGTTGGAGCTGTTGCGGGTGCCATTACGGGAAAACGCGTTCAGAAAAAGCGTGTAGATTCGCTCTATATTAAGGTTACTCTGAATAATTTTGATACGCCCTGCATCTTGATTCCGCTGATTACCAAGCCAACAAAGACAAATAGTAAAGAGTATAAAATCGCTTTTGAAGAAGCTCACAGAATACTCTCCGTATTAGACGTAATCACACACAATCAGTAATCTATTTCTGATTAAATGTAGATTCGGATGGAAGGAGGACTTTCCTATGGAGTTCAAAGATGAATTAAAGAAATATACAGAACGTCTGGAAACTATCAAAGATACTCTCCAGACAGAAGAAGCAACTAAAATGTCTTTAATTGTTCCGTTTTTTCAGCTTCTTGGATATGATGTATTCAATCCCTTGGAATTTTGCCCAGAATATACTGCTGACATTGGAATCAAAAAGGGTGAAAAGGTCGATTATGCAATTCTAATGGATAATGAACCCGTCATTCTCGTAGAAGCCAAATCTGTGAATAAAAAATTAGACAGGCACAGTTCCCAGTTATTCCGTTATTTTGTTTCAACTTCTGCTAAATTTGCAGTTCTTACAAATGGCGTAGAGTATAAATTCTATACGGACTTAGATGAAACAAACAAGATGGATAAAGATCCTTTTTTGAGTATAAATCTTCTTAATCTCAAAGATAATGAAATTACTCAATTGAGTAAATTTAAAAAGCGAAATCTCAATATATCCGAAATTATGGATTCTGCGTCTTTATTAAAATACAATAGTTTATTCAAGAACTATATTAAAAATCAATTTGAAAGTCCAACTGATGATTTTGTTAAGTTACTTCTTCAGCCAGTTTATAAAGGAGCAAAGACACAGTCTGTAATAGAAAAGTTTCGCCCTATCGTTGAAAAGGCATTAAACGATTATATAAATGAACTTTTGACTGATAAAATTCAGGTAGCTCTTAATACTACTGTCATAAGTCCAACAGCTGTCGTCTCTGATATACAGACAGAGGAACACTGGGATATTTTGTCAGAAATAAAAAATATTTTAAAGAATACAGTTGATGTGAGCAAGATCAGTCTTAAACACACAGGATCTTATACTGCTGTTCTGTATGAACGAAATGTAAGAAAATGGATTTGCCGTCTGTCATTATCCGGTGCACAAAAGGTACTGATTTTGCCAGATAGAAACAAAAATGAAATCCGTATACCGATTTCAGACATAATTGATTTGCGTAACTTCTCAGAGCAAATAGTAGAAGTTGTTCAAAGATATTCTGATCCTGTCTCTCCTAAAGAAGTTTTATATACACTCTGGGGGAATTATGAAATGCCGGAATCGTATGAAATTTTTCTTGAAAAAGGTCCGCGCAAAGATTTGAAAAAAATATAAAAATAAACCGCCCCTGCTGGTAACAGGGACGGTTCGAGAATCTCCGAAGAGATCCAGTACTTTAGCAAAGATATTGTATCATCTTCGGAGCAGTTACACAAGCCGAACGTTTGTGTGGCTGTTATTTTTATACCCATTTTTAAGGAGGAGATACTATGGCAACTGCAAAAAAACTTCCATCTGGGTCATGGAGATGCCAGGTGTTCTCTCATTTTGAGGAACAGATCCAGCCTGACGGAACCGTGAAAAAGAAACGGATCTATAAGTCCTTCACTTGTGATGATCCTTCCACAAGAGGGAAACGAAAGTGCGAGGCAGAAGCCGCTGCATGGGCGGCGGACAAAGAACAGTTTTCGGGTATACAATCAATAGACTTCGGAGATGCAATGGACAACTATATTAATTCCAGAGAAAATGTATTGTCGCCAAGGACCATATCTGAATACAGAAAAATGCGTAAAAGATATTGTAAAGATTTAATGGAGAAGAAAATAGACCTTATCACGCAGGATGATGTGCAGAAGGTAATAAATTATGAATCTCTTACCCATTCACCGAAGACAGTGAGGAATATTCATGGGCTTATATCGGCAACTTTCAAAGCATACCGTCCAGAATTTGTACTAAATACAGCCCTTCCGAAGAAGAAGCGGGTTGATCTATATATTCCTACTGATAATGAAATAAAGCAGCTCCTTGACTTTGTTAAAGGAACTGAGATGGAGCTTCCTATCCTTCTCGCTGCATTCGGTCCCATGCGTCGTGGAGAAATCTGTGCATTGGAATCGGATGATATCTCTGGAAGTATCGTTCATGTAAACAAGAACATGGTTCTAAACCAGGATCTGGAATGGATCATTAAAACTCCCAAATCCTATGCTGGTGATAGATTTATTGACTTTCCTGATTTCGTTGCTAAAAAATGGCAGGGAATTCATGGCAGAATCGTGGGCCTTAATCCAGATGTTATAACCAAACGGTTTGAACATTGCCTGAAAGGTGCAGGTTTGCCGCATTTCCGCTTTCATGATCTGCGGCACTACTCCGCTTCTATCCAACACGCCCTTGGTGTTCCTGACGCTTATATTATGCAACGTGGTGGCTGGAGTAATGACGGGGTTTTAAAGGCTGTATACAGACATGCCCTTTCAGATAAAGCAAAAGAGTATTCCGACATTGCTAACAATCACTTCAATGATTTATGCAACACGAAATGCAACACGAAAAACAAAAAGCCTTGAAAATCAAGGCTTTTTAAATCGGGGCAACAGGATTTGAACCCGTATTGGTGCATTTCCCGTAAACCGCTATTTTACTACATTTTCTCGAAGCCCTTGATTTTACTGCATATTTTATTATTTGCATGTGTAATAAAATCAGCTTCGACTTAATGTATTATATACCTATGCAACACAAAATGCAACACGAAAATTATATGAAGATGATACAATATTTAAAAAAAGGTCAGCGAATTTAAGCTTCGTTGACCTTTTTCATTATATTCATATCAATTCTTGACTTTGTAGTTTTCTGAATAAACTCAGTTAGAAGATTATTTTATCTTCTTAAAACTTCCTGCCAGCACGTATTCTCGTACGAATCCCTCAGACGGGTGTCCGAGTCGAACAAGGTAGAATTTCTTTCCGGCAGAGTCTTTGATAGTTGCTCCTTTGATCACATCCACCAAGGTGTTCTTTTTTATCTTCGGCCACAGGGTTGATTTTGTCTTGCCGGCGTCCACGAACGTTTGGGTGTCTTTGCTTATTCTGGCTGCATATGCCACTTTTTCGGTGGTTGTTGTTGTACTTCCAGAGTTGCTTTCCTGGTACCGCAGAACGCAATCCCACGGATAGTTTCGATAACTTCTTACCAGGAATTCTTTTCCGGTCTGGTCTCCCGGCTGTCCGCCATGTGCTGTGCCTTTTTCGTTGATGCTCGCTTCCACTTCTTTTCCATTTCCGCAGTACATCGCAACGTGATGTGCTTCGTTTAACAGTACATCCCCACGCTTTAATCCTGCCCCGTTCTTTACATTCACATCTGCTGTAATGTCCTTAAATCCATTACGGAGAAAGACGTTTTTCATGTCTCCGGTATATGTTGCACCTGAACTTTTTACGGGAACCCCGGCATTCTGCCACGCCTGTATTACAGCAGAACTGCAATCAAAATCACCTTTTTCACCCCAGCGGTAGTCCTGATCGTAACCATGAGAGTCATCTTTCGCCCATGTCTCCATCTGTTTTATTGCTTTTTCTGTCTTAGTCATTACAATACCTTCTTCCTTATCTGTGCTATCAGCATATGTGTGAATCATGTTTATGACAGCTTTCTGCCTGTCTGTGTAATCTCCTACCTGATTCGGAGTCGGGTCTGTGGGATCCTGACACAGTGTTGTATAAATCTTGTCTGCGGTGTACGGTTCCGGAGTCTTAGATAAGATTCTCTTCAGTGCATCAAAGCCACCCTGATGCAGGATATTGATACATTCCATCATTGCGGTGTCTGGCATGGTTCCGTAGGCTTTTTCGATAGTCGTGGTGTATGTTCGTATCTGGTCTTCCATATACTCGTCCTGGCATTTCTTCCCGAGGTCAGTGCTGATGATACTTACAATGCACTGTCCTTTCGCAGATTCCGCTGTTACGGCGTATGTATCCCAGTTCTTCATCAGAAGATCAGATTCCATCCCGGCATTGTCCATATCCTTAAATAACTTCGGATTGGCTCTCTGGATCCTGTGTAACAGTTCCTTTGCTTCTCCTGCGTACCACTGACCTGCTCCGATGGTAATTGCAATCTCATTGTCGCAATTTGCTCCTGCGCCAGCGAAACAAGAATAGTTCTGCCTACCATATATCTGATCTCCCGATTCCACTGCGTACAGAATTTTTCTCAAAACGGTTATATTTTGCTTGTCCATAAGTATTTCCTCCAAAAGGGATGATTTCTCATCCCCCTGAATCATTCGTCTTTATTCACCTGTTTTACAATCTGGTTTACGTATGTAGAAAGTCCGGCGATCAAAATTCCCTGTGTGGTTGCTGTAAAGATTGCCATCGCAATATCCTGTCCGGTACCGCAGGTGCAGGTGGCAAACACATAGATCGCACAGATTGCAATGCTGATCCCGCCAAGGATAAGCGGGATATACTTATCTTTTACTGCCTGTGCCTGTTTTAATGCCATTCCTACGAAATATAAGGCAATAGCTACTACGATGAGTTCCGGTTTTACATAATTTGTGATCTGTTCCATGTTCATTCTCCTTTTTGTTTGATATGTAATTCATCAATTTCCTGCTTCATTTTGGTCACCATACCATTCCCGCCCAGCGCATGATAGGCGTCGTACATTTCACAAAAGTTCTGGTACGCATACGATGGAATGTTTCCGAACTTTGTATACTTTGCATGATACTCTATCATCTGCACGCGGAGCAGGAGCATAGTCCCCTTACTATTTGCATCCCGATCTTTCTTCTGATTTTTCAAGAGCCAGACTATATACCCTAAAAGAACCGGTAATACAATAGTATATGTCTGTGCGAGTATTTCTTTCACTATTTCACTCTTTCTCCGGTTTGCGCCGGCGTAATTTTAAAACGGTAATATGTCTTTCAGCGGCTCTGCTCTTATATTCTCTGGCAGTTCATCATCGTCAACATCTGCATATTTACGGCAATTAAATTCTACTAGATCAATGTCCTTTTCAATCTCCTGCAGAGTTTTATTGCTCTGGCCGTTTGCAAGTAGGAACAGGTCGTAGATGATAGACCAGAGCTTACTTATAATCTGTAGTTTCGTCATTCTTCTTCTCCCTGTGTATTTGCATCAGGCACATGTGCAAGATTCCGGTCATAACACCTATACCGTATATCTCAAGCCCAAGCAAAATCATGCTTCTTCCTCCGGAGTGATAAGCTCCTGATATTCTTCCTCTGTGATCTTCTTTTTCTTTCTGGCCTGTTCTACCATTTTCAGCCAGGCTTCTCTTTCACACATCTTCTTGAGCTGTGATAAGGTGTTGTACATTTTACTCATTTATAATTCCCTCCGTTTCTTCTGCTGTGTCTTCCGGGATATAGACATCCGTCATATCAGCTACATACTGGAGAAGCAGCTTTGTCTTTGTAAGATCTTCCTGCTGACTTGCCACAGTTGCTTTCAGGATCTCGTTTTCTGCTTCTTCCTGTGGGCTTAATGTTTTTTTCTGATACTGCATAATGCTCCTTTCTGAGATGTTTCAAGTATCTCTCTGTTCGTTTTATCAATTTCTCTGAATTTCCTTTGCTAGCGTTATTCTTCCAGCATCTAAAGTTTTCGTCCACTGTGGAATCATCCATTTCACCTCTGGCTACTTTGTGAGTCATCCGGACAAGCTTCTTTCTTTCATGTTTTGTATTTTGAGAGTTCAGAGTCATGATTATCTTTCCGGTTTCCGTCATTCTGTAATCAAATCCCAGGAACCGGAATCCTTTCGACAATGGGGTGATATGGGATTTCTTCTCATTTGCTTCGAATCCCTTTTCTTTCAGCTTTGCTTTTATAGTTTCAAACCAGCTTTCCAAATCTTCGTAGTCATGCCAGAGGATCCAGAAATCATCCTGATATCGGATGTAATAGTGCACATGGAGTTGTTCTTTGATGTAGTGATCTAACGGATCCAATAAGGATATACCCGCAATCTGCACCATCTGGCTTCCGGGATTATATCCGGTATCTCCACTGTACTGTGTATCCAGTACGCTCATTGACATTTCGTAAGTATCTGGATCTACTTTTGTTTTGAACCAGTTACTTACTTCCTCATGTTTCATGTTTTGGTAGTAGCCATGAATATCTATCTGCATTACATATCCCTGGTTCCCGTATTTGCAGAAATAATTCCACATATACTTTTTAACCAGTTTTCGGGCAAAATCTGTACCTTTTCCTGTCTGGCAGGCGCAATTCGCATATATGAAGCTTCTTGTCATCTGTGGATACAGGGAGTTATCATTAATGCTGCGCTGATACACTCTGTCCTTGTACGGAATGCTCAGGGCTTCCCTTTTCTTCGGGTATGTGATGATCTTCTTTCTTGGCTTTCCATGTTTCCAGGTGCCGTTTTGAAGCTGCTTTCTCATTCTGTGGATATTCTCTTCGGAATTTAGCATGAACGATTTCACTGATGGCTTCCAGGTTACATTTTCCTGACATTTCCACGCTGATCCATGGAGCTGGTCAAACCCTGTTATATATTCTTTCATTTATCTTGTCCCGCCACGTGATAGCACTGGCAGGCTCCATGTGGAGTCACGTGCATCGCGACAGGTATTGTTTATCCTTTCGGATGGGATTTCGGCTCCTTGTCTAATGTCTTCGGGACAACCGTTACTATGTAACGGCCATGATGCCCTATGTAAGACAATCGGGGAGGAACGATACGCGTTGAACGCGTTGTTGTTGTTGGCGTTACCATCTGAGTTGACATTCCAGGCGTTATTCGCATTGCCACGATTCGCCGAGCGCAAGCGCACATTCTGAGCTATAGCCTACGTCCCATGATTTTATCTTGTGTAAGTTTTATATCTGTCTACATCGGATTCATGCCATCTTTTGATGTATTCTCTCGTTTTCACCGTAAGATCAGACCAGTATTCCGCTTTCTTCCCTTTCAGATGAAACAACGCTCTGGCAAGTTCTATCAGATAGAGCATATCATTGCAATCCAGTATTGCTGATACCTGCAGATTACTTCTTGCTTCCCAGTTCTTTGCTTTTCTTGCCGGGTCTTTGACGTCCATTCTGATGTTGTTTGACCTGCGGACTTTTAAATAGATGTCCTTTGAGAGTCTGATGATATCGTCTGTAAGTGCGGACTGATATTCCGGAAGAAAAACATTCTTGTTTTTACAGATTTTCATTGTATGCAGCGAAAGCCCCCTGGCTTTCCATGCCGCATCCAGATGTCTGTTCTGTGGAGTGTCCGCTACATTCCTATCGCTTTTATTTACTGACATGTTTCCTCTTTTCTATCCCCGTATCCGTGGGTACGGGGATTATGCTGATTTTCTGCAGATTGCGACAAGCGGGGAGGAACGATACGCGCTGAACGCGTAG
>CAKRPJ010000021.1:0-41903 GCA_934376955.1 uncultured Lachnospiraceae bacterium | reverse complement strand
GGGCAGAGGTGGAAGTGCAGTAATGTACGGAGCTGACTGTTACTAATCGGTCGAGGGCTTGACCAGAAAGGTTTTGGAAGATAGGAAACGGTAAGATGGATTTCAATATGTGGTTTTGAAGGTATGGTATATAAAATACGATTATTACAGATACAAGTTTTCTTGTATCTGTTTTTTTGCTTTGCAGGAAAGACCATGTCACATCAACGTGTGAGAGCTATGCTTCTTAATAGAATAAAAGGATCCCCCAGAATTGGGTACTTTTTCCCGCTTCGGAATGCGAAGCGGATGAATCCAAGAAAAAGCAGGAAATCAGGAGCACCGGCCAGAAGGAAAAGCAGGGGAGAAGCGGACTGCGGCAAAATGGAACGATGTCGAATTGACAGTCATATAAAAAATAATTTGATAATTTAATAAAAACATATTGACAAAACGGATAAAATCAAATATAATAAAGCCATAAAACAAAGAGAAAGAAAAATAAATAAACAGGAGAAAGAAACCTGAAAACAAAATCTAAGTAAAGGAGGTACGGACCGCCGAAACACTAAATCTCGTTTAGCTCTTATAAAAATAAAAGTCTAAACAAAGGAAAAACAAAACCGGAAAATCATGAAGGGTTATATGATAAAGCTTAATAGATATGACGAGAAAGTATCTTAAAGATATTTACAATAACCGATATGAAAATAGAAATAAAAAATAGATGAGAAGAATCCGGTGGAGTGAATAAAATTTAATATAAAAAAGATAGAAACTCGAAAGAGAGGATCGTCCAATGGATAACGAAATGTAAGGTGGGTATCGAAAAGAAGTTGTTTTCGGTACCCACTTTAATTTATGCATATTTATCGGCTACACACCGCTCAGATCAAAGGGCGGGGTGTATTCTTCTTTTGCACTGCTTTTTTCCTGCATATACCCATTGGTAAGCCCAAGCTCGATTGCAGTATCAATCACTTTATTATATTCATAGGATGTGATCCGCCGGTTGATCTCCGGATACTGAGAGCTTTTGTAGAAGGGAGTATATTGGCTCATTATACTTAAAAGGTACTGTCCCTCCGGCAGATTCTCCTTTATCCAGTGGAGAAGGGCAATAGAATCCTCTTTCGCTCCGGGAAGAACGAGATGGCGGATCACCACGCCTTTTTTTAAGATATTTGGATCGTTCTCATCCCATTGCAAGCCCCCTGAGAGGCGGATCATTTCCGTGATCGCCTTGGATGCTGTCGGAAAATAATTTTCTGCGGCAGAATATTTTTTTGCCAGTCTGCTATCATAATACTTAAGATCAGGAAGATAGATATCGATGCAGTCGGCGTATTCCCGCAGAGTTTCGATCCGCTCATATCCGCCCGAATTATAGACGACCGGAATAGAAAGCTGTGGACGGACTATGTTGAGGGCATCTCGTATGGATGGAAGATACTGGGTAGCCGTGACAAGGCTGATGTTATGTGCCCCTTTTTCCTGAAGCTCTAAAAAAATCTCTGCAAGGCGTTCTGCTGAAATCTCTATTCCGAAATTTTCATGGCTCAGGGTATAATTCTGACAAAATACACATTTTAACGTACAGCCGGAAAAAAAGATCGTTCCGCTTCCGCGGTTTCCGCTGATACAGGGCTCCTCCCACGGATGGAGTGCGGCACGGGCAACCGTGATCTTATCATTGCAGCCGCAGAAGCCGGTAGTGACAGTTCTGTCCGCATGGCACATTCTCGGACAGAGTGTGCAGCTTTTGTAGGGATCGGTCATAGCGATAAACCTCACATTTCATTATTTTCGTTCAGGCAGCTCTTTATAATATCCCACTCCTTGATCAGACGTTCCAAAGACCAAGCGGCATTCGCAGGGCTTGTCGATGGAAGACGAACCGCAGGACGGTTCAGCAGCTTTTCCTGATATTTTTTGTAATACTGAAACGATGTTCCACCGTTGCAGAAGATCTTGCAGATCGGAGCCTGTGAAAGGATCGGAGTCAGATCATTTGGAACCACATCGCGGATCGAACTGTCGCTGGAGCCCTCGATCGTGCAGGAGGCAATAACGTCCCACACGGCGATATGACTGTCCAGTAAAAATATGCGCTTTTCTTCTATAGTTTCCGGTACGGTATGATCCATAACAGCTGCCAGAACCTTCCAGAAACGATTTTGCGGATGATGATAGAAAAAACGTCCCTCTCTTGATTTTACGGAAGGAAAAGAGCCTAAGATCAGGATCTGTGAGCTTTGATCGTAAAGAGGCGGGATCGGATGTACTGCATGTGCGGCATCAAAAGTTATCATATTGTTACACCTCCTCGATTGAGATAAATCGGCCATCAGGATCTGATGTTCCGGTTCCAGTATGGCAAAAAAGGAAGCAATTGTCAAAGAAAAGTTAAAATTTATATTTTTTTTATTGCCTTATGGGGAAACTCAAATTATAATAAACTAAGTATGCTTTTACAGCAGATTGAATAAAAAAGTGGAGATAATATATGGATAATAACCAAAACAAAAATAATGGAAGAATGCCAAACGGACAGACGATATGGGTCATGGTGATCATCCTCGTGATCACACTGGGAGCTGTCACGGTTATGAATTCCATTTTAAAAAAGAATCAGACTCAGGAGCTGGGATATGAGGAATTTGTCAAGATGGTGGATAACGGTGAAGTAGATACGATCCGGTATTCCGGAAACAGGATCATTATAACGCCGCAAAAATCATCACAGAATTATTCCCGATTGATCCAGTATTATACGGTTCGTGTTCAGGATCCTAAAGTGACGGAACGGCTTCTGGAGAATAACGTTCACATTTTGGGTGAAGATACGAGTGCAGGTTCAGGCATCATCAACTTCCTTATCGGTTGGGTGCTTCCGTCAGCACTTATGATCGGATTATTATATATGATGTTCAGCCGGATGGGCGGAGGCGGCGGAATCATGGGAGTCGGTAAGAGTAACGCTAAGGTCTATGTCCAAAAGGAGACCGGTGTTACCTTTGCCGATGTGGCGGGTGAAGATGAGGCTAAGGAATCTCTGGTGGAGATCGTAGATTTCCTCCACAACCCGCAGAAATACACGAAGATCGGTGCAAAGCTTCCGAAGGGTGCCCTTCTTGTCGGGCCTCCGGGAACCGGTAAAACACTTCTGGCAAAAGCGGTTGCAGGTGAAGCTCAGGTTCCGTTTTATTCTCTTTCCGGATCGGATTTCGTTGAAATGTTCGTCGGTGTGGGAGCATCCCGTGTCCGCGATCTATTTAAGCAGGCACAGCAGTCTGCACCGTGTATTATTTTTATTGACGAGATCGATGCCATCGGCCGCAGCAGAGATTCCCGCTTTGGCGGAAATGATGAGAGAGAGCAGACGTTAAATCAGTTGCTTTCTGAGATGGACGGATTTGACTCCTCAAAAGGTCTTTTAGTTATGGCTGCCACCAACCGCCCGGAGATTCTTGATCCGGCGCTGTTGAGACCGGGACGTTTTGACCGCCGTGTTATTGTGGATAAGCCGGATCTTAAGGGACGTATCAATATCCTAAAGGTACACTCCAAGGATGTCCGTCTGGATGAGACGGTGGATTTTGAGGAGATCGCACTGGCAACCTCCGGTGCGGTAGGAGCTGACCTTGCAAATATGATGAACGAAGCGGCGATCAATGCAGTCAAGCATGGCCGGCAGGCAGTTTGCCAGTCCGATCTTTTTGAGGCGGTGGAGCTTGTCCTTGTAGGAAAAGAAAAGAAGGACAGAATTTTAAGTAAAGAAGAAAGACGTATCGTTTCTTATCATGAAGTAGGCCATGCCCTTGTGACTGCACTTCAAAAAGATGCAGAACCGGTACAGAAAATAACGATCGTACCTCGTACCATGGGAGCCTTAGGATATGTAATGCAGGTGCCGGAGGAGGAGAAGTTTTTAAACACGAAAAAGGAACTGGAGGCCATGCTGGTCGTTTCGCTTGCCGGCCGTGCTGCCGAGGAGCTGGTATTTGACACAGTGACGACGGGTGCTTCCAATGACATTGAGCAGGCAACGCGGATTGCCCGTGCAATGGTGACCCAGTATGGTATGTCTGAGAAATTTGGCCTTATGGGTCTGGCAACTCAGGAGAACCAGTATCTGACCGGAAGAACGGTACTAAACTGCGGAGAAGCAACGGCTGCCGAGATCGATACGGAAGTAATGCGGATGCTGAAGGAAGCTTACGCACAAGCAAAACAGCTTCTTTTGGAAAATCGGGAGGTCCTCGATCATATCGCAGCTTTTTTGATCGAAAAGGAAACGATCACCGGAAAAGAATTTATGAAGATATTCCGTCAGGTGAAAGGTCTTCCGGAGAACGAGACAGAAGCTTCCCAGAATCCGGAGCAGGGCCAGAAGACAGAAGCTTCCCAGAATCCGGAACAGCAGTCAGAAATAGTATAATCATGCGCCGGATACTATGTGCGTTCGACTTGATCACAGGATGTGTTTCAAAAGAAATGCATCCTGTTTTTCACACAAATATGTTCATGTGCAAACAGTGAGAGCGGATCACAAATGTCCGTTTACAAGGAGGGGATATCTTGAGAAAAGTGTATTCTGCAGCATTAGCCGTCATTTTTGAAAGCGTACTTCTTTGCAATCAGGTTTACGGTGCTTCCGGACTGGGGATGTATGTAAATGATACTTCAGCATCTGAGCAATGGGCCCTGTATAATGACGGGACATTTTCTATCGAAGATGAAAAGAACCGTTATCCGGTATACGAGGATCCCTTTGGCGATCCGGCAAAGCCCGGAGAATGGAGACAAAATGAGGAGACGGAATTACCGATCGGCCCCGGCTACAGCAATGAGGATTCTGTAAAGGATAACGGGACCGGCGGAGGGCAGGAGGGGAAAACCGGAAGCAATCCGATCAGTGAACAGGAAAAGAAAGATCTTCTCGGGGTGCTTGTGCAGGTGGGTAAGATCCGGGCAGAAGCCGGGATCGACATTAATCTTAAACATGCATGGGAAAAATACGGAAACGGAAGCCATGATACGATCGTAGCCATGATCGATACGGGAATCGATATCGGACATGAGGATCTTTCCGATGCGATCTGGGTCAATACCGGTGAGATCCCGGGAAATGGTATCGATGACGATGGAAATGGATACATAGACGATGTGAATGGCTGGAATTTTTATCACAATAACAATCAGGTCTTTTACGGAGAAGAAGACAGCCACGGAACGCACAGTACGGGAACGATCCGTGCAAAGACAGGGAATGGACTTGGGATAGCAGGTATCATACCCGGAAATCGAGTACGGGTCATGCCGGTGAAGGCCCTTGGCGGAGAGAACGGCGACGGCGGCACGGCAGGTTTGATCCGCGCGATCCGCTACGCTGAGGATAACGGAGCGGTGATCTGTAACCTGAGCCTGACATCAACAGCGAATGACAGGGCGTTGTATCTTGCAATGAAGAATTCCTCTATGCTGTTTGTAGTTGCAGCAGGAAACGGAGATGCGGATACAGGCGTCGGTGTAAATATCGACGAGACGCCGTATTACCCGGCCGCTTATGATCTTGACAACGTCATTTCGGTCGCTAACCTGACGTGTGACGGTAAGCTGCATGTAAGCTCTAACTACGGAGAAAAGTCGGTGGATCTCGCAGCTCCGGGCAGCTATATCCTGAGCACCACTCCCGGAAATACCTACAGCTACATGTCAGGCACATCGATGGCGGCACCTATGGTAACAGGGGCGGCTGCTATGGTATATTCCTATTTTGATGGAATCGGGGTTTCTGACGTGAAGGAAATACTGCTGTCCACCGTGACACCGCTTGAAAGTCTTTCCGGAAAGGTTTCCTCTGGAGGTCTTTTAAATGTGGGAGCTGCTCTGGATTATGATATCAGTACCCTCTCCAGAAGCGGATTCCAAAATGGAGGATATCGTCCGGAAAACGGAACAGAGCCATTTATGGAAGCCAGAACCAGAGAGACAGAGGAAGGACTCGTTCTTACCCTGAGGGTAGTGGATATCGATGGGGATCTGGATACACTCCTTTATGCCAAAGGAAATGTCACGAAAGAGCAGTTTGTTTCCGGTGAAGTGGGAGAACCGTTTAAATTAAGAGCGAATGACACGGCCGCATTTATTATTAAGGGCGCAGGAGTTTACAATTTTTACGCGGCGGATAAAAACGGGAATGGAAATGTATATACCGTTAAATTTGCCAATATGAGCGAAGGGCCGGGCGCACTGGATTAGGAGGCCGGAAGGCATGAAAGACAAAAAGCTTACGAAGCTTGAAAAATACTGGGTTCTTTATGATGTGGGTAATTCTGCATTTGTTATGCTGGTTTCTGCGATCCTGCCACTTTATTTTGCATCCCTTGCAGAAGGAGCCGGTCTCTCTGAGGTAGATTATCTTGCCTACTGGGGATATGCGATTTCTGTGTCCACCATTATAACCGCAGTAGGCGGGCCGATCTTGGGAGCAATTGCGGATACAAAAAACTTCAAGAAAAAACTATTTGCAGCCAGTGTACTTCTGGGAACAGCCTTCTGTGCCATGCTCTGCATACCGCAGATGTGGGCGGCCTTTCTTGTGCTTTTTATCCTATCTAAGGCCTGCCATAATGCGAGCCTCGTATTTTATGATTCCATGCTTACGGATGTCACCACACAGGAGAGGTTTGACCGGGTATCTGCCAATGGATATGCGTGGGGATATATCGGCAGCTGTGTTCCCTTTCTGATCTCCATAATACTTATACTTGGACATGATCGGTTAGGGATACCGATGACGGCAGCAATGGCATGTGTATTCTTTTTAAATGCCGTCTGGTGGCTTGGAATGTCTGTTCCGATATTCTCTGCCTACCGGCAGAAATACTATGTGGATATGCCGGAACATCCGGTAAGAGAAAGTGGGAAACGTCTTTTCCATACCTTATCCGAGGTGGGAAAACAAAAAAAGGTGTTCCTGTTTCTGTTGTCCTTTTTCTTTTTCATCGATGGGGTATACACCGTGATCGATATGGCAGCGGTATATGGAAGTGCAGTAGGACTGGATTCATCCGGACTTCTTCTCGCCTTACTCCTTACTCAGATCGTGGCTTTTCCGTGTGCCCTTGTATTTTCCCGGTTCTCAGAAAGGTATAAAACAGAAAAGCTTCTGAGAGTGTGCATCATAGCGTACTTTTTCATCGCACTGTTTGCCATACAGATGGATCAACAGTGGAAATTCTGGCTTCTGGCCGTGCTGGTAGGAATGTTTATGGGGGCGATCCAAGCACTGTCCCGCTCTTATTTTGCAAAAATAATCCCGGCAGAAAAATCGGGAGAATATTTTGGAATCTATGACATTTGCGGAAAAGGGGCTTCTTTTATGGGAACCATCCTTGTCGGTGTTATCGCCCAGATAACCGGAAGGACGAGCTGCGGAGTCGGTGCGATCGCTGTGATGTTCCTGATCGGATATATGATATTTGATAAAGCAGAGAAGGCGTAAGAGATTAAATTTATGTAAACCTAAGGAGGCATAAAAAACCCCGGAAACAAAAACCCTGGAAGCGAAGGATCATCAGTAAAGAGATCCGGCTTCCGGGGTTAGTTTAACTCAGTCGAACGTTTGACTTGAACTCAGTTTACAGCTATTTGATCACATGGATCCAGCCCTTCGGAGCCTCGATGCGGCCCATCTGGATGCCGGTCAGTGTATCATAGAGCTTCTGGGTGATCGGGCCCATCTTTTCCATACCGCTGGGCAGGCAAATCTCCTTGCCGTGGTCGACGATCTTTCCGATCGGGGATACAACAGCTGCTGTGCCGCAAAGACCGGCCTCTGCAAATTCTTTAACTTCCTCGAAGGGAACCTCTCTTTCCTCTGTCTTTAAGCCAAGGTAATGTTCTGCAACATAGAGGATAGAACGGCGGGTGATGGACGGAAGGATGCTGCCGGACTTCGGGGTAACGACAGTGTTATCCTTTGTTACAAAGATAAAGTTTGCGCCGCCGGTTTCTTCAACCTTTGTTCTTGTAGCGGCATCCAGATATAAATTCTCATCAAAGCCCTGATTGTGGGCATCCACGATTGCATGTAAGCTCATCGCATAGTTTAAGCCTGCCTTGATGTGACCGGTTCCGTGAGGTGCGGCACGGTCAAAGTCGCTGACACGAATGGTGATCGGCTTTGCACCGCCTTTAAAGTACGGGCCTACCGGAGTACAGAAAACGCGGAACTGAAATTCATTGGCCGGTTTTACGCCGATAATGGAATCGGAGCCGAACATGTACGGACGAATGTAGAGTGTTGCACCTGTACCGTAGGGCGGAACATAGTCAGCATTTGCTGCTACTACCTGTGTAATTGCGTCAACAAAACGCTCCTTCGGGAATACGGGCATTTCGAGCCATGCAGTTGAATTTTCCATACGCTCCCCGTTCAGATCCGGACGGAAGGTTACGATATGTCCGTCTTCTGTTGTATAGGCCTTCAAGCCTTCAAAGCAGGTCTGTGCATACTGGAGTACACAGGCACACTCATTTAACTGAATTTCGGAATCGGTAATGAGGGCCCCCTCATCCCATGCTCCGTTTTTATAGTTGGAAACGTATCTGTAATCTGTTTTTATATAGCCAAATCCCAGATTTGCCCAGTCGATGTCTTTCTTTGCCATATTATCCTCCATTCTGCCATTTGGCCGGCATTCTATTTTTCCGTTGAAAAAAAACGGTTTTTAATATATTATTTTGATATCGGGGTCAAAAGCCCCCGATTTTGATGCCTGCGGATTGTTCCGTGCTGCGCACTCTCACAATCCTACCCAATATTCGCATATCGTGGGATTATCATCCCACTTTTATGCTCATATCGGGGCGGGTACCAAGGTCTTTCACCCACCTATGAGCAAGCTCATGTGGGTTTAGACCTTTTGACCCTGACATCATATTTTATTGATACATTATAATGACTTCTTAAAAATACTGCAAGTTTTTTATGGGAAAAAGATGAAAAAATACCATGAAAAACACGATAAAACGGACTTAATATAACTATTAGTTATATGAGATATATCTATACGGAAAGGGAGAAGAAAATGAAAGAATTATTCACACCATGGAAGCTGAAAAATGTCGAAGTGAAAAACAGGATCTGTGTGCCGCCGATGGTATGCTTCGGATGGAACGGAGAAGATGGGATGGCATCGGAAAGAAATGCAGAGCATTACCGTCTTCTGGCAAAGGGGGGAGCAGGTCTTATCATTCAGGAGGCCACCTGTGTATCCCCGTATGGAAAGCTCAGTAAGGATCAGCTGGGAATCTGGTGCGATGAACAGGTTCCGGGACTTAAAAGGATCGTGGAAGCAGTCCACAGCGAAGGCGTTCCGATCCTTCTTCAGATTCACCATGCCGGAATTATCTCAGAGACAGAGGATCCGGTCTGCCCCAGTGACTACAGCTTTACCTTTAAAGGCCTCCCGCGTTCCGGCCGCGAGCTTACTAAGGAGGAGATAAAGAAGATCGAGCAGGAGTTTATCGATGCCGCAATCAGAGCAAGCAAGGCCGGATATGACGGTGTGGAGCTTCATGGCTGTCACAACTATCTTCTGTGTCAGTTTTTAAATCGTCGTGTAAACCGGAGAACAGATGAATATAATTCGGATGATATGCTCATTATTAAAAATATCATTGAGGGGATCCGGAAGGCAGTTCCGGAGAAGTTTATTGTAGGGATCCGTCTGGGGGCATTTGAGCCTGCGATCGCTGACGGTATCGCCCATGCGAAGAAGCTGGAAGCATGGGGAATCGATTTTATCAATGTTTCGTATGGATTTAATGCAGAAGCGGAGCCGGAAAAGCCGGAGGGGTATCCCTTTGCAGAGGCAGTATATGGCGCCAAGAGAATAAAGGAAGCAGTCAAAACACCGGTGTTTGCCGTATTCGGTATCCAGAACGGAGAGACGGCAGAGCAGGTGCTTCTTGATACAGGCGTTGAAATGGTCAATATCGGACGCGGCTTCCTTGTTAATTATAATTGGGCAAAGGATGTGTTGGAGGGGAGAGATCCCGGAAAATGTCTTTACTGTAAAAAATGTGTATGGCGGGCGAATTCTGATACTTGTCCGGGAAAAACTCTCATGGAAAGAAGCAGGAAGTAAAAATGGAAAATAAACAGAAGATACATTATGCATGGTTTATTCTGGTCGGCTGCTGTATCCTTCAAGGCGCAAGTCTTGGACTTGTCAACAACTGTGCCGGTGTATTTTACTCCCCTGTATGTCAGGATCTGGGCTTTGAAATGGGCAAATTTACATTTTATCGGATGCTGTTCTCCATCAGCTCGGCATTGGCGCTCCCGATGGTAGCCGCCTGCATGAGAAAAATGGATGTACGCATCGTGATTAGCACGGCTGCCGTAGTTTTTGGCGTCTGCAATGTGGCAATGGGAAGCTTTCATGAGCTGTGGCAGTGGTACGTGACCGGATTGATCCAGGGTGTGGCTTCTTCGTTTCTCTGTATGATCCCGGCTCCGATCCTTCTTGCCAACTGGTTTCACAAAAAAACAGGAACGGCAGTAGGGATCGCCGCAGCGTTCTCCGGTTTGCTCGGCATGGTGGGCAGCAGCGGTCTGGGCTTCACGATCCCGGCCTTTGGCTGGCGTGCCAGCTATGTGATCGTCGGTCTCCTCAGCATGGCAATGATCCTTCCGGTCTCTCTGTTTGTACTCCGTTATCACCCGGAAGACAAAAATATGAGGGCCTATGGTGCCGCAGAGGAGGAATCCGGAGAAACAGGTGAAAAAAGTGATGCCGGAACAGGCAAAAAAGGAATGGGACTTAAGGAATTTCTGAAGCAGCCCGTCTTTTATGTGGCATTGCTTGCTTATGCCTGTTCGCTGGCCGGTTCCTATTTAAATATGTTCCTTACCTCCTGTGGTCTGTCCGCCGGTCTTCCGATGAAGCTTGCAGCCATGATGACAACCTTAGCCCTTTTAGGGAATATGTCCAGCAAGCTGGTGCTGGGAAAATCCAGTGATACCTTCGGAGTGATAAGAACCTTGATCGGCTCCGTGCTGATCGCAGAAGCAGGACATTTCCTGCTGTTTCTGGGAATCGGCAAAAGCACGATGGTTGGAGCCCTTTTATTTGGAGTGACACCGCCCCTTTCCTCCGTCATGCTGCCCTTGTTCTGTAAAATGTTCTGGAAGGGGGAGACATACGGTACGGCCTATTCCTATGTATCAATGTTCGGAACACTGCTCGTATCGCCGTTTAATTCTCTGTTCGGATATTTTTATGATGTGACAGGAACCTACCGATTGACCATCGGTGTCAGCGGTTTTCTTGTATTTCTCGTTATCGTCACCGCTCTGCTGGGAGAAGTCCTGCTTAAGCGAGAGACTTTGCGAGTGCGATAAAGGCCTCCATTTCTCTGGTGATCCACTTGTCTTTATGGTACAGGATCTGACGCCAGATCCGCATATGAAAGTCCTCAACAGGAAGAATGGAAAGCTCCCCATTTTCTACCTCATTTCGGACGGAAAATTCCGGAAGCAGGGAAAGTCCGGAATTGTTTTTTAACATCCGGATGATGAATTCTGTATTGCCGATCTCAAGAAACGGATCAATACTCAGATTATACGCCGCCAGATACCGGTCCAGTACAAACCGGTAGCTGGCGTCTTTTTCTGTGAGCAGAAAGTCCTGCGTCACGATATCCTTAAGATAAAGCTCCTTTTCAGAGGAGAAGGGATGCGAGGAGGAGGCAACGAATACAATATCCTCCGGCTCCTCAAGGACACGGATCCATCGATGGTCGTAGATCTTCTGATCGAGAAGATAGACAAGATCGATGACATTTTTATTCATAAGGTCGAGAAGAACCTCCGGAGAGTCGAGGATAATGCTAAGCTTGACCTTCGGATGCTGACGGTGAAATTCCTCTAGCAAAGCCGGAAAGATAGAGGCGCAGATCGATTCGATGGTTCCGATGGTCAGGACACCGTTAAGCTCAGCACTTTCCGTAACCGCGGCCTTCGCCTGGGACAGTTCCCGCACGATGGCAGAGGCATGACGATAGAATATTGAGCCATGATGGGTCAGAACTGTCTGTTTGCCGATGCGGTCGAACAGATGGATCCCCAGCTCCTGCTCCAGATGCTTGATCTGGATCGTGACAGCTGCCTGTGAATATCCCAGAGATTCTGCGGCACGGGAAAAGCTTTGCAATTTTGCAACCTGAAGGAAGGTCGTGATCTCTCTTAATTCCATATTTCCTCCCAAATGTATAAAAATTTTTAAATCATGTATTTAAAACCATAAAATTTACTTTCGGCTATTCTTATGGTACTCTATTTATATAGAAAGTACAAGTGATATTTTGTCATAAAATAATCTGATGAAAAAACGAATATCAATCAAAACAAAAGAGAGGTAGCAAGCGGTATGGAAAAGTCAAATATCAAGTATAATGCGTACATAAAGATCCTTGAGGAGGAATTAAAACCGGCAATGGGATGCACAGAGCCCATCGCTCTTGCTTATGCAGCAGCAGTCGCAAGAAAGGTTTTAGGAGATATGCCGGATCGCGTAGTGATCGGCGCCAGCGGAAGTATCATTAAAAATGTAAAATCAGTTATCGTTCCCAACACAGATCATCTGAAGGGGATCCCGGCAGCAGCAGCAGCAGGAATCGTTGCCGGAGATGCAGACAAGGAGCTTGAGGTCATCGCCAGTGTGAGCAAGGAGCAGATCGCGGAGATGAAGAAGTTCCTTGAGAATACAGAAATCAAGGTAGAGCACGTGAATAACGGCTTCACCTTCGAGATCATTGTTACATTATATAAAGGTGATTCTTACTCAAGAGTCCGTATCGTAAATTTCCATACCAACATCGTGCTGATCGAAAAGGACGGAAAGATCCTTAAGCAGGTTGAGGTCGATGGAGAAGGCGATGAGGGTCTTACGGATCGTTCTCTTTTAAATATGGAAGATATCTGGGATTTCATCAACACAGTTGATGTCGACGATGTGAAGGAGATCTTAGGCCGCCAGATGAATTTCAATATGGCGATCGCGGAAGAAGGGATCAAGGGCAATTACGGAGCAAATATCGGAAAGGTCCTTATCGATATGAACGGAAACGATATCCGCAATAAGGCAAAGGCAATGGCAGCAGCCGGATCGGATGCAAGAATGAACGGCTGTGAGCTTCCGGTTATTATCAACTCCGGCAGCGGAAATCAGGGAATTACAGCCTCTGTCCCGGTCGTTGTCTATGCGAAGGAGCTGGGAGTTGACGAGGAGAAGATGTACCGCGCCCTCGCACTTTCCAACCTGACTGCAATCCATCAGAAAACTCCGATCGGACGTCTTTCCGCATACTGTGGTGCAGTGAATGCCGGAGCCGGAGCCGGAGCAGCGATTGCCTACTTAAATGGCGGTGACTATCAGACAGTGATCCATACAGTTGTAAATGCACTGGCCATCGTATCCGGTATGGTCTGCGATGGAGCAAAGGCTTCCTGTGCTGCGAAGATCGCAGAATCCGTAGACGCCGCACTTCTCGGCTACAATATGTACCTGCGCGGACAGCAGTTCTATGCAGGAGACGGAATCGTAAATAAGGGAATTGAAAAAACATTACAGAACGTCGGCCGTCTGGCAAAGGATGGCATGAAGGCAACAAACGATGAGATTATCAGTATGATGATCGAATGCTAGTCTGCGCTGTGCCTGCGAAGAATCGCGAAGAATAAGTAATATGGGAATATTTCTGCCATCGGCTTCAGGCCGGTGGCAGTTTTAGCTCAGTCAAGAAGATTTCCATCTCCGATTGGGAGAAGTGCCGATTTTTCCCATAAATTTGACGGATTAATTTGGCGGGTTTGATGTTGTAATTTTTGGGGAAAATTGTTATAATCAGTGGCTGTTGTTGGAGATAGAAAATGATTCAGGAGGTTTGACGTGAAAAAGTTACTTGCTTTCTGTGGAAGTCTGTGGATGTGGTTTTTGATGAGTCCGATGATGACCATGGCAGCAGAGGAAGGCGTTTCGGATAAGACGGCTTCAATTCCGCTTTGGCTCTGTATTCCGTTTGCGGGGCTCCTTTTGTGTATTGCGATCTTTCCGCTGGTTAAAGCGGAGTGGTGGGAGACACATCAGCTGCATGCGGCGCTGTTCTGGTCTCTGTTTTTTATCATACCGTTTGCTGTAAAATATGGGATCGAGACAGCATCGGAGACGGTTCTTGAATGTATTATCAATGATTATCTGACCTTTATCGTGCTTTTATTCGGATTATTCTGCGTATCCGGTAATATTACCATGTCCGGTGATCTGGCCGGTTCCCCCAGGATCAATGTGGGGCTGCTGGCATTGGGAACCCTGCTTTCCAGCTGGATCGGAACGACCGGTGCCAGTATGCTTATGATCCGTCCTATCATAAAAATGAATGCATGGAGAAAGAGAAGAAGACACATTATCATCTTTTTTATTTTTATGGTGTCTAACCTTGGAGGCTGCCTTACTCCGATCGGAGATCCGCCCCTCCTTATGGGATTCATGCGCGGCGTACCGTTTTTCTGGAGCCTAAAGCTTCTGCCGATCTTTTTGTTTAACATGATCTCATTACTGATCGTGTTCTACTTTATCGATATGAGAGCCTATAGAAAGGATATCGCAAAGGGCTTAAAGCCGGATATCAGTAAGCCCGGTACTAAGATTCAGCTTCGCGGCATTCATAATCTGCTGTTCCTTATCATGATCGTTGCAGCAGTTATTTTAAGCGGCACACTTCCGAGTTTACCGGCCTTTCAGGATGCAGAGGGCAAGGTAATGGGGATCCGTATCCTCGGAGAGGTTACCCTCACCTATCCTGCTATGATCGAGATTGCGATGATCCTTCTTGCCGCATTTTTATCCTTTAAGACAACGGATGTATCCATCCGTCGTGAAAACCATTTTACTTGGGGTGCGATCGAAGAAGTAGCGGTATTATTTATTGGAATTTTTATCACTATGCAGCCGGCACTTATGATCCTCAAGGCATACGGCCCGAAGCTTGGGATCAGTGCTCCCTTTGAGATGTTCTGGACGACAGGACTGTTATCCAGCTTCCTCGACAATACGCCTACGTATCTCGTATTCCTGACAACAGCCGGTTCGCTGGGCTTTGGAGATGGTATTGCAACGGCGCTGGGAATGATCCCGGTAAAAATGCTGGAAGCAATATCGGCCGGCGCTGTGTTTATGGGAGCAAATACATATATCGGAAATGCACCGAACTTTATGGTCAAGGCCATTGCAGACGAGAACGGTATCCGGATGCCATCCTTCTTTGGCTATCTGCTCTGGTCCTTTGGGATTTTGATACCTGTATTTTTGCTGGACACACTGGTGTTCTTTTTATAGAAAGGGGGAGGAAGTATGGCAGCGAACAGAGATGATATCAAAGAGCTGGCGGAGCACATTTATGATCTGGATGCAGAAGTTTACGTTCATCTGGGCTCCTCCCTCGGACGTGTATTTAACAGAGACAGGGAGCGATGCGTCAATGAGCTGACGGAGCTTTTAATGCAGCGTCATCAGGGGCATCTGGTACGGAGTGAGCTGGCGCTTATTGCCAATATGGCCCGTACCATCGAGGACAAGGAGGAAAGAAAGCTCTGCATGACAGAGTATAACCGGATCCTGCAGGAAGTTATGAGTCTTCAGACCAGCTTTGCAAGCGGTGATGTTATCGCACCGGATCTTGCAAGACTCAATACACTGAATCTTCAGAATCGTTTCAAGAGTACGGATCATCTGATCATCTGCATCAGCTGGACCTATGGCAGCGGTGGAGTCAATGTGGGCTTTAAGCTTGCCGACAAGTTAAAGATCAATTATTACGATGCTGATATTTTTGAGGCGGTTTTAAAACGTCTTGAGGCAGAGAAGGATTCGGTCGTAGATGCGGCAAGCCATGAGATCCATCTTTCTGACGAGAGTGCAAGCCCGGCCAGCGCCTTTTTACCGGTGAAGAAGATGACATTAAAGCAGAGATTCCGCGAGTTCAGCCGATATCACGGACTTCCCAAACGAGATGCGGTTTTCTTTAACCAGAGTGATCTCCTGTGTGAAATGGCGAAAAAGGAGGATTTTATCATCATGGGCCGATGCGGAAATGCAATTATGACAAATAACCGGATCCCCCATGTAAGTATCTATCTTTCGGCTCCCTTTGAGCAGAGAGTACAAAGAGCGATCGAGGTTAATAGTGGCCTTGATGAGAAAAAGGCAAGAAAAATGCTCCACAGAATGGATCGTCAGCACGCCCATTATTACAATTTCTATACGGGCGGAGACTGGGGAAATGCCAATAACTACGATCTTTGCCTTAATACAGCAAGCTATGGCATCGACGGAACTGTAGATTTTATTCTAAAAATGCTTGACATTTGATTTTGAGTTAGAAGATCGGGAATGTAACGGCATATTCTAATGCAGCTGCGTTCGGTGCAGCGTGGGTGTTTTGCGCCAAATAAAAAGTAAGACTGATAAATCGTGGCTTCATCCTACTGCCACAGTTTATCAGTCTTTTTTGTTAATATGCTATAGCAACGTAAAAACGTGCTGCTTATTTCTGGTAGGCGGCACGCTCACCGCCGATATATTTTAAGCGTGTCCTTGCACATACCACATGGGCAGAGCCGATGGCAGAGGTCTTTGTGCGGACGGGAACAGCAACAGGGCGCAGGTGCATGCCGATCAGGGTATCACCGATATCGATCCCTGCATGTGCCTGTATTTTTTCAACGGCACACGGATGGGTGAAGCTGTTCCAGGCGGCCGTTGAGAAGGAGCCGCCGGCTTTCAGCTGAGGTACTACATTAACCATCTCAAGGCCGTATTTGACTGCGGCTTCTTCTTCAATGATGAGAGCACGGTTTAGGTGTTCGCAGCATTGGGCAGCCAGATACAGTCCATGCTCTCTGGTCACGGAATACAGAGCATTAAATACAGTCTGTCCCACCTCTTTGCTGGAGTAGCAGCCGATGGCATGGGCAGCGATCTCACTGGAGGAACAGCCGACAACAAGGATCTGTCCTTCTTTCATATTTGCTGTTTCAAGAAGCTCCCGGGCGGCCGAAACAGTCTGCTTGTAGATCAGATCCAGATCCACATCTACCGATTTTGCGATATCCGTTGCACTCATTTTAGTTCTCCTTCATTATTCAAAGGTATAGGTATCCAGAAGCTTGGTCTTCATGTGCCAGAGCTCATTTGAGAGATCGACATGAACCTCATGAGGATTTACAAGACGCCTTGTTTCATCCCAGAGGGTATCTTTTTCTTTCCTGCAGTATTCCTGAATATCCATAACCTTTGGTGATTCATATACACATTTTCCGTCTATAAACACCGGAACCAGCAGCTCACGCATAGTATAGGTTCCGGGAGCCAGAAGCGTTTTCTTCCAGGTAGAGATCGGATCAAAGAGAAGGAGAGAGTTGTTTTCGTCGTAGCTTTCTCCTACCAGACAGATCAGATCTGCGATGATCTTGTGGCTCTCTCTGCTGTAAATACGATAGATGGTCTTATTTCCCGGGTTCGTGATCTTTTCCGCGTTCTCGGACAGCTTGATCTTCGGAATAAATTTTCCTGTATTTTTATCGAGGACAGCAGCAAGCTTATAAACACCGCCGAAGGACGGGCAGTCCTTGGAGGTGATCAGGTTTGTACCTACACCCCATGAATTGATGGTTGCACCCTGGTTCTTAAGGCTGGTAATCAGGTGTTCATCAAGATCATTGGAGGCAGAGATCACTGCATCTGTAAAGCCGGCTTCATCCAGCATTTTCTTTGCCCGCTTTGAGAGATAGGCGAGGTCTCCGCTGTCCATACGGATACCGTAGAAGGTAAGCGGGATACCGGCTTCTCTCATTTCCTTGAAGACCTGGATCGCATGGGGGATACCGGATTTTAAGGTATCATAGGTATCCACCAGAAGGATACATGCGGAGGGATACAGCTTTGCATAGGTACGGAAGGCAGTCAGCTCATCGGAAAAGCTCATGATCCAGCTGTGGGCATGTGTGCCCTTTACCGGAACATCAAACATCTGTCCGCAGAGTACATTGGAGGTTCCGATACAGCCGGCGATCATTGCGGCTCTGGCGCCATAGATTCCGGCGTCCGGGCCTTGAGCACGGCGAAGACCAAATTCCATTACCCCGTCTCCATGTGCTGCATGGATGATACGGGAGGTCTTTGTTGCGATCAGGCTCTGATGGTTGATAATATTTAAAAGGGCTGTTTCTACCAGCTGCGCCTGCATGATCGGTGCAATTACTTTAACGAGAGGTTCTCTCGGGAATACGACAGTTCCCTCGGGAATCGCATAGATATCGCCGGTAAAGCGGAAGGTAGTCAGATATTCCAGAAATTCTTCTTTGAAAATTCCGGTGGAGCGGAGATAATCGATATCTTCCGGGTCGAAATGAAGATTTTTAATATAATCAATGACCTGTTCCAGACCAGCCGCAATGGCATAACCGTTTCCATCCGGGTTGGCACGATAAAAGGCATCGAAGATCACAGTTTCATTTGCATCTTTTGCAAAGAAGTAGCCCTGCATCATGGTCAGCTCATAGAGGTCTGTCAGCAGGGTCAGGTTACGTTTACTCATAATACTTTCTCCTTTATCTATGCTCACCGGATATTGCCTATAATTCCGGGAGCTTTTAGAATGGTGTTGAAGGCTATTATATCATAAAGACGGGAAAAGGCAAACAAATCGTTACATAATTAACGATAACTGATAAATTCTGTATGGAATATGTCAGCTTTGCTGATCAGAATCACGCACCAAGTCTCACAGACGTTCGATTTGAGATGAAGCTTGTTATAGAGCTTGATATAGAGCTCTATTAGCACTCACTATCATTGAGTGCTAAAAATCTGTTGACATTTTGTACGGTGAGTATTACAATATCTTCTGTAAAAGAAAATGAGAACCGCCGCGAAGAATAGAGCAGTGCAGACAGCACAGTGCGGCAGCGGCAGATCGATAGAATGACAAGAAAGAACAGGAGTGGTTAATTATGGCAAAGAGCGGTAGCTTATCCATTAACAGTGAAAATATTTTCCCAATTATAAAAAAGTGGCTGTATTCAGATCATGATATTTTTTATCGTGAGCTGGTGAGCAATGGCTGTGATGCGATCACAAAGCTGAAAAAGCTGGCTCTCATGGGGGAATACGAGGAGCCGGAGGGCGTTTCTTATAAGGTAGATGTTGTTGTTGATCCGAAAGAGAAAACGATCCGTATTACCGATAACGGTCTCGGCATGACAGAGGAAGAAGTCGAGGAATATATCAACCAGATCGCCTTTTCCGGAGCACAGGATTTCCTGAATAAATATAAGGATAAGGCAAATGAAGATCAGATCATCGGACATTTCGGACTGGGCTTTTATTCTGCTTTTATGGTAGCCGATAAGGTGACGATCGATACCTTATCTTATAAAAAGGATGCGAAACCGGTTCACTGGGAATCAGAGGGCGGCACAGAATATGAAATGACAGAAGGTGACAGAAGGGAAGTAGGAACAGTCATCACGCTGTATTTAAATGAAGACAGTACAGAATTTGCCAATGAATACCGTGCCCGTGAGGTTCTGGAAAAATACTGTGCATTTATGCCGGTAGAGATCTATGTCAGTGATGAAACGGCCGAGCCGCAGTATGAGACAGTGGAAAAGGACGAACTGACAGAAAAGGATACGGTAATTGAAACCATCGTAGAGGAAGCAAAGACAGAGGAAAAGGAAAAAGAGGACGGGACAAAGGAAACCGTTGAGGTCTCACCGAAAACGGAGAAATATAAGATCTTAAAGCGCCCGCAGCCCATCAATGATATCCATCCACTCTGGAATAAGCATCCGAACGAGTGTACAGAAGAAGAATATAAGGAATTTTACCGCAAGGTATTTATGGATTTCAAGGAACCGCTGTTCTGGATCCACCTGAATATGGATTACCCGTTTAACCTTAAGGGAATCCTGTATTTCCCGAAGATCAATATGGAGTATGAGAGCATCGAAGGAAAGATCAAGCTCTATAACAATCAGGTATTTATCGCAGATAATATCAAAGAGGTCATTCCGGAATTTCTTATGCTGTTAAAGGGTGTTATCGATTGTCCGGATCTGCCGCTTAACGTATCCAGAAGTGCCCTTCAGAATGACGGCTTCGTAAAGAAGATCTCTGATTATATTACCAAGAAGGTTGCTGACAAGCTCTCCGGAATGTGCAAGACCGACAGGGAGACCTATGAAAAATACTGGGATGACATCAATCCGTTTATTAAATTCGGATGCCTGAAGGATGAAAAGTTTGCAGAGAAGATGAATGACTATATCATCTTTAAGAATCTGGAGGGCAAATATCTGACCTTAAAGGACTGTCTGGAAGAAAATAAGGAAAAGGGTCATGAGAATGAGATCTTCTATGTAACAGATGAGAAGGAACAGAGCCAGTACATCAATATGTTTAAGGAGGCCGGCCTCGATGCAGTTATCCTGCCCCATGCGATCGATTCTCCGTTTATCTCTCATCTTGAGCAGAAGAATGAAAAGCTGAAATTCCTTCGTATCGATGCAGATGTCAATGACACCTTTAAGGAGCAGGCTGCCAATGAGGACGAGGCCTCTAAGGAGCAGGCAAAGAAGGATGCCGAGAGTCTGACGGAGACCTTCCGGAAAGCCCTTGAAAACGACAAGCTCGATGTCAAGGTGGAGAAGCTTAAAAATGCCGGTATCGCTTCCATGATCACCGTATCTGAGGAAAGCAGACGTATGCAGGATATGATGAAGATGTATAGCGTATACGGCGGCGGACAGGATCTTTTCCCGGTTTCCGAAACACTGGTACTGAATGCAAATAATGATCTTGTAAAATATGTCATGGAGCATAAGGATGGAGAAAATACAAAGAAGATCTGCGAGCAGCTTTATGACCTTGCAAAGCTTGCCCACGGCAGTCTTTCTCCGGAGCGTATGACAAAGTTTATTGCCAGAAGCAGTGAGATCATGACAAAGATCTTATAGAAACTAAGATCGTACAATAAAGAAAAGGAAATAACATGGAGTTTAGAAGAAGGGACTATTTTTCCGTATTTACCGTACTTGGTCTGGCCGTCAGTGTCCTTATGGCCTATAGTTATGTTGGAGCAGTTCTTTATAATCTTACTGATCTATGGATTTCCACCGGGAAGGCCAGCGAAACTCGCTGGCTTTTTCGGCTTTTCCATTCCCCCTGGACCGAACAGCTGATTCAGTATGTATTTGTTATAGGGGCTTCTTACGGGACCATCGCACTGATCCTGCTAAAGATCCCTGAATTTCCGTGCAGAAAGCAGAAGCTTCCATTAAAATGCTTTTTCCTCTGTTTTGCTGCCGCAATGGGGGCCGGGTACTTATTTAATGGTATCGGAACGGCAATTAATGTGATCGTCGGAATGTTCAGCAACAAGACTCTGGAGGATATGAATCCAGTCCTGTCTATAACAGAAGCAATGTCACCCTCCATGATCCTGTATGTCTGTCTAGTAGGGCCGTTTATGGAGGAGCTTCTGTTCCGCGGAATGCTGTTGAGCCGCGCCCGTGTATTCGGAGACAGAACGGCCGTCTTCTTTACGGCGATCCTCTTTGGCCTGATGCACGGAAATCTGACCCAGTGTCTGTATGGCGTTGCGATCGGTCTGGTTCTCGGCTATGTGGCGGTAAGAACGAATGGTATCCGGTATACATTTTTGCTTCATACAATGATAAATTCCTTCGGGATCGTGATTTCCTTCGGAGAGAAAATTGCAGAAAGTATACCGATCTTTGGCCTTGTCGATGTATATGGCTTTTTCGTGATGATCCTGATCATCGATCTCGTGGTGGCAGCCATTGTGATTTTCTTTAGATACGGCCGCTTTGCTTTTATGCAGCTTACCTGGAATAATGAAGCGCCGTCTCCATATCGGAAGTATGTATATCTGAACCCGGGAGTCCTTCTTTACATCGTACTTTGTCTTGTTGAGATCAGCTCATTTCTTTGGTAGCAGCGGGAAGGCAGTATTGACTTTCAAATGATGCAATACTATAATATATAGTATTCATTACCATATAGCTTGATATGGGAATTTGAACGCGACTTAAAGATCAGGAGGACAGATTATGAAATATAAGATTATTGGGGACAGCTGCCTGGATCTTACTGCAGAGATGAAAAAGGATCCGCATTACCAGATGATTCCTTTGACTCTGATGGTAGGAGACAGGACTTTTATAGATGATGAGACCTTTGACCAGAAGGAATTTTTACAGGCCGTAAGGGAGTGCCCGGAATGCCCAAAGACGGCCTGCCCATCTCCGGAGATGTTTAAGGAGGCATACCGCTGTGAGGCGGAAAATGTATTCGTTATCACACTTTCCAGCCACTTAAGCGGAAGCTACAACAGCGCAGTGCTGGCAAAAAATCTCTATGAGGAGGAGTTCGGAGCAAAAAATATCCTTGTGATCGATTCGGAATCCGCATCCTCCGGACAGTTGAATCTTGCACTGTATATCAGCGAGCTGTGCGAGCAGGGTATGTCATTTTCAGAAGTTTCCGAGAAGGTCTTAAAATACCGGGACAGAATGAAGACATATTTTGTCCTTGAATCGCTGGATGCTCTAAAAAAGAACGGAAGGCTTACCGGGCTTCAGGCGTTTTTTGCCACAAAGCTGAACATTAAGCCGGTTATGGGCGCGGAAAAAGGAACCATCATTAAGCTGGATCAGGCCCGTGGGATCCAGAAGGCGCTTCAGAAAATGGCGGAGCTGGCGGTGAAGGGGGCAGGTGACACCAAGGATAGGAGAATTATCATCGCACACTGCAACGCTTTGGAGCGGGCTCAATATATGAAAGAAGTATTCTGCTCCATGGCGCAGTTTAGAGATATCATCATCACGGATACCTGCGGCGTATCGACGGTTTATGCCAGTGACGGCGGGATCATTGTTGCTCTGTAAGGGACTGTCCCTGATAGATATGGTGTTCTTTTAAATATTTATGGATCGAGTTTAGTACAAGGCGCTTGTTGCCGCTCCATAGGGGTGCGGCAAGGAGCGCCTTTGGTCCGTCTCCGCTGATGCGATGGATGACCGTTTCCGGAGGGAGAAGGCGGATACAGCTTGCGATCAGCTCCGGATATTCGGAAAATTCAAGAGTACGGAAGGCTCCTGCTTCATAAAGGCTGTAAAGGTCGGTTCCTCGCAGAACATGAAGGAGCTGAAGCTTGATCCCGTCCACATGAAGGGCGGAGAGGTACCGGATCGTTTCCAGCATGTCGTCTCTGCTCTCCCCGGGAAGACCAAGAATGACATGGACGATAACGGTCAGACCGGCAGCTTTCAGGCGGCGATAGGCATCTTCAAATACCGGAAGCTCATACCCGCGGCGGATAAGCTCTGCCGTTTTTTTATGTATGGTCTGAAGCCCCAGCTCGACCCAGACCGGTTTTTCCCGGTTTAGCCGGGACAAAAGAGCGATCGTCTCATCCGGAAGACAGTCCGGTCTTGTTCCGATAGAGAGGGCACAGATCTCCGGGAAACGGATCGTTTCGGTAAAAAGCGGCTCAAGGTAGGAAAGAGGCGCATAGGTATTTGTATAAGATTGAAAGTAAGCGATAAACGAGCCGGACGAGATATCGATCTTTCCTGCGACTCTCTGCTTTGCTGCTTCAAGCTGTTCACGGATAGAGCCGGCTTTCTTTTCGGCAAAGTCACCGGAGCCACCGGCACTACAGAAAATACAGCCCCTGCTGTCTAAAGTGCCGTCCCGGTTGGGACAGGTCATTCCACCGTCCAGCGCTAGCTTGTATACTTTTTTACCAAATTTCTGTTTCAGATAGCAGTCCAAAGAATAGTAAGGCCTGCCGTTCCAGTTATTCATGAAAATCCTCCAATTTTTTATGTAAAATTATCAGGAAACTGTTGCAACATACACTAAATATATTATATAATGAAAGACAACTGGTTTGCAAGAGAAATGATCTGCGACCAGAATCGCGTTTTAGGTTTCACAGAGGTTGGACTTGAACGCAGGTGTGGCAAAAAGGAGAAGATATATGCAGAGAAATATGCTGACAGAACAGCTTAATAGTATAAAGGCAGAAAAATTCCTTGAAAAAATGTACGGAAAAAACGGAGTCAATGAAAATAGAGAGCGGTATCTGCATGTAATGGAGGGCTTTGAGCAGGAGTTTGGAAAGCAGGAGCTTATGCTTTTTACCTCCGCCGGACGTACCGAGATAAGCGGAAACCATACAGATCACAACCATGGAAAGGTACTGGCAGGCAGTATCAATCTGGACTGTGTGGCTGCGGCTGCCGCGAACGGAACCGACGAGATCCACATTGTAAGCGAGACATACAATCAGAAATTTACGATCAATACGAAGGATTTAAATCCGAGTGCGAAGATGGCGGGTACCATCGATCTGACAAAGGGAATGCTGGCCGGCTTTCTTGATATGGGATGCCGGATCGGTGGCTTCGATGCCTACATTACGAGCAACGTGATCAGCGCTGCCGGTGTCAGCTCCTCAGCTTCCTATGAAATGCTGATCTGTTCCATGGTGAATGAATTCTTTAACGATGGAAATGTGGACGTAGTGACCTACGCCCATGTGGGAAAATATGCAGAGAATAAATACTGGAATAAGGCCTCCGGGCTCTTAGACCAGATGGCATGTGCAGTAGGCGGAATGATCACGATCGACTTTAAGGATCCGCTGAACCCGGTTGTAGAAAAGATAGATTATGATTTTGGCGCACAGGATCACAGCCTGATCATTGTCCAGACCGGAAAAGGACATGCAGATCTGAGCGCAGAATACTCCTCCATCCCGGCCGATATGAAAAAGGTCGCTGCCGTATTCGGAAAAGAGGTCTGTGCAGATATTACAGAAGAAGATGTTTTAAATAATATTGTAAAGGTAAGAGCAGAAGCCGGAGATCGTCCGCTCCTGCGGGCTCTCCATTTCTTTGAGGAAAACAAGAGAGTGGAGGAAGAAGTTCTGGCCTTAAAGGAGGATCGGTTCGATGATTTCTTAAAGAAGATCACGGAATCCGGAAATTCTTCTTGGAAATGGCTCCAGAACTGTTATGTTCCGGGAAGTGAGGAACAGGGTATTACAGCAGCGCTGGCACTTACCGAGCTGTTTATCAAAGAAAAAGGCTGTGGTGCCTGCAGAGTCCATGGCGGCGGATTTGCCGGTGTTATCATGGCAATGCTGCCGAACCCGGTGGTAAATGAGTATATCACTTATATTGAAAAGGCAATGGGGGAAGGAAGCGCATACAGAATGACCATCCGTCCGTATGGTGCGGTCTGCGTGAATAAATTTATCGACTGATGAAGAAAAGTGGTTTTTTCAGGAGGATCCCCGCAGTTTTACTGGCGGCTGCCTTCGTATCCGGGATAACAGCCTGCCAGGGAGCCTCAAAAGCGCAGGAGGAAAGACCTCAGATGCTTTCTATGGGGACAGACCAGCCGGGTACGCATGCTTTTATGGCAGGGGCAGCGGTGGCGTCTGCGATCAATAACGGATATAAAGATGTTCACGTGGATATAAAGATCTCCGATGGATCCCCGGTCAATGTAAAAAATGTGATCGAGGGGGAGGTTTCTATAGCAATGATCTCCGGTTCGACTGCCTTTGAGGCATGGGATTCACAGATCGGCACGGAGAGCTCCTATGATGGAAAAAAGGTTTGTGCCCTCGGGGCATGTTATCCGGAATGCTCACAGTGGATCGCTTTTCGGGAATCAGGCCTTCATTATGTCAATGAACTGAAGGGAAAGAGTATATCTGCCGGTGTGGATGCTTCTGTTACGGAAGCTGCATCGAGGGCGGTTTTTGAAACACTTAAAATTGATGAAATAAATACCGAGCTTTTTGGTTTGGGATTAAGAGAGAGTGCCGATGCCCTCCGGGAGGGCAAGATCGACAGTGCTCATAGCTTTTATACAGCTCCCTTTGAGGCCTTTGAGGTCCTTGCAGGGGAAAGAGAGACAGTTCTTCTGGAGTACAGAGAGGAAGAACTGGAGAGTATCCTCAGCCGGAATCCTTCATGGTGCCGCATCGTGATCCCGGCCGGACAGTATCCCGGTCAGGAAAAGGATATCGTCACATTCGGACAAAAAGTCCTTTTATGCACGAGTACGGAGATGGATGAGGAAACGGCTTACGGAATTGCAAAAGCCTTAGATCAGATGGCTGCCGAATATACAGGAGGACATCGATTTATGGCATCTATGCAGGACAAGGATTTTTTATGTAATGATCTTCCGGTCCCGCTTCACCCAGGCGCTGAGCGCTATTACCGGGAAGCGGGATACAGAAAATAAAAAAGCGGCGGCTTAAAACGCAGGAGGAGAGAGATGTTATACAAACAGTTGATCGAGCTTTTTGACATTTTGGATAGTTCTTCAGCTTCCGGAGCACAGGTGGTGGATTATTTCCATTCCATTAAACCGGACTGCAAGGTTGAAACATATCCTCTTGAGGGACCGAAGGGCCATACAGATATGGTTCGTATCCTGATCCCGGGTAAAAACGGTAAGACCAACGGCGGTTCTGCAAAGACAATGGGTATTCTGGGACGTCTTGGCGGACTCGGAGCAAGACCGGAGCAGATCGGCTTTGTATCAGATGGTGACGGCGCGATCGTTGCACTTGCAGTAGCTGCTAAGCTTCTGGATATGCAGAATAAGGGAGATTATCTGGAGGGAGACGTATTTATCTCTACTCATGTTTGCCCGGATGCACCGACAACCCCTCATGAGCCGGTTCCGTTCATGAATTCTCCGGTAGAAACATGGCAGGTCAATAAAGAAGAAGTTACTCCGGATCTGGATGCAGTTCTTGTTGTTGATACAACAAAGGGCAACAGAATCGTTAACCACAGAGGCTTTGCTATCTCTCCGACCGTAAAGGAAGGATACATCTTAAGAGTCAGCGACAGCCTTCTTGATATCGTACAGACAACAACCGGAAAATTACCGGTAGTATTTGCTCTGACACAGCAGGATATCACTCCTTACGGAAACGGACTGTACCACCTGAACAGTATTCTTCAGCCGGCTACAGCTACAAAGGCTCCGGTCGTGGGTGTGGCTGTTACAACTGAGACAATGGTTGCAGGATGTGCGACCGGCGCTACACATCTGGAGGATCTGGATGATGCTGCAAGATTTATGCTGGAGGCAGCGAAGTCTTACGGTAACGGTACATGCTCCCTTTACGATGAGAAGGAGTTTGCACAGATCTTAAAGCTTTATGGTTCTATGGAACATTTCCAGACCCTTGGAAACAAATAAGCAGGGAACAGGATCCTGCTCCGGCTTCTTTATGGAGGCCGGGGCAGTTTTTCTTTTCTGTTTCTTCTTTTGTAAAGCTTCTTTTCGGAACGATCTTTGGATTTTCGGAAGAAAATAAAAAAATTTGACAGGATACGCCATGCTCTGGTAGAATAATAGGCAGCATTGTGACAAGTTTTAATAGAGAAGGGCCGGAGTTTTCCGGTCAATGGAGATTATAGATGGCGGATGAAGAAAAAGTAGTAGAAAAATCAACGGAAAAAGCAATAGAAAATGTAACAGAAGCAGCTGATGCAGAGAATACAGAAGCTGTTGCAGCAGAGCAAGGAGAAGTAAGCGTAACGGATGCCAAAGAAAGCAACGTAACGGATGTCGAAGAAGGCAATGTAACAGATGCCGAAGAAGCAGATGTAACAGAAACGGCCAAGACTGCTGCGTACCATGTAACGGATACATCTGTCAAAGAGACAGAAGATAAAGCGGCAGGGCTTTTGACAGATAAGCCGGAAGAACGACCACTTGATCTAATAGCAGATCGAAAAGTCAGATCGCAGCCTAAGGATAATATCCAAAGACTGAAAAGGATAAAACAGAAAAAAGCGCAGGGAGCTGCTGCTAAATATATGGCTGTGGCTGCTTTGACAGCAGTTGCTGTTGCAGTTACCGCCGCGGCGATCGGCATTCTCGGGAAGAACGGGGAAGAAGCCGGCGGGAAAATGAGAGTGGAAACGGTGGAGGCTTCGTTGGAAACAACCGCACCGCCGGAAACGGAAGATCAGGAAACCGTATCGATCGTCCTCGAAACGACTCTTTCTGATGAGGAGATCGCAGAAAAGGAAAAGGAAGAAGCAGTTACTAAGGTGCTTGACGGATATGCCAATCTGGGTATTGCAGAGGTCTCCGGCTTCCTTAATGTGCGAAAAACACCGGAAAACTACGGAGAAATCGTAGGCAAGCTTCAAAAAGGGGCGGCCTGTGAGATCGTGGACACTTCGACAGAAGGCTGGTACAAGATCACATCCGGAGGAGTTAACGGCTATGTGAGCAGACAATATATCCTGACCGGAGATCAGGCAAAAAAGATCGCAGCAGAAAATGTGGAAGAAAGAGCAGTCATTCAGGCTGAAAAACTGAACGTCCGTGCAACACCGAGTCAGGATGGTGAGATCGTCGGTCAGGTGCTCAAGGATGAGCGTTATTCGGTCAAAAGCATTGAGGACGGATGGGTGCAGATTGATGATGGCTTTATTTCTGCGGACTATGTGACAGTGCGCTATGCCCTGAACGAAGCCCGGAAAATGGATATGAGAACGACGGTTCTGAGCCTCTATGATAACCTTGGTGTCTCCAATGTCAGCAACTACCTGAATGTCCGTGACAATCCGGATGAAAAGACAGGTAAGATCATTGCGAAGCTGCCAAGTAATGCAGGCTGTGATATTCTGGAAACACCGAAGGATGGATGGTATAAGGTACGCTCCGGTAAGATCACAGGATATGTCAAGTCAGAATTTATCCTTACCGGTCAGGCGGCGAAGGATAAGGCGATGCAGGTATCGAAGCTGATGGCGATCGCCAACACCGATGGAGTTAATGTCCGATCTGAGCCGAATACGAATTCCTCTATCTGGACTCAGATCTCAAACAGCGAGCGTTTCCTTGTTGCCGATCAGCAGGATGGATGGGTAGAGATCGAGCTGGATGATTCAAAGGCTTATATTTCCAGCGACTATGTGGATGTAAAATATGGTCTTAATGAGGCGATTAAATATACCCCGATCGTGGAAACTCCGGCAACGGGCGGCACTACCTCAAAGCCGTCAAAGGGCAATTCCTCCTCGAAGCCGTCCGGAAACAAAAATAATAATAATGCTGCGGCAGGTTCCGGTGCGGGAAGTGTATCCTCGAAACGTGCCCAGATCGCAAACTATGCCGTTCAGTTTGTGGGCAATCCGTATGTATGGGGAGGTACGAGCCTGACAAGCGGTACAGACTGTTCCGGATTTACAATGTCGGTAATGTCAAAATTCGGAGTATCGCTTCCGCATAATTCCGGATCCCAGTCTCAGCGCGGAAAGTCTATTTCCTCCTCGCAGATGCGTCCGGGTGATCTGGTATTCTACTCCGGAAGCGGCGGTGGGATCAACCATGTAGCAATTTACATCGGTAACGGACAGGTATGCCATGCATCCAATAAAAAGTCTGGAATCAAGATCTCAAGCTGGAACTACAGAAGTCCGTCGAAGATCGTCAATGTACTTGGAGACTAAGAGATCTGCCGGGACATAAAAGGATCTGACGAAATATCGAAAGACATGCATGCACAGTTTTTTCCTGTGTCCATATAATAAAGTATAAACCAGAAATAAAAGGAGTCTTATTATATGGCATGCAATAGAAATAACTGGTGTGGATGCTTCGGATTAGGAAGATGCGGAAACAGCGGCCGTTGCAGCTGTGGCTGTGGAAGCACAGGAAACAATGGTGGCTGTGGAAGCACAGGAAGTAATAGCAGCTGTGGAAGCACAAATACAGGAAACGGCTGTGTATCATGGTGGACGCAGAGAGAGCGGGAGATTTATGAGAACGGCCGGGAAGCAGGACGCAGAGAAGGCTATGCAGATGGTTACCGGTTCGGATATCAGGAGGGATACCAGATCGGGTATCAGGAGGGATATCGTGCCGGTTATCGCGCAGCCGGAGGTTCCGGCTGCTCTTACAGCACTTCCTGCGGCGGATGTTTAGAAACCCTCAGATAAAAAATGGGCAGGCGTAAAAGCCTGCCCCGAACGGAGAAAAGAAAATGAAAAATATAAAGAAGCAGATCGGTTTTATTGCAGGGCTGTGCCTGTGCTCCGGGATTCTTTGCTTTCCGGTCATGGCAGACACGGTCTATGTCACGGCCAGCCGTTTAAATTACAGGTCTGAGCCTTCTACGTCGGGACAAGCTCTGGGAACGATCCCGTCAGGCACAAAGCTTGAAAGAATCTCTAATGATGGTGAGTGGAGTGTTGTGTCTGTGAATGGGAAAAAATGTTACGCAGCTTCCAGATACCTGTCAGCAGTGGAACCGGAAAAGAAAGCGGCTGCAGGAAAAACAGTAGCTATACAGGAACCGGAATCCCATGAAAATGTGGATAAAACATGGAATGTGGAGTTAAAGAGTGAATATACCTACAGCTCGTTTTCAAAGATCAACAGCGGAAATGCTATCTATTATCATAATGGCAGTGCAGCACGAAAGGGAAAAACCGTCTGCGTGAATGCCGGGCACGGCACAAAGGGTGGAAGTGCAGTAAAGACACAGTGCCATCCCGATGGAAGTGCTAAGGTAACCGGGGGGACAACAGCGTCCGGCGCCGTTACGGCAGTGGCCGTTTCCGGCGGAATGACATTTGCGGATGGGACTGCCGAGAGCACCGTTACACTGGCAATGGCAAAAAAACTGAAAAACAGGCTCCTGGATGAAGGATATGATGTGCTGATGATCCGCGAAGGCAGTGATGTCCAGCTGGATAATGTGGCAAGGACTGTGATCGCCAATAATAATGCGGATATCCATGTAGCACTTCACTGGGATTCCACCACATCAGATAAAGGATGCTTTTTCATGAGCGTTCCCTCCAATAGCGGATATAGAGCCATGGAGCCGGTGGCGTCCCACTGGCAGCAGCATAACGGGCTGGGAGAGAAGCTTATTGAAGGCTTAAGAAAGAGCGGAAATAAAATATTTTCATCCGGAAGCATGGAGATGGATCTGACCCAGACCTCATATTCGCAGATCCCAAGCGTTGATATAGAGCTTGGTGACAAGGCATCGGATCATACGGATAAAACTCTGGACAAACTGGCAGATGGTCTCATTTCCGGGATCAACAGCTATTTTGAAGGCAGATAAGCATTCCCCCGCTTCAAGTGCGCGGAGCACTAAGCGGTGGGTTAGGTAAGCTGCGAATGCGGATTGCCACTACATCATCTAATGGTTAATATTTGCCGCAAAGAACGGTGTGACCTGAAGGTCACACCGTTTTTCTGCATTTATAGTCCACGAAGTTCACGTAAAATATTTCCGGACTTTAATTTCTATTTAAGTTACGGCATTTATGATATAATTGCCCTATAAAGAAATGGGCGTTTTCTTCAAAGATAAATCTGAGAGGAGTGGAGACATGAGACTTTTACTGGCTGAAGACGAAAAGGCGCTGTCAAAGGCGCTTACAACTATATTGGAGAGAAACAATTATTCTGTCGATGCGGCATACGACGGAAAAGAGGCACTGGAGTATTTAGAAGCAGATAATTATGATGGTGTGATCCTTGACATTATGATGCCAAAGATAGACGGCATTACCGTGCTGCAGGAGATACGAAAAAAAGGGAAGCTGATCCCCGTACTGCTTTTGACCGCCAAATCCGAGGTGGATGATAAGGTGATCGGCCTTGACTCCGGTGCGAATGATTATCTTACAAAGCCGTTCAATTCACGAGAACTTCTGGCTCGTATTCGGGCAATGACACGAACACAGACAGTCCAGAGAAACTCTCAGCTGAAGGTTGGGAATATCACATTGGATCGTGCGACCTACGAGCTCTCTGCAGCATCCGGCAGCTACAGGCTGGCAAACAAAGAGTTCCAGATGATGGAAATGCTGATGAGCAACCCCAAAAACGTCATTTCTACCGAGCGGTTTATGGAAAAAATCTGGGGATATGACAGCGAAGCCGAAATCAATGTTGTGTGGGTGTATATCTCCTATCTCCGTAAAAAGCTTGCTGCACTGCACGCAGATATTCAGATCAAGGCTCTGCGCAATATCGGCTATACACTGGAGGAAAAAGAATGATACGGACACTGCGCATAAGATTGATTCTTGCCTCCATGGCTTCGCTGCTATTGGTTCTGACCGTTATTTTGGGGTCTGCGGGAATCCTAAATTACAAAAAAATAGTAACCGATGCTGACCGCATTCTGGATATTTTAGCCGAAAATGATGGAAGGTTTCCGACTGATAAACCTCCGAAAAACGATTTCTTTTCGACAGGCAGAAAGCCGAGAAACGACCGCCTTAACTCTCCCGAATTACCCTATGAGTCCAGATACTTTTCCGTGTTCCTTACACAGGGCGGAGAAGCGGCAGCTGTAAACACAGGGAAAATTGCGGCAGTTGACACACAGGCCGCCATTGAATACGCACAGATGGTTTTGAATCGCAAAGATTCCAGCGGTTTTATAGAAGCTTACCGATATATCCTATATCCGTCCGGCGATGAGACCCATATTGTTTTTCTTGATTGCGGACGGGAAATTGGCTCCTTCCAACGCTTTTTACTCACGAGTACAGGTGTTGGCATCCTTGGTTTATTGGCTGTACTGCTGCTGCTCATCATTCTTTCAAGACGGATCGTGAAGCCCTTTTCTGAGAATTACGAAAAACAAAAGCAGTTCATCACTGATGCCGGACATGAACTGAAAACTCCCCTGACGATCATTGATGCCGACGCAGAAGTATTGGAAATGGATGTCGGAGAAAATGAATGGCTTTCGGATATCAAAAATCAAACCAAGCGATTGGCTCAACTGACTAATAATCTGATTCTTTTGTCACGGATGGAAGAACAGCCGCAAGCAGAAAAAATAGAATTCCCCGTTTCTGATCTGGCGGAGGAAACGTTGGAGGCGTTTCAAGCTCTTGCCAAAACTCACAGCAAAACCATTTCTGGTCAAATTGAGCCAATGCTTTCGATGGTAGGTGATGAAAATGCCATCCGGCAGTTGATCGTTATTCTTCTGGACAATGCCGTAAAATATTCTGATGATGGTGGAAAGATTGAGCTTTCATTAAAAAAGAAAAAACACACCCTTCAGCTGGGCGTGTTCAACACGGCAGAATCCATCTCAAGAGAAGATCTGACCCATTTGTTTGACCGCTTTTACCGTGCAGACAAATCCAGAAACTCCAAGACTGGCGGTTACGGTCTGGGACTTTCCATTGCAGCAGCCATTGTAAACGCACATAAGGGAAAAATCATGGCAAATACGCAAGACGAGAAGTCGCTGTTAATTACAGTGATTTTTCCTTTATAATACTGTTTAAATCGAAATAGTTTTCCAAGACGCTTTTCCTGAACGGAGAGCGTCTTTTTTTAAGTTGAGTTAAGCTTCGTGTTTAAGTTTGTCTAAGGTTTGCCCTGTATCCTATATGAGCAAGTAGCAAAGGGGATTGCGAATATCCGCTTGACACAAGAAATGACGAAAATGGAGGAAAAGAAATGGCATATCAAGCAACCTTCAAGCGATACGAAATCAAATATCTGCTGACACCGCAGCAAAAAGAAGCGGTTTTACAGGCGATGAAGCCCTATATGAAACTCGATGACTATGGACGCACCGTAATTCGGAATATTTATTTCGATACTGGAAATTTTCGATTGATCCGCCGTTCGTTGGAAAGCCCGCCATATAAAGAAAAGCTGCGGATTCGTAGTTACCAAACGGCTGCGGATGACGATCCTGTCTTTGTAGAGTTGAAAAAGAAATATAAATCTGTAGTCTATAAACGAAGGCTTACTCTCCCGAAGGCACAGGTCATGGATGCGTTCTTATATGACCTGCCGCTTCCGGTTCAATCTCAAATCGCAGAGGAGATTGAATATTTCCGTTCTTACTATGCAGATCTGCATCCGGTCGTTTTTCTCTCTTACGAAAGAGAAGCCTTTTATTCTTTAGATGGAGGAGACTTTCGTGTTACCTTTGACGAAAATCTCCTTTATCGAGAGTCTGATCTTAGTCTTGGCAGCGAAGCATATGGAACACCGCTGCTGGGGAAAGGACAAACACTGATGGAGATCAAAACAGCGGGCGGCCTGCCGCTTTGGATGAGCCATACATTAAATCATCTTAAAATTTTTAAAACATCATTTTCAAAATACGGGCGGGCATACCAGCAAATGATGATAAAATTCAACACAGATGAAGAAAGGAATGTTTACTATGTTTGCTGATTTATTTCGGGGATTGTTTGACACGGATATGACCAGTGTTATTGCAATCAGTGATTTTCTCCTTTGCGTTGGAAGCGCCTTGATCGTGGGGCTAATCCTGACAGCATTTTATATGTATCGTACCAGATATACCAAAAGCTTTGCAGCAACGCTCGCTCTGCTTCCCGCAGTGGTCTGTGTGGTTATAATGATGGTGAATGGAAATGTAGGAACCGGCGTTGCAGTCGCAGGTGCATTCAGCCTTGTTCGGTTCCGCTCTGCCCCCGGTTCGGCAAAGGAAATCGGAGCAATCTTTCTCGCCATGGGTACCGGATTGATTATTGGGATGGGATATATTGGCTATGCGTTTGTGTGTGCCCTCCTTCTTGGATTTGTCAGTGCTCTCTATAATCACCTGGATTTCGGTGCAAAAAAGAAATCCGCACGATACAAAACCCTTCATATCACCATTCCGGAGGATCTGGATTACACGGATGTTTTTGAGACGATTCTCAAGGAATATACCGATACTCATGAACTGATAATGGTAAAAACCACGAATATGGGAAGCTTGTTTCGTCTCACTTACAATCTTACGCTGAAAACCGCATCAAAAGAAAAAGAACTGATCGACAAGCTTCGATGCCGGAACGGGAATCTTGAAATCTCAATTTCCGCACAGGAAACCATGATCGGAGAATTGTAACAGGAGGTATACCGATGAAAAGAATAACCTTATTTTCGCTGGCGTCAGCAGTTCTGTTGACACTTTCCGCCTGCAGTTCCGATAACACTACCCAAATGGAAAGTTCATCGTCACAGACGGTTCAAACAGAAACGGAGGGCTTGGTTTCCTCTGCCGATCCGTCCGATATGTTTACGGATAACGATCTGGAAATCGGGTATGACGAGGAACACAGTGCAAAGATCACCCTCTCAGGAGACAGCGCTTCCAGTGATTCGGACGCTGTTCAGATTTCCGGCAGCACGGTTACCATCACAGATGAGGGCACCTACATTCTTTCCGGTACATTACATAACGGCATGATTGTTGTGAATGCCGAGGATACAGACAAGGTGCAACTGGTTTTGAATGGCATAGATATTACCAACAGCACTTCAGCAGCTATTTATGTTCCGGAAGCGGACAAGGTATTTATTACCACCGTATCCGGTACCGAAAATACGCTGAGTAACGGAGGTGAGTATATTGCGATTGATGACAATAACATCGACGCAGTTATTTTCTCCAAATCTGATCTGACGCTGAATGGTGCAGGAATCCTTGCGATTCACGCAGCTGCAGGCCATGGCATCGTTTCCAAAGATGATCTTGCTCTTACCAGCGGTACCTACGATATTGCGGCGGCTAGTCACGGCCTCTCCGGTAAAGACAGTGTGAGGATTTCCAGCGGAACATATACGATCACAAGCGGAAAGGACGGTATCCATGCTGAGAATGCAGATGATGCCAGCAAGGGATTTTTGTATATTGCAGGAGGAACCTTTACCATTACAGCAGACGATGACGGAATCAGCAGCAGCGCATATCTGCAAATTGAGGATGGTTCCTTTACCATTACGACAGGAGAGGGCAGTGCCAGCGCTGTGATGACCACCGACACTTTGGATTTTGGACAGCGAGGCAAACCTCAGGATCAAACCACGGATGCTGCGACGGGGGATGCTGCGGCAGAAGATGCTGTGACCAGCCGGAAGGGTGTGAAAGCAACGGGTGCGATCATGATTGCAGGCGGAACCTTTGTCACCGACACGACGGATGATTCGATCCACTCAAACAGTGATATCCTCATCTCAAACGGTGTGTTTGAACTGAAAAGCGGAGATGACGCAATTCATGCCGACGACGCAGTTCATCTTCAAAACGGTGATTTTACCATATCCTATTGCTATGAAGGGATTGAGGGCCTATCGGTCACCATCGATAACGGAACCTTTGATATTACCTCTGTAGATGATGGTATCAACGCCGGCGGCATTGACAGCTCCGGATTTGGTGGAGGCCGCCCCGATCAGAATCAGTTTTCCGGTTCTTCCGACAACTTTGTTACGATCAACGGTGGAAGCTTTGCCATCGTATCCACGGGAGACTGCATCGATTCTAATGGCGCTTTAACGATCAATAGCGGAACATTGAGCCTCACCTGTAACGGAAACGGAAACACTGCACTGGATTGTGATGGAACCTACACCAATAATGGAGGCGATGTGACTACCAACGATGGTTCAGAAAACAATCCGGGTCAGATGGGCGGCGGTAGAGGTGGCAGAGGCGGCCCAAATGGAAAGCGGAATCCTGGCAATATGGGGGAACAGAATCAGAGGAAAAACCCCGGAGAAAAGGGAAAGAACCCAAGCAAATAACGGTTACGAAGATCCTGTCCGGTGTTATCTTCCGGGCAGGATCTTCATCCATCAGAACGGATACAGGAAGGAGAACGGGTTAAATGAAATCTGGGTTGAAACTTCACTATTATGGGAGCATCCATTACAAAGATGGTAAACGACAAAACGATTGGAGGAGTGACTATGGCACAGAATTTGACTTATACCCGTTGCGATAATTATCTTATCCCTGATATTCAGTTGAACCAAACAAGCGATAAACCGCTTAGAAAGTACGGCAGGATGCGCAGAGCGTTTCTTGCGGAAAACAATCCAATACTCTTGGATGATGTGATTCTGACGGAGATCTTGTTTCCGCATTTATGGGAAATTGACGAAACAGCTCGCCGTAGAGTAAAATAGATAATGACTGAACTTCTAGAGAGAAATCCAGCTCCGGATAAGGCAACTCAGCAACTGGAATGGGTGCAGTATATGAGTAGTCTGAAATCACAGGCAGAAGAAATCGTAAATGCAGAAATGATTTTTGGCTAACGGAATATATAATTTTTATTTTAGGCTGACTGTAACAGGTCAGCCTTATTTCTTTGATGGGACAATTCTTGGATTATATTTAGGGCAGTTCTTGCACTGTGCTTTTGACAATTCAAGAACTGTCAAAAGCACAATGTAAGAATACTGATAATAGTGATACTGATCCTTTCCCTTCTGTAGGTGTTTCAGCATATATGGCAAGGGTGCGGATGAGAACGGATCAGAATATTTATTGATTGAGGATTGCAATTTGAAATTGAATTTAGAGAAAAAAGAGGTATAATGTTCTTATAGCACAAAATTATGAGAAGTTGTGTTTGTAGGAGGTGAAACATGGCTGTTTGTTATAATAAATTATGGAAAATTCTTATTGATCGTGGTATGAGCAAGACGGAACTTATTAAGGCTGCAAAAATTAGTACAAATGCCATGGCAAAACTGGGAAAGAATGAAGATGTACGAGTAGAGGTTTTGGTTAAAATATGCGGAGTGTTAAATTGCTCCATAGATGATATTCTGGATATCATTCCAGAACAGACAGCTTAAGGCAAGGAGGATATACTGATGAGTACTGTTTTATCAAAGAAACAAATGACAGAAGAAGACATCAAATTGAATTATATTACTCCTGCTATTATGAAAGGCTGGAAAGGTCATATCACGATGGAGACTAAAATCACGGATGGTCGCATCAATATCCGTGGAAACATCGTGGCTCGTAGCAAACCTAAGTTTGTTGATTATATGCTTTACCTCAACGATGGAAAGCCTATTGCCGTTGTTGAAGCAAAAGACAATAATCACTCTGTATCTCACGGCTTGCAGCAAGCTATGACCTATGCTCAGATGATGGACCTCGCGTTTGCTTATTCCTCAAACGGAGACGCTTTCTATGAACATAACTTTTTGACCGGACAGGAACAGCAAATTGCTTTAGATAAATTTCCGACACAGGATGAGCTTGTGGCGAGATATTATGCTGAGTTGAACGGCGGTAAGGGCATTTCTGATTTGGAAAAGAAAATTGTTTCACAGCCCTACTATTCCTCGCAAAATACATATCCTCCACGATACTATCAGCGAAACGCTGTAAATAGAACCGTTGAAGCAATCGCCAGAGGACAGCAGAGATTGCTACTTGTAATGGCTACCGGAACAGGCAAAACATATACTGCTTTTCAGATTGTATATCGTCTGCTCCGTTCTGACCTTAAAAAGAGAATTTTGTATTTAGCAGACAGAAATATTCTTATAGACCAAAGTATTGCACAGGACTTCGCACCGCTTGAAAAGACAATTTACAAGGTTGATTTTTCTGACAAAGAATGTTTGAGAGAAATTGCATCCCATGAAGTGAATTTTGCCCTCTATCATCAGATGGTGGGACAGAATGATGAGGAGCATTTCAGGCAGATTCCGCCAGAATACTTTGACCTTATTGTGGTAGACGAGTGCCACCGAGGAAGTGCTAAGGAAGATAGCAACTGGCGCAAGGTTTTGGAATACTTTTCTTCTGCCACTCAGATCGGTATGACCGCTACTCCAAAGGAAAGTGAAAAGGTGTCGAACATAGATTATTTTGGAGTGCCAATTTATATTTACAGCTTAAAACAGGGCATTGAGGACGGCTTCCTTGCTCCGTTTAAGGTTATCAATATCACAACCAACATCGGAGACGGCTGGAGACCATACCAGGGGCAGACCGATATTTTCGGCAATGTCATTGAAGACCGCATTTACAACAACCGGGATTACGATTACACCATCATTCTCCAAGACCGCATTGATGAGGTTGCCAGGGAGATTACGGAATATCTGAAAAGCACCGACAGAATGCAGAAAACTATCGTCTTCTGTGCCTCCGAAGACCATGCAGAACGCATGAGGATTGCCCTTATCAACCACAATTCTGACATGGTTAAGGAGAGCCCGGACTATTGCGTGAGAATTACAGGCTCGGATGTTTATGGCAAGTCCAAACTTGATTATTTCATCTCTGTATCTGAGCCTTATCCAGTCATTGCAACAACTTCGGAACTTCTTTCTACCGGAGCTGACTGCAAGATGACGAAGCTGATTGTTCTCGACAAGACGGTTGAGAGCATGACTACCTTTAAGCAGATTATTGGACGAGGAACCCGTATCAGAGAAAAGGACGGCAAAACGCATTTCATCGTTATGGACTTTAGAAATGTGACAAGGCTATTTTCTGACCCTGATTGGGACGGCCCTGTTGAGCAGGACGAAGGCTTCCAACATAGCGGCTCTAAGCCAAAAGGCGGCGGACACGGCGGTGGTGGAGGGAAAGAACCTCCTGTTGATCCCGTAGAGCCCCCTATCGTTGATAAGGATGGATGCCGAGTAAAGATTATCAACAAGACGGTTTCTGTCTATGATGCCAACGGTAAGTTGCTCAGACAGGAAGATGTAATTGACTATACAAGAACCAATATCAAAGGCGAATACGCTTCTTTATCCGACTTTATCCGTAAATGGAAAGCATCGGACAAGAAGAAAACCATTGAAGAATCCTTTATGGTAATGGGTATCGACTTGACAGCACTAAAAGTAGACCAAGGCATGGAAGATGTGGACGATTTTGACTTCATCTGCTATGTGGCATACGGTAAGAAGCCGCTGACCCGAAAAGAACGAGCTAACAATGTCAAGAAGAAAGACTTTTTCAGCAAGTATTCTGCCGATGCACAGGCTGTCCTTGATATATTGTTGGATAAGTACATGAACAAAGGTATCACAGAGGTTGAGGATATTAAGGTCCTTTCTCTTGCAGATTTTGCCAATTACGGTAAGCCATCAAAAATTGTCAAGCTGTTTGGTGGAAAAGCGCAATATGAAGCTGCTGTTAGAGAACTTGAAGCAAGTATTTATGAAGAAGTAGAGGTAGGGTAATTATGGCGATGCGGTCAGGTTTTATAAAAAGAATTAGAGATATAATGCGTATGGACGCAGGTATCAACGGTGATGCCCAGAGAATTGAGCAGATGGTATGGATGCTCTTTCTCAAAGTTTATGACGCAAAGGAAGATGATTGGGAACTGAATGAGGATAATTATGAATCCATCATTCCCGAAGACCTTAGATGGAGAAATTGGGCGAAAGCTAATGAAAACGGTCACGCTATGACTGGCGATAAGCTCCTTAGCTTCGTTAACAATACCCTGTTCCCGGTGCTGAAAGGCAATGATGTCAAAGAAAGTGACACGGTTCTCTATGTGGGTATCAATGTTACACCTGACACCCCGATTAAGAAAGCTATTGTCAAGTCAACCTTCGAAGACGCCAACAACTATATGAAAGATGGCGTTTATCTCCGTCAAGTCATTGATGTCATTGATGAGATCGAATTTGATGATGTTAAAGAAAGCCATGACTTTGGCTTTGTCTATGAGGAAATTCTGCGAGAGTTGCAGTCTGCCGGTTCTTCCGGTGAATTCTACACGCCGAGAGCAGTCACAGAGTTTATGGCTCTGATGATCAAGCCGCAGCTTGGCGAAAAAATGGCAGACTTTGCTTGTGGTACTGGTGGTTTTATCACCTCTTGGCTTGGACAGCTTTCCAAGCAGGTGACTGACACCACAGCTCAGAAGCAACTTGACGATAGTATTTACGGAATTGAGAAAAAGCCGTTTCCTTATCTGCTCTGTGTGACTAATATGCTACTGCACGATATTGAGGTTCCGAACATCTATCACATGAACTCGCTGAAGCATAATCTGCTGGACTATACAGACGATGATAAGTTTGATGTCATTTTAATGAATCCTCCCTATGGAGGACATGAGGATAAATCTATTCAAAACTTTTTCCCTGATGACCTAACAAGCTCTGAAACCGCAGACCTTTTTATGTCTGTTATCATGTACCGTTTGAAAAAGAATGGTCGTGCGGCGGTTATTCTCCCCGATGGTTTTCTGTTTGGAACGGACAATGCAAAGGTGGCAATCAAGAAAAAGTTGTTCTCAGAATATAATGTACACACTATCATTCGTATGCCGCATAGCGTTTTTGCACCTTATACATCCATCACAACCAATATTCTGTTCTTTGACCGTACTGGTCCGACAACAGAAACATGGTTCTATCGTTTGGATATGCCGGATGGCTATAAGAATTTCTCAAAAACCAAGCCGATGCAGCTTGTTCATTTTGACCCCGCTGTACAGTGGTGGGATAACAGAGAAGAAATCAATGTAGACGGCTTTGATAAAGCAAAGAAATTTACAGTTGATGAGATTGCTGCCAGAAATTACAATATTGACCTTTGCGGTTATCCTCATGAGGAAGAAGAAATCCTTCCTCCTAAAGAGTTGATTCAGCAGTATCAGGAAAAACGGGCAAGTCTGAATGCTGATATTGACCGCATCTTGGCACAAATTACAGAAATCTTGGGAATTGACTTGGAGGAAGAATAATGACCGGACAACAGCTAAAAAATTCAATATTGCAGATGGCTGTTCAGGGCAAGCTCGTTCCGCAAGACCCCAATGATGAACCAGCATCTGTATTGCTTGAAAGAATAAGAAAAGAAAAAGAGCAGCTTATCAAAGAAGGTAAAATCAAAAAGGAAAAGAATCCATCTTACATTTTCCGTGGTGCTGATAATTTGCCTTATGAGAAAGT
>CAKRPJ010000020.1:0-42537 GCA_934376955.1 uncultured Lachnospiraceae bacterium | reverse complement strand
ATCCTCGCGGAGCGTTTATCTCAGTCGGAGAATGGACTCCCACTGAGACAAATTTGCTATTACTCACCACCTGAAGAAGTGGGAGACTTCTCGACTGAGATAAATTAAGACCGGAGGTATGCGGCACTTTGTAAGCCTAGGACAGGATCCGGAAAAAATCTATCGCACGATTGATCTTTACCATCAGGCGGTCGAACATTTCCGGAGTGAGGGACTGGGCTCCGTCACAAAGTGCCTTTTCCGGATTATTGTGAACCTCGATCATAAGACCATCGGCACCGGCTGCAACCGCTGCTAAGGATAACGGCTCGACAAGGGCACGGATTCCGGCGGCATGGCTCGGATCGACGATGACCGGGAGATGTGTCTTCTGCTTTAAGACAGGGATCGCAGAGATATCCAGTGTATTTCTTGTGGAGGTTTCAAAGGTTCGGATCCCGCGTTCGCAGAGAATGACCTTTTCATTTCCGCCGGCCATAATATATTCCGCACTCATAAGGAGCTCGTCGATGGTATTGGCAAGTCCGCGCTTTAAAAGGATTGGCTTGTCAAGCTTTCCGAGCTCCTTTAAAAGCTCAAAATTCTGCATATTGCGGGCGCCGACCTGGATCACATCCACATCCTCAAAGAGGGGAAGATGTTCCGCACTCATGATCTCCGTGACAACCGGAAGGCCGGTTGCTTTTTTTGCCTCAAGAAGAAGCTCTAAGCCCTGCTCGTGAAGACCCTGGAAGGCATAAGGGGAGGTTCTGGGCTTAAATGCACCGCCGCGCAGGAGATGGGCGCCGGATTTTTTTACATCGTTTGCGACCTCGATGATCTGTTCCTTTGTTTCGATGGAGCAGGGGCCTGCAATGACCTGAAAGTTTCCGCCGCCGATTTTTCTTCCGCAGATGTCGATCACGGTGTCCTCCGGATGCATGGAACGATTGGCTTTTTTATAGGGCTCGCGGATCCGTTTAACATCCTCAACGACCTCAAGGGCGCGAAGCTGGTCTTCATGGACATGAGTGGTATCACCGATCAGGCCGATCAGGGAAGATTCAGTACCCTCGGAGAGATGGAGCTTAAAGCCCTGTTTGATAAGATCCTGTTTTAATACGTCTACCTTTTGCGGGTTTGCCCCGTTCTTTAAGATGATGATCATAAATAATATTCCTCCTTGTGGTGAGAATATGAAGTATTCTGAAATGAAGTTTTGTTACATGCGCATCTTTGGCACGTTAGTGCCTTTTTTATGTGACAGGGAATTCTTCGGAATTTCCTGTCACATAAAAAACCGGTGTCTGCTTTGCTGCAAACACCGGTACTCTGCTTTTCTTTAATTTCTCAAAGAAGCTTCAGAGGTTAGTTTTTCACAGCAAAAACGATCCGCACAGAGTCTGCAGCCCGGATAATAATAAAAGAAATAATAGGAAGCGGAAAACTGATCTTTGTTTCTCATATCTGCTGTGTCCTTTCTGAATCCTTGATATAGATCCTTGATACAGGCAATATCATAACGCGGAAGATGCGGTTTGTCAACATAAAAATTTAGTAGTTTAAAGTGTAACGCTGGAAAGGATTATATCAACACAATTCTCGATCCCGAGGCGGCCGCTGTTTAAGCATAAGTCATAGTTTTTTGGCTTGCCCCATTCATTTCCGCTGTAATACTGGTAGTAGTCCTTTCGCTTTTTGTCAATGGAGCGGATGTGGGCTTCCAGCTTTTTTATGTCGTTGTCCGGCTCTTTTTCCAGTGAGAGAAGACGTTCTACGCGTTTTTTCATACTTGCAGTAATAAAAACACGGAAGGAATCCTCGATGATGATATCGGAGCAGCGGCCGATGATGACACAGGGATGCTGCTCGGCAAGCCGTTTGATGATCCGGGACTGGATCAGGAAAAGCTGGTCAGAGACGGGAACCTGATACTGGGTGGAAAATGGGTCAACGGTTGCGTAAGCGTAGTCGATCCGCTCTATTTTTTCAATGATCTCGTCATTTTGATGGAACAGTTCTTCAGAAATATTACTGTCTTCCGCAGCCATGGAGATGATCTCTTTGTCGTAAAACGGAATCCCCAGCTTTTTAGCAAGGCGGAAGCCGATCTCTCTGCCGCCGCTTCCGAATTCACGGCTGATAGAAATGATTTTGTTCATGATCCTATTCCTCCCTTTCTGAACCCAAAATGGTTTAGTTAGAATCTATTATATCACTTTTTTTCCCACTTTCCAACAATTCTCTTTCTTTTCGGTGAAGATTCCTGTATGATAAATAAAAATGATATCGGGGTCAAAAGCCCCCGATTTTGATGCCTGCGGATTGTTCCGTGCTACGCACTCCCACAATCCTACCCAATATTCGCATATCGTGGGATTGTCATCCCACTTTTATGCTCATATTGGGGCGGGTACCAAGGTCCTTTACCCACCTATGAGCAAGCTCATGTGGGTTTAGACCTTTTGACCCTGGCATCATAAAAATAAAAGCAAAACATGGAGGTGTGCCATGACACTGACCCAGTTGAAATATGTAATCACCGTTGCGGATACAGGTTCAATGAATGAAGCGGCAAAACGGCTTTTTATCGCACAGCCGAGCCTTTCCCAGTCCCTTAAGGAGCTGGAAAAGGAGATCGGCATCGAGATCTTTATAAGAAATAATCGCGGCGTGGTGCTGACGGAGACCGGGGCCGAATTCTTGGGATATGCCAGACAGGTGACAGAGCAGTATGAATTGATGGAATCGCGATATATTGAAAAGAAAAATGTTAAAAAGAAATTCGCGGTGAGCATGCAGCACTATACGTTTGCCGTAAAGGCCTTTATCGAGCTGGTCAAGCAGTTCGGTATGGATGAATATGAGTTTGCGGTAAGAGAAACGAAGACCTACGAGGTCATCGAGGATGTCAGAAATTTCCGGAGCGAGATCGGGATCCTCTATATCAATGATTTCAACCGGAAGGTGTTAGAAAAGCTTTTTCGTGAGCTGGAGCTGGAATTTCATCCGATCATGGACTGCGGAATCTACGTTTATATGTGGAAGGGACATCCGCTGGCCTCAAGGGACAGCATCCGGCTGGCAGAGCTGGAGGAATACCCATGCCTTTCCTTTGAACAGGGAAATAATAATTCCTTTTATTTTGCGGAGGAGGTTTTAAGCACATATAATTATAAACGGCTGATCAAGGCAAACGACAGAGCCACGCTTTTAAATCTGATGGTGGGCTTAAACGGGTATACGCTCTGCTCTGGTATTATCTGTGAGAGCCTGAACGGTTCGGATTACTGTGCCGTCAAGCTGGATTCGGAGGAGATCATGACGATCGGCTATCTGAAACGAAAGGGAGCACCCCTCAGTATATTGGGTCAGAACTATCTGGAGGAGATTGGCTATAGGAAATTCCTATAACCAGCCGATCTTTTTCTGTATTAGACAGAAGCCGATGGGGATGATAGGATCATACTATGCAAAACGGAACATTGACAGCCGTTGAAAAGATTATGAAAAGCAGGTGAGTATGATTATGAAGATCAGAGATATATTGGCACAGGAAAAACCGGTCCTTTCGTTTGAAGTGTTTCCGCCGAAAAAGGAAAGTGCTTATGAGAGTGTGGAAAAGGCAGCGGCAGAGATCGCCGGACTCCATCCCTCTTTTATGAGTGTTACGTATGGTGCAGGAGGCGGGACAAGCAAATATACGGTGGACATCGCAGCAGGACTTGCAAGGGATTACGGGGTAACCTCCATGGCCCATCTATCCTGCGTATCCTCAACGAGGGCAGATGTCAGTGAAATGGTAAAAAAGCTTGAAGAAAAGGGCATTGAAAATGTTCTGGCTCTCAGAGGGGATATCCCGCCGGACGGACATGTGGAACATGATTACAGATATGCCAGTGAGCTGGTGCGGGATCTGAAAGCCATGGGTAATTTCTGTATCGGAGGCGCCTGTTATCCGGAAGGCCATCCGGAATCTGCGAATAAAAAGGAAGATATCCTTCATCTGAAGGAGAAGGTGGATGCCGGGTGTGATTTTCTGACGACACAGATGTTTTTTGATAATAATCTGTTCTATAATTTCCTCTACCGGATACGAGAGGCCGGGATCACGGTTCCGATCATTGCCGGGATCATGCCGGTGACGAATGCCAGCCAGATGAAACGGATCCTTTCCATGTCGGGCACAGCCCTTCCTGCCAGATTTAAAATGATCTTGGATAAATTCGGAGACAATCCTGCAGCAATGCGGCAGGCCGGAATCGCTTATGCGACAGAGCAGATCATCGATCTGGTGGCCAATAATATTCATGCGATCCATATTTATTCTATGAACAAGCCGGATGTGGCTGCTCAGATCAAGAACAGTGTATCGGAGATCCTTGTATGACAGAGCAATGGATAAAAGAAAAAGAGATATTCCGGTATCTTGGATACGGAAACCATGAACCGGATCCTCAGACGAGAAAGCTGGCAGAGGAATGTATAGAAGAACTTATGCAGACTGCGGAGGCAAGGAGCATTTATCGTGAGTTTCCGCTCCGGCTTTCAGAAAATGGGCAGATCGACGGAGGCTGCTTTCAGACAGACAGCAAGAAGCTTTTAAAGAACCTGGGCGGATGCGGCCGGGTTCTTGTCATGGCTGCGACTTTGGGCTCCGAGGTGGATCGGAGGCTTTCCCGTTATAACCGGCTTTCCGTGGCGAAGGCCGTTGTGATGCAGGCGGCAGCCGCTGCCCTGATCGAGGCCTTCTGCAACGAAAAATGCTTGCAATGGAGAGAAGAATATAAAGAAAAGGGGCTATATTTAAGACCGCGTTTTTCACCGGGTTACGGAGATTTCCCACTATCCTGCCAGCAGTCCATTCTTGACGGACTGGAGGCGGGAAAGCGGATCGGGATCGTTTTAACGGCAGGAGGCCTTATGCTGCCGTCAAAGTCCGTGACGGCTGTGATCGGGGTCAGTAAGCTCCCGAAGCTATGTGAAGTGGAGGGCTGCGAGGCCTGTGATAAAACAGATTGTTTATACCGGAGGGAGAGCTGACATGAAGATAGTAGAAGCGCTTAAAAGCAAACGGCTTTTTTTTGACGGCGGAATGGGAAGCCTTTTACAGGAAAAAGGCTTAAGGCCGGGAGAATTTCCGGAAACATGGAATATCCTTCATCCGGAAACGATCGAGGAGATCCATAGAAATTATCTGAAGGCAGGAGCGGATATCCTGACTACAAACACATTTGGCGTCAATCGGTTCAAGTTTAAAAAAGAGGACGGGTATTCTGTCAAGGAGATCGTTATGGCAGCAGCAGCCCTTGCAAAAAGAGCGGAGGAGGAGGAGGGCCACGGATATGTGGCCCTTGATATGGGGCCTACGGGAAAGCTTCTGGCCCCTTACGGCGATCTGGATTTTGAAGCTGCCTGCGATGCATATAAGGAGGTCGTAAGGGCAGGAACAGAGGCAGGAGTCGATCTGATCCTGATTGAAACGATGGGAGACTGCTACGAGCTGAAGGCTGCCGTGCTGGCGGCAAAGGAGGCCTCTAAGCTTCCGGTGTTTGCCTCGGTAACGCTGGATGAAAAGGGAAAAATGCTGACCGGCGGTGATGTGGAATCCGTCACCGCTCTTTTAGAGGGCCTCGGTGTGGATGCGATCGGATTAAACTGCGGCTTAGGGCCGATACAGCTTTATCCTTATGTGCAGAGAATGTGCGCGGTCGCCTCTGTTCCGGTTTTCATAAATCCGAATGCCGGACTTCCGAGAAATGAGAAGGGAAAGACCGTGTACGATATTTCTTCCGACGCGTTTGCCAAAGCGATGGGAGAAATTGCATCGGCAGGAGCATCGATCCTTGGCGGATGCTGCGGCACAACGCCGGAGCACATAAAAAAAATGAAAGATCTCTGTCTGGAGCTTTCGCTTCCCCAGCTGAAAAAGTGCGGGCGGACGGTGATCTCCTCTTATTCCCATGCGGTCGTTTTCGGAGAGCGTCCTATCATCATCGGCGAGAGGATCAATCCTACCGGAAAACCTCGTTTTAAACAGGCATTAAAGGAGCATGATCTGACATATATTCTGAACATGGCGGCGGCACAGCAGGAAAAAAGGGCGGACGTGCTTGATGTAAACGTCGGTCTCCCGGGGATCGATGAGGCTTCGATGATGGTGGATGTCGTGAAGGAGCTGCAGAGTGTAGTGGATCTTCCGCTTCAGATCGATACCTCCAATATCACGGCAATGGAAAAGGCACTGCGGATCTATAACGGAAAAGCACTGATAAATTCTGTTAATGGAAAAAAAGAAGTGATGGAGGCGGTGTTCCCTCTGGTTAAGCACTACGGCGGCGTGGTGGTTGCCCTTTGTCTGGATGAAGACGGAATCCCGGAAACAGCGGAAGGCAGGATCCGCATCGCAGAGAAGATCTACCGGACGGCAGAAAGCTACGGGATTGAAAAAAAGGATATTCTCATCGATGCACTCTGCATGGCGGTAAGCTCAGATAAAAATGGCGCACTGACGACCTTAGAAACCGTGCGCCGGGTTACAGAGGAGTTAGGAGGAAAGACAGTCCTTGGCGTGTCTAATGTTTCCTTCGGACTTCCGATGCGGGAAAATATCAATGCATCCTTTTTCCTTATGGCCCTCGAGATGGGGTTATCTGCCGGCATCATCAATCCGAATCTGGAATCCATAATGACCGTTTATGACAGCTATCTGGTTCTTCATGGTCTGGATGAGAACTGCCGAAGCTATGTAGAGCTTTATGGGCCGAAGGAGGCAGAAAAAAAGAGACAGAAGGAGCTGGAAAAAGCAGGAGCGGAGAAAGGCGGCACGGCAAAGGACGAACAGGCATCGGGAGAGAGAAAAAAAGACAGCGCAGGAGTGAAGGAAGGAGAGAGCGTATCTGCATTAAAAAAGAGTATTCTCCGGGGCATGACGGAGGGCGCAAGGACGGCAGCCCGAGAGGCGATCCTGAAGGAGGATGCGCTGACGGTCATCAACCGGGAGATGATCCCGGCCCTCGACGAGGTGGGAAAGGGCTTTGAAGCCGGAACGGTTTTCCTTCCCCAGCTTTTAATGAGCGCGGAGGCGGCAAAAGCAGCCTTCGCTGTTATAAAAGAAAAGATGTCAGCCGAGGGAAGCAGTGAAAAGAAGAAGGGAACGGTCATTCTTGCCACAGTGAAGGGGGATATCCATGACATCGGCAAGAATATTGTGAAGGTGTTGTTGGAAAATTACAGCTTCGACGTGATGGATCTGGGACGGGATGTTCCCCCGGAGCTCATTGTGGAACAGGCAGTAAAAGCACATGTTCCGGTGGTGGGATTGAGCGCACTGATGACAACGACAGTTCCGGCTATGGAGGAAACCATCACACTCCTCAGAAAAGAGGCTCCATGGGTCAAAATCATGGTGGGAGGAGCTGTACTTACAAAGGAATACGCAGATTCCATCGGCGCGGATGCATATTGCAGGGATGCGATGGCTTCGGTGCGGTTTGCCTTACAATATGTGCAAGATGTCCAACAAAAACGATAAATAAAGAGCTTTTAGAGCAAATTGCATAAAAAATTTTCAAAAAAGAATTGACGAAAATTTAACATTATGTTATAGTGTTCCTAACGATAGATAAAATCTATATAGTCACATATAACCTATAGATAAAAGAAATGTTTTTCTGCAAAGAAATATATTTCGTATATTGGGGGGTATAGGTTCTAAGTGTGGTTAGAGGGGGATATGGAAAGATTTTTTTTGTCGCAGATGACTCCCCTGTCATTTAAAAAGTAATAGGAGGGAAACACTATGCAGGCACTAAACACTACTCTACTGCCAATCGTGCAGACAATCAATGGTTACTTATCCGATTATGTTCTGATCGTATTACTTCTCGGTGCGGGCTTCTATTTTTCCTTTAAGACGAAGTTCGTTCAGCTCCGCTGCTTTAAGGAAGGAATGAAGCAGGTATTCGGAAATCTTACCTTAAACGGAAAGAAGCATGACAGCGGCATGAGCTCTTTCCAGGCCCTTGCAACCGCTATCGCAGCTCAGGTAGGTACAGGAAATATCGTCGGAGCCTCCGGCGCGATTCTTACCGGCGGCCCGGGTGCCATCTTCTGGATGTGGGTGATCGCATTCCTCGGTATGGCTACGATCTACGCAGAGGCTGTTCTTGCTCAGAAAACACGTATTAAAAACGCACACGGCGAAATCCTCGGCGGTCCTGTATATTACATAAAGGCTGCATTTAAAGGAAGCTTCGGTAACTTCCTTGCAGGCTTCTTTGCAATTGCCATCATCCTTGCTCTTGGCTTCTTTGGCTGTATGGTACAGTCCAACTCCATCGGTTCTACCTTCAGCACAGCCTTCGGAGTTCCGTCATGGATCGTTGGTATCGTTCTCGTAGCAATCTGCGGATTTATCTTTATGGGCGGAATGAAGCGTCTTGCTTCCGTAACAGAGAAGGTTGTTCCGATCATGGCAGCGTTATTCCTTCTCGGCGGACTGATCGTTCTTGTATTCCGTATCCAGTATGTTCCGGCAACCTTCGGTATGATCTTTAAATATGCATTTACTCCTCAGGCTATTATCGGCGGTACCTTCGGTACAGCCATTAAGGTTGCACTGAGCCAGGGTGCAAAGAGAGGTCTTTTCTCTAACGAAGCCGGTATGGGTTCCACACCTCATGCACATGCACAGGCAAACGTAGCAGTACCTCATGAGCAGGGCTGTGTTGCCATGATCGGTGTTTTCATCGATACCTTCGTAGTTCTTACATTAAATGCACTTGTTATTATCTGCACACTTTATACACCGGACGGCCCGTTAGCAAACGGTTATACAGGAGCAGTTACAGAGGTTATCAACAAGACAAACCTTGCACAGACCGCCTTCGGTGTGGTATTTGGTGAAAGCCTCGGCGCTAAGTTCGTTGCGATCGCATTATTCTTCTTTGCATTCTCAACGGTACTTGGCTGGAATATGTTCGGAAAGATCAATACAGAGTATTTATTCGGCAAAACAGGCGTTCGAGTTTATACGATCATTTCCCTTGTATTTATTTTCTTAGGAACTCTGACATCCTCAGACCTCGTTTGGGAGCTTTCGGATATGTTCAACCAGCTTATGGTACTTCCTAACGTGATCGGTCTTGTCGGATGTACGGCATTGGTCGTATCGCTGACAAAATTTAAAAAAGATTAATTCACATTTACCATTAGACCCCCTTACTGACCCGGTGTTGATTCGGGTTCACAGACCCAAAAGACTGCCGCTTCCGGAAATTGCCCCGGAGGCGGCAGTTCTTTTTAATTCGATATAGCTTTTTTCATTATAATGCGGTATAATAATATATCTGCGAAAACAGGATATGATTTCGTAAACTGAACAAGGAGACAAGTCAGATGAAGAAAATTCTTGATCTTATTACAGAAGAAATGAGACAGGCCTTTGCAGGCAGCGGCTACGATGAAGCATACGCAAAGGTTACTCTGTCCAACCGCCCGGATCTCTGTGAATATCAGTGTAACGGAGCCATGGCGGCAGCAAAGGCATATAAAAAGAAACCCATCGATATCGCGAATGAGGTCGTTGCAAAGCTGGAGGGAAGCCGTATTTTTGAGGAAGTAAGCGCGGTAATGCCGGGCTTTATCAACCTTAAGATCGGCAGCGGATTCCTTGCAGAATATATGAACGGGATGCGAGAGGGACAGAAGCTCGGAATGGAGGAGGTCGAAAGACCGGAGACAGTGATCGTGGACTACGGCGGAGCAAATGTGGCAAAGCCTCTCCATGTCGGCCATTTAAGAGCCGCTGTTATCGGTGAGTCCATCAAGCGTATGGGACGTTTTGTGGGCCATAAGGTCATCGGAGATGTCCATCTGGGAGACTGGGGACTCCAGATGGGTCTTATTATTGAAGAACTCCGGGAGAGACAGCCACAGTTATGCTATTTCGATGAGAGCTATACCGGGGAATACCCCGCAGAGGCACCGTTTACGATCTCCGAGCTGGAGGAGATTTACCCGGCAGCCAGTGCCAAGTCAAAGGTGGACGAAGCCTTTAAGGAGAGAGCACAGGAGGCAACCTTTAAGCTTCAGAGCGGTTATGCTCCGTATCGTGCGATCTGGAAGCACATTATGAATGTGTCCCTCAAGGATCTTAAGAAGAACTACTCCAATCTGAATGTGGAGTTTGACCTGTGGAAGGGCGAGAGTGATGCCCAGCCTTATATTCCGGATATGATCGAGGATTTGATGCATAAGGGACTGGCTTATGAAAGCCAGGGCGCTCTTGTCGTTGACATTGCAGAGGAGACCGATTCCAAGGAGCTTCCGCCCTGTATTATCAGAAAATCGGACGGCGCTGCACTTTATGCGACATCGGATCTGGCAACGATCGTTGAAAGAGAGAAGGATTTCAAGCCGGATCACTACATTTATGTAGTCGATAAGCGTCAGGAGCTTCACTTTACGCAGGTATTCCGCGTAGCAAAGAAGGCCGGGATCGTGGCCCCGGACCGCAAGATGGATTTTGTGGGCTTCGGCACGATGAACGGAAAGGACGGAAAGCCGTTTAAGACAAGAGAGGGCGGCGTGATGCGTCTGGAGAACCTTATCGCAGATATCAGCAAGGCTGCATACGACAGGATCATGGAAAACCGCACCATATCCGAGGAGGAGGCAGAAAAGACGGCTAAGATCGTCGGACTCGCCGCATTAAAATACGGAGATCTCTCCAATCAGGCAACAAAGGATTATGTCTTTGATATCGACCGCTTTATCTCCTTTGAAGGAAATACCGGTCCGTATATCCTTTATACCATCGCCCGCATCAATTCCATCTTAAAGAAGTATGAGAGTACATGCGGCATGGCAGAGGATACCTCTATCCTCTCGGCAAGTGCAGAGCCGGAGAAGACACTGATGCTGGTATTATCCAGATTCAGCGAGGTAATGCATGGCAGCTTTGAGGAGCTGGCGCCTCATAAGATTTGTGCGTATATTTATGAGCTGTCAAATGCACTCAACCATTTCTATCATGAAACAAGGATCATTGCGGAAGAAGACAAGAAGAAACAGGCCGGCTATATCGGCCTTGTAACACTGACAAGAAGTGTGCTTACCACCTGTATCGATCTTCTGGGTTTTGAGGCACCGGAGAGAATGTAACAGGGGCTCGGGATCGGAGATATCTGATCCTGCGGCAGCCTGTGGACGCGGAGGCGTTTATGGAAGTAACCGGACTTGCTGCAGACACCTTCTGGAAAGGTGAAATGGAAATAAGAGGGACTGTGACGGATGGTTCAAGCCAGTATCGGGTCCGTATTTTACGCAAGGGTAGTCAGGTTTTTGACTACTCTTGTTCGCGTATGGATCTATCCGGGAAACGGCTGGGAATATGCTCAGAGGGCTGTAAAAGCGGAACCAAAGAGGTGGAGCTTTGTCCTCATGCAAAAGCACTTATGGAGGCGTTTTTAAAACAGGAGGATCGGAAATTCCTTAAGCCTGTTTCCACATCTCCCAGAGTCCGTTTTATGGTACGGGAGTATACAAACCGTGAGGTGAGCCGGATCATGGGAGACGAGGAGGAAAATACGATCTGCCTCGTGCCGAGATTAAAGCTCTCAAGAACGGAGATCCAGCTACAGTTTTTTATCGGAAAAGATAAGCTGTATCCGGTAAAGGATCTGGTAACCTTCAGCCAGGCGGTTGAGTTTGAGCGGTTTGTGGAATACGGGAAGAATTTCTCCTTTCATCACAATCTTGCCGCATTCCGCACGGAATGCAGACCGCTGGTCCTTCTGGTCATGGAGATGGTGGGGATTTACAGAGAGCATTACAGCCAGATGCATAAGAGTGCATGGGGCTCAGAGCCTGTTTTAAAGGAATTAACCTTAGGCAAAGCGGCAAGGAATCGTTTTTTTGCCATAATGGAAGGACAGACGCTGGAATGTGAGGGGCCGTGGAAGGAAAAACGCATGCTGACGATACGGCGTGAAGATCCAAAATTCACGGTACAGGTCGAGAGATCCGGCAGAGATGGTGTCCGGCTTAAGCTTCCCGACCGGCTTCTGGCTTATCAGGGAGAAAAATGCCTGTTCGTGGCAGATATGGAGAACCTGTTCTGCTGTGACGAGGAATATACGCGTGATCTCACGGTGCTTCTGGAATATACGGTCATGGGACAGGATCCGGAGTACGAGATCCTGATCAATGACAGAGATATGCCGCTGTTCTATGAACGAGTCCTGCATAGGCTTGAACTGCACCGGCTTTTGTCAACGAAGGAGCTTGAGCTGGAGGAGTACAGGCCAAAGGAGCTGCGGGCGTCCTTTTACTTTGACAGTAACGGGGCAGAGGAGGTCAGCATGCGGCCTGAGCTTTCCTACGGAGATTTTTCGTTCCATCCCATGGATGATGAAAATGTGCCGAGAGAGATCTGCCGCGATGTGCCGGGTGAATTTAAGGTCAGTCAGGTCATCACCAAATATTTTAAATTTACCGGCGAAGGCTCCAGAGAGATGGTGATCCGCGAAGATGATGAGGCGATCTACCGGCTGATGTCGGAGGGAATGCCCCGGTTTATGGAGCTTGGTGAGGTTTTTGTCTCTGAAGCCTTCAAAAAGATCCGTGTGCTTCCGCCTGTCAATGTAGCAGTCCGTGTGAAATCAAACGGAAGCTGGCTGGATCTGGATGTGGATACAGAGGGGATCCCGAAGGATGAGCTCTCAGCCCTGCTTAAGCGTTATGAAGCAAAGAAGAAGTTTTATCGGATGAAGAACGGAGACTTCCTTACCCTGGGGGACGGAGGCTTATGGACAATGTCCAGACTGTCCGGACTTCTCGGAGTGGAAAAGGAGCTTGCCGCTTCGGAAACGATCCGCCTTCCCATGTACCGCGCCATGCTTTTAGACAGTGTATTAAAGGAAGATAGGAGCGTGGAATTTTACCGGGATCAGCTGTTTAAGGCAGTAGTCCGTGGTATGAAAAACGTGGAGGACAGTGAGTTTGAGATTCCCGCCGCCCTTACTTCTGTTTTGAGGGGATACCAGACCGTGGGCTACCGATGGCTCAGAAGTCTGGATGCCTACGGATTTGGCGGGATCTTAGCCGATGAGATGGGACTTGGAAAAACAGTACAGGTCATCGCCCTTCTTTTAGATGAAAAGAAAAGAAGCGGGAAGACATCACTGATCGTCTGCCCGGCATCACTTGTATACAACTGGGAGAGTGAGATCGCAAATTTCGCTCCGGAGCTCTCTGTATGCACAGTGGCAGGCAGCCAGTCGGAGAGAGAAACGGTTCTTCAGGAGCTGTTTGACTCGGAAACCTGCAAAAAGGATGTTGTCATCACATCCTATGATCTTTTACGGCGCGATCTTTTGTATTACGCAGAGTATGAATTCCGTTTCCAGATCATCGATGAGGCTCAATATATAAAAAATGCATCGACACAGACTTCAAAAGCAGTGAAAGCCATCAAGGCCCGGACCCGTTTCGCCCTGACAGGAACACCGATCGAAAACCATCTTGGCGAGCTTTGGAGTATTTTTGATTTTCTGATGCCCGGCTTTTTACTCACAGCCGCAAAATTCAGAAAAAATTTTGAGATCCCCATTGTGCGGGATGGTGATAAAGATGCGTTAAACAGACTTCACCGCATGACGGGGCCGTTCCTTTTACGGCGTTTAAAGAAGGATGTCCTTAAAGAGCTGCCGGATAAAATGGAGACGGTACTCTTTTCTCAGATGGAGGGAGAACAGAAGCGGCTTTATACAGCAAATGCAGCCGCATTAAAAAACAGGCTGCTGGAGGAAGGGGACGCTCTGCCCGGAAATGAACAGATCCGGATACTGGCAGAGTTAATGAAGCTCAGGCAGATATGCTGCGAACCGTCACTTTGCTTCTCGAAATATAAAGGCGGCTCGGCAAAGCTGGAGACCTGCATGGAGCTTCTGGAGAACGGAACTCAGGCGGGACACAAGATCCTGCTGTTTTCTCAGTTTACCTCCATGCTGGATGTGATCGCACAACGCCTGAAAAAGCAGAAGATCGATTATTATATGCTGACCGGAGCGACTACAAAGCGTGAACGGATGCAGATGGTATCCGATTTCCAGAAGAATGAGGTGAAGGTATTCCTGATCTCCCTGAAGGCAGGAGGAACGGGCCTTAACCTGACGGCGGCGGATGTGGTGATCCATTACGATCCGTGGTGGAATGTGGCAGCGCAGAATCAGGCGACAGACCGGGCACACCGGATCGGACAGAAAAATCAGGTCACAGTCTTTAAGCTGATAACAAAACACACAATAGAGGAGAATATACTGCATCTGCAGGAGATGAAAAAGGAGCTTGCAGATACTGTTGTAACAGAGGGGACAGGAGCCTTTTCCGGCATAACGCGGGAGGATATCTTAGCGATGCTGGAGGAATAGACAGGAGGTGGATTATGAGGAGAAAACAAATGCGGATCGTAAGTCTTGGCTTGGCGGCGGCGCTTCTTTTTTCCATGCCGGCAAGAGCAGATGTGCAGATCATTCCTCTTGAAGCAGTTAATAATCAGACAGAGAACCGGGTAGAACCGGGGCAATCGAAGGGATCAGAGGGACAGATGGGAACGGTGCAGCAGGCCGGACCGGGCCAGCAGACGGAATCGGCACAGCAGACGGGAACGGCACAGCAGGCGGGGTCGGGCGGACAGACAGGCAGTGGCCTTCTGCCGACAGCAGCCTACACGACCACCGACAAGGAAACGGCGTCAACAGCAGAACCGGTAATTTCCGCAGAAGCCGGAATACTCTATGATGTCACGAGAAATCGGGTGGTCTTTGAAAAGAACGCAGACGAAAAGCTGTATCCGGCCAGTATAACAAAGCTTTTGACCGCACTTCTCGTGGTAGAGAATGCCGCGTTTACCGATCAGGTAAGATTTTCCAAAGCTGCGGTGACCGGGCTGGAATCCGGAGCGGTAACGCTTAATGTCTCGGAGGGAGATGTTTTGTCGGTCAAGGATTGTCTGTATGGTCTTCTACTAAAATCTGCGAATGAGGTGGCCAATGGATTGGCAGAGCATTTGAGTGGAAGTGTTTCCGCTTTTGCGGATAAGATGAACCGGAAGGCGGCAGAATTAGGATGTACAGGGACACACTTTGCTAATCCCAGCGGTTTAAACAGCACAGAGCATTACACGACCTGCCGGGATATGGCTAAAATTGCTGCCGCGGCATTTTCAAGAGAGGAGATCTGCAAGATCGCCTCGACCCTGAGCTATCCGTTTCCGGCAATAAAAAAATCGGCAGTGCGCACCATCACTCCCGGACATAAAATGCTCTACCCGAATGATTCCCGATACTATAAGGGAATAATCGGAGGAAAGACAGGCTATACCTCCCGTGCGGGAAATACACTGGTCACCTGTGTAGAGCAGGATGGGATCCGTATGATCGCGGTGATCCTAAAGGCATCGGGAACACATTATGCAGATACAAAGGCTATGCTGGATTATGGATATCAGAAAGCAGCTTCTGATGCGGGAAAGACTCCCGGAAACAGATGGATCCGTGACGGGGAGAGCTGGAGATATGAGCTGGCAGACGGAAGCAGGCTATCAGACTGTCTGGTAACGATCGACGGTGAGGAATATGGCTTCGATGCTGCCGGAAAAATGCTGACCGGATGGCAGAAAAATGGGGAAAACTGGTATTATTTTGAGAGTAACGGTACCCTTGTTAAAAATGACTGGCGGCAGGATGAAGGCAGATGGTTCTATCTGGGTGCCGATGGCGCCATGCAAAAAGAAGGACAATAGTAATAACAGCATTAGAATAAACAGGAAAGGACTTAAAAGATGAAAGCAGAGATCAAGGTTATGGAAGCAATGATGGAAAACAGAAAAACAAAGGAACAGGCTCCGGCTTGTACGATCCTTGTGCACGGTGAGTTAAAGACCGTTCTCGATCAGCTGATGAAGGAGAATCCTCAGCTTCAGAGCTATGGACAGGCAGTTGCAACGGTTATGGAATTTGGCATTCAGGCGTTGGAGGGAAAAGATTCAGATTGCTGTACCAAATAGCTGCAATAACGGCCGCAGCCGGGGCGTGCCTGCTGCGGTCGGAATATGAGAAAAATTGTCTTGTGACAGAGGAATATGTGATCGCCTCTCCCAAGCTTAAAGGGAGGGAAAGGACATTCGTATTTCTTACCGACCTCCACGATAAGGAGTTCGGAAAGAATAATAAAACGCTTTTGGAGGTAGTCAGGGCAATCCGCCCTGACGCTGTTCTTTCCGGAGGCGATATGATCGTGGCAAAGGGGAAAAGAAAGCTTTCAGCCTCTCTTTCCCTGTTTGAAGCTCTCGCAAAGGAATTTCCGGTATACTGCGGGAACGGAAACCATGAGCTCCGCATGAAAAAACAGAAAGATATCTATGGGGATGCGTATGAGAGCTATATGAATGCTTTAAGGAGCTTCGGCGTCCATATCCTCTCGGATGAAGGCATCCGGATCACGGAGGATCTGATCCTTTACGGAGTGGATCTTGCTGAGTGCCACTACAGACCGGGTACTCCGAAGATGGAGCATATATATTTAAAGCATGCCCTCGGAGGTGTTGCTCCGGAGCCCTTTTCGATCCTTCTTGCCCACTCACCGGTGTTTTTTGAAGAATACGCTGCATGGGGGGCAGATCTTACACTCTCCGGCCATTTTCACGGCGGAACGATCCGCCTTCCGCTTTTGGGAGGATTGATGACGCCCCAGTATCAGTTTTTTTATCCGCGCTGCGGGGGCATCTTTACGGGTAAAAACGGAAAGAAAATGATCGTGGGAAGGGGCCTCGGAACCCACTCCGTCAATGTACGTTTAAACAACAAACCACAAGTTATAGTGGTTAGGCTAAAGCCGGAAAACAATATTTAGAAGGTTAATATTTCCTCAAACCTATTTACAGAGGATGAAAAGTCTGGTATACTGAGTTAGCAATGCAAAAGCCAAAGATCAAGAGTCTCTTATGCGGGGCTCTTTTTTGTCACAAGAGAGGGTTCAAGCCGAAGGTCCGTGAGACTTAGCGCGTGATTCCGGTGCACATCCTCGACTGAGATAAAACCGGATGAGGGAGTGAGAAATGGAGCTTTCTTATAAATTGGAGAAGTTTGAAGGACCGTTAGATCTTTTACTTCACCTGATCGAAAAAAACAAAGTGAATATTTACGATATCCCCATTGCGGAGATCACAGATCAGTATCTGGATTATGTAAATCACATGGAGGAGGAATCGCTAGATATAGTCAGCGAGTTCCTTGTAATGGCAGCCACACTTCTCGATATTAAGGCAAGAATGCTGCTTCCGAAGGAGGTCAATGAGGAAGGCGAGGAGGAGGATCCGCGTTCTGAGCTTGTCCAGAGGCTTCTGGAATACAAGACATATAAATACATGTCGCTGGAGCTTAAGGATATGGAGCTGGATGCCGATAAGATCTTTTATAAATCCCGGACAGTCCCGAAAGAAATCGAGCAGTATGAGGAGCCGGTGGATCTTGATAAGCTGCTGGATGGATTGACGTTATCAAGGCTTCAGGCAATATTTGATGCAGTCATGAAGCGCCAGCAGGAGAAGATCGACCCGGTCCGCAGCTCCTTCGGAACGATCAAGAAGGAGCCGGTAAGCCTTGAGGAAAAGATCGATTCCGTTCTGGGATATGCCAGAAAGCACCGAAAATTCAGCTTTCGTTCCATGCTGGGCAGACAGAAGGATAAAACAGAGATCGTGGTCACATTTCTTGCGATCCTTGAGTTAATGAAGATGGGAAAGCTGCATCTGACACAGGAACACCTGTTTGACGATATGATGATGGAAACAACGGAGCCGGAGGAAGATGAGGAAGCTTCGGATATCCGTGTGGAGGAGACCGAATGAGAGTAGAGGATTTACGGGAGCAGGAGGCAGTTGTAGAGGCAGTGCTTTTTGCCATGGGACAGTCTGTTGAGATCCGCCAGCTGGCAGCGGCCTTAGAGCAGAGCGAGCAGCAGGCAGAGGCAGCGGCAGAGCGTCTGAAGGAGCGGTACGCAAACGAGGTCTGCGGAATGCAGATCATGCGTCTGGATGACAGCTATCAGATGTGTACCCGCACCGGATACTACGAAAATCTGATCCGCGTGGCGGCAACTCCGAAAAAACAGGTGCTTACCGATGTTATTCTGGAAACGTTGGCGATCATTGCCTATAAGCAGCCTGTGACAAAAGCAGATATAGAGAAAATAAGAGGCGTAAAATCGGATCATGCGGTGAACCGCCTCATTGAATATAATCTTGTATATGAGGCCGGTCGTCTGGATGCACCGGGCCGCCCGGCCCTGTTTGCAACAACAGAAGAATTTTTAAGACGATTTGGCGTAAGCTCCACAGTGGATCTCCCGGATATCGACCCGGAGCAGGAGGAGGAGATCCGGACAGAGGTGGAGGAGGAACTGAACCTGAAGCTGGATGCATCCGGCAGACTGCTGGATGACCGGAACAGGGAGACAACAGAAGAAACAGAACAAAAGGAGGACACGGTTCAATGAAATGCAGTGAGATCAAAGTGATCAAAAAAGATGGCACCAGAGAAGATTTCAACGTGCAGAAGGTGGTCGTGGCCGTTAATAAGTCGGCCAACAGAGCTATGATCACGTTTTCCAATGCGGAAACCAATTTTATATGTCAGTTTGTAACGGAAAAGGCAGAACAGATGGAGGTTTCGGAGATCCCGATCGCCCAGATGCATAATATCGTGGAGGGAGCGCTGGAGCGTGTCAATCCGCTCGTGGCAAAAAGCTACCGCGACTACCGCAACTACAAGCAGGACTTCGTGCAGATGCTGGATGAGGTCTATAAGAAAAGCCAGTCGATCATGTATATCGGCGATAAAGAAAACAGCAACACGGACAGTGCGCTGGTATCCACAAAAAGAAGTCTGATCTTTAATGAGCTGAATAAATCGTTATATCAGAAGTTTTTTATGACGGTGGAGGAGCTTCAGGCATGCCGTGACGGTTACATCTATATCCACGATATGTCTGCAAGACGCGACACAATGAACTGCTGTCTGTTTGACGTGGAAACGGTGCTTACAGGCGGATTCGAGATGGGAAATATATGGTACAATGAGCCGAAGACGCTGGATGTTGCCTTTGACGTGATCGGCGATATTGTTTTAAGTGCGGCAAGCCAGCAGTACGGCGGCTTTACCGTTCCGAATGTCGAGAATATCCTCGCCCCCTATGCGGAAAAATCTTATATTAAATATATTGATAAATATGTAGATCTCGGTCTGGAGGAGGAAAAGGCGAAGGAGGTTGCCTGGAACGATGTCCAGAGAGATATGGAGCAGGGCTTCCAGGGCTGGGAATATAAATTCAACTCCGTGTCCTCCAGCAGAGGCGATTATCCCTTTATTACCATGACAGCCGGAACCGGAACGAGCCGCTTTGCAAAGATGGCGACGATCACCATGCTGAATGTAAGGAAAAAAGGACAGGGCAAGGCCGGACATAAAAAGCCGGTGCTGTTCCCGAAGCTTGTATTCCTCTATGATGAGAAGCTTCACGGGCCGGGAGGAGAGCTGGAGGATGTCTTTGAGGCAGGCATCGAGTGCTCCTCAAAGACCATGTATCCGGACTGGCTTTCTCTGACCGGTGAGGGCTATATTGCCAGCATGTATAAAAAGTACGGAAAGGTGATCAGTCCGATGGGCTGCCGTGCCTTCCTTTCCCCGTGGTATGAGCGCGGAGGAATGGAGCCTGCCGATGAAAATGACGTGCCCCGCTTTGTGGGCCGCTTCAACATTGGCGTTGTGAGCCTGCATCTTCCGATGATCCTTGCGAAGGCAAGACAGGAGAGCCGTGATTTCTATGAGGTACTGGATTACTATCTGGAGCTGATCCGCAAGATCCACATCCGTACCTACGCATATCTTGGAGAAATGCGTGCCTCTACCAATCCGTTAGCCTACTGTGAGGGAGGCTTCTACGGCGGACACCTCGGTCTTCACGATAAGATCAAGCCGCTTTTAAAGACAGCAACCGCTTCCTTCGGCATCACAGCGTTCAACGAGCTGCAGGAATTATATAACGGGAAGTCCCTTGTGGAGGACGGTCAGTTTGCTCTGGAAGTGTTAAGACATATCAATGACAAGGTAAATGAGTTTAAGAATGCAGATGGAAACCTGTATGCCATCTATGCCACACCGGCGGAGAACCTCTGCGGCCTTCAGGTTAAGCAGTTCAGAAAAAAGTACGGGATCGTGGAGAATGTATCGGACAGAGAGTATGTGAGCAACGGCTTCCACTGCCATGTAACAGAGAGCATCACGCCGATTGAGAAGCAGGATCTGGAATATCGTTTCTGGGAGCTCAGCAACGGCGGCAAAATCCAGTACGTAAAATATCCGATCGCCTATAACAAGGAGGCCATCCGTTCCTTAGTGCGCCGGGCCATGAAGATGGGCTTTTACGAGGGAGTGAATCTGTCCCTGTCCTACTGCGATGACTGTGGACATGAGGAGCTGAACATGGATGTATGCCCGGTATGCGGAAGCAAGAACCTGACGAAGATCGACCGCATGAACGGATATTTAAGCTATTCCCGGGTAAAGGGCGATACACGTTTAAATGATGCAAAGATGGCAGAGATCGCAGAGAGAAAGAGTATGTAAATACAGGAAAATAATGATGAGATACCACAATATAACAAAGGATGACATGTTAAATGGGGACGGTCTTCGCACCGTCCTCTGGGTTGCCGGCTGCAGCCATGGCTGTAAAAACTGCCAGAATCCTATCACATGGGATATCAATGGCGGGATTCCCTTCGACGATGCAGCCAGAGAGGAGCTGTTTGCGGAGCTCGGCAAGGATTATGTTTCGGGGATCACCTTCAGCGGAGGAGACCCGCTCCATGTAAAAAACAGGGATGAGGTCGGAGCGCTGATCGTTAAGATCCACAATGAATTTCCGGATAAGACGATATGGGTCTATACCGGATATCTCTGGGAGGAGATTCAGGATCTTCCCTTTATGAAGTATGTGGATGTGCTGGTGGACGGCCGGTTCGTAGATACGTTAAAGGATAATAAGCTCCACTGGAAGGGCAGCTCGAACCAGAACGTGATCGATGTGAAAAAGAGCCTGAAAACAGGAAAGCTCATCCTGCACGAAAAATAAAGGAATACGTATCGGAAAGCGACTACAGACCATATAGAGGAGAAATATATGCAGAGAATTGCCAGATTTGAAAAGGTGAGCTTTGAACAGTTTAAAAAGGACTGGAGCAGTGAAAATCCTAAAGACCCGGAGGAGAAGATCCGGGAGATCTATGACGGGATCCGTCTTCCGCACCGGGCAACGTCAGGATCCGCCGGATATGATTTCTTTGCCCCTTGCGATTTTACTCTGGAGCCGGGAAAGACAATAAAGATACTGACAGGGATCCGGGCATGGATCGAGGACGGATGGGTGTTAAAGCTCTATCCCCGCAGCGGTCTGGGCTTTAAATATCGCCTGCAGTTAAATAATACGGTAGGGATCATTGACAGCGACTATTACGGCTCCGACAACGAGGGGCATATCCAGATCAAGCTGACAAACGATTCCAGAGAAAACAAGACTGTGGAGGTAAAGGCGGGAACCGGTTTTTCACAGGGGATCTTTCTGGAATACGGGATCACTGTGGACGATGACACGGATGCGGAGAGAAACGGTGGATTCGGAAGCACGACAAAATAGGTTCCGGAGGGAAATATGAAGGGGAAAAGAAAGACAGCTGCCCTGCTCGTTCTTACCGCTGTCCTGCTTGCGGGCTGCAATGGTGTCTCACAGGAGAGACAGGCGGCAAGGGAAAAGGGGATCACACTTTTGGATGCCGGAGACCACGAGGGAGCAGTCAGGGAGTTTGAAACTGCTCTTGCCGATACAGACAAAGTATCCGAGTTTGAGATCGATGTTTTAAAATACCGGGCACAGGCGGAATATTTGCTGGAGGATCATACCGCAGCACTCCACACCTACAGTATCCTTAAGCAGATAGACGGAGAGAGGGCGGAGTACAGCTATCTCTCGGCGATCTGTGCCGCAGAAAACGGTGATACGGAGGAAGCCCTTCTGGAGCTTGAGGCCGGCCGGGCTCTGGATGAAAAGCATCATTCGGGGGAGACCAAGTCATCCGGATACCGAGAGGCTGTTCTGGCACTGGGAAATGCGTTCCGGAAGGCGGGGGCTGTTGAGAAGGCACAGGAAACATATAAGGAGCTTCTTAATTCCCCCTATGAATCAACAGAAATCTATAACTGTCTGGCACTTTTGTCCATGGAACAGGGACAGTATGAAGCTGCGTTAGAATATATCGGCCGCGGAAGAAAGCTTTCTGACGAGGTATCCGCGAAGGAGCTTGCCTTCAATGAAGCAGTCTGTATGGAATATATGGGCCGTTTCCATGAGGCCTTGTCTCTGTTTGAAGGCTATGCAGAACAATACGGAAGCGATGAACGCGTAGAGCATGAAATCGCATTTTTAAACAGCAGATAGACATTGAGGATCATTTATGGCAGAAATGATAGAATTAAAGGAAACTGAGGAGAGAGTCATTCTGGCAGCGGTCAGTACCGGGCCGGAGGATGACACGGAGGCTTCTGTAGATGAGCTGGAGGAGCTGGCGTCGACGGCAGGAGCTGTCACGGTGGGTACCGTAATCCAGAACAGAGAGAGCGTACATCCCGGAACCTATCTTGGAAAGGGAAAGCTTGAGGAGATCCGGGAGCTGATCCTTAAGACAGAGGCAACAGGCGTTATCTGTGACGATGAGCTGTCCCCGGCTCAGCTTAAAAATCTGGAGGATGCACTGGAGACAAAGGTGATGGATCGCACCATGGTGATCCTCGATATCTTTGCGTCGCGTGCAAGAACAAAAGAGGGTAAGATCCAGGTCGAATTAGCTCAGCTCAGATATCGGGCTGCCCGTCTGGTAGGGTTAAGAAATTCGCTTTCACGTCTGGGCGGCGGCATCGGTACAAGAGGGCCCGGAGAGAAAAAGCTGGAGATGGACCGGCGTTTGATCCATGAACGGATCGGGCAATTAAAATCTGAGTTAGAGGATGTAAAGCGGCATCGTGATGTGATGCGAAGATCCCGCGAGAGACAGGGAGCCCTCAGTGTTGCGATCGTCGGATATACAAATGCGGGAAAATCCACATTATTGAATCGTCTGACACAGGCGGGGATCTTAGCGGAGGACAAGCTCTTTGCTACGTTAGATCCCACGACCCGGGGGCTTACACTGCCGGGAGGCGAGACGATCCTGCTTACCGATACGGTCGGATTTATCAGAAAGCTTCCCCATAATCTGATCGAAGCCTTTAAGAGTACGTTGGAGGAGGCAAAATACAGTGACGTGATCCTTCATGTGGTGGATTCATCTAACCCGCAGATGGATATGCAGATGCACGTCGTATACGAGACCCTCCGCCAGCTGGAGATCAAGGATAAAGAGATCGTTACGGTCTTTAATAAGATCGATAAGGAGGGTGCGGATATCTCCTGCAGAGATGTGGCCTCCGATCATCGCGTGAGGATCTCGGCAAGGACCGGAGAGGGGATCGATGCGCTTCTTGAAACGTTAGAGAAGATACTGAGAAGCCGCAGGATTTACTTTGAAAGAGTATTTCCTTATGCAGAGGCAGGAAGGATCCAGAGGATAAGGAAAAACGGCCAGCTGCTTTCAGAGGAATACACAGAAGACGGGATCCGGGTGCAGGCCTACATCCCGTTGGAGCTTTTTGAGGAAATTATGCACAATATCTGGAATTCTGAAAAATAGACAAACAAGATATTGTGTTTTCCCCTGCGTTCTGCTATAATAAGACCTGACACGAAATAAGAGAAAAATGAAAAGATAGTAACTGTTCAGTAGGTCTGCGCACTTGCTGCGCTGACCGTAAGAAAACATAAGCTGGAAGGCAAAAATCCTATCGGCGCAGCCGATTTGGAATGGATTTTTGCTTGTAACTATGAAGGTACTGAATAGTTACAAAAGGTAAATGAGAAGGCGGTACGGAAGCTATGCTCCGGAACCGCCGATTGTTTCACAGGAGAAAGGGGTATTGGAATGATTCAGGTCATAAAACGCGATGGTGAGATCGCGGAGTTTAAGCTCAGCAAGATCACGGAAGCCATCAGAAAGGCCTTCAAAGCCACAAAAAAGGATTACAACGACGAGATCCTTGAACTGTTATCCCTGCGTGTAACAGCAGATTTTCAGGGAAAAATGAAAGACGGAAAGATCACGGTAGAACAGATCCAGGACAGTGCAGAGCATGTCCTTGAGGAGAGCGGCTATACCGATGTGGCAAAAGCATATATCTTATACAGAAAACAGCGGGAGCGGATCCGCAACATGAAGAATACCATCCTTGACTATAAGGATGTGGTAAACAGCTATGTAAAGGTCGAGGACTGGCGTGTGAAAGAGAACTCGACAGTTACTTACTCGGTCGGAGGACTGATCTTAAGCAACTCCGGCGCCATCACAGCAAATTACTGGCTGTCAGAGATTTACGATACGGAGATCGCGGATGCCCACAGGAGCGGAGCGATCCATCTCCACGACCTGTCCATGCTGACCGGCTATTGTGCCGGATGGTCGTTAAAGCAGCTGCTTTTAGAGGGACTCGGCGGTATCCCCGGAAAGATTACCTCCTCACCGGCCAGACATCTTTCTGTGCTGTGCAATCAGATGGTGAATTTCCTCGGGATCATGCAGAATGAGTGGGCAGGCGCTCAGGCCTTCTCCTCATTTGATACATATCTGGCTCCCTTTGTAAGGGTGGATAATCTGGATTATCCGTCTGTTAAAAAGTGTATTGAATCCTTTATCTACGGCGTCAATACACCGAGCCGCTGGGGAACTCAGGCACCGTTTTCCAATATCACTCTGGACTGGACCGTACCGGATGATATGGTAAATATGCCGGCCATCGTAGGCGGAAAAAATATGGATTTCACCTACGGCGACTGTAAAAAAGAGATGGATATGATCAACAAGGCCTTTATTGAAACGATGGTAGAGGGAGATGCCAACGGCCGCGGCTTCCAGTATCCGATCCCCACCTACTCCATCACCAAGGAATTTGACTGGTCAGATACAGAAAATAACCGTTTATTATTTGAGATGACATCAAAATACGGAACTCCGTATTTTTCAAACTATATCAACAGCGATATGCAGCCCAGCGATGTCCGCAGCATGTGCTGCCGTCTGCGTCTGGATCTTCGCGAGCTGAGAAAAAAGACAGGCGGCTTCTTCGGCTCCGGTGAGAGCACCGGCTCTGTCGGCGTTGTGACAATCAATATTCCAAGGATCGCCTATCTCGCCCAAAATGAGGAGGACTTTTATGAGAGGCTGGATCACATGATGGATGTGGCCGCCCGCTCGTTAAAGATCAAGCGTGAAGTGATCTCAAAGCTTTTGGACAGCGGACTGTATCCGTACACCAAGAGATATCTCGGCAGCTTTGAAAACCATTTTTCAACCATCGGCCTGATCGGAATGAATGAGGCATGCTTAAATGCAAAATGGATCAGAAAGGATCTTGTAAGTCCAGAGGCTCAGCAGTTTACCAAGGATGTGTTAAACCACATGAGAGAACGCCTGATCCAGTATCAGGAGGAGTACGGGGATCTCTATAATCTTGAGGCGACACCGGCAGAATCCACGACGTATCGTCTAGCAAAGCATGATAAGGAAAGATATCCGGATATCATCACAGCCGGAGGAGATAAGGATGCGACTCCATACTATACGAACAGCTCTCATCTCCCGGTTTCTTATACATCAGATGTATTTGACGCCCTGGATATCCAGGACGAGCTGCAGACGCTTTATACCTCCGGAACCGTATTTCACGCGTTCCTCGGCGAAAAGCTTCCGGATTGGAAGGCAGCGGCAAAGCTTGTACGGACGATCGCAGAAAACTACAGGCTTCCGTATTATACCCTGTCTCCGACCTATTCCATCTGTCAGGAGCATGGCTACCTTGCCGGAGAGCATTTTACCTGTCCGATATGCGGTGCAAAGGCGGAGGTCTACAGCCGTATCACCGGCTATTACCGTCCGGTACAGAACTGGAACGACGGAAAGGCACAGGAATATAAAGAAAGAAGACTGTATGATGTAGGAAGCTCTGTTCTTAAGAAAAAGCCGGAAAGCTCGATGGAGATCGCTGAGGCGATCGAGGAAGCGAAGGCAAAGGTACAGGAGCAGCAGAGTGCACTGGAGCAGGCGAAGGAGCAGCAGGCTGAAAATACATCACCACAGCATCCGGAGAAAAAGGGAAACGGTGTATTCCTTTTTACGACAAAGACCTGTCCGAACTGTAAGATCGCAAAGGAATTTTTAAAGAACGAAACCTATACACTGGTCGATGCAGAGGAGAATCCGGAGCTTACGGATGCCTACGGGATCATGCAGGCGCCGACTCTGGTTCTGGTAAAAAACGGAGAGATCAGTAAGTTTGTTAATGCCTCCAACATTAAAAAATATGTGGATTCAAGAAGGCATTAAAGATGTGTCCGGGTTTAAGTCGAACGTCCGTGAGACTTGGCGCGTGATTCCGGTCAGCAAAGCTGACATATTCCATTGAAAAGGGAAAGGGAGAGGGAAAAAGTGTATGGCAGATATGAGGAAGGTGGTAAAAGAATTCAGTCTGGATCTTCTGTCGGATGTTACAGGCGGATTTTTACAGGCAATCGGATTGCATTGTTTTATAGATAGTATTGATATCGCACCGGGCGGTGCGACGGGTATGGCGATCCTTATCAACCGACTTATCGGTCTGCCGATCGGTATCCTGACGTTTCTTATCAACATCCCGCTTTTGGCGGCTTCATGGATCTGGCTTGGGAAATCCAGAACGCTTAAGACGTTAAAAACGGTGTTTATCCTGACCGTGATCCTTGATTTTGTGATAACACCCTATGTGCCGATTTATACAGGAGATAAGATGGTCTCCTGTATATTCGGCGGTGTGCTGGTGGGAGCCAGCCTTGCTGTCGTATTTATGCGCGGCTCCACCACAGGCGGCGGTGATATCGCAGCGAAGCTTTTACAGAAATTCCGTCCCCACATGCAGACCGGTACGGCGGTAATGCTGACAGATCTGGTCATCATCGGTGCTTCCATGATCGTATTCGGAAATATTGAGTCCGGACTTTATGGTCTGATCAATATGGTCGTTTCTACTTATGTGATCGATGTGATTCTCTATGGCCTGAATAAGAGCACGATGATCACGGTTATGTCACCAAAGGTCGAGGAGATCGCGGAAGAACTGATGGAGCATCTCGGGAGAGGCTGCACATTTTTTAAAAGCCGGGGGGCTTACGCGAAGGTCGATGGAGAAACTTTGATCTGCGTAATTGACAGGAAACAATTCTACAAAGCGAAAAAGATCGTATATCAGAACGATGAGAGTGCTTTCGTGATCGTATCGGAGGCAAAAGAGGTCTACGGAGAGGGCTTTTTGGATTCCGATTGGGAAGTGTAAAATTCCCTGTTAATAAAAAGGGCGGCAAAGCGATACGGGTAAACCGATACGTTTTGCGGCCCTTTTTTAACCGAAGTATCATTAGCTTATATAGGGAGCGGCGATACGGATAACCGCATCCGGATCGGCGGAAAACCATTCGAGGAAGCCTACCCCGCTTTGGGAAACAGCCCGACCCAGTTCTACAAGAAATTCCGGGATCCGGGATTCTAAGATGGTTCCAATCTCCTGTCCCATACGTTCATCACCCTGTCGTTCATTTCCGTTTATATAGAGAACGAATGCCGGCTCCGGCTTTTGCTCCAGCATCTTTACGCCGCCTCGAAAGCCCATGATACCGGTCTGGTGGGTACCGCAGGAGGAGGGGCAGCCGGAGATATGGATCTGCGGGAGAGCGCCATCGGGAATCCCTGCTTTGCGGACAGCCTTGATACAGGCTGCTAAAAGAGCCTGAGAATCGCGAAGTCCGATCTGACAGACGCTGCCGCCGATACAGCTTACAGAGGTTTCAAAGAGCGTGGATGCCCCGTCTTTCGTTGCCGTTAAGACTCTGACTGCCTCATCTCCGGTAAGGTTAATGATGTAAGCTGTTTCATCCGGTGCAAGCCGGATCTCAGCTCCTTCGATATCTTTAAGGATATCACATAGATCACAGAAGGTTTCGGGCTTTGGCTGTCCGCCGATAGGATGCCAGGCCACAGTGTAAAGTCCCTCCTGCTTTTGCGGCAGGATGCGGGAACCGGAAGCTTCGGAACCGTTTCCCTTCTTTTTGATCGGGGAATCGGTTATGGTGAGATTAAGAGCTTCACCGGAAGCGAATACCTCATCAAGCTTTAAGAGAAAAGCCTTTTTGTAGTTTTCTGCGCCGCCCAGTGCCTCCTGCATGTAGCGGGTGCGGGCCTTTCCGCGGTTTTCATAGTTTCCGTAGGCACGGAAGGTGAGCCACATGGCCTTGATGTAGTAGAGGATTTTTTCCGGACTTACTGCCTCCGCTACTTTGACACCGAAACGCGGATTGTTTCCGAGACCTCCGGCACTATAAACATCAAACGTGCCATCCATCCTTGCGGCAAAGCCAAGATCACGGAAGGTAGCGTGAGGGATATTTTCCGGGGTGTTTGAAAAGCAGACCTTCAGCTTTCGCGGCATCTTTTCTGCTTTTATAAAGCTCATCAGATATTCTCCGGCTGCCTCGGCATAGGGCATAACATCGAAATATTCATTGCGTGCCACACCGGAGAGAGGAGAGCACATGATATTGCGGGGAAAATCACCGCCACCTCCCATCGTGACAATATTGTGCGAAAGACCACCCTCCATAATATCACATACTGCATCTGCCTGCAGGTCATGGAGTTGGATGGATTCGCAGGTCGTAAAATGCATGCGGGTCACGTTATGCTTGCGGATCATGTCGGATACGAAAAGAAATTTCTCCTTTGTCACACGTCCGGCAGTCATGCGAAGACGCAGCATACTGGCCTTTCCGCCCTTTTGGGCATAGCTTCCGTAAAGACCGGAAAAGCCCTTGTATGTATTTTTATCTATTTGTCCGGCATAAAAAGCTTCTGTTTTTTCTCTGAATTCAGGGAGCTCCTGCTTCCAGAGCTGTGGATCGATTCGGTTCATGGCAATTCCTTCCTTAAGTATAATGATATAAGTAAAATTATTTTAACATAAGAAAAAATTGCGGGCAACCGTTTTGGCGATATCCTATTTCATTTTTTTTTGACCTACACATCGAGGCCGAGAGTTTTTGCATATTCTCTGCTGCTCTCGTACCATTGATTATAGAGATCTTTTTCCAGAACTTCATCAATGATCCCATTTATCCTGTCGGTGAGCTCGTCTTCTCCCTTCGGAATACCGATCCTTGTGCCCTGCACATTTTTATCGACAGTAAAATAAAAATCGGGAAGGATCATCAGACCGCAATCCGGGTTGGAATCCAGATAGAGCTGAGCCATATTGAGGGAAGCGGAAACAGCATCGGCACGGCCCGTCTGCACCATTAAAAAGGCATCGTTCGTCGAGGATACCAGATTGAGTTGTTTATAAGCAGGGATCTGTTCTGTTACGAACATTTCTTGAAGGGAGCCGTTCTGAGCCACGATGGTCAGATCCTTTAAGTCTTCTGCACTCCGGATTTTATCGGCATCCTCCTTCCGGATCAGAAGTCCGTAGGCCTTCTGGGGATCCTCGCTGCCAAAATAATATCCTTTAGAGAGATTCAGGGTTTCTGCCCGTGCCGGAGTATAGGCAAGAGCCGAGATCGCAAGATCAAATTTTCCGGTGCTGACGCTTCCGAGAACACTGGTGAAATCCATAGGCTTTAATCGCAGCTCTACCCCCAGATCCTTGGCGATATATTTTGCAAGCTCGATATCGGAGCCTACATATTTAGAATCATCTGTTTTTGTCGGATCAATGAACTCATTGGGAGCAAAATATGGTTCGGTAGCCACCTCAATGTATCCGCGATCCAGAATATCCTGAAGTCGGTTGGAGGAATGTTCCTTTTCACCTCCTGCTGAACTGGTATCGGCAGCTTCTGCTGTAACAGCAGGCATGGAACCTAAGACCGGATGCACAGCCGTCACCGTCTGGGTGCAGGCTGTCAAAGCTGCCATTGAAAGTGTGAGTGTAAGGGTTATGAGCAATCTGGTGTTTTTCATGGAATGATCCTCCTTCTTATCGTATTTCGATAGTTTCATAAATTAGCGAATTAGCAAATTAACAATTTATCATGATGAATTATCGCTACGCCGCAAAGTATAATCGATAAGCGCAGATCTGTCAATAGTTTTTGTAAAAATAGGAAATATGTTCATGCCATTCTCATGGAAGGGCTTTTTCGAGGGCCTTTCTTACGGCACGCATTAAGGCCATCGAGGTATACTGGGAGCCGGAGGGGTATTCAAGTCCTTCCAGAGATTGGGCTTCAAGGATCTGAGGGGAAAGGGCGTCCATGGCCGGCTGCATTAAGGGATACATGGCAGCAACGGAATCGCTTAATGGAACAAGGGTGATCGATTCGATCCGGTCGCTGCTTACGGTCACCTCCACATTGGCATTCTGCCCTCCGAGGGAAAGGGGTGACGAATAGAGACCTGGGGTGTAGGAAGCGGAACGGGTGGTTTCTTCTTCGCTTTCTTTTTTGCTTTCCGGGCGGAACATAAAGAAAAGGAGAAGGATCAGGAGAAATGCAAAGCCGATAAACAGGGCCGTGTAGATGATCTCCTTCATCCTTAGGACAATGATCCTGGTTTTTGAACTCATGGATTGCTCCTTATTGTTTTTTACACAGTTTATGATCGGATAAGTTTATATATGTCACGGACATTATAAAAATGCGGTTGTGCCGGAAACAGAAAGAATGGTACAATAGACAGGAGAGAAAAATAACGACAATGACTGAAAAGCAATAGAAAACAACAGTAAGCGGGAGGATTTAGAATGGGTCTTACGCTGATCACCGGCGGATCCGGCGCCGGAAAAACAGAATATATTTACAGAAAGATCATAGAGTGTTCCATCAAGGAGCCGCAGCGCCAGTTTTTTATCATCGTTCCGGAGCAGAGCACGATGCAGGAGCAGAAAAAGCTGATCCGGATGCATCCGTCCCACGGAACCATGAATATAGATACCGTAAGCTTTGAACGTCTTGCATGGCGTGTTTTTTCCGAGCTGTCTATGCCGCAGCCGGAGATCCTTGATGATACCGGAAAGATCATGGTGTTAAGAAAGCTGGCAGGAGAGAAACGGGATGAGCTTCAGGCCTTTTCCGCCCATTTGAGCCAGACCGGCTTCATGAATGAGATCAAATCCATGCTGTCGGAATTTTACCAGTACGGGGTCACGCCGGAGCTTATCCGTGAACAGATGGGAAAAGCGGAGATGACACCTCTCCTTTTGCGAAAGCTGGAGGATATGAATGTGATCTACGGTGCGTTCAGAGAGTTTACGAAGGAGCGCTACATCACCCTTGAGGAGATTCTTGATGTGTTATGCCGGGTCGTTGAGCGTTCAAGGCTGTTAAAAAACAGTGTGATCTTTTTGGATGGCTACACGGGCTTCACCCCGGTGCAGTATCGCCTGATCGGATTGTTAATGGGACTTTCAAGAGAGCTTTATGTAACGGTCACCATACCGGAGAGCGTGGAGCTTTACGAAGAAGGAAAGGAATCGGATCTGTTTGATATGAGCCGGAAGATGGCAGGAAAGCTAAGGGCGCTGGCTAATGACCGGAAGCTTCCTGTCCACGAGGATATCCGGCTTTCCGGCAGACCTCTTAAGCGTTTTTTAAACAGTCCGTTTCTGGATCATCTGGAAAGAAATATGTTCCGTTATCCCTATCATGCCTTTCATGGCATTCCGGAGGGCCTGTCATTGACGGCAGCAAAAAATCCGGCAGAGGAGGTCGAGCTTGTTGTAAATCAGATCCAGCAGCTGGTAAGAAAGAATGGTTATCGTTATCGCGATATCGCTGTGGTCTGCGGTGACCTTCCGGGGTATTCCAAAGAGCTGCAGAGGCAGTTTGAGGAAAATCGTATTCCTCTGTTCCTCGATGAAAAAAAGGATGTGTCCGGGAATCCTATGGTCAGACTGATAAAGAGCGCACTGGAGATTTTAAGAAAAGGGTTTGATTATGAGAGCATGTTCCAGTATTTTCGGACAGGACTCGTAACGGAGGAGCTCGAAAAACTGGATCGAATGGAAGTTTATGTCCGCTCTCTCGGGATCCGTGGCTTTAAGGGCTGGGATTCTGTATGGGAAAAGGAAGCAGAAGGTGCAGGACGGCTGAATCTGGAGGAAATGAATGAGTTTAAGGCTGAGCTTTTAGCTCCTCTTAAGATATGGAAGGAAAAGGCAGAGGGCCGTGACAAAACCGTAGGAGAGATCACAGAGGCTCTTATCGAGCTTCTTCAGGCTCTTTCTGTGGAAAGGAAGCTTGAACAGCGGGCAGAGGAATTTTCTGCCCGGGGGCTTATGAAGGAAGCACGCGAATACGAAGAACTTTATGGTCTTGTCATGGAGCTTTTGGAACGGTTTTATGAGCTTTTAGGGACGGAAACCATCTCGAAGCGGGAATATCTGGATATCCTGAGTGCGGGACTTTCTGAGCTTAAGGTCGGAATGATACCGGCCGGGGCCGACCGCGTCGTTGCCGGTGATCTCAAGCGTACAAGACTGTCAGAGATCAAGGCATTGTTCTTTGTCGGCGTCAATGAGGGAATCGTTCCGGAAAACGCAGAAAAAGGAGGTCTTCTTACCGACCGGGAGAGAGAGGTGCTGAAAAAAAGCTCTCTTGAGCTTGCTCCGACGGCGCGGGAGGAAGGCTTTATGCAGAGATTTTATCTCTATTTAATGCTGACAAAGCCGGAAAGGCTGTTGTTTGTCTCATGGTCCCTGCTCTCAGCAGAGGGAAAGACCCTGCGGCCATCTTCTCTGATCGGAAAGCTGAAAAAATGGTTTCCGGATGCATGCATTATGACAGCAGAAGAAAAAAAGGACGTGCGGATCTCCGTTCAAGCAGCGAAAAAGGCGGTGATCGAATGGCTTCAGAATCCGGAGAAGATCGATCAGGATCCGGGAGCAAAGGAGCTGTACGGCTGGCTTTCGCTTCAGGAGGCAGAAAAAAAGAATATGGAGGAGCTGGCGAAAGCCTGCTCCTACTCCTATAAGGAGACCGGGATCGGAAGATCGGCTGCCAGGGCGCTGTACGGAAATGTTTTAAACGGAAGCGTCACAAGGATCGAAGGATACGCGGCCTGTGCCTATGCCCATTTCTTAAGACAGGGACTGGAGCTTAGAGAAAGACGGGAATATGAGCTGGATTTTTCCGATATGGGAAATCTGTTCCACCGGACGATCGATTTATTCTTTGAAGCTGTTAAAATGCAGGGCAAGGACTTTCGTTCGATCGAGGAAACAGAGCGGAAGGCTATGGTAAAGACCTGTGTGGAGCAGGTGACGCTGGAATATAGAAATACGATCATGAACAGCTCGGCCCGGAATGCCTATCTGGCCAAGAAGGTCGAGAGGATCGCTGACCGCACGATACGGGCGCTGATCTATCAGATAAAGAAGGGAGATTTTGAGCCGGAGGCATTTGAGGTGGATGTCAGCACCCGGATACCGCTTAAGGGAGGAGAAATGCTTAACCTGAGGGGCAGGATCGACCGCATGGATGTGTTTGAGGATGAGGACAAGGTCTATGTAAAGATCATGGATTATAAATCCGGAAGCACTTCCTTTGATCTGGCCCTTTTATATCACGGTCTGCAGCTTCAGCTGGTTGTTTATCTGGATGCCGCCCTCGGAATGGAAAAGAGAAGGTATCCGAAGAAGGAGGTGGTTCCGGCCGGTATTTTTTATTATCATATCGACGATCCGATCCTTGAGAGAAAGGGAGAGATGACTGAGGAAGATATTGAGTCGGCGATCCTCAAAAAGCTTCGGATGAACGGGCTGGTAAACAGCAGCATGGAAGTGATCCACCATCTGGATTGTGAGCTGGAAAAGGAGTCGGATGTGATCCCGGTCATTTTAAAAGACGGGCTGCTTCAGGAATATAAATCCTCTGTGGCAGGACAGAAGCGTTTTGCCGCTTTGTCCGGATATGTGAACAGGAGTCTGAAGACGATGGGTGAGGAGATCCTTGACGGCAGGATCGCGGTGGATCCATATAAGGAGGGGGCAAAAACAGCCTGCGATTACTGCCCCTATCACAGTGTATGCGGCTTTGACCTTAAGACAAGGGGCTTTGGCTTCCGGAGACTTAAAAAGATGAAGCCGGAGGAGATATGGGAGAAGCTTGAGTCGGAGGAAGACGAAAACAATATGGATGCAGCCAAGGAGAGCAGGGCTGAGGGAGGAGAGAGCTTTGGCTAAGGTCGAATGGACAAAGGAACAGGAAAAGGTCATAACAACACGCGGAAAAAACCTGCTGGTCTCAGCGGCCGCCGGAAGCGGAAAGACAGCTGTTCTGGTGGAACGGATCATTCGGATGATAACAGATAAGGACGCTCCCGTCGACATCGATCAGCTTCTGGTCATGACGTTTACCAATGCGGCGGCGGCAGAGATGAGAGAGAGGATCGGAGCGGCACTGGAGGAACGTCTGGAGGCAGATCCGGAGAATGAAAATCTGGAGCGGCAGTCCACGCTGATCCATCATGCAAAGATCACCACCATCGACAGCTTCTGCCTGCGTCTTTTGCGGGAGCATTTTAATGAGCTGGATATGGATCCGGGCTTTCGGATCGCCGATGAGGGAGAATTGCTGTTACTACAGGCCGATGTCATGAAGGAGCTTCTGGAGGAATACTACGGAAGAAATGATGACCGCTTTTTCCGCTTCGTGGATGCCTATGCGTCCGGTAAAGCAGACAGCGGACTCGATGAGTATATTCTCAGGATGTGGAGGTTTTCCCAGAGTAATCCATGGCCCGGAGAATGGATCGCCCGCTGCCGGGATGAGCTCAGAAAAGAGGATGCCGATCGTCCGGAGAGCTTTGATAAGACGGAATGGATGCAGTATCTGATGCAGGATGCCAAAAGGCAGGCAGCAGAGTATGCAAAACAGATCGAGGAGGCGATCGAGCTTGCTAATGAGGCAGACGGGCCGGAGGCATATCTGCCGATGCTTTTAGAGGATCTGGCCCAATTAAGGCGGCTGGAGGCGGCAGGAGATTACAGGGAGCTTCACAAAAATCTCTCTGCACTGACCTTCGGCCGGCTTGCGGCCGTCCGGGGAAAGCAGGTACAGCCCGAAAAAAAGGAGAGAGCGGCTGCAATACGAAACAGGGTCAAGGACGGGATCAAGGCAATGATCTCTCTTTATGCCCCGGGAGATATGGAGACCCTGTTTTCCGACATGATCTCCTGCCGTGAACCGATCTTTATGCTTCTGGAGCTGACGGAGGAATTTACTGCACGCTTTCAGGAGCGGAAGGAAGAAAAGAATCTTGTGGATTTTAATGATCTGGAACACTTTGCGCTGGAGATCCTGACCGGAGGGTCAAAGGATCACCGGCCGGGGCCGGTAGCGGATGAGCTGGCAAAAAGCTTTGAGGAGATCCTAGTCGATGAATATCAGGACAGCAATGACGTTCAGGAGACTCTGATCCGGCTGCTTTCCGGAGAGCGCTTCGGAAGGCCGAATGTATTTATGGTAGGAGACGTGAAGCAGAGCATATATAAATTCCGTCTGGCCAAGCCGGAGCTTTTTCTGGAAAAGTATGAAACCTACGGATCGGAAGGCAGCACCTGTCAGAAGATCGAGCTGGATCGAAATTTCAGAAGCCGTCCTGAGGTCTTAAGGAGCGTGAATGACTTTTTCTTTGCACTGATGACAAAGGAGCTGGGGGATATCTCCTACACGGAGGAAACTGCACTCCATGCGGGAGCTGCTTATCCGGAAACGGAAAGGCCCGGTGAGGCGATGACGGAGCTTCTTCTGCTTCATACAGGAGACGGAGAACTCCTTTCCATGGATGAGGATCAGGCCGACTGCACCTCTAAGGAGGCGGAGGCAAGGCTGATCGCCGCCAGAATCCGGGAACTTACCGATCCGGAAAAGGGAATGAAGATCTGGAATGGAAAAGCGGGGCAGTATGAGACACTGAGGCGCGGCGATATCGTGATCCTTTTAAGGAGCCTTTCCGGATGGGCAGAAGAATTTTTAAGCGTGCTGGGAGCAGAAGGCATACCGGCAGCGGCCGAATCAAGAACCGGATATTTTTCGACGATCGAGGTAGAAACTATCTTAAATATGCTGGCGCTGGTGGATAATCCCATGCAGGACATCCCTCTTGCCGGCGTACTCCGATCTCCCATCGGAGGACTTTCCGACAGAGAGCTTGCCCTTCTGGCTGCCAAGTATAAAGGCTGGGCAGAAAAAGGACAGGATTCCGGGCTTTATGGGGCCTTCTGCCATTGGCTTGAATGCGTTGAAGGAGAAGATGTTTCGGATTTTCCTGCGATCACAGAAAAGCTTTGCCGCTTCCGGAGTATTCTGTCTGTGCTTAGAAAAGAAGCGGAATATCTGTCGGTATACCGGCTTTTGTACCGGGTCTATGAGCTGACAGGATATTATGAATATGTATCGGCCATGCCGGCAGGAAAGCTACGCCAGGCCAATCTGGATATGCTGGCAGAAAAGGCTGCGGCCTTTGAAAAAACAAGCTATCAGAGCCTATTTGACTTTATCCGCTACATTGAGAAGCTGAAGAAATACAATACGGATTTCGGAGAAGCCTCCCGTGGCGGGGAAAATGAAGATATCGTGCGGATCATGAGCATCCACAAGAGTAAAGGGCTGGAATTTCCCGTCGTGATCCTTGCGGGCTCCGGAAAACAGTTTAACCGGCAGGATTCCAGAGGAAAGATCCTCATCGATGAAAAGCTGGGCGCAGCCACGGATTTCTTTGATCCAAAGCTCAAGCTGAAGGCTCCGACTTTAAAGAAAAACGTGCTGAGCCGAAGGATGAACTTAGAAAATATGGGAGAGGAGCTGCGGATCCTTTATGTGGCGATGACCCGTGCAAAGGAGAAGCTCATCATCACAGCCGGAGACAGGTATCTTGAAAACCGGTTGGAGAAATGGCAGGGCGCCTTTGAGAGCGGACAGCTGCCGTTTACCGTGTTAAGCTCCGCCAATTCCTATCTGGACTGGATTCTCATGGCTGCCGGTATGGCTTCGGATTCTGTGTCCGTGCATCAGATCCCCGCCGGGCGGCTTATCGCGGCGGAGGCGGAAAAACAGTCTGAAAAGGGTGACCTTTACCGGAGGCTGGAGGCTTTAAGAACAGAAGCGGCAATGAAAAATGCATCGGGTGACGCAGGAAGCACAGAGGCACTGAACCGGATGAGCCGGTATTCCTACCCCTATCAGGAGGATGTGGAGCTTCATGCCAAGCTGTCCGTATCGGAGCTTAAGCATCGGGGACAGTATACTGATGACGGAGAATGTGATTTTCTTCCGACGATCCCGGAATTTATGCGGAAGGAAAATACAGAGGATGGGCATGAAAAGGTAAGATATGCGGGAGGCCCGCGGCCGAACGCAGGAGCCGTGAGAGGAACGATATACCATCATGTACTGGAGCTTATTTCCTTTGCTGAGGCAGAAAGTCTTCAGGATGTGCAGCGCCTTCTTCTTAATATGAAGGAAGAAGGACAGATCGAGGAAGGGGAGTTTAATACCGTCGATGCCGGAAGGCTGTGGGACTTTTTAAACTCTCCTATCGCTGTCAGGATGCGGGAGGCCGATAAAAAGGGACAGCTTTACAGAGAAAAGCAATTTGCGATCGGGATCCCGGCGAGGCTGATGGATGAGGCAGACTCGGATGAGCTCGTGCTGGTTCAGGGAATCATCGATGCATGGTTTGAGGAGGAGGATGGGATCGTTCTTGTAGATTATAAGACGGATCGGATCTTAAAAGGCGAGGAGAAGGTGCTTCTCGACCGTTACCGTGTCCAGATGATCTACTACAGACATGCATTGGAGCAGATCACAAAAAAAAGGGTGAAGGAGGCGTTTCTTTATTCCCTCACCCTGCAGAAGCAGATACCTGTATTTTAATCCTCTGCGATAATAAGCTCTCTGGCGTAAGGAAGCGTCCGGATCCAATCGCAGAAGGTGTGCCATTCCGTAAGCTTGTGTGCATTTCGTGCAAAATAAATATTGATCAAAGTCTCATAGTTCATGGTGCAGGTTCGCATCTGATTATAACTGGAAGGAAGCAGCTGGATTAAGTCATACCAGTCTTCCTTCTTTTTTCCGTCTTCCATATATTTAAGACGGATGGATTCCAGACGATCCACAACGGTCTGCATAAATAAAAGAGAAGCCGGAGTCAGGTGATCGTGGCTGAAATCGTCAATGGAGAAGGGCTTGGAATGGATCTTGTGCATGGTACTTGTGGAGTTGGCCACAGTCGCAACCTTGTAGGTATCGTATTCCTTCCACCAGTAAAGCGGAGCCGTGATATCTACGGAAACGAAGATCTGGCGCACATATTTTCTATGGTCGCTGCCGGCCTTGCGGAGACGCTTTGCCAGATCCATATCGTTGGGGCCGAGAACAAAATTTCCGTCTTCATCAAAGGCGCTGTCCATTCTTCCCCAGCTGTTTAATGGATTTCTGGCGCCCCGTATTGCGTTTTCCAGATTCATGACGCTGGTGCGTTCAAATTTTATCATTCGGAGTACTCCTCTCATAAAACGTGATTATCGGTATAGCAGTTATCATTATATACTGAAAACCGGAATCCTACAACAGGAATCTGTCCGCCACCATGGGGAGCATTGCAATCCGAAGAAAAATCGGATATACTGTAGGCAGAAAGATCATATATGGAGGAGCAGGATGAATCTCATTGCAGCAGTAGATAAAAACTGGGCCATCGGAAACAGGGGGAAGCTCCTGGTGACGATACCGGCAGACCAGAAGCTGTTTCGGGAAGAAACAGCGGGAAAAGTAGTCGTTATGGGAAGAAAGACCTTTGAAAGCCTGCCGGGCGGGCTGCCGCTTTCCGGGCGTATCAATGTTGTGCTTACGAGGAACCGGGCATATAGGAAAAAGGGCATCGTCGCTGTCTATGACCTTAAGGAGGCTTTAGAATATCTGAAGCAGTTTGCAGATGATGATATCTATATCATCGGCGGCGAAGAAATATACAGAGAATTTCTGCCCTACTGCAATACCGCCCATATCACCTACATCGATTATGTATATGAAGCGGATACCTTCTTCCCGGATCTGGAGAAGGCAGCGGACTGGATCGTGACGGCAGAGAGCGACGAACAGACCTATTTCAGTATTTGTTACGAGTTTCGCAGGTATGAAAAAAAACAGCAATCCGCGAAATAGAATTCAGAGGTCCCTTTCCGCAGTACGGATTTCTTGTAACTTTGTGTTGATATAATTTGCACAGCATGATAAAATAATCTTATATGGGAACTTGTGCGCTTTGAACAGGCACAGCGTTCCCAAACTATACAGGAGGGTGAGGAATTATGTATCCGATTTTGAAGGCAGAAAAGCTGGCGGATAAGATTCATCTTATGGTGGTTAAAGCACCGAGAATCGCAAAAAACTGTCAGCCGGGAGAATTCGTAATCGTAAAGATGGATGAAGCAGGTGAGAGAATCCCGCTCACAATTTGTGACTATGACAGAGAAGAAGGAACGATCACGATCGTATTCCAGATCGTAGGCGCTTCCACGGAGAAGATGTCCGCATTAAAGGCAGGAGATTCCTTCCGTGACTTTGTTGGTCCGTTAGGTAATCCGTCTGAGTTTGTTAAGGAAGACCTGGAAGAAGTAAAGAAGAAAAAATACCTGTTCGTTGCCGGCGGCGTGGGAACTGCTCCTGTATATCCGCAGGTTAAATGGCTTCATGAGCACGGAATCGATGCAGATGTAATCGTTGGTGCTAAGACAAAAGATCTTCTGATCCTTGAGAAGGAAATGGAGTCTGTTGCAGGAAACCTCTACATCACAACAGATGACGGCTCCTATGTAAGAAAGGGAATGGTTACAGAGGTCGTTAAGGATCTGGTGCAGAATCAGGGCAAGAAATATGATGTCTGCGTAGCCATCGGACCGATGATCATGATGAAATTCGTATGTCTCCTTACAAAAGAGCTTGAGATCCCAACGATCGTCAGCCTGAACCCGATCATGGTAGACGGTACCGGTATGTGCGGTGCATGTCGTGTAACGATCGGTGACACTGTTAAGTTTGCATGTGTAGACGGACCGGAGTTCGATGGACATGCAGTTAACTTCGACGAGGCGATGAAGCGTCAGCAGATGTATAAGACAGAAGAAGGACGCGCGATCTTAAAGCTTCGCGAGGGTGATACCCATCACGGCGGCTGCGGCCACTGCAATGGAAATTAATAGTGGAGGAACAGACATGGACGTAATGAAGAAAGTACCTGTCAGAGAACAGGATCCGAAGGTGCGTGCTACCAACTTCCAGGAAGTATGCTATGGATATAATGAGGAAGAAGCAGTTGCAGAAGCAGAGCGCTGCTTAAACTGTAAAAATGCAAGATGCGTAGCCGGATGTCCGGTAAATATCGATATTCCTGCTTTTATCAGTGAAGTAAAAGCCAGAAAATATGAGGATGCTGCAAATACGATCGCACTGTCTTCCGCACTTCCGGCTGTATGTGGACGTGTATGTCCGCAGGAGAGCCAGTGTGAGGGCAAATGTGTACGCGGTATCAAGGGTGAAGCAATCTCCATCGGTAAGCTGGAGCGCTTCGTTGCCGACTGGTCCAGAGAGCACGGCTTTGTTCCGAAGGCTGCTGAGAAAAAGAACGGCAAGAAGGTTGCTGTTATCGGTTCCGGTCCTTCCGGACTTACCTGTGCAGGAGACCTTGCAAAGCTTGGCTACGATGTAACGATCTTCGAGGCACTTCATGAGCCGGGCGGAGTTCTTACATACGGTATTCCGGAGTTCCGTCTTCCGAAGCAGGGCGTAGTTCAGCCGGAGATCAACAACGTGAAAAAGCTTGGCGTTAAGATCGAGACAAACGTTATCATCGGTAAGACGGTTACGATCGATGAGTTAATGGATGACGAGGGCTTCTCCGCTGTATTTATCGGTTCCGGTGCAGGTCTTCCGAAATTCATGGGTATCCCGGGTGAGAACGCTAACGGCGTATTCTCCGCTAACGAGTACCTTACAAGAAGCAACCTGATGAAGGCTTTCCGTGATGACTACGATACCCCGATCGCAACAAGCAAGAAGGTTGTTGTAGTAGGCGGCGGAAACGTTGCAATGGATGCTGCAAGAACAGCTCTCCGTCTCGGAGCAGAGGTTCATGTTGTATACAGAAGAAGTGAAGCAGAGCTTCCGGCCCGTGTGGAGGAGGTTCATCATGCAAAGGAAGAAGGCATTATCTTTGACCTTCTTACCAATCCGACCGAGATCCTTGTTGACGATAAGGGCTGGGTCAAGGGCATGAACGTAGTGAAGATGGAATTAGGTGAGCCGGATGCATCCGGAAGAAGACGTCCGGTCGAGGTTGCAGGTTCCGACTATGTGATCGACTGTGATACCGTTATCATGTCTCTCGGTACTTCCCCGAACCCGCTGATCTCCGCTACAACAAGCGGTCTGGATGTTAACAAGCATAAATGTATCGTTGCTGACGAGGCAAACGGACAGACATCCAGAGAAGGCGTATTCGCAGGCGGCGATGCTGTAACAGGCGCAGCTACTGTAATTCTCGCTATGGAGGCCGGTAAGGCCGGTGCTCGCGGAATTCACGAATACCTGAGCAATAAATAAGATTGAGAATATCTGCCGACATGGCTGCCGTGGGAGGGTTTTCCTGCGGCAGCTTTTGTATATACATGAAATGGAGGAAAACGGATGGGGAGATCCATGACACAAGAGGAACGCTACACTATGATGACGGAGACTCCGGTTTCCAGACTGATTCCCAGACTGGCGGTGCCGACAATCATCAGTATGCTGGTAACGGCGATCTACAATATGGCAGATACATTCTTTGTCAGTCAGATAAACACAAGCGCATCAGCAGCAGTTGGCATAATCTTTTCGATAATGGCGATGATACAGGCGCTGGGCTTTACCCTGGGAATGGGAGGAGGCAACTGCATTTCCAGAACTCTTGGGAAAAGAGAGGAGGAGCTTGCGGAGCGGATCGCCGCCACTTCTTTTTTTACTGCTCTGGCGGTAGGAACGCTCATGGCTGTTTTTGGACTGGCTTTTCTGGATAAGCTGGTTATCTTCCTCGGAGCGACCGAGACGATCGCCCCTTATGCAGGGGATTATGCGGGCTATATCCTTCTGGGAGCGCCGATCATGATGGGCTCCTTTGTGATGAATAACCTTTTAAGATCTCAAGGATACGCATTTTACGCCATGCTGGGGATAACGACCGGCGGGATCTTGAACATGATACTGGATCCGGTCTTTATCTTTGGTATGGGACTGGGG
>CAKRPJ010000019.1:0-48345 GCA_934376955.1 uncultured Lachnospiraceae bacterium | reverse complement strand
AGCCCAGATAGCTCAGTTGGTAGAGCAGAGGACTGAAAATCCTCGTGTCGCTGGTTCGATTCCAGCTTTGGGCATTGCAACATAAGTTGTATGGGATATTAGCTCAGTCGGTAGAGCACTTGACTTTTAATCAAGTTGTCCGGGGTTCGAATCCCCGATGTCTCATTTAGTCATGGACTTATCGCGATTTTGTGGTAAGTCCTTTTTCTTTTGTTCGCATAACTATCTCACTTAAATTCAGCAGTCAAGCACACAGAAAGTGAGGTAGTTTCAATGAAACAAATCCAAATGAATAAATCTAAAAATTTATCTGTAGAGGACGCTTATGATTTATTTATCTGTAAGTGTCGTGTCAAGAATTTATCCCAAGCATCTATTGTGTCATATCAGAATAAGATTCAGCCGTTTGTAGATTATTGTAAAAATTGTCTTATCAGTGCAGTTGCAATTAACACAGTGGATGGATTTACCAATCATCTTAAAGTATACTAAAGTAGGATTGTGCAATATGCTGTAATATTAGATGGTAAAACATCAAAATATGAGGTATAATGTAAATATCAAATGTGGAGAAGGAGAATTTGTTATGGAAAATGAGAAAGGGAAGATTTGTCCTAATTGTGGCGAAGTGTTACCAGGTGATTCTTCTTTTTGCGTAAAATGTGGGACAAAAATTGAGGATAATCAACAATCAAAATTAAAGAAAGAGATTCCAAAGAAAAAGATAGGAATAATAATTGGAATAGTATTGTTATTTGTTATTGTTGGTTTTGCTATCAATGCAATACGCATATCCACCTTAAAGAAAGAGTTAATGCGTGATTGGCAAAATATTGAAGGAGAAAATGGTTCTTATATTTTGTGTATTTTAGATTTTTCGGAAGATGAAATTAAGTATAGGATTGAAACTGGATATTCATGGATGAATATGACAATAGGCACATATGAGTATAAAGTAATTAACGGTAATACAATAAAAGTAAAACAATATGGAGAATGGGAAAATATTACAGTTAAATTTAATGATGACAAAACTATGATGACTTTAACACCAGCATTAACAAGTGTTGATGATGAGGAAGAGTGGTTCAATTTGGATTAAGGAGAGAATGATATGTTTTGTAGAAAATGTGGTAAGGAAATCCCTGATGATAGTGTTTTTTGTTTGAAATGTGGAACAAAAGTAGAGATGGTAGATAGTAAAGAAAATATTGATACAGATCAGATTTCAGATGAACCAAGCGAGAAAACAGATGTTCAAAATGTGGAAGAAAGTTCTTCTCAAATAGAGGTAATGAATAAACAATTTGAAACTAAAGTGATGGATAAAAAAGTAACATATAGTATTATCGGCATTGTTGCTTTAATTCTAATTATGATTATTGCTGTTTCTGTGTCAAATAATGCAAAAAAATGTTCGTTAGAAAGTTGTAATAATCCGAAAATGGAGGGAAGTGATTACTGCTCAGATCATACATGTAAAATAGAAGGATGTACATATTCTAAATCAAAACGTAATAAGTATTGTTATACGCATCAACAGGAATTAACTTGTGCGGTTGAAAATTGTACAAGCGACAAAGTAGATGGTGGAGATTACTGTTCTTATCATACTTGTGAAAAATCAGGATGTTACAACAAGAAATTCTCTGATACAGATTATTGTTTAGATCATCAAATTGATATGCGGAAAAAATTAACGGATAGTCATTTTTATTTTTCATTGAATTCAGCAGGTGGTATTACATTTAATTTTAGTGCTAAAAACTCAACAGGAAAAGAAATAAAGTATGTTAGATTTAATGTAGGATTAGAAAATGCGGTTGGTGATTCGGTTCAAGATGAAATAAAGAGAAGTTCATCAGTTAGTGTTGAAATAGTGGGACCCGTAAAAGCAGGTGATACAGTATCAATGAGCAATGAAATTATTGGATATTGTGATACATGTGCAAGGATAGACATAGATGATATTACTATTGTATACACTGATGGAACATCAGAAACAGGACATTTTGGATATTATTACAGCAAATAACAACGAACACATAAGAGAGGTCTACGGCAAAACACCGTAGTCCTTTTTTATTGCATATAAAAGGAAAGGAAACACACATGAAAGTATTAGATAGATTAAAAATGGAGTTATCAAATCAACAGTATTTCTCTGATAAGCAGTACATCCAGTTCCTCACGGAGAACTCATTAACTCTGACAGATGAATATGATAAATCAACAATGCAGAAGTCATTGCTGTTCACAGTTGTTGATGTACTCGAAGCCGTTACAAACGACATAGACCTTATGACAGGTATCAGTACAGAGTTTTCTAACATTGGACAAGCGTATGAGTTCTTAGAAGCAAGAATACAACAGGTGAAAGATAAGATTGCAGCCATTTCAGATGAGAATGAGGACTATACTTGTTTCTCACTGATGTATACGAGAGATAGAATTTAGCGGTTGACACAGATGGATTTTTAGTGTATTCTATGGATAAGTTACAGATAGTTATACGAAATCGTATTAAGATAGTTATATGAGTTTCTTGATTACATGGGAGTTGCCTACAGTCGGTAGAGCACTTGACTTTTAATCAAGTTGTCCGAAGTTCGAATCCCCGATGTCTCATTTAGTCACGGAAGCCTTTAGAAATAAGGGTTTCCGTTTTTTTATATAAAATGATAACTATTACCTGATCGGTAATAGTTACGATAATTCTAAATCATAAATGTTGTATTTACTGTTACTGGTAACGGTGTTAATTAGACTCCGTGAAAGTATCGAATATGAGTTGAAGCAATCAGACAGGGCATTTTTTCAACCGGATCGTTGGACAGCTCTGAAAAATAGCCTTGGAAGTATAATTACTTTCAAGGCTATTTTTGCAGATAGGAAAGAGTGGCCGTATGAGAGAAAAAGATTGTATAAAAAGAGAAAGATCGTATAAGAAAGAGTGATTGTATGAGAGATAATGATCGTTTTAGAGAAAATAGCTGTATGAGAGAAAAGAATCAGTCCCTTCTTGAAAAACTAAAGAAATATGGGGAATCTGATTTTTATCCGTTTCACATGCCCGGACATAAAAGACGGGAGATCGATGATGTTTTTTTGGATGGATTTCCAAATCCATACTCGATCGATATAACAGAGATCGATGGATTTGATAATCTGCATCATGCGGAGGGAATATTGAAGAAGTCTATGGAGGAAGCGGCTGACATTTATGGTGCGGACAAAACGTACTATCTGGTCAATGGAAGCACCTGCGGGTTATTGGCTGCGATTTGCGGATGTACCGATTGGAATGAAAAAATCCTGTTGGCAAGAAACTGTCACAAGGCGGCATATCATGCTCTGCTTCTTAATGGGCTTCAGCCGGAATATTTGTATCCGGAGTTTATTAAGGAGTATGGGATAAACGGAGTTATAGACCCTGAGAGGGTGAGGATTGCACTGGAGGAGAATAAAAGCTCAAATGGAGCAAAGATTACGTCGGTTCTTGTGGTATCTCCTACGTATGAAGGAGTTGTATCGGATATTGATAAGATATCCGGTTATTGTCATGAATATGGCATTCCTCTTATTGTAGATGAGGCACATGGGGCTCATTTGCCTTTTGCAAAAAAGGAGGGTGGCTTTCCGCAATCTGCCTTGGAGTGTGGTGCGGATGTAGTCATCCAGAGTCTCCATAAGACGTTGCCTTCGTTTACACAGACTGCAATACTTCATGTGAAAGGGGATTTGGCGGACCGGGAAAAGATAGAGCGATATCTCGGGATGTTTCAAAGCTCAAGCCCATCGTATTTGTTTATGGCGGCAATAGAGCGCTGCATCCGATATATGGATGGGCCGGGCCGGGACAAAATGCGGGAATATGAAAAAAGAATGAAAGCTTTTTTTGAAGCGACCGCAGCTCTTAGAGTTTTAAAAATCCCGGATCATCAAGCGCTGCAGGCTTTGGGGGCGTATGACTGGGATATGTCAAAGATCATCATATCTGCAGATCATGCCAAGGAGCTGAACGGGGAACAGCTCGGTGAACTTTTAAGAAATAGATATCATCTGGAGATGGAAATGTGTGCTCCGGGTTATGTGATCGCAATGACCTCTCTTATGGATACTGAGGATGGTCTTTTAAGACTTCAAAAGGCCGTTTTCGAGATAGATCAAAGCCTGAGCGAAGATGATACCGTTAACAGTATAAAAAAGCCTGATACAGAGCTTCCAAAGGCTGATGCGAAAATGACACCTTCTGAGGCATTTCAAAAGAAAAAAATCAAAACGGCTCTCAGGGAAAGTAATGGAAGGATATCTATAGAATTTGTGTATCTCTATCCGCCGGGAATACCGATACTGGCTCCCGGGGAGAGGATCACAGGGGAAATTCTGAAGCAGATATTCCGGTATGAGGAGAGTGGATTTGAGGTTCAGGGGCTGTCAGATATGTCCCTTTCCACTATATTAACAGTTGCGGATGAATAAGGATTTGTGATAAAATAATAATACGCGCCGAAATGGAAACAGGAAAGGCGGAGTGAACCGGAAATGAGCAAGATCTATTATATCATGGGAAAAAGCGCCACAGGAAAGGATACGATCTACAAGAACCTGTTGAAGCTGTGGCCAAAGTTTAAAACGATCGTTCCTTATACGACTCGTCCGTCCCGTCAGGGAGAAAGAGATGGTGTGGAATACTTCTTTACATCACCGGAAAGGCTGGAGGAATGGAAAAGCTCCGGAAAGATCATCGAATTACGCACGTATGATACCGTGATGGGGCCGTGGAGTTATTTTACCGTGGATGACGGACAATTTGAAACGGAACAGGATGAAGCCTTTCTTATGATCGGAACACCGGAAGCATATAAAAAAATGTGCCGGTATTTTGGGCAGAAAAGGATCGTTCCGCTGTATATTGAGGTACCGGACGGTGAGCGGCTTATGAGAGCAGTAGAAAGGGAAAGTACCCAGAATCCTCCTAATTATCGGGAGGTCTGCCGAAGATATCTGGCAGATGAAGATGATTTCTCGGAAGAAAATCTTGCCGGACTCGGTATAAATAAAAGATTTTTAAACAGGAATATAGAAAGCTGTCTGTCTGAGATACTGAGTGATATCAGAGCGTTGGAAGCCCAAGCTTTGGAAACAAAAGAAGAAGCTTCCGCTCAGGCCGTTAGATCAGAGCCAAAGGAGCAGGCTTCCAAATAACTTGAAACTGGAGGGATCACTATGCAGGATGGAAAAATCACAGGATTTCAGGATATACTCGGAAATGATATGGTGAAGGATCATTTCAAAAAAGCCATAGAAGGCCATAAGGTTTCCCACGCATACATTCTGACAGGTGAAGCCGGAATGGGACGTAAATCTATAGCAAATGCATTTGCTATGACGCTTTTGTGCGAAAAGGGAGGGAGTGAACCGTGCATGGTGTGCCACTCCTGCAAGCAGGTTCTGGGAGGAAACCACCCGGATCTTATCTATGTGACGCATGAAAAACCCGCAAGCATCGGCGTCGATGATATCAGGGAGCAGATCAATGATACGATCATGATCCGTCCATACAGCAGTTATTATAAGATTTACATAGTTGATGAGGCGGAAAAAATGACGGTGCAGGCACAGAATGCACTTCTTAAAACAATCGAGGAGCCGCCGTCTTATGCGGTGATCCTTCTCATCACTACAAATCAGGAGGCTTTTCTTCCGACGATCCTTTCCAGATGTATTCAGCTGAAATTGAAGCCGTTGAAGGATTTTACCGTGAAAAGCTATCTGACAGAGCATCTTCATGTTCCGGATAAAGAGGCTGAGATATGTGCGGCGTTTGCCAGAGGAAATCTGGGTAAAGCGATCCATTTATCTTCTTCTGATGAGTTTAAAGAGCTGTATCAGAAGGTGATGTCTGTCATAAAAAGTGTGGGAGACATGGATATAACCATGCTTTTGGATTGTATCCGGGAGATTAAGGATCAGAAATTTGAAATGAATGATATGCTGGATCTGATGCAGCTTTGGTTCCGCGATGTTTTGATGTTTAAGGTAACCAAGGATATGAACCTGCTTATCTTCAGGGATGAATATAAAGCAATTAATGAGATGGGGCAGAAATATGATTATGCCGGTCTGGAGGAGATATTAAATGCCGTTGATCTGGCACGTACCAGACTTGAAGCAAATGTAAATATGGAGCTGGCAATGGAGCTTCTGCTTCTTACCATAAAGAACCCATCATGAGGAGAAAACGATGACAAAAGTAATTGGAGTCCGCTTTCGGAAAGCGGGAAAAATATATTATTTCAGTCCGGGCGAGGAGGACATCAAGGTCGGCCAGCACGTAATTGTGGAAACGGCCCGCGGCATTGAATATGGCTATGTAGTCCTTGGAACCCACGAAGTAGACGATAAAAAGGTGATCCAGCCCCTTAAGCCTGTGATCCGCATGGCTACAGAGGCAGATGAGGAAATCGAGTGCAGAAATAAGGAAAAAGAAAAAGAAGCATATAAGATCTGTCTGGAAAAGATAAAGAAGCATGAGCTTGATATGAAGCTTATCGATACAGAATATACCTTTGACAACAACAAGGTATTATTCTACTTTACGGCAGACGGAAGGATCGACTTCCGTGATCTGGTAAAGGATCTGGCCTCTGTATTTAAAACAAGAATCGAGCTTAGACAGATCGGTGTAAGAGATGAGACAAAGATCGTCGGTGGGATCGGAATCTGCGGAAGACCGTTGTGCTGCGCCTCTTACTTATCTGAGTTTATCCCAGTGTCTATAAAGATGGCAAAGGAACAGAACCTTTCCTTAAATCCGACAAAGATTTCCGGTGTGTGCGGAAGATTGATGTGCTGTCTGAAATATGAGGAGGAAACCTACGAGGAATTAAACGGAAGATTGCCTAATATCGGAGATTATGTGACGACAGATGATGGCTTGAAGGGTGAGGTTCATAGTGTAAGTATCCTCAGGCAGCTGGTAAAGGTCATTGTTACGGTAAACGGTGACGAAAAGGAGATCAGAGAGTATAAGGTGGATCAGCTCAGATTCCGTCCGAAAAAAAAGAAAGAGCGGGTCAATATTAATGATGCAGAATTAAAGCAGCTGGAGGCTCTGGAGAAAAAAGAGGGGAAATCAAAGCTCGATGACAATTAATCTAATGGAGAATGAGCGTTTGGACGATCTGCAGCGGAATGGGCTTAAGATTATCCAGAAAACAGATGGCTTCTGCTTTGGAATGGATGCAGTCCTCCTTTCCGGCTTTGCATCGGTAAAACCGGGAGAAAGAGTATTGGATCTGGGAACGGGAACCGGGATCATTCCGCTTCTGCTTTCCGCAAAAACAGAGGGAGAACATTTTACCGCTCTGGAAATTCAGGAAGAAATAGCAAAAATGGCCGGGCGAAGCGTTGCTTTAAACGGTCTGGAAAATAAAATCAGTATCGTTAAAGGAGATATTAAGGAAGCCAGCCGGATATTCGGAGCGGCTTCCTTTGATGTAGTAACTACAAATCCTCCGTATATGAATGATTCCCACGGACTTAAGAATCCCACGGAGGTAAAAGCTATCTCCCGGCATGAAGTTCTTTGCACATTGGAGGATGTAGTACGGGAGGGAGCTAAGGTACTGAAACCGGGCGGAAGAATGTATATGGTTCACAGACCTCATCGTCTGATCGAGATATTGGGAACCATGACCCGGTACAAGCTGGAACCGAAACGGATGAAAATGGTTCATCCATTTCGGGATAAGGAGGCAAATATGGTTCTGATCGAGGCTGTCCGGGGAGGCGGCTCGTGGATGAAGGTGGAAGCGCCGATCATCGTTTACAGGGAACCGGGTGTGTATACAGACGAGATATACAGCATTTATGGATATTAATGTGATCGGAAGGTTTAAAAAGCCGATATCCGGTCATTAGGAAGCAGGAGAAGAACATGCAGGGAAAGTTATATTTATGTGCAACGCCGATCGGAAACCTGGATGATATTACGCTGCGTGTACTGAATACACTGAAGGAAGTGGATCTGATCGCAGCAGAAGATACGCGTCATAGTATTAAGCTGTTAAATCATTTTGATATTAAGACGCCGATGACCAGTTATCATGAATTTAACAAGGTGGAAAAGGCAAGATATCTTGTGGAAAAAATGAAAGAGGGAACGAATATCGCTCTTATCACAGATGCCGGAACCCCCGGAATCTCTGATCCCGGTGAGGAGCTGGTCAGACAATGTTATGAAGCGGGGATCGAACTGACCTCACTTCCGGGACCGGCAGCATGTATTACTGCATTGACGATATCCGGAATGGCAACCAGAAGATTTGCGTTTGAGGCGTTTCTCCCAATGGATAAAAAAGAAAAAGCAAGGATATTGCAGGAGCTTAAGGAGGAGACCAGAACGATCATCCTCTATGAGGCACCTCACAGACTTGTGAGTACGCTAACAGAGCTTAAGGAAGCTCTGGGTGATCGGAGGATATCTATCTGCCGGGAGCTGACCAAGAAGTATGAAACGGTATTTCGCACCACATTTGAAGCTGCTCTTGAGTTTTATCAAACAGAGGAACCAAAGGGAGAATGTGTGATCGTTGTTGAGGGAAAGGATCCGGAGGAGATCAAGAAGGAAGAAGAAGCTTCATGGACATCGATCCCTATCGAGGAACACATGGAACAGTATCTCTCAACGGGTATGGATCGGAAATCGGCGATGAAGCAGGTGGCGAAGGATCGTGGAATCAGCAAGAGAGATGTTTACCAATATCTGCTGGAAAATGAATAAAAGGAAGCAGAAATCGGAAGTAATAAATAATTGAAAAAAGATTACAATTAGAAGAATAAGATAAATAATTAAGGATGTACTGGTCTATATGGGGATCAGGCATCCTTTTTTATTTAACCGAATCAAGTAAGTCCCCTGCTTCAATTGCGAAAAGCTATAAGCAGTGGGTGGGGACTTGCTTGTATCAGGAGGAGTGCGAGCTCCTTCTGATAAACTGCGGAGCAGTTATTCGGTTATGAGCAAGTAGCGAAGCGGATTGCGAATATCCGCTTGACAAAATATTTATTTTTAAGAGTTATAGTATAATTATTCGATTTAACTATAGAAAAAGTATTGTTTATAGAAAAAATATATTGGAAAAATCAATAGATATATTATATATTGGCAAAATGGGAGTTGTGTGTCGCTTATAATACATAAGAAAGCAGGAGAGCATTTTGATCGAACTGGTTAAGGTTAATAAATCATTCCAAAATATGAAGGTTCTGTCGGATATTGATTTTACGATCCATGATAATGAAGTATTCGGATTAGTTGGGCCGAGCGGTGTGGGAAAATCTACATTGTTAAACTGCCTGATCGGCTTGGAGGATTATCAGTCCGGAAGCATTGCCATCGATGGGGTGCGGTTAGAGGGACTGAATGAGCTTGAAATGAGGAAATTCAGGAAAAATATGGGCATGATATTCCAGAATTTTTCATTAATTGGAAGAAAAGATGTTTTTCATAATATTTCCCTTCCTATGGAATGCTGGGGATATTCCAAAGCAGAAATTAAGGAGCGCGTGGAACAGCTTGCAGAGGTTACGGGAATAAAGGATAAACTGAAAAACCGCCCCACTGAGCTGAGCGGCGGACAGAAGCAGCGGGTTGCGATCGCAAGGGCATTGACCATGAATCCGAAATATCTTTTGTGTGATGAATGTACTTCTGCCCTTGATCCAAAATCGACAGCTGCGATCCTTGAGCTTTTAAAGGAGCTTAAAGAAAAATTTAAAATAACGATTGTAGTAGTTACGCACGAGATGGCTGTTGTCCAGAATATATGTCAGAGAATGGCAATTCTCGAAAATGGAAAGGTGGCTCTTTTAGGAAGCGTAGAGCAGATATTTAAGGAAAAACCGGATCAGCTCAAGGCATTACTGGGCGAAGATGGAAACAGCGCATCCATTACAATGGATATTGAGGATATGTTAAAGTACAAAAAATATCTGGATGAGCAGGGTGTGAAATATAAAATTACAGGAGGCTGTTAATGGAAAGACTTAGTTTTATGCTGGAAAATTCCAACCTGATGAGATATTTACCGAGCGTGATAGTTCCTGCGATCGGTGATACTCTGATCATGGTATTCGTATCAGCGGCCCTTTCTATCTTTTTTGGGATTATCCTGGGCGTGATATTGATTTTAACTGCAAATGACGGACTGTCTCCGCATCCGGTTATATATGGTGTGTTGAGCAAGCTTACGGATATCATCCGTTCATTTCCAATGATGATCCTGATCGTGGCAGTAGCTCCGATCACCAGACTTTTTATTGGGACAAAGATCGGAGTAAAAGCAGCTGTTTTTGCGATCACATTGGGAAGTACGCCGTTTGCGACCAGAATGACAGAAAATTCTTTACGCACAGTGGATCCGCAGCTGATAAAAATGGCAAGGTCCATAGGCGCTTCAAAGCTTCAGATCATTTTTAAGGTAATGCTCGTGGAGGCGCTTCCGGTGCTGATTTCTAACTTTACGATCATGCTGGTAAATATGTTAAATACCTCAGCTATGGCCGGTGCAGTAGGAGCCGGAGGTCTGGGGGCAGTGGCATTGACGTATGGATACCAGAGATTTGATTATCTTATTATGTATTTTATCGTCATAATATTAATAGCTCTTGTGTTGTCGATCCAAGGGATCGGGAACATGCTATATAAAATCACAAAATAGTTAAACGGAGGAGAAAAGACATGAAAAAGAAACTTATCAGCGCAGTCCTTACTGCAGCCATTGCGTGCACACTTCTTGGAGGATGTGCTGGCAGCACAAAGGAACAGTCGACAGAGGCTGCAAAAGAGCCGGAGACCACGGCCACGGAAGCAGTGAAGGAAACAACGGAAAAAGAGACAGCCGCTGAAACAGAAGCTGCCAAGAATGAAGAAAAAAAGGTGATCCGGATCGGTGGAACAACGGTATCACAGGTATTCTATGAGGCATTCAAGGATAAATATGAAGCCCAGGGATATGAAACAGAGTTTGTTGTGTTTGATTCCAATCCGGTATGCTTAGAGGCATGCGCAAGCGGAGATACAGATATTTCTTTAGGACAGCAGAAAAAATTTGTTAGCAGCTATAATACAAATAACGGAGCAGATCTTGCTATGGTAAGACCGTATGGAATGTATACCGGTATCGGCTTATATTCTGAACAGTATAAATCCGTTGATGAGATCCCTGAGGGTTCACAGATCGCCGTAATGAATGACGCATCCAACGAGGATGTATCATTAAAGATCCTTGAAAATGCAGGTCTGATCACGCTTTCTCATGATGTAGAATTTGCAACCGTAGCAGATATTGTTGACAATCCGAAAAAGCTCCAGATCATTGAAATGGAGCAGGCTCAGACGGTGACAGCTCTGGAGGATATGGCAGCGGCATGCTGCTGGTTTACCCACATGGCAGCATCCGGAAAAGACCCGTCCTCTTATATTGTAAGAGACGATGTTATGGTGAATTATCCGATGGGCGTTATTGCAAAGGGTGATAATGCCGTTTCTGATTGGGCAGTTGCTATGGCAGAGTGCTTACGTGATCCGGAGGTTCAGGCAAAGATCAATGAAGCTTTCCCGAATGTATTTGAATTTTATACCAGTGATGACCAGGTCAAGGAGTAATATTTCATGGCAGATAAATGGAAAGATATCGTAGATAAGCTGTATTGCGTATTGGAATTAGACAGAAAAGCAGTCGGTATGAAGCTTTTAAAGAATGAAAAAGAGTTTGAAGAAGCGGATGCCAGAGTGCTGCCGGAACCGATCAATTATTGCCAGATGGTCGCAAGTGCTACGCGAGGAAACCGTCTTAAGGCCTCGAATAAAGATATTATGTGCAGAAGTGCGCCGAGAGTCCTTGGAATAGAATCGGCAGAGAAGTTTAATGACCATGGTGAGCATTGGGGACGTCTTGGTCTCTATGACAGTTATGAGCTTGCAGCCAAAGTCCGTGAGGAGCTGGTATATGCAACAGAAGAACAGTATGGAGTTCTTGTTGCACCAATCGAGCAGTTTGAGGATTTTCCGGATGTGATCCTGATCGCTGCAAATCCCTATAACTGTATGAGGATCGTTCAGGGATATGCCTACCATTATGGAATGCCGAAATCCTTTAATCTTATCGGAAATCAGGCGATTTGTCTTGAGTGCAGCGGACGTCCGTATCTGCTTAAGGATATGAATATCTCTCTGTTATGCATCGGAACCCGTCACAGAGCCGGCTGGAGGGACGATGAGATGGCTGCCGGTATTCCGGCAGAGCAGTTTGCAAACGTTGTTGATGGATTGTTTCAGACGGTCAACATCATGGAAAATGACCATAATAAAAAAATTATCGATCAGAAGTTAAAAGAGCACGGAATACCGTTAGAGATTCGATATCATTACAATTACTATATGGATTGCTAAAGCAAAACAGCAGTATGAGGCTGTCATCAAAACGATAATTATGTATCGTTTCGGTGGCAGCTTTTTTACTCTACAGGAAAGACAGCGCTACATTAAAGTACGCAAGCCATAATTCCTATAGAGCAAAAAGTCCCTCCGGGAGGATTGCACTGCGGCGGAATGGAATGATGTCGGTAACGCGCCTAAGATGCACAGGATCGTAAAAACTTCTTGACAAAACCATTTTTAAGAAGTAGTATGTTAATTAATAATTTTGAATATCAAAATATTTGAAATTAAAAATTAAATCAGAGACAGATACAGGGAATAATTATGACATCCAGAATTGCAGGAATTGGCATTTATGTGCCGGAAACAGTAGTTACCAATCATGATCTCGCGAAGATCGTGGATACGAACGATCAGTGGATCACAGAACGGACAGGTATCCGGGAGAGAAGGATTTCTACCGGAGAGGGAACCAGGCATTTGGCGGCAAAGGCAGCCGCGCGTGCCCTTGAAAATGCAGGGGTAAAGCCGGAGGAGCTCGACCTGATCATTTTGGGTACATCAACGCCGGATCGGAACTTCCCCGGAGATGCCTGTTATGTGCAGGCAATGCTCGGAGCAAAAAATGCAGCGGCCTTTGATATTTCAGCAGCCTGCTCAGGTTTTATTTTTGCGATGAATATTGTGGAGGGCTTCTTTAAAGCCGGGATATATAAGACCTCATTGATCATCGGATCCGAGACGATCAGCAAGGTGGTCGACTGGAGCGATCGTTCCACTTGTGTTCTGTTCGGAGACGGGGCCGGTGCTGCCGTATTGAAGGCTTCAGATACCGGAGTGATGGATATGCTCATGGGATCGGACGGAACAAAAGGGGATGCCCTGCAGTGTGAGTCGAGAACCATGGGAAATTTTCTGATCGGTAAAAAGCCGGTTTCGGGCTTTATGACGATGGATGGACAGGAGGTATTCCGATTTGCGGTAAAAAAAGTACCGGAGAGTGTGGATATCCTCTTAAAGAGGAACGGGCTGTCCGGAAAAGACATCCGCTATTATGTACTCCATCAGGCCAATGAACGAATTATCGAGGCAGTGGCAAGGAGATTAAAGGAGCCGATCGAAAAGTTTCCGATGACTATAGAAAAATACGGAAATACGTCGACTGCATCCATACCGCTTTTGCTGGATGACATGCTCAAAAAGGATATGTTAGCTCCGGGAGATAAGATCATAATATCCGGATTCGGAGCAGGAATGACCTGGGGAGCCGTCTTGATGGAATGGTAGTAAATTAGATATTTATGATGCAAGGGTACCAAGGTCTAAACCCACATGAGCTTGCTCATAGGTGGGTGAAAGACCTTGATACCCACCCAATATGAGCATAAAAGTGGGATGACAATTCCACGATATGCGAATATTGGATAGGATTGTGGGAGTGCGTAGCACGGAACAATCCGCAGGCATCAAAATCGAGGGCTTTTGACCTCGATATCATATTTATAAAAAGGAGATAAAAAATATGTTAGAGAAAATGAAGGAATTAATTGCAGACCAGTTGAGTATCGATGCGGACACGATTACAGAGGAATCTTCCTTTAAGGATGATCTCGGAGCAGATTCTCTTGATCTTTTTGAACTGGTTATGGCCCTTGAGGATGAATATTCCGTGGAGATCCCGGCCGATGATCTGCAGAAGCTGGCAACTGTTGGCGATGTAATGAAATATTTAAAGAGCAAGGGTGTAGAGGAGTAGAAGAAGTAAAGAAATCCTTAGCATCTGCACGAAAATTATCTGGAAGAAAGAGCAGTGGAGTATGAAGACTAGAATTACAGAAATGTTGGGAATCGAGTATCCGATCATTCAGGGCGGAATGGCCTGGGTTGCAGAGCACAATCTGGCAGCGGCTGTTTCAAACGCAGGTGGTCTGGGGTTGATCGGCGGAGCCAATGCACCGGGAGAAGTAGTCCGCGAGGAGATAAGAAAAGCAAGGGAGCTTACCAATAAGCCCTTTGGAGTAAACGTCATGCTGATGAGCCCTTATGCGGATGATGTAGCCAGAGTGATTGTGGAGGAAGGCGTTAAGGTGGTGACGACCGGAGCCGGAAATCCCGGAAAATATATGAAAATGTGGAAGGCTGCCGGCATAAAAGTAATTCCGGTCGTTGCTTCCGTGGCTCTTGCCAGACTTATGGAGCAGGGCGGCGCAGATGCCGTGGTGGCAGAGGGAACAGAATCCGGAGGCCATATCGGTGAGGCAACGACAATGACACTGGTGCCTCAGGTCGCAGATGCAGTAAATATCCCGGTGATCGCAGCAGGCGGGATTGCAGACGGACGCGGGATCGCGGCAGCGTTTATGCTGGGAGCAGAGGCGGTGCAGATGGGTACCCGGTTTGTTGTTTCAAAGGAATCGATCGTTCACGAGAATTATAAGCAGAGAGTGATCAAGGCAAAGGACATTGATTCTACTGTGACAGGAAGAAGCCACGGACACCCGGTACGCTGTCTGAGAAATCAGATGACAAGGCAGTATATCGAACTGGAGGAGGAAGGAAAGAGCTTTGAGGAGCTGGAATATCTGACTCTGGGTGGATTAAGAAAGGCCGTGATGGACGGCGATATCACAAACGGCGTAGTAATGGCAGGACAGATCGCAGGTATGGTGAAAAAGGAACAGACCTGCAAAGAGATGATCGATGAAATGATGGAGCAGGCAGAAAAGCTGCTTATGAGGTAAGAAATGGGAAAGACAGCATTTATTTTTCCGGGACAGGGCGCACAATACTGCGGCATGGGACAGGATTTTTATGAAAACACAAGGACAGGAAGAAGGATCTTTGACCGGGCATCCGAGCTTTTGGGATTTTCCGTGCCAGAGCTTGTTTTTGAAAAGAATGACCGGCTGGATATTACGGAATATACACAGGCAGCAATGGTGACGACCTGTGCGGCGATCCTTAAGGTGATGGAGGAAAATGGTTATCATGCCGATGTAACGGCGGGCTTAAGCCTCGGGGAATATGCTTCTCTGATCGCGGCGAACGCGATGTCTGTGGAGGACGCCATCCTCACGGTGAGGAAAAGAGGGATCCTTATGCAGGAGGCGGTGCCGGCCGGAATCGGTGGAATGAGTGCAGTTTTGGGGATGAATGCCGATCAGATCAATAAGATTGTGGATAACCTTGAAAATGTTCAGGTGGCAAATTATAACTGCCCCGGACAGATCGTAATTTCCGGTAAGCTGGAGGCAGTTTTGATGGCATCGGAAAAACTGAAGGAGGCCGGGGCAAAACGGGTGATCCCGCTTAACGTCAGCGGGCCGTTCCACTCCTATCTGCTTGCGGATGCAGGAAAAAAGCTGGGAGAGTTTCTGGAAAAGGTAACGCTTAAAAGACCGGAGATCCCATACGTAGCGAATGTGACGGCACAGTATGTGACGGAGGAGGACAAGATAAAGCCTCTCTTAGAAAAACAGGTTTCTTCCTCGGTAAGATGGCAGCAGAGTGTGGAATATATGATCGCTGATGGTGTAGATCGTTTCGTGGAGATCGGCCCGGGAAAGACGCTTTCCGGTTTTGTGAAGAAAATAAGCAGAGATGTGGAGATCCTTAATGTGGAAAAATTGAGTGATCTGGAGAAGCTAAAGGCCATCGGATAATTTTGGAGAGAGAAAGCTATGGATTTAAATGGAAAAGTTGCCCTTGTGACCGGAGCCAGCCGCGGGATCGGACGGGAGATCGCTTTGACGCTGGCCGGATATGGAGCCACGGTTATCGTAAATTATAACGGTTCGGAAGAAAAGGCTGAGGAAGTCGTTAGTAAGATCAAAGAAGCCGGAGGAAAGGCAGAGGCGATCCGGTGCAATGTGGCAGAATTTGACAGATCGAAGGAGCTGATCGATCAGGTCATCAAGTCCTATGGAAAATTGGATATCTTAGTCAATAATGCAGGGATCACAAGGGATAATCTGATCATGAAGATGTCAGAGGCAGACTTTGATGATGTCATAGCAGTAAATTTAAAGGGCGCCTTTAACTGTATCCGTCATGCATCCCGTCAGATGCTGAAGCAGCGCGGAGGACGTATCATCAATATTTCTTCTGTGTCCGGCGTCATGGGAAATGCAGGACAGGCGAATTACTGTGCGTCAAAGGCCGGGATCATCGGTCTGACAAAATCGGTTGCCAGAGAGCTGGGAAGCCGTGGGATCACATCAAATTGTGTGGCGCCCGGATTTATAAAGACAGAGATGACGGATGTGCTTTCTGAGGACGTAAAGCAGTCGATGGGTGAACAGATCCCATTAAAGCGTTTTGGTGAAACAAGGGATATTGCTGAGGCAGTTGCATTTCTGGCATCGAATTCCGCTTCCTATATTACGGGACAGGTACTTCAGGTAGACGGCGGAATGGCTATGTAGGGAGGAGAAGAATAGAATGAACAGAGTTGTAGTGACAGGCATGGGAGCCATTACTCCGGTCGGAAACGACGTGGAAGCATTCTGGACCGGCTTAAAGGAAAAGAAGGTCGGAATCGGGCCGATCACATATTTTGATACCGACGGCTATAAGGCAAAGCTGGCTGCCGAGGTAAAGGACTTTGACGCAAAGAAATATATGGATCCCAAGGCGGCAAGGAGAATGGAGCGCTTTTCCCAGTTTGCCGTTGCTGCAGCGAAGCAGGCTCTGGAGGATGCAAGGATCGATATGTCCGCAGAGGATCCCTTCCGTGTCGGAACCTGTATCAGCTCCGGGATCGGAAGCCTTCAGGTCATTGAAAAAGAATACGAAAAGCTGTTGGAAAAAGGGCCGGGGAGAGTTAATCCTCTTATGGTGCCCCTTATGATCAGCAACATGGCAGCAGGAAATGTTTCCATACAGTTTGGTCTTAAGGGAAAGAGCATCAATGTAGTGACCGCATGTGCATCGGGAACTCATTCCATTGGAGAGGCCATGCGGACGATCCAGCACGGAGAAGCAGAGGTAATGGTTGCAGGCGGAGCAGAAAGCTGTATCACTCCTATCGGAGTTGCAGGCTTTGCAAGTCTGACGGCACTTTCACCGTCGGAGGATCCAATGCGTGCCTCCATTCCGTTTGATGCGGAGAGAAATGGATTTGTTATGGGAGAGGGAGCCGGAGTCGTTGTACTGGAATCTCTTGAGCATGCAAAGGCGCGCGGTGCAAAGATCTATGCGGAGCTTGTCGGATATGGAGCAACCAGCGATGCCTACCACATCACGTCCCCTGCGGAGGACGGAAGCGGAGCGGCAAAGGCCATGGAATATGCCATGAAGGATGCCGGAATAAAGCCGGAGCAGCTCGATTATATAAATGCACACGGAACCTCCACACATCACAACGATCTGTTTGAGACGAAAGCAATCAAGCTGGCACTGGGAGATCATGCCTATAAGGTTAAAGTCAACTCTACGAAATCCATGATCGGGCATCTGCTAGGTGCGGCAGGCGGTGTGGAATTTATTGCCTGTGTAAAATCGATCGAGGAGGGCTTTGTTCATGCAACTGCCGGATTAAAGGTGGATGATCCGGAATGCGATCTGGATTATACAAAGGGAGATGGCGTGAGCATGGAGGTAAACTGTGCAATCTCCAATTCTCTGGGATTCGGTGGACATAATGCGAGCCTGATCGTCAGAAAATTTGAGGAATAAGGAGAGCAGATGCCATGGAAATAAAGAACATTATTGAACTGATGAAGGCAGTTTCAGAAAACGGCCTCACCTGTTTTGAGCTGGAACAGGGCGATACGCGGATCACGATGAAGCGGGAGAAAAAGACGGTCCTGCAGACAGAAATGGCAGTACAGGAAATCCCTGTCTCTCTGACCTCGGAGGAAGCATCTCCTGCAGAAAAAAATGTGAGTGAGAAAGCGGCCGCCGTGGAGAATGTCCATTCAGACCGGATCGTTATGAGTCCTCTCGTCGGAACCTTCTATTCTTCCCCGGCTCCGGATGCCGATGATTATGTAAAGGTCGGAGATCATGTTAAAAAGGGACAGGTAATAGGAATCGTAGAAGCCATGAAGCTGATGAATGAGATCGAAAGCGATTACGACGGTGTTGTGGAGGCGATTCTTGTAAAGAACGAGGAGACCGTAGAATATGGACAGCCGCTGTTTCGGATCCGTTAAAGGCAGCAGGGAAGGAGTAAGCCATGCTTGGTATCAAAGAAATTCAGGAGATCATACCGCACTGTCATCCGTTTCTTCTTATTGATCGTATCGAGGAACTGGAGCCGGGAGTCCGTGCAGTCGGATATAAGGCAGTCACATATAATGAGCCGCAGTTTGCAGGACATTTTCCGGGGGAGCCGGTCATGCCGGGTGTACTGATCGTGGAGGCACTTGCCCAGACCGGTGCAGTAGCTATCCTCAGTGTGGAGGAGAACCGGGGAAAAACAGCATATTTTGGGGCCATGGATCACGTGAAGTTTAAAAAGAAGGTCGTTCCGGGGGACACCCTTCGTCTGGAATGTGAGATCATAAAGAAAAAGGGGCCCATGGGAGTCGGAAAAGCAACGGCAACGGTCGACGGAAAGGTCGCAGTTGTGGCAGAGCTTACATTTATGATTGGTTAGGCTGGTGAGAGAATGTTTGAGAAAATTCTGATCGCAAATCGCGGCGAGATCGCGGTAAGGATCATTCGGGCCTGCCGTGAGATGGGGATCAAGACAGTAGCGGTCTACTCGGAAGCAGACCGGGATGCGCTTCACACACTTCTCGCGGACGAGGCTATCTGTATAGGACCTGCACCATCTACGGATAGTTATCTGAATATGGAGCAGATCCTGACAGCCTGTGTGGTCATGAAAGCGGATGCCATTCATCCGGGCTTTGGATTTTTGTCGGAAAATGCCAGATTTGCGGAGCTTTGTGAGAAATGTAATATTCGGTTTATCGGCCCGTCCGCAGCAGTGATCCATAAGATGGGGAACAAGTCTGAGGCAAGAAGGACGATGATCGATGCAGGAATACCGGTAGTTCCCGGAAGCAGGGAGCCGGTATATACCGTGGAGGAAGGGCTTAAGACTGCCCGAAAGATCGGTTTTCCGGTCATGATCAAGGCCTCCAGCGGCGGAGGAGGCAAAGGGATGCGCGTTTCAAAAAGCGAGGAAGATTTTGAGTCTAATTTTCAGAATGCCCAGATGGAAGCTGTCAAGGGATTTTCAGATAATACCATGTATATTGAACGGTTTGTGGAGCATCCGAGGCACATTGAATTTCAGATCCTTGCAGACCGATATGGAAATGTGATCCATTTAGGAGAGAGAGATTGCTCGATCCAGAGGCGCCATCAGAAGGTGCTGGAGGAGGCTCCGTCGGCAGTGATTTCCGATGAACTGAGAAGCAGGATGGGGGAAACTGCCGTTCGCGCAGCCCGTGCCGTGGGCTATGAGAATGCGGGAACGATAGAATTTCTCCTTGATAAGAATAAAGAGTTTTATTTTATGGAAATGAATACAAGGATCCAGGTGGAGCATCCGGTGACGGAGGCAGTTACAGGAATGGATCTGATCAAGGAGCAGATCCGTATCGCAGACGGACAGCCCTTGAATATAAAGCAAGAGGATATCCGGATATCCGGTCATGCCATTGAATGCAGGATCAACGCGGAAAATCCGGAGAAAAACTTTATGCCATGTCCGGGAACGATCCGGGAGCTTCATCTTCCGGGAGGACGCGGTGTCCGCGTAGATACGGCAATGTATAATAATTATAAAATCCCGCCGAATTACGATTCCATGCTTTTGAAGCTGATTGTGCATGACAAGGATCGGGAATCTGCGATCGCAAAAATGCGAAGCGCCCTCGGAGAGCTTGTGATCGATGGAGTTACAACAAATCTTGATTTTCAGTATGAGCTGATCAATGATGCAGATTTTGAAAATGGCAATGTAGATACGGACTTTATTCCGGTTCATTTTCCGCAGTATTGCAGATAGATAGACCGGGATCCGGGAAGAAGAAAGGAGAGCCGGCATTCGTATGTTGAGGAACATGTTTAAAAAAACATATACAAAAATTAACATGGAACGTAAAGTATCGGAAACAGAAACAGAGAAGCGCAGGGCCGCAGAAGGAACTCCCGGGATCCCGGAGGGAATGTGGAGAAAATGCAACAAATGCGGAAAGCCCGTTTATGTGGAAGACGTAAGGGAAAATCATTATATATGTCCGAAATGCGGAGGTTATTTCCGTGTTCATGCGTACCGCAGGATCGAAATGATAACAGATCCGGACTCATTTGAGGAATGGGATAAGAAAATGAGCTTCCTTAATCCGTTGAAATTCCCGGGCTATGAGCAGAAGATTGCAGCCGCCAGAGAGAAGACCGGACTGGATGAAGCCATTGTCACGGGAAAGGCATTGATTGGAGGACATCCTGCAGTGATCGGTGTCTGTGATGCGAGATTTCTGATGAGCAGCATGGGACATAATGTCGGGGAAAAGATTACCCGGGCAGTGGAACGGGCTACAAAGGAAAAGCTTCCGGTCATTCTCTTTGCATGCTCGGGAGGAGCCAGAATGCAGGAGGGAATGATCTCTCTGATGCAGATGGCAAAGACATCGGCGGCGCTGAAAAAGCATCATGAAGCAGGACAGTTATATATCAGCGTTTTAACAGATCCGACAACAGGAGGCGTGACAGCCAGCTTTGCTATGCTCGGAGATATTATTCTTACAGAGCCGGGAGCATTGATCGGATTTGCCGGCCCACGGGTGATCGAGCAGACGATCGGACAGAAGCTGCCGGAGGGATTCCAGAGAGCGGAATTTATTCTGAAGCATGGTTTTGTCGACCAGATCGTAAAACGGGAGGAGATGCGGGAAACTCTCATTAAGATTCTCAAGCTTCATCAGAAGGGAGAGATGGCTCCGGCATCTGCTGTCTGCCAAAGCAAGGCAGGGCAGCTCGGAAAAGTACACTCCGGAGAAGCATTCGGTGATGCGGGAAAAACGTTTGGCGACAAGCTCCGCAGTGCGTGGGATTCCGTTATTTTATCAAGACGATCGGATCGTCCGGTCGCATCGGACTATATCGATGCGTTGTTTGAGGATTTTACAGAATTTCATGGTGACCGTTATTTTAAGGATGATGGAGCTATTATTGGCGGCATCGCCAGCTTTCACGGTCTTCCGGTCACCGTTATCGGGCAGGAAAAGGGAAAAAATACAAAAGAGAATATAAAATGTAATTTTGGAATGCCTTCTCCGGACGGATACAGAAAGGCGCTGCGGCTGATGAAGCAGGCGGAAACCTTCGGACGCCCGATAATATGCTTTGTTGATACTCCCGGAGCCTTCTGCGGCATGGATGCAGAGGAAAGAGGTCAGGGGGAAGCCATTGCGAGAAATCTGTTTGAAATGTCCGGTCTTAAGGTTCCGATCCTCTCTATTGTTATTGGGGAAGGCGGAAGCGGCGGAGCGCTGGCCATGGCAGTTGCCAACGAAGTGTGGATGTTAGAGCATTCTATCTATTCCATTTTATCACCGGAGGGCTTTGCGTCTATTTTGTGGAAGGACAGTAAGCGGGCCGGTGAGGCTGCCGGTGTCATGAAGATCACCGCAAAGGAATTAAAAGCCCTTGGAGTGATCGACCGTGTGATCACGGAGGAGGAACCGGCGGGTATTGACAGTATGCCGCAGTTAAAAGAACGTCTGGATAAGGCGATAAGGGAGTTTATGGATCGCTGGTGCAGTCTGGACGGAGAAGCTACGGCAGAAGCAAGATATACAAGATTCCGCAAGTTTTAGCAGGAAAAGTTCATTTTGTCCGGAGGGTATGAATAGATCATGGAGAATATAACAGAAGGCCTCAAGCCTCTGAAAATAGGGCCGTTTACAGCACAAAAACCAATCATTCAGGGAGGAATGGGAGTCGGGATCAGCCTTTCTTCGCTGGCAGGAGCCGTTGCCAAGGCAGGCGGTATCGGAATTATTTCGACAGCGCAGATCGGATTCAGAGATCCTGAGTTTTTTAAGGATCCCATCAAAGCCAACAAAAAAGCAATCCATGAGGAGCTTTTAAAGGCGAGAGAGATCGCACCGGAGGGCATTATCGGCTTTAATATCATGGTGGCCACCAGAGATTATCCCGAATATGTTAAGGAAGCGGTGAAGGCCGGAGCAGATATTATTATTTCCGGAGCCGGACTTCCGGTAGATCTGCCGAAATTTGTAACGGAAGCAGAGAAAGAGCTTTATGGAGAAGATAAAACGGCGGAGAGCTCAGATCTGCACCATACCATGATCGCACCGATTGTTTCTTCCGCAAAATCGGCCATGGTCATCTGCAAAATGTGGGATAGGAAGCATAAAACAGCACCGGATCTTATCGTGATCGAGGGCCCTTGTGCCGGAGGTCATCTGGGATTTTCCAGAGAGAAGCTGTCAGAATACGGAGTTGACACTTACTGCGTGTCAAAAACCTACGAACAGGAGAGCTATGAGAAGGAGATCCGGGATATTATCAAAGTCGTAAAGGAGTATGCCGACAAATACGGGAAGAAGATCCCGGTCGTCATAGCGGGCGGCGTATTTGACCATAACGATGTGATGCGCCAGATCCGGTTGGGAGCAGACGGAGTACAGGTGGCAACAAGATTTGTGACGACGAAGGAGTGCGATGCATCTGAAGCGTATAAAAAAGCGTATATTGATGCAGAAGAAAAAGATATTATCATTGTAAAAAGCCCGGTGGGAATGCCGGGACGGGCGATCAGAAATGAATTTCTCGATCGCGTGGAAAAAGAAGGCCGCATCCCTGTAAAACAGTGCTTTGGTTGTCTGGAACATTGTAAGCCTGCGGATACGCCCTATTGCATTACCCGGGCCCTGATCAACGCAGCTGAAGGAAACCTTAAGGAGGCACTTCTTTTCTGCGGAAGCAATGCATACCGGTGCAAAAAAATAGAAACGGTGCCGGAAGTGATGAAGGAGCTTTGCGGGATCGATCCGGGATCGGACATCAAATAAATATCAAATTGAATATTTCCCATCTTTCTGTCATAAGATCAGGCAGGGAGGTGGGATTTTTATGCTTAATTATCTGTGGGCCGGGATGATCGCGGTCGGAATTTTATGGGGAGCTTTTCATGGAAATCTGGCAGCGGTGACGAACGGAGCACTGGAGGCGGCAAAGGAGGCGGTCACCCTTTGCCTGACAATGCTGGGGATCATGTCCTTCTGGTGTGGGATTTTAAAAATCGGAGAAAAATCCGGACTGATATCGGTGCTGACAGAAAAAATGAAACCGGTGATCCGTTTCCTGTTTCCCAATCTGCCGGAGGATCATCCGGCGGCATCATTTCTCTCCACGAATATGATCGCAAACGTGCTGGGACTGGGCTGGGCGGCAACTCCTGCCGGATTAAAGGCTATGGAGGAGCTGGAAAAGCTGGAGGAACAGAGAAGAAAAAGCGTGGGAATTCCAAAAGGGACGGCAAATGATGAGATGTGTACGTTTCTGATTGTCAATATATCTTCTCTCCAGCTGATTCCCATCAACATGATCGCATACAGAAGCCAGTATGGCAGTACCGCCCCCGCAGCGATCGTAGGTCCGGCCCTTGCCGCAACTGCGGTAAGTACATTGGTCGGTATCTTGTTCTGCAAATTCATGACAAGACAGAAAAAGTTTCCGAAATAGGAAAAACTGTAATAATTGGATAACGTTGACAAAGCATGGCAATTACAATAATATGTTACAGGAATCAAAGGATCAGAGGGGGACTTATTGTATGAAGCGAAGGAGAAAAGGTTTTACTTTGGTAGAGCTTATGGTCGTGATCGCCATTATGGCTATATTGGCGGCTGCATCTGTGCCTGTGTTTTCCGGTTATTTAAAGAAAGCGAAGGCAACAACGCATCTTGCCGAGTGCAGAACGATCTATATATCTGCGGCAACCTACATAGAAGAAATGCAGGCGGGAAATACTGCCGGAGAAGCATCGGCAAAGGATATAGACATGGATGAGCTCCTGAAAGAGGTGAAGGAGCTGACCGGGATCAAAAATATAGAAGAAGGAAGCAGGGAAACAGCAAGAAAGGGTCTTGGAGAGGGCTATTATATATATGTAGAGGACAGAGAGTCCGGCCCGGCATGTACTTCCGTAGTCTACAGTGGAAAAGATACCGGCACATGGGTATTTGATACGGAAAATGGTTCATTTAAAGAAATGAAATAACCAAGTCGAGGGTTTGTGAGACTTGGTGCGTGATTCTGAGACTGCGGCGCAGCATTTTTGCTGCGCTGTTGGCATGTAAGGAGAAAGAGAATGGGAATAAGAAGCAGGATACCGGATCTGATCACGGCAGCCGTACTGGTGCGGATCGCATGGATCGATCATAAAACCATGGAGATCCCGGACAGACTGACCATACTTCCGGTGATACTGGCCTTTGTGACGATGTTATTTCCGGGCGGACCATCGTTTTTGGAGAGAGGGATAGGAGCTCTCTGTATTGCGGCTCCGATGTATCTCATCTGTTTACGGATCCCGGAGGCATTTGGAGATGGAGATATTTTTCTTATTGCTGCTATGGGATTTTATATGGGCTGGAAACTTCTTTTATTCGGCGTATTTTCCGGCTTTGTACTGGGAGGCGTTGAGGCCTGCTGTCTTCTTATAACGAAAAAGATAAGATGGGGAGAAGGCAGCCATATTGCATTTTGTCCGGCATTATGTTCCGGGCTGTTTTTTGCATTGTTCTTCGGGGACAAGGTGATTTCATGGTATATGGGATTGCTTAGATAAGGGGGAAATGATTTTGTCTGGTATGAGAGGGAGAAGAAAAAGGAAGCTGAACGAGCTGGAGATATCTGAATTTTTCGGTCAGATAGCGGTAATGACCCAAGCCGGGATCTCTCTCCCGGATGCCCTTGATGCTTTACAGGATGGCGATGAAAACGGAAGGATCAAACAGGCATACAAAGAGCTTTACCGACAGATCCATCAGGGGATATCCGTCAGTGATGCTATGGAGAAAATGGGAATATTTCCGGATACTGCAGTACAGATGTGTCGTGCCGGTGAGCTCGGAGGAAGGCTTTCGGAGGCAATGAAAAAGCTTTCTTTTCACAGTCGGAAGGAATACAGGATCAATTGCCGGATCCGGGAAGCGATGGTATATCCGAGGCTGCTTGTATTTTCTGCGATAATGCTCATTCTTATTGTATTTTTGATCGTAATGCCGACGGTGGAGCCGTTGTTTGAAGGAAATGAGCTGCCCGCACTTACAAAAGGGCTTTTACGGATCAGTAATTTCCTGCGGTTTCACGGCGGCATGGCTGCGGCAGCGTTGATCCTTTTTATCGGAATTTGCAAGTTTCTTGGAAGCAGTCCTGCCATCCGCTGTTTTCGCGACAGAATAATATTGCATCTTCCGATCATCGGAAAACAGCTTCGCATTATATATACCTATCGTTTTTCACAGAGCCAGAGCATGCTCTATGCCAGCGGGATCACGTTGACAGAGAGTCTTGAAATTGCAGGTCGTATTATCGGAAATTATTATCTTGCGGAACAATTTAAGAGGGTGCTGCAGCGTATACAGAACGGAGAAATGTTAAGCGGCGCTGTTAGAGATGTCGATGGTCTGGACAGAAAGCTGTCAGCAGTGATCTTTGTAGGAGAAGAAACAGGAAAGCTGGATGTGATGCTTTCTGATATTGCAGAGGCCTATGAATTTGAATCGGATGCTGCAATATCGCGTTTGGTCCGTCTGCTGGAGCCGGCGATGATCCTTATCATGGGTGTAATAACAGGGATCGTTCTCTTGGGGATCATGCTTCCGGTCTGGAACATGTATAATTATATCCAATAAATGGCCGGAGAGTGCATAACGGAGGAGATCATGGGAAAAGCCTTTAAAAAGAAAAATGGTTTTATCATGCTGGAAACGCTGCTTATAAGTTCCATGCTGCTGCTCTTTTCCGGCGCTGTTTTGAGTGCATCGGCGGTTTATGGACGAGGTCTGAGAAAAAGAGCGGCAAAGAATGTGGCATTTGATACGGCTCTCGGCGCTGTCCGCCTTATGGCGGGAGAGGTCATGAAAAAGGAGCAGACTCCGGAGGGAGAATATATAAGCAACGGAATGGAACCTGAAGATACAGAGCTTATTGCAGAAGCAGTACGGATAAAGGAAGATGTTTCGTTTCCGGTAAAGATCTGGTCGGTGCGCAAGGAGGATGTGCTGATCTTATATGCACAAGCAGAGGTCGATCGGTACAGGGAATGTGTGTATATGGAGCTTCGAGAGCATGAGCAGGAGGAAATAACACCTTCCGACCCGTCCGGATGGGTATTATATCGGTATGGGCGACAGTTATCGGAGGAAGCAAAATGAGAAGAAAAGGATATGTCCTTCTGGAGGTTTTAATATCAGCACTGCTTCTGTTCCTTGGGATCAGCATTTTAAGCATCAGTATCCTTACGGCAGGGCGGCTAAAACGTCAGGAGCAGAAAATCGAAACAGAGCAGAAATTCAAAGCGAAAATCAGCATGACGATATCGGAGGAAATGGAACCGATCACCGGTTCGGGATATTTGATCGATCAGGGAAAAGTCCGGTCGGTACGGGTAGAGAAATATGAAGATCAGAAAAGGTACGACGTTGATTGAATTAATGACGGCAATGGCACTTGCGGCAGTCGTGGCAGCGGCATTGATCCCTATTGTTATGAGCGGAAAAAGGATCGAGAAAAGAAGCATGGAGCAGACTGCCGCTCTAATGGCGGGAGACGGTGTATTTGAATATTTGAAAGAGGAGCTGAGATATGCAGATAAGATCCGGATCGAACCGCCAAAGGGAGAGTCCACAAAATGTTCAGATCCGTATACCTCAAAGAAAATTATGCTTTGTTCAGAAGCAGAGGAGTGGAAAGAGTTTTGCGTCATAAAAGCTGCGTCAGGAAAAGGCAGTGAATTTGTACGCAGAGAGGCGGGAAAAGATCGGATTATATTTTCCGAGGTATATCTTAATGGCTTAGAGCCGGATATAGAGCTTCGGATTTTAAAGAGGGGCGAGGCAGAGCTATCGGTGATCTTAAGAAGGGGAGACCGGATAGTGTATAAAAGAAAAGAAGACATTGAGCTTTTGAACGCAGATAAGCAAGTAGCGAAGCGGATTGCGAATGTCCGCTTTACTGCTTGGATCGGGAAAGGAGGAGAAGGAGCAGAATGAAAAAGGCAGAAATAACAGTAGCAGCCATGGAAAAGGATGGAACGCTGATAACTCGTCTTCTGGAAATGCTTTTGACGGAGGGCTATCGGGAGAAGGTCAGTGACATTCATCTGGAGCCGGGAGAAAATGATCTGAAAATAAGGATGCGGACAGATGGAAGCTTACGGGAATATATGACACTGGAAAAGGAATATCATCTTCCCCTGATCGCAAGGACAAAGGTATTATCCGGACTGGATATTGCTGAGAAAAGACTTCCGCAGGACGGACACATAAGGCTTCGGATACAGGATGTCGACATGGATTTAAGAGTAAGCACCGTTCCGACAGTGTGCGGAGAAAAGGCAGTTCTCCGTTTTCTGAATCGGGAGATCGTGGTCGATCGTGCAGATACCTTTGGAATGAGGGAAGAAAATTACCGGAAAGCTCTTGATATTTTAAGTAAACCGAATGGGATCTTTTACATAACGGGCCCGACAGGATCGGGAAAAACAACTACGCTTTATATGATGCTGGAATATCTGAAAAAGAATCCGGTCAATATCATAACGATAGAGGATCCTGTGGAAAGAAGAATAGAAGGGATCAGTCAGATACAGGTAAATAAGCAGGCAGGGCTTACCTTTGAGACCGGGTTAAGAGCGGCTTTAAGGCAGGATCCGGATGTGATCATGATCGGAGAAACGAGAGATAATATAACAGCACAGACAAGTGTTCGTGCGGCGATCACCGGACATCTGGTGCTTTCTACGCTTCATACGAGGGATGCGGTAAGAACCACGGAAAGAATGCTGGACATGGGAGTAGAGTCTTATCTGGCGGCAGACAGCCTGAACGGAGTGCTCTCCCAGAGGTTGATAAGAAAAATATGTCCGGACTGTATTGCAGAGCGGGAACCGGATGAGCGAGAACAGAATATTTTAGGTCTTAAGGTGCAAAATAAGGTGCAGAAGCTTCGGTATGGAAAGGGCTGCAGATCGTGCGGAGGTACCGGATACAAGGGACGTATTGCCGTACATGAACTATTAATGATCGACGAAGAAATCAGAAAGAAAATGGCGCAAAGGCGTCCGGCAGAAGAAATATTTGAATATGCAGTCCACGCGAAGCTGCTCACACCTTTGCGGGAGGATATCCTGAAATTGATAGAAGAAGGTATCACAACAATAGAGGAGCTGGAGCGCATTTCGTAGGCGGTTGTAAAAGCAGGATCGCAGCAAGACCTCGATTGCAGCAAAAATACGGATAGTCCGGTCGAATCCTATGGAGTATGTAAAAATTTATGAGCTCCATAGGATTTTTTTTCATTAGTTTTCATGATTTTCAGCCTCTGTTTTTGACAGATCCGATATGGCTTTGAAAGTCAGACTATGTTATATTCTATACAATCCACAGGCATCAAAATCGGAGGCTTTTGCCCCCGATATCTTTAAATCATATCTTAATCAAAGTTCCGAAAGGATTCATTCGGGAGGTTCCATGAAAAAAAACAGAATTTGGAAAATGCTGGCGGCAGCCGGCTCTTTTGTGATACTCACAGAAGCGCAGCCGACATTATGTGTCCTTGGTGCCGGCCCAGCCACAAAAATTGAGGATACACAGTATATCGTTTCGGGCAAAGAGGAATGTCAAAGGCTCCTGCTGGAGCTGGTATCCTCCGTTTCTGATTCAGAGCGGCACGAATTTTATGTTACGGGCGAGGATTATGAACCGGAAACGCTGGTGATCGCAAGGCTGTTTCCGGAGACGATCAACATATCGAACACAAAAATGTCGGAGAGGAGGGAAAACGGAAAGAGATATATAAAAAACAGGATCGGTTTTGAAAGAAGCAATAGACAAAGCATACAAGAGGATGAAAACGGAGTTACCGCCGGTTCTTGGAAAGAAGGAGATATCCAGATAAGAAGGATCGGGAAAAAGGAGTATCGTTTTCGGTGCGTGGATGATGATTACAGGAATCCACGTTCTGAGAATCAGCTCTGTGCCCTGTTTTTATGCGAGGATATAATCCGTTCGGATGTGGACAGCAATGAGCTTGAAACAACGATAGTTACGTTCGGGGAAACAAATAATTACAGGACATCCGACGTAAGAGCATGGCTTTTGGAGCAGTATGCCGGGAGTGCCGCAGATGAAGCGGAGGATCCAATTAAAATTGCTGTCGTAGATACCGGAGTAAATGCGGCGTTTCTCGGGAAAACAGCAGAAGGCAGATACGGAGAAAATGCGGAAACGGAGCTTTTGAAAAAAGAGCTGCCGATCCAGACGATATCCGATCGCTTGTTTCTTCCGTCATTGGAGGAAATTTTAAACTATGGGGACAACGGAAATCTAAAAAGTACGATATGGAATGTCAGGGATCATAAAGAATCTCCATATAACAGGGGATTCTGGCTGCGGACTCCGGTGTTTGAGGCGGATGAAAACGGAAATTTCCGATACGGAGAGCAGGTGTATGCGGTGGATCTGGAAAAGAAATGCATCACACCGGTAAAGACAGATGATCCAACAATTGGGATCCGACCGGCGTACTGTCTTGTGCAGGAATGACGACTTCAAAACCGGGGGCTTTTGCCCCCAATATCATAAAAAGAAAAAGGAGAAAAGAAAATGTTAAAAGCAGGACGATCAGGAAAAAGAAAAAAAGCAGCAGTATGTATGACAGCGCTGGGACTGTCCGGTGCGCTTTTATGGGGGATGCCGCAGAAAAGCTATGCGGAAAATGCAGCCTTTGATATTTGCCCGGCAACGCTGTCAGATGCGAAGCGGCTACCGGCTGTATCCGCATTAACGGATGATATTTGGAGCGGCTGGATCGGGGATATCAGCTTCCTGAGCGGGAGATACGGAGACGGTTCCAAAGAAAAGCCATACCAGATAGCAACGAAGGCACAGCTTATGGGTCTTTCCGAGCTGGCCTCCATGGGCATGAAGATCAATGAAAATGAGGGGACGTATCCGGGGGACTATAGGGGAGCGTATTTTAAGCTGACGAAGGATATCGATCTTGGAGGAAGATCGTGGATCCCTATCGGGTTTTATCGAAATACTTCGGAGATCGGAAATCAGAAGCTCTCCGGATTTGAGGGACATTTTGACGGAAACGGGAAAACAATATCAAATTTCCGCCTGTATCACCCGGATTGGAACTATGTGGGGCTGTTTGGCGCGATCAAAAATTCTGAAATTAAAGATCTTACGGTCAAACCGGGTTATGTGATCACAGCGGGAGAAAATGCCGGGATCCTTGCAGGAAGTGCCGAACATAGTGTGATTCGAGGCGTTCGGACGATGGGAGCATTGAAAACGATGGGAAATACAGGTGGGCTTCTTGGTGAGATCTCGGAAAATACCGTAGTGGAAAATTGCCTTGCAGATCATATCGCAATGGATGCAGGGGAAGCGAAGGAGATCTTTATCGGAGGGATCACAGGAAAGGCATCGGAATCTCTGATCGCAGACTGCACGGTAAATACAGGAGACAGCCGGAACGCACGGATCTGCGGAGGCGGATATGTGGGCGGGATAACAGGCTTTCAAAATGGAACGGATATATTTAATGTCAGAGTTTCCGGAACCATAGGAGGTGCAGGCTCACAGGCGATAGGCGGTGTGACCGGAAAATACGCATCCGGAAAAATGAAGGTTGCAAGGTTTGAGGGGAGGATTGCAAACTCCGGTCTGGGATATGACGCCAGAGAAGGTACGTTTATCGGCACCCACGATACAGGCTTTCATTTTCGATATGGAGCAGAGGAGCAGGCAGATCTGGCATATCTGTTTGCCGATAAGGAGGAGAAGATACGCGCAGGGATATGCGGCTCCGGTATCCGTGAGGATAATCTGTTCCCTTACGGAGCCCATATCGGCTTCTGGCATGCGGGAGATAATCATTTTACATTGATTCAGGGAGATGGGAAACAAAAGGAGGAACAAAAATATTTTTATGAGGAGCTGGAGGATGGGATCTTACATCTGACGGATACGGAGGCTTCCGTAAGGTCGGATCAGTTCTTTCCGGATCATTTTGCCCCCGGGCCCAGCGGCCGTCCGGTGACCGGACATCTGGTTTCGGTGCTGCAGATCGATACAGCGGCAAATGTGGAGCAGTATTATGATGTGGCAATACTGACGGCCAGAGGGGAGTCTGTCTACAGTAAGGAGATGGACAAGTCCCATAGAGGCGCGGTGGCAGCCGGGGATCTGGTGACCGTAGTGACGGCACCGAAAAACACAGAGGAGGCGAAATACCAGATGGAGGGAACGCCGACTTATACAGATAAAAGCGGAAGGAAACGGAGCATGGCATATCAGACAGGAGGCTCCTATAGCTTTGTGATGCCGGATTGTGACACAGAGATAGCCGCTGTCTATAAAAAGGTTGCAGCAAATGTCTGCGTTGCTCCGGAGGAGCTCTGTTTTCGGGTAGTACAGGAGCGATCCGGAGACAGAAAAAATCCTTCCGTGGTGACAGAAGTAAAAAATGCATCGGGAAAATTGATCGCCAGATATATCAACGGAAAATTGGAAACGGATACACAGGTACAGGAGGTGAAGGTAAAGGCAGTTGTGGATAAAAACAATGATGTAGCCGACAGCAGGGTGCGCTGGAGCGTGGATGATAAAGGACTGCTCTTACTTAAGCATAATGACGATGAAGATGCGGAGGGCTACACAGATAAGAGTGCATCGGTGGAGCTGAATCTGCAATCCGATTTTTTTCAGGATATTATCAGAAAGGCAGAGAAGGAGCAGATAGAAAAGAATTACAGATATCCGATCGCGGATACAGTCTATGGAAACGGAGTAGGCGGAGGCGTTGCGGTATTGACTGCAGAGACCAGACCTGCGGCGAGCTTTGAGGGAAAGAGTTTGACTGCAAATTGCAGGATCGCAGTCACCTTTCAGATAAAAGACAGGACAAGAGTTTCGGCAGATGAAGTCTGTCTGGATAAAAATGATATCCGATTTACCGTTACAAGGACGCTGTCCGGTGACAGAAAAGCTCCGAAGGAATCGATATCTGTTTCAGGCCCCATTACTCTGAGCGCTTCCTTTGGGCCGGAATATTTTGATAAAAAAGATATTTCATGGTCTGTGAGTGATAATAGTATCCTGAAGCTTGAGGGGGAAGACTTTGGTAAAGAGGATAGCAGCAAAGACTACCGAAATGTCAGCGTCTATGCGAAAAAAGACAGCAGATGGATCCGGGATATCATGGAGGCGGATGATGCACGCTGCCAGACCGATCCCTATGCACGCAGAAAAGGCTCCGGACAGAAAACGGCAGAGATCCTTCTGCAGGCAGAGGATATACTCGGAAATAAAAAAACAGCAGTATGTAAGGCAGAGGTTCAGTTTATAACGAAGGATCAGACGGAGGTAAGAGCGGAGAGTATTGAAACAGATAAAGATCAGCTGGAATTTGATATGATCCTTACAAAGATGGGGCGAAGCTCTAAGCCGGATATGAAATGGAGCGGGGCAGAGGCGCAGATACTGAATGCCCGTGTGCTTCCCGAAAGAACAAAAGAGCGGGAGGCGGAGGATATCTGGCCACAGATCTCATGGAGTGCGGATCCTGCGGTTCTGATCGTGGACGACAATGGAAGGGTGCAGCCGCAGACCGATTCGGCATGGATCCGGGATGCCATGAAGTCTTACCCGTATACAGCCGAAAAAAGGACGATCCTGACGGCGGCTGCCGGTGATAAAAGGAAGGAAATACCCGTGACCCTTAAGTTTAAACTGGTCAATCATATCCGTACTTCTTCCGGCGGCGGGAGTTCTCACGGCTCCGGAGGAAGCTCCGGGGGCAGCTCCGGGAAAAAGTATTCTTCGGGGATAACAACGGAAGGTACAGTGAAAACCTCAGTGTCCGCGCCGGAGAACAGTTTAACCGGCATCTGGGTAAAGGATGGAGCAGAGAGATGGCTTTTCATTAACAATGGCAGAACCTTTGCGAAGGAGTGGGGCTATATCCATAATCCTTATGCGCAAGCCGGACAGGAAGCGGCGTCATGGTTCTATTTTATGGAGGATGGGACTATGGCAACCGGATGGTATCAGGATCCGTCAAATAAAAACTGGTATTACCTTCATGACAAAAAGGATGGAAGTCGTGGATATATGTATACGGGATGGCATCAGATCAACGGAAGCTGGTATTATTTTGAGAAAAACGGAAGAATGCTTGCCGGGACAACAACTCCGGACGGCTTCTATGTGGATGCTTCCGGTGCATGGATCGAAAACAAAAAGGCAGAGCCTGAGGTATAGGCAGGAATAATAGCAGGGAGGCATGACAAATGGAAAAAATAAAGGCGCTTTTAATGAGAGAAAGAAGAAAAATCGCGGGATTTTTAGCTTTAGTTATATTTCTTTCCGCATTAGGTATGCCGATCCCGGCGGAGGCATCAGAGATCTGGCCGCAGAAGGCAACTGCTCCGTTTTACTGTCTGGATGGAGGCAAGAGCTGGAGACAGTCTGATCGATACGATATTTATAAATATGATACGCTTCCGTCCCCTTTGACTGAGGAGCAGGCAAAGCGTCTTTTCTGGGCGTACCCCACCAATTGGAATGCTTTAAAGCGGGCGGCTTCAAAGTATGATCCGGAATTGTATGCCGGGATCGCGTCGCAGGCATCAGGGCCAAATGAAGTAAAAAAGATCAAGGATAATGCAAAGACTAAATTTGCATGGATCGCAGATGATCCTGACCGGGAGTCCAGAGCAATCAGGGCGTTGGAGAAGGAGGCAGCTTCCGGAGAAAGTCAGGGAAACGAAGCTCCGGAAGCGATACGGGAAGCGACCTCCGAGGAGAGGGCAGTTTCTATTGTTATTGCGCCCTTCTCGGACGGCCCGGGTGCGCTCGATACGGAACTTGTACTCGGAAGCAGGTTTATCCGCGATATTGCCGGGATCGAACCGCAAAGCGTTTGGGATAATGGATCCGGAGGAGGAAAAGAAGGATGGCTGGATGCCTCTCAGGATAAGAATATCGCAAAATCTGTAATGGGAGAGAGCCTGTATGAGCTGACATGGAGCAACGACTCGATCCGGATCCATAACAATGGTTCTGCCGCGGCAAACGACAGTGCTGTCGGGAGCAATTTGTCGGAGGAAGAGCGATATAATAAAACAATGGTGCGCTATAAGATAACCATGAAAAAAAATTCCGGGTGGTACACGGAGGGAAGCTGGAATGAGGATTATCTGCATCAGTGGATGGACTTTAAGGCCTGTGTTAATGCCCCGGAGCACCAGAGGCTTTATCAGGCGGATATCCGCATTGTACCGTCAGATATGGTGTTCTATCTTGTGATCAGTCAGGGAGAAGGGGAAATTCCGGATATTCCGGGATATGGAACAGAAGATCCGGAAATGGATTTTCGGATATTTCGCCATAAAGAAACCTTTTCAGCTACTTATAATGTAAAGCTCAAGAAGCTGGATGATGAGACCGGAATGCCTTTGCGCGGAAGCCAGTTTTATCTGTATGAGCGGTTTGAAGATGCGGACAGCCTTGTAAAAAAGGAAACGGAAGGCAGGCTGCTGGAGGAAAATCTGAGCTTTGTCCCATGGGAGGGCTTTCAGATATTTGCCGAGGGGACAACCGATGAGCGGGGAGAACTCAGCCATAGGGATGAAAGAAAATACACCTACGACAAAACATATTGTGATGGTCATGGGATGCCAAAATGGGCAGAGTCTTCCGACACCTCTGATCCGGATCCGGAGGCAGATGAGCAGATCGAGGATAAAAACCGGGCGGCGGCAAAGAAATGGCTGGAGCTGGTGGATGCGTGTGCAGACTGTGCGGATACGAAAGCACATTTTCACTGGCTGGCAGATGAAAATGCGTATGAGGAGGTCTGTCAGGTACTGGAAACAGGAAAACCGGAGACGACCGGCGGAGGAAATACAGATCCTGCTGCTGCTTTTGTGGCGTCCGGCTGCCGTGCAGACTGTGAAGCGACCCGGGATGCGTTTATTCATTTAAAATTTACTTACACATGGAAAGAGATCAAAGCGCGGACAGGATATATTCTCCACGATATCCATCCTGAGGATGTTCCGATCGAGCTGGTAACGACGACATCCTCCGAAGCCGGAGCAGACGCGGTTTTGGCGGAGGGCTCTGTCCGGGATGTCAATAAAGCTTACTCGAGTACGAAAAAGCCGGAGGCTGCTGCTGCGTCCTTAGATACGAGAAAACCATTGCTTTCTGCGACCCGGTCGAATGCGAAAAAGCCGGAGGCTGCTGCTGCGTCCTTGGAGATGAGAAAGCCATTGCTCTCCGCGACCCGGTCGAACGCGAAAAAGCCGGAGGCTGCTGCTGCGTCCTTGGAGACGAGGAGGCCGATGCTTTCTGTGACCCGGTCAAATGCGAAAAAGCCGGAATCGTCATCCTCGGCAGAAGGCTCCACGTTTTTGTCTAAAATATGGCGGATATTAAAGGGCGCTTTGACAAAAGGAGGCATTTGGAGGCCGGAGAGCGGGGAAGAAGCCATGGATGTGGCTGAAAGCAGGCTTTTGAACGAAGAAGCTGATGGAGAGTGGGATTCTGATACGGAGTGGGATTCTGATACCGGGGCCGACTTTGAGACTTATCTGGGATCTGCCGCAGAGGATGGGATCCGTCATCTTCCATCCGGAAACCGGGAGCTTTATTCGCATTATGATGCGGCAGACGGAGGAAAGGATTTCTGGGAGATACGGGATCACAGGACAGAGGGAGAGCTTTATATTAATAAACGGGATCTGGATCTGTACCGAAAGGAATCCGATCAGTATTCCTCTGCCGGAGATACGGAAGGAGACGGAACTTTAAAGGGGGCGGTATACGGACTGTTTGCTGCGGAAGATATCATCCATCCTGACACGGATATCCGCAGTAACGGGACAATGACAAACACTGGGATCGTTTATCGAAAGCATGATCTGACATCGGTGGCAGTAACGGATGAGGATGGAAATGCAGCGTTTCTAAGCTATACGGAAATGCCGGGAATGACCTTTGATATGGAAACAGGAAAAATAATGAAAAGAAAAGACATAAGCTGGAAAGGGCCGAAAAACTGTTATTCGGAAAATGATCTGAAATATGGAAATTATTGGATCAGCAGACCACTGCTCCTTGGAAAATATTATGTAAAAGAGCTGTCAAGGAGTGAAGGATATGAGTTATCTGTAAATGGTCTATCCGCCCGCTTAAGTAACAGCAGGGCAGGAACAGAGCTTCCGGATATTTTTTCGGCAGGATCCGGGACTGCGATCGTATCACTAAAGGAGATGGCGGCCTCCATGGAGGGAGAGGACGGTGGCGGAACCGGATATGACCAGATACCGTTTACTGTATCCTCAAACGGAACCGGAGGCTACACGCTTGTTCTTTCCGGATTTCCGGAAAACACGGAATTTTATCGCGTAGATTCGGGAGAAAAGGAGGTAACAGCCCTTCGGGTGACAGGAACTATCGAAACACCGGTAAAGGATGCGGAGGGAAGGCAGGTATGGGTCACTGCCGAAACAGATACCGATTATATAAAATACAAGCCGGAATATGCTGCTGACGGCTCTGTTTCCGGTCAGACACCTCAAACACGGTTGGAGCCGCAGATGGTAAAGGCGTACCAGATCCCGCAGCAGGCAGTTATGAAGCTGACGGATATTAATATTGATGAAGACGATCCGATCCTGCATGAGAAAATGAGCGAACATGATATTAAAGATAAGGAGGACAGGATCTTCTTCTACCTGAAGGCGGAAACAGAAAGGATACTGAGAGAAAATGGGTACGGAACCCCCGTTACGGCTGATGGCTGCTTTTCCACGGAGAAAGAACCGGTATACAGCAGAGGAGTAAAGAAAGGTCAGCCTGACCGATATGGGATGACGACAAAAGCAGGGGAATCGGCAGTAAAAACATATTACGGAGCTGCTGTTCAGGAGATCCACATCCGGGAGACAAAAGAAGGGATCACAACAGAGGATATACTGGCAGAGCTGATCGGATGGTACGGCAAAAATCCGCAATGGAGCTTTGGCGGACTGGATTCTGTTAAAAAAGAGCAGGATGGATATCGATTCGTCGTATATTCAGGCATATCCGCCGGAAACAGTAAATGGTTTTTTACATTAAAAGAGGAGGACGGAAAAGCAGAGGTCGATAAGATATACGGAGTTCTTGAAGATCCGACAGCACTTCGCCGGGTCTACCGGGAATATGGAGCTGATGGTACACATCGGTATCAGATCGAAAGACAGTATTGCTTCGGCAGCGGAAAAGAAAAACGGTATTATATAGATGCTGTTTTAACGCCGGCAGTATTGATCGATAAGGCGGGAAAGCTTCAGGACATTTTACATTCAGTGATGGTATATCATCGTAAAGGAGAGGTAGTGCGTGATTATCTGGACGGAGATCCGGATAATGGGTATAAGGTTCCTCTTAGGAAGACCTCGGACAAGCTGGAGGTCACTACGGAAACGGAGCTGGTGGAAACAGATGTAAAGCTGGAAGCAGTTTCTTATGATAAAAAAAGTGGGGTATATCGGTTACGCGTAGAAACAGAAGGAACCGACAGCAACGGAGCTCATTTTTCCGATCGGGACAACAGACTGATGCTTTCTTTTATGGCAAAGCTTCCCCAAAAAGAGAAGCTTCTTACCGATAAAGACGTGGAAGCTCTGGAAAAGGGAAACGTATACGGATATTCTGCGGGAGACAGGATCGGTTATGGGGAATATCTTACCCATATCCGGGGAGTATCGATGAGCGTGTCTTTAAAACCGGATAAGGAAAAAACGGACAGCTATATTGCAGTAAAGGAGCTGGTCTATCGCAGACAAAACCGGGTCAAGGAGGATGCTGATACCGGTAAGGTTCGCGTGCAGGTGCTGGAACGTCCCATCAAGCAGAAGGTTAAGGTAGTAAAATATATAAAAGAGGAAGAAGCAATCGGAAACTTTCGGTTCAAGATATATCTGAAATCGAATTTGGAACGCCTGTTTTGCAGCAAAAATGGCGAGATCAGATGGACGGATAAAAAAGGAAATGAGATCAATATTCGGGAATATCGAGAACAGTATCCGGAATTAGTGCAGAAAATCTATACCCGGAAGACAGACCGCATGCTCTTAGAAAAGACAGAAGAAACGAAAGAGCCGGGAGCTGGTGAAACGTATAACTATGAAAAATTTTTTGATGCGATACAGACAGCCGATACAGATAAATGGAAAAATAAAGGTGTTGTTTTGAATACCTCTTTCAAACCGTTTGCTTTTGCCCGGTATACGGGAACAGAAAATCAGATAAACAGTTCGGAGGCAGCCAGACAAAACGCACTTAGATCAGATGCGGTGCGTCAATTTGCAGTAAATTGGTATCTGAAGGATCAGGTTAAGGCGGAGAATAAGGAAAATATACGGTATTCTGATGAAACGTATGATAAGGCGTTATATCAGGCAATTTTAAAGGCAGAGGAATACCTGCTTCCGTTTTTTCAGTATGATATCGGATCCATATATGAAATTGAATGGGATGATGAACTATCCGGCGGGATCGACAGGGACAAGGCCACGCTTTCTGCGTGTCAGCTAAATAAAAAAGGCGGAAAGGCGGAGTACGCATTCGGAATTTCATCTTATTTACCCTATGGACAATATGTGATCGTTGAGCAGCAGCCGTGGCGGGCAGAATGGATGGATCTTGAAAACAGACACTACAGATGCGATAAGCCAAGAGAAATTTCCCTGCCGGCAGTGTATGAAGAAAGCGGGAAGGAGATCCCGGAAAAGATATCAGAAAAGCTTCCTGCGATAAAGGTTCCCTGGAGTGTGACGGAAAAGGAGGAGGACAGTATATTAAACGGCTTTGCCTATCCGGTATTTACAAACAGAAAATACCGGGTCAGGCTCCGGATCGAAAAGCTGGATCGGGAAACCGGAGAGTCGATCCTTCATGACAGCGGTGTATTTGCACTCTATAGGGCCGAAAGAGAGGAAAATAAAGGCGGAAGCGGAGACGTGGTGCGGTATAAGACAGATCAGATCATAGAAGGAAGCCGGAAGTTTCTGGAGGCGATGGGGGCTTATCATATTACTCCCTTTGCCCGTAAAAATGGGCTTGGTGCCGGAGATTCTTATTACGGAACGGTTCCGGCCGGAACACCTGTCTGTAAAGAGAGTGACAAAGTAATATTTCATGATGAAAGCGGAAGTCAGACCGGTGAATTTTCTGCCCAGTCAACTGTTTTTGACGGAGCCGATAAAGATGTACTGGAGGTGGCGGGATATTTAGAGACACCGGAGCCTGTCAGTGCCGGTGTATATGTTTTGGCAGAATTAAAGGCGCCGGACGGATATGTGAGGAGTAAACCGATCCCCATCGAAGTATACAGCGATCAGGTTACCTATTATACAGATGGAGAAACAGAGAAAAAGGCTTCTGTTTTGCACAAATATGCGGGGGAAGAAACCGCGAGGATCTTTGTCAATGATGATGCGGTCAGTCTGGAGATCTCAAAGAAGAAAACGGAAGATACGATCCGGGGAATGAAGCTTGAGGGATCGCTTCGTTATCTGGAAAACCGAAGGCAGGCGGGAGAGCACATCGAGCTGGTATATGAAAATGGGATCTATCAGGGATATGGATATCTTATCCGCAAGCTGGATTCGGCAGAGGATAAAAACAGGTATGTTTCCGGCGCTAAGATGATCCTTTATCAGGCGATCGAGCTTTGTCCCTCTGGTGATAAACAGGATCTTGCCGTTGAGGGACTGAAGGTCATAAGAGACAGAAACGGAAATGTTGTAGATATACTGGTGGAGGAAGATTATGCCGGAAAACCGTCGGTATTTTCAGAAAAAGACGGTGTGTGGGATCTTAGAGAGCTGTCGGACGGAGATGTTCCGGTGCTGTTTTATGATATGGGCGGTCTTAAGGTGTTGGAGAAAAATGCAGATGGGCATCTGTACGGGTTCGGAAAGGATGGTGGCAGGATACGGATCACATCAAATACAGAATCCATATATGCTTTAAAAGGAGGGATCCCCGTTTTTGAGATCTGTGGGGGAGATTTTTCCGAGCTTGTTTATGATGAGAGGACAAGAGCATTTACAAAAATGGATGAAGAAACCGTGATCTATCATCTGGATTCCGAAGGGGTGCGGGATGCACTGGTGGATGGATATACAGGCCTCGCATACGTAGAGCGGTTCGTACCCGGAATACGCGGGCGTGAAGAAAGGAGGATATCGGTATGGCCGGTTACCGTTTTAAGAGATACAAACGGAGCCGTCATACGGAGAGATAAGATCCTGACAGGTCGGCCGGGGGAAAGAAATGCCGGTTCTTCAGAGGCATATATTACCGGAACATGGGAATCCGAAACAGGAAGTCTGGAAAAAAGAATGAGCCCTGTTTTAGATGAAAATGGCCTTGTACGTTATTATCCGGTCGGCCGGGAGCTTTATAAAACAGGAGAGGCCGTTTACGACAGAGACGGAGAGTATCTGACATATCGGTATGAGGAGCTTCTGGAGAAATTTAACAGAGCGGCTTATTATCAATATGACAAAAACCGTCTGTATCGGGGAACCGGAAACGGGCAGGCAGCGGTAAAATTACAACATCGAAAAGGCGAGGCATGGATCATCCCGAATACATGGATAAGCGGGATAAAGAGTCCGCAGGATCCTACAGAGACAGAAAAAACATGGGGAAAACCGGATCTTTTGCGCCGGGTGACACCCGGAAAATATATATTGGAGGAGATGGAAGCCCCGAAGGGATACGTCAGAGCTTTCCCTATGGCAGTTTGCGTAGAAGAAAATGCTAAGGTTCAAAGAGTTTCATTGTCAGATGAGCGTATTAAAGTCGAGATCCATAAAACAGATCCGGAGGATCAGATCCTTACGGGGGCTAAGCTGGCACTTTTTAAAGCGCATCGTGTATACACGTCAGACTTTAATCAATATCCAAAAGGATATTATTTTGTAAAAAGCAGTCAGGAGCCGGCATGTTGGCAAATAGAGGATCCTGTGGATAACCATCCGAAAGATGTCCGAGCCGTGTGGATAACAGGAAAGACTCCTAAGTATTTAGAAGGGATTCCTGCGGGAGATTATATTTTAGAGGAGCTGGACACTCCGGCGGGCTATCTGCCGTCCTCCATGGAGATCGTCGTGAAGGAAACAGAGGAGCTTCAGAGCTTTGTACTTAAGGACGATCATATAAAATTAGAAATATTCAAATACGAAGCAGATAAGAATGGGATAAAAACAGCGCTGCCATGGAACTTTAATGCAGAATTGACATTATATCCGGCGGTACTGGATCCGAACGGAGAAGTAAAGATACAGGATGGAAGACCCTTGTATGAAGCGGAACATCCGGTAGATAGCTGGATAGCAGGAAGGCTTGGAAATCATGGGACGGATATGACCCGGGCGTATGAGGAAATGTTCACGGAATACAGGGATCAATTTCTGCACTTTTCATGGAAAGACCCGTATGGAGGCGGCAGCGCAAAGCGGGTAGAAATGTTTTCTTACGGAAACGGGGAGATCGTATATCAGGTATGGGAGATGGAGGATGGTCGTGAATTTTCTGTTACGGTATCGGAGAAAAAGGGATCGTCATTGAAAAACCGGGCCACCTTGAAGGAGTCGGTGAAGGACAGATACGTATTTAAATATCAGATACATAAAAACCGGCCTGCTCTTGGCAGCGGGACAGCAGAAAGCTATGATACGGCAGACGGGATCCACAGAATTGATAAGATACCGGCCGGTAAATACGTTCTTGTAGAAACAAAAACTCCGGATGGATATAAAGCGGCTGCACCGCAGATCATAAATGTGCTTCCGATCCATGAGCTTCAGAGGTATTCCATGGAAAATATAAAAAAGCAAAGATATATCGATAAAAGGGATAAGGCCGGAAATCAGCTCGCAGGAGCGGAGCTGTCTTTATATCGGGCCGGAGAAGACGGAGAGCTGGATCTTAAAGAGGAGCTTCTGGAAGATCGCTGGATATCGGGAAAAGAAGGCCGTTATGATGCAGATGACCTGGCAGACGGAAAAATACCGCAGGGATACGGGATCGGAGATATGCGTCTTCATAAAATCCCACCGTTAAAGTACGGGAGCTATTATCTCGTGGAAACGAGAGCACCGGAATATTTTATAACGATGCAGCCATTAAAGATCATACTGAACGAGGAGACCGCGGATGTTATCACTGCCGTCAATCAAATGACGGAAGGAAAAATAGAGATCAGAAAGACGGATTCGGAGTGGTATGAAAAGCCTGTTCCCGGCGCATGGTTTGAGATCAGAAACAAGAGGACAGAGGATACGTTTCTGATACGGACAGATGAAACGGGAGCTGCAAGCTCTCCCATGCTTCCGACAACATATGTAGATCATACATATAATCCGGTTCCGTATGAGTATGAGGTCAGGGAGGTGAGATCGCCGGAAGGCTATCAGCAGTCAGACAAAATATGGAGAGTTGTGTTTACCCCAAAGGAAAACGATGTGCTTGTATACAGGATAGCAGCCGAAAATGACCGGACAAGACTGTATATTTCAAAAAGTGATTTTGAAACAGGAGATTTTGTTCCGGGGGCAAAGCTGGCTATTTATAAAGCAATATATAAAGATGGAGCATACATTCCGAATGGGATCGCCCTTGAGAGTTGGAGCAGCAAAAAAGAGCCTCATCCGTGCATCGGAAAGCTATCCGCCGGAGAAACTTATTTTCTTATAGAGGAAGAAGCCCCGGAGGGTTATCTGGTATCTCCGGCCGTGTTGTTTACGATATCGAAGGACGGGAGCCACGTTATAGAGATCGCCAAAGGATCAGGAAAGATCATTATGGATACGGAGGAAAGCACCGAAAGGTTGAAAACGTTGTCTGTTTTATGTCGCTCCGTCACAGGCGGACGGTTTGTTCTTAAAAACAGGGGACAGGTCATTTCTGCCGGGGAGATGCATGGTGTGATCGAGATTCCGGATCAGATCCCGGAGGGTGAGAGCCTGACGGTCAGCCAGTGGGTTACTTTTTCAGACGGATCGGAGAAGGCAATAAAAAATGAAAGCTTTCGTGTATACAGAAAAGCCGGAGACTGTCGGATAAATGTAAAAACTCCTGTGAAAACAGAGTATCTTCTTTCGGATAAAAACGGAAGAAGCATCGCATTATGGGACGGACAGGAGAATGAAAGAAAGCGGATAGAAGGTTCCCTTTGGACGGAGGGAACCTACAGACTGGAGGAGCGGCTCGTGTTTGATGATGGGAGCAGGATCCCGGTGGAAAGAACAGACTTTGGAATCGGAAACAGAAAAGCTGTCGATCATCTGGATATGAAGGATCGCAAGACAGAGGTGAGGATCAGAAAAACAGACCGGGAGAGCGGAAAATGGGTTCCGGGTGCAAAGCTTTCGATTAAAGACAGGAATGGAAAGACAATTGCATCATGGAATTCCGGTGAAGATGAGTATCTTCTTTCCGGCATCTTAAAGCCGGGAGAAGAATATCGACTTGTGGAGGATCAGGCCCCGGAGGGATATTGGAAAGAGGAAGATATTCTATTCACGGTTTCAGAGGATGGCAGGATAGATCTGATCCAGATGGAGGACAGAAAAAAGGAAACAGAGCCTCCGAAGGAACCGGAACCGCCAACAAAGCCGGATGTACCGGACAGACCAAAGCCGCCAAAAGAGCCGGAAAAACCGGAATGCCCCGGAGATTCTAAGAATCCTCATCCCCCGGTGGAAACGCCGGATGGCCCGGGTCCGGGAAACCAGCCGGAGCTTCCTACAGAGCCAATGAAGCCGGAAAAGCATCCGGGAGTTATTACTGCAAAATATGCTCCATCCACAGGAGGTGCGGGATATGCAGACCTGAGAAATCCGGGCAAAATAAGAGGCAAAACGGGTATTTATGTGCCTAAAACCGGGGACAGCCAAAATCCGCTTTTGTATGTCGGCGGAATGGTGGCTTTTATGCTGGCAGCCGCAGTGATCCTCACATCTTCGAGGAAGAAGACCGCAGATCAAAAAGGCAAAAGGATAGGTGAAACGCCAGATAGAACGCCAGATAGAACAATAGATAGAACAACAGATAAAATAACAAGTAAAACAAGGGATAAAACGAAGCGCAGGTTTTATATCTTCCTTTTCACAGCCTTTTTGGTGATGGCAGGATTCCTGAACATAAATTCGTATGCTGAGGAAATGTCCGATCCAAGGAAAACCGGACAAAGTATAAAGATCTATGAAAGTCCTGTATTTGTTGGGGAAAGGAAGGATCTGATCCCCGCAGATATTATAGAGGAGGATGGAAAACAATACCGGCTGGTGTCTATGGAGGAAAAGGACGCCGTCAGAGAAAAAGAAATCACGTATGCGTCAGCCGACATCCCATACTTATTGGAAGGCAGCCAGAAGCCGCCGGATACTGCTTTGATCACACTAAAGGATGAGTATGCCCAAAGTGAATATGAGCGGGAGGTTCCCTTGCTTAAGGTCACAGAAAAAGATGTTTTCTGGTCGGATGACTTTCATTTTCCGCTAACGGTAACCGGCTATGATGCCGATTCCTTTCGGATTGGAGAAACGGAGATACCGGCCGAGGCAGATATGATACGGTACGAGGATGCCTTTTTAGAATATCTGGGGCTTTCGGCCGACTGTTATCAGATCAACAAGATCGAATGGAGTGGGGAGAGCTATGAAAAGGATGGAGAAAAATGCCGAGATGGAGAGGCAAAGGGAAAAAAGCTCGTCAGAAGCGTGTCTGTAAAATACGGAGGTCAGGTAGAAGCTCCAAAGCTTGAAGGCAAACAGTATGTGGCACTTTATGAGGAGATCTCGGGGGCAGATATGGATACAGAGGAAACAGAAACAATAGTTTCGGAAGAAACAGAGGCATCAGCAGGATCGCCGATCGATGCCGAAGCTTTACAGAAAAATTCTTTTACAGAAAGAGTTTTATCATGGATCCGGGAATACCGGACGGTAATAGCGGTCAGCATTTTCTTTCTTCTGTTTCTTCTTTCGGCACTGCTTCTCTTTTTTCGCACCGGAAAAAAAGGTAAGTATAAATGATTTCTCCGGGGAATACATTATCTCAAAAAAGGAAAAATTAAAAATATGAAAATTTTGATCTTTTTATCTGAGTTTATGGTTCCTTTGACCATCTTTTATATTGTAGGATTCGGATTCCTTTCCAAACGGCCGGTGTTTGATGACTTTTTAAAGGGTGCAGCAGAGGGAATGAAGATCGTTTCGGAAATCATGCCGACCCTGATCGGATTGATGACTGCGGTGGGGATATTAAAGGCATCCGGATTTTTAGAGGCAGTTGCCGGATGGATGGAGGTTCCGGCCGGGTATCTTAAGATTCCGGCCGCGGTACTTCCTGTCATACTTGTCCGGATCGTGTCCGGATCGGCAGCTACCGGACTGATCGTGGATATCTTTAAAAATTATGGGCCGGATTCGATCGTGGGGAATATGGTTTCGATCATGATGGGATGTACGGAAACCGTATTTTATACGATGAGCGTGTATTTTATGACTGCAGGGATCCGAAAAACAAGATGGACTCTGCCGGGGGCTTTGTTAGCTACGGCTGCCGGGATCGGGGCCAGCATTGTGCTGGCAGGAGCCATGACCTGAAAACTGGCAGAAATAGTAAAGGCTGTTCTTGCGTTACGGTGCTTTAATGTGGTATCATCATTTTGACAGAGATAATACAGATAGATAAAATGAGAGAGGGCTTGTTATCAGTGGATAACTATAAGATCTTTAATGAAGTGCTGGTGCGCTTGTTTCGGGATATTATGAATATTGAGGAGCGGTCTCTTGTGACACCGGAATTTAAGGATATCACAAGCAATGACATGCATGTAATTGAAGCGATCGGAGTAGGCACGCCCAAAAACATGTCCACGATTGCCAGAGAATTGTCGGTTACGGTAGGTACATTGACAATTGCAATGAACAGTCTGGTAAAAAAGGGCTATGTGATCCGGGAAAGAGGTCTTGAGGACAGGCGTGTTGTGTATATATCTCTTTCAAAACGAGGACTGGAGGCTTACGAGCATCATGCCGCGTTCCACCGCCGTATGGTCGAGGCGATAACACAGGACCTGAGCGAAGACGAGATGAAGATTCTGGTTCAGGCTTTGTCCCGCATAGACAAATGGTTCAGAGATGAGGAACGCGTATAATAATACATCAGGGGGATTCACTATGAAGGGAAACGTGATCGTTGGACAATCGGGCGGACCGACAGCTGCAATCAATTCCAGTCTTGCCGGAGTTTACAGAACGGCAATAGACCGAGGAGCGAAAAAGGTATATGGAATGCTTCATGGTATCCAAGGGCTTATGGAGGAGAAATATATCGATCTTTCCGATCATATCCGTAATGAGCTGGATGAGGAGCTGTTAAAGAGAACACCGGCGGCTTACCTTGGCTCCTGCCGTTATAAGCTTCCGGAGATCCATGAAAATCCGGAAATATTTGAAAAAATTTTTGGAATCCTTGAAAAGCTGGAGATCGAAAGCTTTATCTATATCGGCGGAAATGACTCTATGGATACGATTAAAAAGCTTTCCGATTATGCGATCGTAAAGGGACATTCCACAAAATTTATCGGTGTTCCGAAAACCATCGATAATGATCTTGCTCTTACCGATCATACACCGGGCTATGGAAGTGCGGCAAAGTATATTGGTACATCCACAAAGGAGATCATACGTGACAGCAATGCGCTCGAATACAGAAAAGGGCTTGTTACAGTGATCGAGGTCATGGGACGAAATGCCGGATGGCTGACAGGTGCAACGGCACTTTCAAAGGGAGAAGATTGTGAAGGCCCGGATCTGATTTATCTTCCGGAGCTTCCCTTCGACGTGGAAAAATTTGTAGATAAGGTAAAATCTCTGCTCCAGAAGAAGCAGTCAGTCGTTGTTGCGGTCTCTGAGGGGATCCGCCTTGAAGACGGACGTTATGTATGCGAGCTGACAGACGGTGTGGATTTTGTAGATGCCTTCGGACATAAACAATTAAGCGGAACAGCAAATTATCTGGCATGCCGGATCGCGAATGAGATCGGCTGTAAGTCAAGAGGAATCGAACTTTCCACACTTCAGAGAGCGGCTTCCCATCTTGTCTCCAGAATCGACATTATCGAGGCATATCAGGTCGGCGGTGCGGCGGTGAAGGCAGCAGATGAAGGGGATACGGGAGAGATGGTGATCTTAGAGAGATTATCCGATGATCCGTATCAGTGTACGACAAGCCTGAGAAATGTCCATAAGGTATCAAATGTCGAGAAGGTCGTTCCAAGAGAATGGATCAGTGAGAACGGTGATTATGTAACGGAGGAATTCCTGAATTATGTCAGGCCATTGATACAAGGGGATGTGCCTCCGATCATGGTAGACGGAATCCCCAGACATTTATACCACAATGACAGATGGTAGAACATGGCATTTAACCGAAGCGGATTGCGAATATCCGCTTGACCAAAATTAAGAGTCAGAAAAATAAGCAGCCGGCAAAATAATAACAAAACTAAAACAAGGGGCTGTTGCAAAATAGATGAGTAATCATTTATGGAGCAGCAGCTCTTTTTTGTGCCAAAAAGTTTGTGCCAAA
>CAKRPJ010000018.1:0-50034 GCA_934376955.1 uncultured Lachnospiraceae bacterium | reverse complement strand
TTAGGAATATCAAACGGCACCTCGTCTGCAATGCACACCGGCTCGTTTTTACCAACTTTCTCATAAGGCAAATTATCGGCAGAAGTGTATTTTGAGGAGTCACTTTGCCGCAACATGCGGCGAAGTTGAGACATAACTTCTGGCAACTTGTCCAGAAGTTGACCAGAAAATTTCCTGTAAAATGATACGGGAAACTTTAACTTGTCCTTGAATTGGTCATAAGTGGCACAGCGAAATTATTCCCAAGTCGGGAATAATTCTGCCCCATATCATGTCCGTTCACAAATTGGCAAGCAGTATAAACCAGTACAGATTTACTCATTTTCTCGATTTCCCTACTGGGTCAATCTTCGCAAATTGCTTGTTGGGGCAGCATCCCCAATCCCCTTTGAACGGTATCTGCGATATCAGCTGCGCATTCATTCTGAATGCTTTTACTTAACAACCTCTGAGCAATTTGCACAGAAGTTTCATTTCACATAAACGGAAAACAAAAATGCAAGGCAAGTTCCTCTTGATTATTTTGTGATGTGTGGTCATAAACTTCCCGGCAAATCGTCGGGAAGTTTTGCAGTCAATTCACCCACAAGCAATAAAATGCCAGCGGTCAGATACATTTTCGTGACAAGTTGGCACAAAGTTCAAAGTACCGAAAACTAAAAAATGAAAATCACTTCGATACAATTTGTGCAGAAGTTAAAGATACGGAATTTATGGAGGAAAAGATTTGATCGCAGTAATTCACAAAGGAAAACATTTTGAAGAAGTAATGGGAAAATTTCAGCAAAACGAGCGGAGTTTATCGCACAGGAAATTCGATTTTTTGATGCGGGGACATTGTATTGTCTGATGGAGATGATTCGTGGTACCGATCACAAACTTGAAGAACTGACTGGTATAGCTGTATGATAAAGGCGGAGGTGACTACCTATGAAGAAACAGAGAAGGATAGAAAAAGACAATCGATCATGAAATTACACGTATGAGCAGTGGTAGTTACCGGAACGTAGAGATAAAATATGTAGATTAAATACAAACCGCAGTCCATAGCACCGCCTGACCGAAAAAGAAAAGCAATGGCGGATACGGATAGGGTCTAAGTCGGATTTTATGAAATCACATATTTTTTGGAGCAAGAAGCGTATAGTGGCTCTCTCGTGGTTAGTGGTATAAGAACCCAGAGCCTTCGGATTTGGTACTCATGTTGTATCGTATAGCCGGCAGGTATAACACACTACGCTTTGCAAGCAAAGTTGTGTGCCAAGGGGCAAGCCCCTTTGCAATCCCCGGACAACAAAAGAGGCTGAATATCTCGCACTTTCACGGTGCTTGATATTCAGCCTTTTTGTTGTCAGCCGCCCGTTTTACGGGTGGAAGTGACTGGACCCGAAGGGACTTGAACCCTCGACCTTTCGGATGCGAACCGAACGCTCTCCCAACTGAGCCACGAGCCCATGCAAACGGATTTGAACATACTTTAGAATAGCACTTTTGGAAAAAATTGTCAATCAGGCCGGAGAAATCAATCTTACGAATATTCGCAATGTAAGCAACAAAATATTTGTTTTATAAACCGGAAGGCAAAAATCCCATCGGCGCAGCCGATTTGGAATGGATTTTTGCTTGTAACTATGAAGGTACTGAATAGTTACAAATTATTGCAGCTTACTACTGTCCAGAATTGAGAAAATGTGGTATATTATTAAAAGAAAACTCTGAAAACTTCATGGAGGAACATATTATGACGGACAGACAGCAGATGATCGTGAAAAATGTGGATCAGGTGAAGCCAATGATCTTGGAGGCAGAACGCTGGCTTTGGGCTCATCCGCAAACAGGTTTTACGGAATGGCAGGCGAACGGATATCTGACCGATAAGTTTGAGGCCCTCGGTTATACGTTGACACAGGCCGGGAACATACCGGGCTTTTATACCGATGTGGATACAGGAAAGCCGGGCCCAACACTGGTGATCATGGGCGAGCTTGATGCACTCGATATTGCAAATCATCCGGAGTCAGTAAATGGAATGACACACTGCTGCGGACATCATGCTCAGGCAGCGGCTCTTTTGGGGATCGCTGCTGCGTTAAAGCAGCCCGGCGCTCTGGACGGACTCTGCGGAAAAATCAGATTAATGGCGGTACCGGCAGAGGAGATGATCCAGCTTGGCTTCAGAGAAAAGCTGCGTAAAGAAGGCACTATCACCTTTTTTGCCGGAAAGATCGAGCTGATGAACCGGGGATTTTTTGATGACGTGGATATTGCATTTATGGTCCATGGCAGCAGCACGACGCCGGATTCCCCGATCGACTTCTCCTGTTCGTCCGGAAACAATGGCTGCATAATGAAAACACTGAGATTTAAGGGAAAATCGGCCCATGCAGGCGGCTCTCCCCATCTTGGGATCAACGCGGAATATGCAGCAATGCTCGGAATGCAGGCTGCCAATGATCTGCGGGAAACCTTCCGGGAAAAGGATATGGTGCGCTTCCATCCCGTGGTTATGGGCGTAAACAGTGCGGTGAATATCATCCCGGATGAGCTGGTAGTGGAGAGCCATGTGCGGGCAAAGACTCTGGCCGCTATTGCCTTTGAAAATAAAAAGATCAATCGTGCTATGGCAGGAGGTGCTTTGGCAATGGGAGCCGGTGTCGAGATTTCCGACAGACCGGGTCATTCCCCCGCATTCCACGATCCGACGCTGATGAAGCTGGCAGAGAAATGCTGCTGTGAGCTGGTCGGAGAAGAACATGTAAGCTTTGACTATGACGAATGGCAGACAGGAACTACCGATTTCGGTGATGTAACACAGATTATGCCGGGAGTTCAGTTTAATGCGAGCGGAGCTTCAGGAGTCGTTCATGGCATTGATTATAAGGTGACGGATCCAAATCGTCTGTGTGTCAATTCTGCAAAGGCACAGCTGTTTTTAGCGGATGCACTGCTTGGAAACAATGCGATAGCCGCAAAAGAGATCATTGAAAATTATAAACCGGCCTATACGTCTATACCGGAGTTCCTTGAAACAGCGAATAAGCTGATCCTTGATAAGGACGCGGTAAGGTATGATGAAAACGGAGACGTGACAATAGACTTTCAGAATCATTAAAAAAACCCGATGACCTTCGGGAGAAAGGAAAGATCCGATTTAGAATAAAAGAATTGGATCAGGTATAAAAACATGAATTACGATAAGGAGCTTTTTGTCAGACATCTGCAGGGAATGGTTCAGATCCCAACAGTTTCCAGTGCAGATCCGGAAAAAACGAGAGTCGATGATTTCCTTAAGCTTCATGCTTATCTCGAGGAGGCATATCCTCTTGTTCACAAGACTCTTAAAAAAGAGATCATCGGAAAGTGTGCCCTTCTCTATACGTGGAAGGGAACAGGAAAATCCGGAAATCTTCCTCTCCTTATGACTGCTCATCAGGATGTGGTTCCGGAGGGAGATCATTCCATGTGGAAATATCCGCCGTTTTCTGCTCATGTAGATGAGGACAATATTATGTGGGGACGTGGATGCACAGATTCCAAGTGCAATATGCAGGCTTATCTGGATGCACTGGAAATGCTCATCGCAGATGGATTTGTTCCGGATTACGATATTTATCTTGCATTCGGATACAATGAAGAAATCATGGGCGGCCCGGGCGCTGCCTGCCAGATTGTTCACGATGAGCTTTTAAAGCGTGGAATCCAGTTTGGTATGGTGATCGATGAGTGCGGCGGAATCTCTGAAATGGACGGAAAGCTCGTAGCAACCATCGTCACCTGTGAAAAGGGATATGCAGATTATGAATTTAGTGTAGAGGATGAAGGCGGTCATTCCTCCTTCCCGCCGGTACATACAGCTCTCGGAAAGCTTGGAAATGCAGTATGGCAGCTGGAAAATAATCGTATGGAGGCAAAGCTTACCGCTCCGGTGATCGCAGAGATGAAAGCACTGGCACCGTTTACCCCGGGACATTTAGGTGAGCTTTATCAGGATCCTGAGGCAAACTGGGAGGAATTAAAGCAGCTGGCAGAAACAGATAAGAAGGCAAACCAGATGCTCCGCACCACAACGGCCGCTACAATGGCAAGCGGCAGCGATCAGGCTAACATCCTTCCGGAGCGTGCCGTAGTTATCACGAACAGCCGTCTTCTGCCGGGAGAGACACTGGAGGATCTGGAGGCACACTTTGCAAAGGTACTTCCGGAAGAAGTTAAAGTGCGCCTCGTTAAGGGACACAACCCGCCGGCAATCTCCACAACAGAAAGCTATGGCTATCGTCTCCTTACAAAGATCTTTGAGGACAAATATCCGGGAATCACGGTTATGCCGTCTATGCTTGCAGGCGGAACAGATTCCAGATATTATTGCGATCTGACTCCGACAAAGAGCGTATACCGCGTGACCGGAATCAAGCACAGTGACCGCACTGCCGGAGCACATCAGGTCAATGAGCACATTGACTGCAATGTGATCCCGGATAACGTTGATTTCTATGTTCGTCTGTTTAAGGAATACGGAGACGCAAAATAGAAAATAAAATAAGAAATATTTCGGCAAACACCGCTGAAGGCCCTAACGCTGCTGGGCTGTTTCGGCGGTGTTTTTTGCGTGCTGCATTTTTTCCACAAGAGCGCTGGTCCTCTTATGGTAGTCATCGAGCTCAGTGACGATTCCCATGAAGGAGGAGATGAGGTCTAAGGATGCGCGAAGTGTGCTCTGTTCTCCTTGTAAAACAGCACGCTTGGTAAGGCGCATTGCCTGCTGCGGTGCGTCAAGAAGCTTTTGCATATAGTTTTCCACGAATGCATCCAGCTCCTCGTCGGGAATGCAGTAGGTGACAAGCCCCATGTCTGCGGCTTCCTTTCCTTTTAAGGTTCGGGCTGTCCAGAACAAATCTAATGCTTTATCCCGTCCGACGAGACGCGGGAGGAAATAAGCTCCGCCGTCTCCGGGAACGATACCGGCATTAAAATAGCTTTCTGACATGGAAGCGCTTTCACCGGCGATCCGCACGTCGCACATGAGAGCCATATCCAGCCCGGCTCCGACAGCAGCTCCGTGAAGCTTTGCCACCACCGGTTTATCGATTTCTTCTAAGAGGAGCGGGATCCGCTGGATGCCTTTCCAGAGCGAGTTTTTTCTTGCAAGGGCAGTGGAGGAGATATCTTCATTGCTTTTAAAGAATCCGTCACCGGCTGCCATTGCCTTAACATCGCCGCCCGCACAGAAGGCTTTTCCATTCCCGGACAGCAGGAGCGCGTATACCTCGTCATTGTCACGGACATCCTCAAGGGCTTCCGTCCAGAGACGGATCATTTCTTCACTGAAGCAGTTAAGCTGTTTTGGACGGTTCAGTGTGATGCGTGCAAGATGGTTATGTACTTCATAGATCAGGTCTGCCATAAAAATCTCCTCCCTTATTCACTACTTCAAATACCATAATATGGAATTGATTTCATTATATGGAATATAAAGTGAGATGTCAAGGGCAGAAAGAAAAAAACTGCCGCTAAGCAAAAATATTGCTGATGCGACAGCTCCGGAAAACACGGACAAGGATCAGAGACACGAATCAGAATTACTGTGCCATTAATGCCCATCCTGCAATACATAAAACAGCAAGGAAGACAAGGTTGTAGGCAGTAAATACGACCATATAGGTTCCGGATTTTGCTTCCGGTACCTCAGCATAAGCGCGATAGGAGATCACGCTGGCGAGGGAGGCAATCAGCGTTCCGAGGCCGCCGATATTGACACCGTAAAGGAGCGGCCGGACTGCATCGGTGAAGCCGGAAAGCAGGATCGCTGCCGGTACATTGCTGATGCATTGGCTTAAGAGAACGCCGGCAGCAAATTCCCGTCCGGCGATCAGCTTTGTGAGCAGAGAGGACACGGCCGGAAGACGTTCCATGTTGCCGATAAATACAAAGAAGCATACAAAGGTCAGCAGCTGGAAATAATCGACTCTCTGAAAGAGAGTGCGGTCTTTAAAAAGAACGGCCAGCAGGATCACGATAAGCATTACAGGCCATGGATAGATCCGCATCACACATCCGAGGCATACAAGAAAAAGAATGAGATAGAAGATAAGTGATGACATTTCTGGGCGAGAGGCTTTCTCAAGAAAAGATGGCTTGACGGACAAGGGATGATTTTTAATAAATAGTATGGCGATCACAAGAAGCAGGGCGGAAAATACGGTGAGAGGCAGCATATATCCGACAAGCTTTTCGGCGGAGAGGCTATATGAGGAGTACAGATACAGATTCTGCGGGTTCCCGATCGGTGTAGCCATGCTGCCGAGGTTTGCGGCAATGGTCTGCAGAACGATCACAGGGATCATAAGCTCCGTAAGACCGGCCATGTTTAAAATCAGGATCGCAAAGGGGACAAAGGTGATCAAAGCCACGTCATTTGTGATTAGCATACTCGAAAAAAAGCAGAGAGCCGTAAGAGTCAGGATCAGCTGCCTTGTGCTTTTTAAACCGGAAAGCAGGGAAGAACCGAGAAATTGGAATAGTCCTATTTCCTTTAGGCCTGCAACAACCGTCATCAGGGAAAATAGGAGCGCCAGTGTCCGGAAATCAATATAAGAGAAATATTTTGCGGACGGAGGAACAAAAAACATGGATATGGCGGCCAGTGCCGCAGCAGCGGAGAGAACAGGTTCTTTTTTAATAAATGACATAAAATGCTTCCTTTCAAATCATCTGGAGCGACATCACGATCAGGATTTTACGAATATCGCAGTCTATATTATACAATTATATCTTTGTTATTACAAGCTTCCTGCCCACTGTGCAGTATTTTGTCTGCGAAGCTGCGGAATACTTATGTGCATATAAATCTGCACATTAAAAGTCCGGTGGTCTTTCCACGTTCATTTTTACATGATATAATCAGAACAGTAGAGTTCACACGCACATTTGATATTATCAAGCTGTATCATAAACGTTGAAAAATTAATCGTCGGAGGTACGGAGCATGCCAAAACCGAAATGGAATCTGAATACCATTTATATTTCCGAGCGTCTTCAGGAGAGTCTGCGCCCCATATCCCGCAGCGCCATGACCACCGTGGTCGCTCCCATGGGCTACGGAAAGACCACAGCAGTAAACTGGTATCTGGGAGAGAGGGCAAAAGCGGAGAAAATACAGATTATCCGTATCAGCGTATATTCGGATAACCTTGCCATTTTCTGGAAAAGTGTGCAGGAGGCCTTTGCCCGCGCAGGCTTTCCCTTTCTGCGTGAATATCCCTGTCCCACGGACGCAGCGGGCGGAGGACTTCTGGTGGACGATCTGTGTCATCTGCTGGCAGGAGAAATTTCCTGTTATCTCTTTATCGACGATTTCCACCTGCTAACGGACAAGAGGGCCTCATTATTTCTTTGTATGCTGGCAAATCGGCTGCCCGCGAATGTGCATCTTATCGTCGCCAGCCGTGATCGCTTTCTGCCGGCCGCCCAGACAGTGCGCTTGGGGGGAAAGCTATATCAGCTCGGAACAGAACAGCTGCGTCTCAACCATACAGAGCTTGCCATCTATGCCCATCGATGTGGTACGGAGCTTTCCGACGCACAGGTCGAGAGCCTTCTTTATTCCAGTGAGGGCTGGTTCTCCGCTGTCTATCTGAATTTGCGGACACTTTCTGAAAACGGCGTGCTTCCCGGTCATCAGTCCGATATCTACTCCACCTTTACTGCCGCCATGATCGACCCGCTTCCGGAAAAACAGAGGGAGTTTTTGGCAGTCATGGGGCTTGCCGATGAATTTACTGTCGAAATGGCACAGTGCATCACGGGTGATGCGGACGCGGGACAGATCCTGTCTATGCTGACCGAGCAGAACGCCTTTGTTACGAGATTGCCGGAAAGCGGGACATACCGCTTCCACCACATGATGAAGGAGTGTGCGGAACGGAGTTTTCTGGCAATGAAGGACGAAACACAGAAGCTCTATTGGGAGCGCTTTGGCAGATGGTATGAACAGAACAGACAGTATCTTCACGCAATCGCGGCCTACCGGAGAAGTGAAAACTATGATGCGCTTTTGCGGGTCATCCACAGGGATGCGGGGATCCTGCTGGCGTCGTTAAAGCCGGAGGATGTGCTGGAGGTATTGAATAAATGCCCCGACGAAACGCTGAAGACATACCCCTTTGCCATTCTGGTATTGATGCGCCGGATGTTCACATGGCGGCAGATCCCGAAAATGCTGGAATTGAAAGCCCTTCTGCTGACCGCCATTGCGGAGCAGCCGGAGCTTTCTGCGGAGGAGCGGGGCAACCTGTTGGGGGAATGTGATCTTATTTTGAGCTTTCTTGGCTACAATGACATCAGCGCCATGAGCCGCCTGCACCGCAGCGCCAGCAGTCAGATGTCCCGCCCGGCCATCAGTATCCGATCCGGCGGCGGCTGGACCTTTGGCTCGCCCTCTGTTTTGATGATGTTCTACCGTACACCGGGAGAACTTCAAAATGAGCTTGCCGAGATGGATGAGTGCATGCCGCACTACTATAAGGTCACCAATAACCACGGACAGGGTGCGGAAACGATTATGCGGGCAGAGGCGCTATATTGTCAGGGACACTTCACCGATGCCCATATCGAATTAGAGCGTGCCTACGCACAGGTCAAGGACAACGGGCAGATCAACATGGAGCTCTGCTGTGATTTCCTGTCGAGGCGGCTCTCGCTTTATTATGATGTGGAACAGCGTTATACATTTGCGGAACGGTATAAAACGCTGCTGCACTATCATGATGCGTCATGGATCAATCATTGGAATGCGACCAGCGCTTATTACCACGCATTGTGCGGAAAAACGGACAAGCTCCCGGAGATCTTTTCCCAGCACCGGCTCTCCACCGTCAACATGCTTGCACCGGGTAAGCCGATGATGGACATGATCGAAAATCAGGTATATCTTGCCCAAGGTGCTTATGCTAAGGTGGTGGGACGCAGTGCAGAGCTGCTGGCATTATGTGAAACGATGCATTATGCGTTGGTGGCAATGCATATCCGCATCCAGACGGCAGCGGCATTTGGACGATTAGGAAAGCTTAAGGAAGCCCATTCATGGTTGAAAAAGGCACTTTCAGAGGCGGCACCGGACGGCTTTGTGATGCCGTTTGTGGAAAACTATGATCTCTTAAAGCCTCTGTTAGCACAGGAGATGAAAAATGATCTGATCGAAAAGATCACAGAGCTTGGTGAAGCGGCAATTGCGCGAAATGAAACCCGCCCGGCAGTCTTTGATGCACTGACACCGCGGGAATTTGAGATCGTGGAGCTGATGGCACAGCGGCTTTCTAACCGTGAGATCGCACAAAAGCTCTATCTTTCCGAGGGAAGCGTCAAACAATATGTAAACCGGATTTATTCCAAGCTGCATATTGAGGGTGACACAAGAACTAAACGGAAGCAGCTCACCGCTCTGGCTGGGCAAAATTCACCTGTATAAATGTAAAAATGCCAGAAAGAGGAGTCCTTACGGGCTCCCCTTTTTCTTTGACTATTCCTATATCATCAGAAAACTCTTACAGAAAAAAAGTGAGTACATGGTACTCACAAAAGTCGGGGCAACAGGATTTGAACCTGCGACCTCTCGGCCCCCAGCCGAGCGCGCTACCAAGCTACGCCATACCCCGGAAACATTTCCATTATAACAGAAAAAAGAAAAAAAGCAATAGAAATTTTACAAATCCGGCATGGTGTGATACAATACGAATAAATAAAAATGAATATTATGGAGGTAATAAGTATGCAGTACAGGAAGATGGGAAAAACAGGCGTTTTAGTTTCCGCACTTGGATTTGGTTGTATGCGTTTTCCGATCAATGAGGATAATACGATAAATGAAGACCTGGCGATCTCCATGCTCCGCCATGCCATTGACAGCGGCGTAAACTATGTTGACACGGCCTATCCGTATCATCAGGGAACCAGCGAGCTGGTAGTCGGTAAGGCATTAAAGGACGGCTACAGGGAAAAAGTATACCTTGCGGACAAGCTTCCGGTCTGGCTTCTGGAATCAGAGGACGATTTCGACAAATATCTGGATGAGCAGCTGGACAAGCTTGGCACGGATCATATTGATTTCTATCTTCTTCATGCATTAAGCAAAGAGCGTTTTGAGGAAAAGGTAAAGAAATTCAATCTGACAAAAAAGCTGGAGGAAGCACGGGCGGCCGGAAAGATTCGCTACATAGGCTTTTCCTTCCATGATTCTCTTGATATTTTTAAAGAGATCATCGATTATTATGACGGATGGGATTTCTGTCAGATCCAGTATAATTATATAAACCTGACCCATCAGGCCGGAACAGAAGGTTTAGAGTATGCAGCCTCCAAGGGCCTGGGAGTGATCATTATGGAACCGCTCCTCGGCGGAAAGCTTGCAAACCTTGCACCCCACGTTGCAGAAGCGTTCCCGGAAGGAAAAGCTCATGTTGAATATGCTCTGGATTACCTCTGGGATAAAGCGGAGGTAAGCCTTCTTTTAAGCGGAATGTCTACTCCGGAGCAGGTTGAGGATAATCTTTTATATGCGGGAAGAAGCCACGTGGGAATGGTTACGGAAGAAGACAGAAAGGCTTATGCAAAGGCTAAGGAGATCTTTGATAAAATGGCTCTTGTCAATTGCACAAAATGTGCGTACTGTATGCCATGTCCCTTCGGGCTTAATATTCCGGAGCTGTTTGCTGCCTATAATATGACGGCAAGCCATGGAATGACTCCGGCGAAGGAGGCGTATGCCGCACTTTCAACAAAGGCTGATGCATGTCGTGCCTGCCATCACTGTGAAAAAGAATGTCCGCAGCATATTAAGATCAGTGAGGTTATGCCAAAGGTTGCAAAGATATTCGAATAAAGGCGCGGAACAGTTGCGGATAAAGACTGGCATCTCTGCTTCAGATGTAAAAAGTATGAAGTGGTGCAACAAACGAAATAATTCAAAGAAGTGGAAAATTTAGAATAAAAATGAGTAAGGTTATAATCATCGGCGGAGGCGCTGCCGGTATGGCTGCCGCCATTGGTGCGGCTCAGTCGGGTCATTCGGTGGCTGTCTATGAAAAAAATGAAAAGCTCGGGAAAAAAGTATATATTACGGGAAAAGGGCGCTGCAATGTAACGAATGCCTGTGATACAGAAGACCTGTTTGCCAATATGGTGACCAACGGAAAGTTCCTTTACAGTGCGATTTACGGATTTACCAATTTCGATATTATGGAGCTTTTAGAGAGTGCGGGCTGTAAATTGAAAACAGAAAGAGGAAACCGGGTATTCCCGGTTTCCGATAAGTCCTCCGATGTAATTTTCGCATTGGAACGCGTCATGAAAAGCCTTCATGTGGAGATCCACTTGAATGAACCGGTTAAAGACCTTATCTGTGAGGACGGACGATGCAATGGGATCCTTTTGGAAAACTCCGGAAAACGTGTCATGGCAGATGCCGTGATCGTGGCAACCGGCGGTATTTCCTATCCGGCAACCGGTTCTACCGGGGACGGATACCGTTTTGCAAAGGAGGCAGGACATACCGTGACAGCCCTTTCGCCTGCGCTGGTACCGTTTTTGTGTGCCGAGGAGGATGTCAGATCGCTGCAGGGCCTGTCATTAAAAAATATAGAAGTTACAGTTTACGATGAAAAAAAGGTGCTCTGGAAAGAATTTGGAGAGATGCTGTTTACCCATTTCGGGGTTAGTGGGCCTGTTGTCTTAAGTGCCAGCAGCTATGCGGCGAAACGGATCAAGTTTCATCCCCTCAGGATGGATATCGACTTAAAGCCGGCGCTTTCAAGGGAACAGCTGGACGCAAGGATCCTGAGAGATTTTGATGAGGTCAAGAACAAGCAGTTTAAAAATTCCCTTACAAAGCTGTTTCCGGCGAAGCTGATCCCGGTGATCGTTGAACGAAGCGGGATCGATCCGGATAAACAGGTCAATGAGGTCACGGTAAAAGAAAGAGCACGGCTCGTGGAGCTAACAAAGGCATTTCAGGTAACGTTAACCGGGCTTCGCGGCTATAACGAGGCGATCATTACCCAGGGTGGGATCTCCGTAAAAGAGGTCGATCCCTCGACCATGGAATCGAAAAAAATGCCGGGACTTTATTTTGCCGGAGAGGTGCTTGACTTAGACGGAGTGACCGGAGGCTTTAATCTTCAGATCGCATGGTCTACGGGTATGCTGGCAGGAAGAAGTGCAGAATATTCCGATCCCGCATAAAATCGTGAAAAAGGAAGTAAACTAGAGGAGGAGAACATGTCTTTTAACGTGGCGATCGACGGGCCGGCCGGAGCCGGAAAAAGCAGCGTTGCCAAAGCTGTGGCAGCGGAAAAAGGGTTTATCTATGTGGATACCGGAGCAATGTATAGGGCAATGGCGCTGTATTTTATGCGTAAGGGTATTGACAGAGCGGATGAAACAGCGATCCGCAATGCCTGTGAGGATGTGGAAATCTCAATCACCTATGAAAACGGCATGCAGCAGGTATTATTAAACGGTGAGAATGTTTCCGGCCTTATACGCACGGAGGAAGTAGGAAATATGGCCTCGGCGACTTCGGGATACCGGTCAGTCAGAGAAAAATTAGTGGAGCTCCAGAAGGCTCTCGCAAGGAAGGCAGATGTAGTTATGGACGGCCGCGATATCGGAAGCTTTGTTCTCCCGGATGCAGACGTAAAGGTCTATTTGACGGCCGGATCCCGTGTCCGGGCAATGAGAAGATACAAAGAGCTTACGGAAAAGGGAGTAAGCTGCAATCTGGATGAGATCGAGAAGGATATCATCGACCGCGATTATCGCGACATGAACAGAGAAAACTCGCCTCTGGTACGTGCGAAGGATGCTGTATTTATGGATTCCTCGGATATGACCTTAAAGCAGGTAACAGATGCTATAGGTGCTCTGATCGAGGGAAAGCAGAGAACTCAGGCAGGAGGGGCAGAATGAAGGTAACGGTTGCTAAGACCGCCGGATTCTGCTTCGGCGTGAAGCGGGCAATGGAAAAGGTCTACGAGCAGATCGAAAAATCAGAAAAGCCTATTTATACCTACGGGCCCATCATCCATAACGAAGAAGTGGTAAAGGAGCTGAGAGAAAAGGGAGTCCGGGTAGCCGAAACAGAGGAGGAGCTTAAGAAGCTTTCCGGCTGCGTGGTGATCATCCGTTCCCACGGCGTAGGAAAACATATCTACGATATCCTTAATTCCAACGGTGCAGAAATCGTGGATGCGACATGTCCATACGTAAAGAAGATCCACAAGATTGTGGACGAACAATGCAGAGAGGGCCGCCGGGTGATCATTGTCGGCGATGAGTCCCATCCGGAGGTCCAGGGCATTAAGGGCTGGGGAAATTCCGATACTAAAGTTATCGAATCCCTGTCGGATTTTGAAAATCTGGGTCTGGAACCCGGAAGCAGGCTCAGCATTGTGGCTCAGACGACATTTAATTACAATAAATTTCAAGATTTAGTTGAAAAAATATCTGAAAAGCGTTATGATATATTTGTTTTAAATACGATTTGCAATGCGACACAGGAGAGACAGGTAGAAGCTAAGAGAATAGCCTCCCAGGTGGACGTTATGCTCGTTATCGGCGGCAAGCACAGTTCCAATACCCAGAAGCTATATGAGATCTGCCAGCGGGAATGTAAAAAAACGTACTACATCCAGACCCTGGACGACTTAAATCCTGAATGTATAAGTTCTGCGTGCAACGTAGGTATTACGGCAGGGGCATCAACCCCGAATAATATTATCGAGGAGGTTCATACTAATGTCAGAATTAAGTTTTGAACAAATGTTAGAGGAATCATTAAAAACAATACGTACAGGAGAGGTTGTTACTGGTAAGGTCATCGACGTAAAAGAAGATGAGATCGTTTTAAATATCGGCTACAAATCCGATGGCATCATTACCCGCAGCGAGTACACCAATGAATCCAACGTGGATTTAAGAAATCTTGTACATGTCGGCGACGAGCTTGAAGCTAAGGTCGTTAAGGTAAATGACGGTGAAGGTCAGGTAGCTCTTTCCTACAAGAGACTGGCTGCAGACAGAGGAAATAAGAGATTAGAGGAAGCTTTCGAGAATCATGAGGTTCTTACCGCAAAGGTTGCTCAGGTTCTTGACGGCGGTTTAAGCGTGATCGTTGATGAAGCAAGAATCTTCATCCCGGCAAGCCTTGTTTCTGACGTATACGAGAAAGACCTTTCCAAGTATGCAAATCAGGAGATCGAATTCGTTATCACAGAATTCAATCCAAAGAGAAGGAGAGTAATCGGTGACCGCAAGCAGCTCATCGTTGCTAAGAAGGCTGAGATGCAGAAGGCTCTGTTCGAGAGAATCGCAGTTGGCCAGAAGGTAGAAGGAACAGTTAAGAACGTTACAGATTTCGGTGCCTTCATCGATCTTGGCGGAGCAGACGGTCTGCTTCATATTTCCGAGATGTCCTGGGGCAGAGTTGAGAGCCCGAAGAAGGTATTCAAGGTTGGCGACAAGGTAACAGCGCTGATCAAGGATATCAACGGCGAGAAGATTGCCCTTTCCATGAAGTTCCCGGAGACAAATCCGTGGGCAAATGCTGCTGAAAAGTATGCAGTAGGAAACGTTGTAACAGGCAAGGTTGCACGTATGACAGACTTTGGTGCGTTTGTTGAGCTTGAGGCAGGTGTTGATGCACTTCTTCATGTATCTCAGATCTCCAAAGAGCACGTTGCAAAGCCGTCAGATGTTCTTTCCATCGGACAGGAGATCACAGCAAAGATCGTTGACTTCAACGAGGCTGACAGAAAGATCAGCTTAAGCATCAAGGCTCTTGAGACAGAGGCTCCGGCTGAGGAAGCAGCTCCGGTTGAAGAATAATCCGGAAGCTTATAAAGGCAAGAAGGATCTTGATTAAGATATTTTCAGGCACTGCAGATAACTGCGGTGCCTTTTTGTGTAACAGGAAATTCCCCGCCACACAAAAAGCTGCAGAAAAAACTCAAAGAAACTGTAATGGATTTGTAAATAAAAACCAGCAGGAATTTCAAGAATTATATGATAATCTTTTCATGAATATATAAAAAAGGAGTGAACGTATGAAAAAGATGACTAAAATTGCAATTGCTCTGTGTGCGGTATCTCTGACAGCCGCTCTGGGATTTATCGGTCTGACAAAATATAATCAGACAGATAATGCCATGGAACGTGAATTGAAATATGATGAGGGGTTGAAGCTGATCATGATGGAGGGAACCGTACTTTCCATGGAAAACGGAGAGCTGATGATCGATCATAAGCTTGGAGATTCGTCTGAGGAAGTGATCGTCACGGTTCCGGAAGGAGTTTTGATCCTTGATGCCGTAAACGGATATCCGATTCCGGCAGAAGAATTAAGCGAAGGGGTATCTGTCAATGTCTATGCAGGCGAAGAAATGACAATGAGCCTGCCGCCCATCGTCAATGGTTCTCTTGTACTGGCTGATCCTTCGGAGGAGGGAGAGTTTCCTGTATATACGACTGTTAAAAAGCTTAAGAAAAATTCAGATGGCTCGTTTGATTTAAAGGCTACAGACGGAAATACATACACAGTCAATGCAGATACGGCCCTTCTTCCGTATCTGACACGCAATATCGTCCGGACAGACGATCTGACTCCGGGGAAAAAGCTTCTTATCTGGAAGGATGGCCATGACGGAAAGAATACAGCGGCTAAAATAGTGATATTTGCAGAGGATGACGGTATCTAACCTACGGGTGCTGCAGTTTTTGGTGATCGGATCTGTTTCTCCTGTATAATTTACCGGCTTATGGGGAAAATTCTGATATGGCAATGATAAGGAGATGATTTTATGCCCAAGAAGCGAAAAGAGGATCCGATTGATCCGAACAACCTGAAACCGGAGGACAAAATGAAATTTGAGATCGCCGCAGAGCTGGGGCTTGCGGATAAAGTGATTGCCGGCGGCTGGAGGAGCCTGACTGCAAAGGAGAGCGGAAGGATCGGAGGACTCATTACCAAAAAACGGCGGGAGCAGTCTGCTACAGAGCCCGGTGCGAAAGACTGAAAAAACACTCATTGCAAGAAGCAGAAAAGCAATTTATAATGTAGACAGAAAAAGACGGGAGAATAAACGTGAAGATATCACTGATCAGCTTTACTGCAAATGGATTCCGAACGGAAAAACGTCTGGTGTCTATATTAAAAAAGAAAAAGGATGAGCCGTGTCCGTATGTGATGGGAAAATATGCGATGCAGGCGGCTGCCAAAGATCACGAGATCAGCTTTATGCCGGTAAGAGAGGGAGAGCTTTCGGACTGGGCAGGAGAACGCTTTACGGATTCAGAGGCGTTGATCTTTGTAGGGGCCTCCGGAATCGCGGTTCGGGCTATATCCGGTCATGTGAAGAATAAAAAAACGGATCCGGCTGTTCTTGTGGTGGATGAGTCGGCAGCCTTTGTTATACCGCTTCTTTCCGGTCATCTCGGAGGCGCTAATGAGCTGGCCGTATATCTGGCAGAAGAAATGTCGGCGATCCCGGTCGTGACAACGGCTACTGATGTAAACGGCCGTTTTGCGGTGGATATGTTTGCAAAAAGGAATGGGCTGTCCATCGATAATATGAAGCTTGCCAAGGAGATATCGGCAGATATTCTGGCGGGAAGACCGGTGGGATTTTCTGCGGAATTCCCGCTAAAGGGCCGGATCCCGGTGGGGCTTTTCTGCGATCGGATCTGCAGCCACAATATTCGCATCACGATCCATAAGAGAAAGGATCCGGAAAAAGAAACACAAAATGTCCTCCGGCTGATTCCAAGGTGCATTGCCCTCGGGATCGGCTGCCGGAGAGGGACTCCGGCAGAAACGATCAGGCGTGTAGCTGAGAGGGCCCTTAAAGAGGAAGGGCTGGATATTCGGTCAGTCTGTGCGGTGGCGAGTATAGATTTAAAAAGCGGAGAGCCGGGATTATGCGAGCTGACACGGGAGCTGGAGGTTCCCTTCCTTACCTACACGAAGGAGGAATTGAACCGGGTTCCCGGCGAGTATACGGAATCAGCCTTTGTGAAGAAAACTACCGGGGTCGGAAATGTCTGTGAGAGAGCAGCCATGGCTGCCTGTAAAGAAGTGGCGGCAGAGGCGCGTCTGATCATAAAAAAATACGCAGAGGATGGTGTGACGACAGCAGCAGCCCTTTTTGAACCGGAATTGGAGTGGAAGCTATGATGGTGGCAGTGACAGGGGCAAGCGCCAGTGGAAAGTCGGCGTTTGCAGAACAGTGTCTGGTGGATAGAGGAGAGTACAGGCGGATCTATGTGGCAACCATGATCGCATGGGATGAGGAATGCAAAGATCGCATAAAAAAACACCGTAATATGCGGCAGAAAAAACAATTTGAAACCTTGGAATGTCCCTTCGATCTGGAAAGGGCAGATATCCCGGAGGGATCTGCTGTTCTTTTAGAGTGTCTTTCCAATCTGACCGCGAATGAACTGTACCGCGATATCGGGCATTCTGATATTTATGTGGAGGATGTCAGAAAAAAGATCCTTAAGGGGATTCTCCGCATTAAAGACCGTGCCGGAGAGCTTGTGATCGTTACGAATGAGGTATTTGGAGAGGCTCCTCTTTTTGGGGAGGAAACGGAAAAATACAGAAGGCTTCTTGGGGAGCTGAACCGTGATATTTTTGAGCTTGCAGATCAGGTCTATCTGGTGGAGGCAGGCATTCCGATGGGCCTTAACAAGACAGATATCTGTTTTAAGAAAGGAAGAAAAAATTCAATGATATTGTTGTTTGGCGGGGCATATCAGGGAAAAACAGGGCTTGCCCTAAAAATGTCTGATATAGCAGCTCCGGAAAACAAAAAAGAAACAGCAGTATGTTTGGAAAACAGAGAAGCATCTGAAAATGCAGCTAAGACAGAAAACAGAGAAGCTGCAGACGGCTGGTCGGATCCGTTGGAGGCGGCATGGAGCAGACCGGTGATCTTGAATCTTCATGGATACATAAAGCGTTTTTCCGATATGGAGGATACAAAGGCGCGGGAAAAGATGCGTGATTTCATATATAATATTATTAAAAACAACCCAAACGCGTGTATTACGGCGGATGAAATCGGAAGCGGCATCGTTCCGATAGAACGGGAGGATCGGCTGTGGAGAGAGCTTTGCGGTGAGGCAGTACAGCTTCTTGCCGCTGAAGCAGAGGAGGTCTTTCGTGTTATCGGAGGGATCCCGATGCGGCTGAAGGGAGGAAATGAATAATGGAATACAGACATGGCGGGGACGTTTACAGCAATCAGGGGGTATTCTGTGACTATTCGATCAATATCAATCCATTGGGCATGCCGGATTTTATTAAAAATGCCGCGATCCGGGGAATTGAGAGCAGCAGCCGTTATCCGGACAGCCGCTGTTTAAGGCTTACGGAGAGAGTATCCTCTGCGTATGGGACAGATCCCAAAACGCTTATATTCGGAAACGGTGCAGCCGAATTGATATTTGCCGTCTGCCGTGCCGTAAGACCAAAGCGTGCTGTGCTTTTAGCTCCCTCCTTTACCGAATATGAGAGTGCATTACAGGCGGTCGGAGCAGAATGCACTTATTTTTATTTGAAGGAAGAACAGGATTTTGGGCTTCCCATAGAGGAATACATCGATTTTTTAAGGCAGGAAGCGCCGGATATGATTTTTCTGTGCAGCCCCTCAAATCCGGTGGGTGACATGCTCCGGCCGGAGGATGTGAAACGGATCGTAACCTTTTGCGGGGAGAAAAATATCTTTGCTGTTATCGACGAATGCTTTATGGAGCTTGCCGGAGCAGATAACAAAGCTTCTGCGATCAGTCTCATAAAAAACGGACACAGGAAGCTGATGATCCTTCGTGCATTTACAAAGACCTTTGCAATGGCCGGACTCCGTCTCGGCTACGGATTTAGTGCGGACCCTGAGCTGCTCGAAAAAATGAGAAGCTCCATGCAGCCCTGGAGTGTATCCATACCGGCACAGGAGGCAGGATATGCCGCCTTCGGGCCGGAGGGCGAGGAATATGTGAAGTGTGCGGTCAGTCTGATCCGGGAGGAACGCAGGTTTATTGAAAACAGTCTGCCGGAAGGCGCGTTTAAAAAATATCCGTCGTCGGCAAATTATATTCTGTTCCGAGATTTAACGGGAAGACCGGCGCGGGCCTTTTATGAATATATGCTGAGGCAGGGGATCCTGATCCGCTGCTGTGACGATTATCGGGGACTGGATGGGACGTTTTACCGGGTCTGTGTAAAGAAAAGAGAGGACAATATCATCCTTGAAAAATATATAAAGGGGTATTTATAAGAATAAATAATAAGTACATGCTGTAAAATAGTATAAATCTTCTGTTGCAGAAAAAGAGCAAAGCTGTTATACTCATTTAAATAAATTCAAAATGGATGAAAGAGAGGGAAACTTAAGATGGGTAAGATCATTGGTGAAGGTATTACATTTGATGACGTGCTGCTCGTCCCGGCATATTCAGAAGTAATTCCGAATCAGGTCGATGTTTCGACAAATCTGACGAAGAAAGTTAAACTGAACATCCCACTTATGAGTGCAGGAATGGATACGGTTACTGAACACCGTATGGCGATTGCAATGGCCAGACAGGGCGGTATCGGTATTATCCACAAAAACATGTCGATCGAGGCACAGGCTGAGGAAGTAGATAAGGTTAAGCGTTCTGAGAACGGAGTTATCACAGACCCATTTTATTTATCCCCGGAGCATACCTTAAAGGATGCCGATGAGCTTATGGCAAAATTCCGCATCTCCGGTGTGCCGATCACTGAGGATAGAAAGCTGGTAGGAATCATTACAAACCGTGACCTGAAATTCGAGGAGGATTACTCTAAGAAGATCAAGGAATGTATGACCTCCAAGAATCTGGTTACAGCTAAGGAAGGCATCACTATGCTTGAGGCAAAGCGTATCCTTGCCAAGGCCAGAGTAGAGAAGCTTCCGATCGTTGATGACGATTTCAATTTAAAGGGACTTATCACGATCAAAGATATTGAGAAGCAGATCAAATATCCAAATTCCGCAAAGGACGATCAGGGAAGACTGCTCTGCGGCGCTGCTGTAGGAATCACAGCAAATGTCCTTGACCGTGTTGAGGCACTTGTCAATGCAAAGGTCGATGTGATCGTACTGGATTCTGCACACGGTCATTCCGCAAATGTTATCCGTTGTGTAAAAATGATCAAAGAAGCTTATCCTGAGGTTCAGGTCATTGCCGGAAACGTTGCTACCGGAGCTGCTACAAAGGCTCTGATCGAAGCCGGTGTTGACGCAGTTAAGGTCGGTATCGGACCCGGTTCTATCTGCACAACCCGTGTTGTTGCCGGTATCGGTGTTCCGCAGGTTTCTGCAATTATGGACTGCTACGCAGTTGCAAAGGAGTACGGCATCCCGATCATCGCCGACGGCGGTATCAAATACTCCGGAGATGTTACAAAGGCTCTTGCAGCCGGCGGAAGCGTCTGCATGATGGGCAGCTTGTTTGCAGGCTGTGATGAGAGCCCGGGAAATTTTGAGCTCTATCAGGGAAGAAAATACAAGGTATACCGCGGAATGGGCTCTATCGCAGCAATGGAAAACGGAAGTAAGGATCGTTATTTCCAGACAGATGCGAAGAAGCTGGTTCCGGAGGGCGTTGAAGGCCGTGTTGCTTATAAAGGATTTGTGGAGGATACCGTATTCCAGATGTTAGGCGGTCTCCGCTCCGGTATGGGCTACTGTGGCGCACACAATATTAAAGAATTACAGGAGAACAGCAGCTTTGTTAAGATCTCCGCAGCTGCACTCCGTGAGAGCCATCCTCATGATATCCATATCACAAAGGAAGCTCCGAACTACAGTATTGACGGTTAACAGAAGAAATTCTGATTGGACAGGCTACATGGCCGGGGGGCTTTTGCTTTCCGTCCGTGCAGCCTGCTTTTGCTATATGGGAAAAATGGGAGATAAGCAAAAAAGATGGATAATTTTTTAAAAATGCTGTCCACGCAGGCGATCCTGCTCGTGTATATGTGCGTGGGGTACTATTGCAGCCGGAAGGACATTGTGGACAGAAGGACACAGTCGAAAATGACCGATTTTGTTCTTCGCATCACCCTTCCCTGTATGATATTTAATTCGTTTCAGACGCATTTAACGCCGGAGCTTTTAAAGCAGGCATCCTTATGTCTTGCTGTGGCGTTTTTTGTTTGCTTTCTGGCGTGGATCATGGGGAAATTCATCTATAATATGTATCCCTTCGAGAAAAGAAGTATTTTGCAGTATGCTACGCTGGTCAACAATTCCGGATTCTTAGGACTTCCCATCGTTGCAGCGGTCCTTGGTGATGAGGGCCTTCTGCTTGCAGCAATTTTTATTATCCCGAACCGTATTTTTATGTGGACGGCAGGTATATCGATCTTTGAAAAAAGCTCGGATAAGAAGGGGGCATTTTTGAAGCTGATGAAAAACCCCTGTATGATCGCTGTATTTTTAGGTCTGTTCCGCGGGCTCGTGGATTTTGAATTGCCGGAATTTGCAATGAAGGCGATTCAGGGACTTGGAAACAGCACAACACCGCTTTCCATGCTGCTGATCGGCTCTATGATGACAGCGCTGACACCGGAATCCTTTAAGGACTGGAGTACCGTATTTCTTGCGGCAGTCCGTCTGATCGCCCTTCCTCTTGCCACGTTGGGAATCATGCGTATTCTGGGAGCAGACCCGGTAATGACAGCCTGTGGGGTGATTCTGACGGCAATGCCTGCCGGAAGTACAACAGCCCTGTTAGCGGAAAAATACGGGGCGGATTCCGTATATGGAAGCAAGTGCGTTCTTGTAAATACGATCTTTTCTCTTATGACGATCCCGATCATGATGTTTTTGGTATAGATAAAGGAGTTAGCGAATGAGTATTTTAAACGTTGAACATCTGAGCCATGGATTTGGCGACAGAGCAATTTTTACGGACGTGTCCTTCCGGCTTTTAAAGGGAGAGCATATCGGTCTTATCGGCGCCAACGGCGAAGGAAAGTCCACGTTTATGAGCATTATCACAGATAAGCTGATGCCGGATGAGGGAAAGGTGGAATGGGCAAAAAATGTCCGCGTCGGATATCTGGATCAGCACACCGTGCTTGAAAAGGGAATGACGATCCGCGAGGTCTTAAAGAGTGCCTTTTCATTTTTGTATGAGATGGAGGATAAGATGAACTCTATCTGTGAGAAGATGGGGGATGCATCAGAAGAAGATATGAATGCAATGATGGAGGAGCTGGGAACGATCCAGGATCTTCTTATGGCCCATGATTTTTATATTATCGATTCCAAGGTCGAGGAGATCGGACGCGCCTTCGGACTGGATGAGATCGGTCTTGACAAGGATGTCGATGAGCTGTCCGGCGGACAGAGAACAAAGGTCCTTTTGGGAAAGCTCCTTCTTGAAAAGCCGGATATCCTGCTTTTAGACGAGCCGACAAACTATCTTGATGTCCAGCATATCGAATGGCTGAAGCGGTATTTGCAGGAATATGAGAATGCGTTTATCCTTATTTCCCATGATATCCCCTTCTTAAACAGTGTGGTCAATCTTATCTATCACATGGAAAATCAGAAACTGGATCGTTATGTAGGAGATTATGACAAATTCAGAGAAGTTTATGAGATGAAGAAAAGCCAGCTGGAGGCGGCCTATAAGCGTCAGCAGCAGGAGATCGCAGAGCTTCAGGATTTTGTCGCCAGAAATAAGGCGCGTGTTGCTACAAGAAATATGGCAATGTCACGTCAGAAAAAGCTGGATAAAATGGAAGTGATCGAGCTGGCAAAGGAGAAGCCGAAGCCGGAGTTTAATTTCCTCAATGCGAGAGCAGCCGGGAAGCTGATATTTGAAACAAAGGATCTTGTCATCGGATATGAGGAAGCCTTGTCAAAGCCCTTGAATTTCGTCATGGAGCGCGGAGAAAAGATCGCAGTCACCGGCGCGAACGGAATCGGAAAGACAACATTTTTAAAGAGTATCTTAGGATTGATCCCGGCGATTTCCGGATCCGTGGAGTTAGGAGATTATCTTTATATCGGGTACTTTGAGCAGGAGATGGCTCCGGGAAATACAACGACCTGTATTGAGGAGATATGGAAGGAATTTCCGTCCTATACCCAGTATCAGGTGCGGGCTGCACTGGCTAAATGCGGACTTACCACAAAAAATATTGAGAGCCAGGTGCGCGTTCTCTCCGGAGGAGAGCAGGCAAAGGTACGCCTTTGCAAGCTCATCAACCGGGAGACGAACATTCTGCTTCTCGACGAGCCCACAAACCATCTGGATGCAGACGCCAAGGAGGAATTAAAGCGTGCGCTGAAGGAATACAAGGGCGCCGTTCTCCTTATCTGTCATGAGCCGGAATTTTATGACGGTCTGGCATCCAAGGTGTGGGATCTGAGTCAGTGGTCATTAAAAATATAGGAGCTGCTATTTCGGAAGCTCTACCTTTTCAAAGGCTTCAATAAAATCGGCACAGAAATCGGCTGTGGAGGAAAGCATTTTCTTTCCCCATTCTACCGTAGCCTCTCTTGGGGAGTCCGGGCCGAACCATCCGCATTCCGAAAACCGGGTCACATGGCGCGGAACAGGGATCCGGATACCCTTAAAGCTTACGTCAGAAGCACCGGCGAAGGTCAGATCTTCGCTTAGATCTGCCGGTTCAAAGGGCATAAAATACTGCATGTGAACACAGGAAGGATCGATGGCAAGCATGGCTGCGGTCTCCTCGCCGCCGCCATGGCCGCCCTTCCATTCCGGCTTCAGATCCCCTGCCAGTGTCCACCAGTTTAAAAGACAGCCTACCGCATTTTTACGATCCAGCTCTAAGCACACTCTCTGAAGAACCGGTGTGTTGCCGCCGTGTCCGTTCAGGAAAACAAATTTTCGGATGCCCCATTTATAGAGCTCGGAGGCAACGCGGTTTACAATATCATAGAGTCCGTCCTGACCGATGGTGATCGTGCCCGGGAAATCCGTGTGCTGATCTGCCACACCGAAGGGGATGGTAGGAGCAATAAGAACGTCGAGACGTTCATCCATCATTTCACAAAGCTTCCGCGGAATCAAAAAATCTGTTCCCAGACAAAGCTGGGAGCCATGGTTTTCCGTACTTCCGACCGGAATGATCGCAATATCTTTTTTTTCAAAGTATTCCTTTGCCTGAACCCAAGTAATTTTTTCAAGAAACATAACTAACCTCTCCTTGTAATTATTCTTATTACAAGCATAGTATATTTTTATAAGAAAGTCTATAAAAAGTCTTCCTCCTTATCATTTTGTTTCCGTATATTTTTCTTCTGTTTGTGGCATTCTGTTGTTATGGACTAAAAGTCGGTCCGGAAAGGATATGCCATGACAGTTTCATCTGATATTACAAAGAATGTATCGTATTTTCATAAACTTCTGGACGTGGAAAATAATTTTGATATTGTATGCCATACGCTTAAGATAGGAGAAAGACAGGCATGCCTCTACTTTGTGGATGGCTTTACGAAGGATGAGATTCTCCTCCGTCTTATGCAGGATTTTCGTTCCATAAAGGCAGAGGATATGCCGGAAGACGCCCATGGTTTTTCTAAAATGTATATCAGCTATGGGGAGACCGGAACGGAGTACCGAGAGAATAGGGTCGTAGTTGCTCTCTTATCCGGCCTCTCGTGTCTGTTTATCGATGGATATGATGTCTGCATTACCATAGACTGCCGAACATATCCTGCCAGAGGTGTGGGAGAGCCGGAGAAGGACAAGGTGCTGCGCGGCTCAAGGGATGGCTTTGTGGAAACACTGATCTTTAATACTGCCTTGATCCGAAGAAGGATACGGGATCCGAAGCTTGCGATCGAGATCCGACAGGTGGGGGAAAGCTCACACACGGATGTCGCGATTTGCTACATGAAAAAGCGGGTGGATCGAGCGCTTTTAGATACGATAAAGGAACGGATAGAAAATATCCATGTAGATGCCCTGACGATGAACCAGGAGAGTCTTGCAGAGTGTCTTTTTCCTCATAAATGGTTTAATCCGTTTCCGAAGTTCCGTTTTTCGGAACGGCCGGACACAGCGGCTGCATCGATACTGGAGGGCAGCATCGTCATTCTGGTGGACAATTCTCCGGCCTGCATGATCCTGCCGTCTTCTGTTTTTGATATCATTGAGGAGGCGGATGACTATTATTTTCCGCCTGTGACCGGCACATATCTGCGGCTGTCCCGCATGACGGTATCGTTTCTGACCCTGTTTCTGACTCCGGTATGGCTGCTTCTCATGCAGGATCTGACAAGGATACCCGACTGGCTCTCCTTTATCCGGATCTCGGGAGAACAGCATGTACCACTGATCTGGCAGCTTCTTATTCTGGAATTTGCCATAGACGGACTGCGTCTTGCCGCAGTCAATACACCGAGCATGCTCACGACGCCCTTGAGTGTGATCGCCGGTATCGTTCTCGGTGAGTATTCGGTAAAATCCGGCTGGTTTAATTCAGAAACGATGCTTTACATGGCATTTGTAACAATAGCCAACTATTCCCAGGCAAGCTTTGAGATGGGATATGCGCTCAAATTCATGAGAGTTATGCTGCTTATCCTGACCGCCCTGTTTGACTGCTGGGGCTTTGTTGTCGGAACAGTGATCTGTATACTGGCGATCGCCTTTAATCGTACCATTGCCGGAAAGAGCTATATTTATCCTCTTATCCCGTTTTCATGGTCAGAATGCAAAAAGCGTTTCTTCAGAGGGCGGCTTCCGCATAAAGATAAGAGAAACAAATAAAAAAAGAGAGTTATTTCAGTCTTCGCGTTATAAATATAAGGAATACCTGTAATAACCTTTATAAAGTTAGGTTGTGCAAAATCCACGAAAACAGTGATTGACGAGAGAAAAGAATTGTGTTATATTACTTGAGCACTGGAATTATTGGGGAATAATTTCGGAGAACTGTATAATGTGAGGTATTGGAACGTGACGAAGGGCTGTATTCTGTGGGGGAATACAGCCCTTCAGCTTTTATGATACTCCGGACAGCTCCCGGATCACTTCTCCTGCGATCAAAAGACCGGCCACCGGCGGCACAAAGGCGATGCTGGCGGGAGCAGGACGGCCGGAGCCTTTCTTTTCCCCCTCTGTGCGGGGAGTGAGGGGGAGCTCCTCAGAATAAAGTACCTTTAATGCGGGGATCTCCCGCTTTTTTAATTCCCGGCGCATAACGCGGCACAGGGGACATACATTTGTCCTGTAGATGTCGGAGATCTTAAATAGCTCCGGATGAAGCTTGTTTCCGGTACCCATGGAAGAAATGATGGGGATATTGTGGTCTTTTGCGTAGACGGCAAGGGAAATCTTGGCACTGACGGTGTCAATCGCATCGATAATGTAGTCGGGCGTGTCCCCAAAAGCGGAAAAGACTTCATCGATATTTTCCGGAAGAACAAAGGAATCGCTGGTATAGACCCGGCAGGCAGGATTGATATCTGCGATCTTTTCTTTTAACACATCAGTCTTTTTTTTGCCGATCGTGCTGATAAGGGCAATACTCTGGCGGTTTATATTAGAGGGAGCCACAGTATCCGCATCGATCAGGAACAGGGTTCCGATGCCGGAGCGTGCAAGAGCCTCCGTACAATGGGAGCCCACTCCGCCTAGACCGAAAACGGCAACAGAGGCGCCGGTAAGACGCTTAAAGCCATCTTCTCCAAGGATCTGTATTGTTCGTGAAAAAAATTCATTCATGTCACACTCTCCAAATCATAATATGATGCTGGCATTCTATCATATTCCTGTGCGAGACTCAATTCAAAACTTCCCTTTTTGCTAAAAAACGTGTATAATAGAAAAAAGAAAACTAAAAATGGATATGATAGATATTATATTGGAGGGTAAGGAATATAAAATGAGAGATGGATTTATTCGTGTAGCAGCAGCTACACCTGATATTAAGGTGGCTGATCCGGTTTTTAATGCCGGAGAAATATGGAAGATCGTTGAAGAAGGAGAAAAACGCGGAGCAAAGATCATGGTGTTCCCGGAGCTTTGTTTAACGGGATATACCTGCGGTGATCTTTTTTTACAGGATGCGCTGATCGATTCGGCCAAAAAGGAGCTGGAGGGTCTTGTCCGAAAAAGTGCGGGGAAGGATATCCTGTTTTTTGTAGGACTTCCGTGGGAAAAGGATGGAAAGCTCTATAATACAGCGGCCGCAATCCATGACGGAGAGCTTCTGGCGGTATATACAAAACAGAATATTCCGAATTATTCCGAATTTTATGAGCTCCGCCATTTTAACCCGGGCTCCCAGACTCCGGATGTAGTGGAATGGGGAGAACGTTTTGTTCCCTTTGGAAGTAATATTCTTTTAAGATGCCAGAATATTCCTGAGCTGGTGATCGGTGCGGAAATCTGTGAGGATGTGTGGGTCATGGATCCTCCAAGCATCTCCCATGCGAGAGCCGGAGCTACGGTGATCGTTAACTGCTCCGCCAGCGATGAAACAACAGGAAAACATAAATACAGAAGAAGCCTGATCTCCGGTCAGTCCGCAAGACTTGTCTGCGGATATATCTATGCAAATGCCGGAGAGGGAGAATCCACGCAGGATCTGGTGTTTGGCGGACACAATATGATCGCAGAAAACGGGACGGTGCTTGCTGAGTCCAGGCGCTTTGTCAATGAGGTCGTTTATGCGGAGCTTGACCTTCAGAGGATCCGCAATGAGAGAAGAAAAATGACGACGGTTCAGATTGAAAATCCGAAGGAACGATATGACTATATGGATTTCTCGCTTAATAAAACAGAACTTTCTCTGGAGAGAACCATCGATCCGTCACCCTTCGTTCCGTCAGATGCCGCAGAACGAGAGGAGCGCTGCGAGGAGATCCTGACGATTCAGGCCTTAGGCCTTAAAAAGCGTCTTGCCCATATCGGCTGCACTCATGCCGTAGTGGGAATCTCCGGAGGTCTTGATTCCACCCTTGCACTCCTTGTAACGGCAAGAGCCTTCGATATGTTAAAGCTTCCGAGGAAAAATATCCTTTCTGTGACAATGCCATGCTTTGGCACGACAGACCGTACCTACAGAAATGCCTGTATGCTGACGGAAAAGCTCGGAGCTGACCTGCGTGAGATCAATATAAAAGAAGCGGTTTCTGTCCATTTAAGGGATCTGGGACACAGTATGGATGATCACGATGTAACGTATGAAAATGCACAGGCCAGAGAGAGGACGCAGGTATTAATGGATCTGGCTAACGGAAACGGCGGTCTTGTGATCGGTACCGGCGATATGTCTGAGCTGGCTTTAGGCTGGGCAACCTATAATGGTGACCACATGTCCATGTATGGTGTCAATGCCTCCGTTCCGAAAACCCTTGTGCGCCATCTGGTGCGTTATTATGCGGATACCTGTCAGGATGGAAAATTGACCGAAGTGCTTTATGATATTCTGGATACTCCGGTAAGTCCGGAGCTTTTGCCACCGGAGGACGGAGTGATATCTCAGAAAACAGAGGATCTTGTGGGCCCCTACGAGCTCCACGATTTCTTCTTATATTATATTTTAAGATACGGCTACAGTCCGGCAAAGATCTATCGCATGGCACGGATCGCTTTTGCGGGAAGCTATGAGGACAGCACGATCTATAAATGGCTGCATACCTTCTACCGCCGCTTCTTTGCACAGCAGTTTAAACGTTCCTGTCTTCCGGACGGCCCGAAGGTCGGCTCAGTAGCCGTATCTCCGCGGGGAGATCTGAGAATGCCCTCCGATGCGGCAAGACGGATCTGGCTGGAGGAGTTAGAGGCACTGAAGCCGGAGGGCTCCAGATGATAAGCAGCACGAAAAACGATCAGGTAAAGGCAGTCATTGAGCTGAAGAAAAAGGCAAAGGCACGAGAGGAAGCCGGTCTGTTCGTTGTGGAAGGGATCCGGATGATCTCAGAGCTTCCGAAGGATAGGACAAAGAAGCTTTATGTATCGGAGAGCTTTCTTAAAAACCCGGAAAGCGATGCGATACTGTCCGGATTTCCGGATTATGAAACGGTAACGGATCAGGTGTTTGCCGCCATGTCGGATACCCAGACGCCACAGGGAGTCTTGGCTCTTGTACGGCAGTATGAGTATGAGCTGGAGGATCTCTGCTTAAAGGACAGGCCCGTACTTTTGATGATACTGGAAAATATCCAGGATCCGGGAAATCTGGGAACGATCCTGAGGGCCGGAGAGGGAGCCGGCATCACGGGACTTATTATGAGCCGGGATACGGTGGATATCTATAATCCAAAGGTGATCCGCTCAACCATGGGTTCTGCCTTCCGTGTTCCCTTCCTTTATGCAGATGATCTTATGGAGACGGTAAAAAAACTCAAGGAAGCCGGTATCCGGCTTTATGCGGCCCATCTGGAGGGAGAGAAGGATTACGAGGCGGAGGACTATACAAAGGCCTCCGGCTTCCTGATCGGAAATGAAGGAAACGGACTGACGGATGAACTGGCCCATCAGGCGGATGCATGGATAAAAATACCGATGTGCGGCAAAGTGGAATCCTTAAATGCCGCAATTGCCGCCTCGATCCTGATGTTTGAAGCGGCAAGACAGAGAAGAAAGCTTTCATAAGAAAACAGATATAAAAACAGATATAATTACAGTAAGAAGATATTAGACAGGAGGAGTGAGGAATGGAGATGTTTGTCTGGCTGATAGTATTTGCGATTCTTATCGTGATCGAAGCATGCACAATGGCACTGACAACGATCTGGTTTGCGGGCGGAGCACTGGCAGCATTTTTTGCCGCTCTTTTGGGACTTTCCATCCGATTCCAGCTGACTCTGTTTTTGCTGATCTCTTTCCTGCTTCTTGTTTTTACAAGACCGATCCTTATTAAATTTACCGGAAAGAACACGGAAAAAACAAATGCTGACAGTCTGATCGGGAAAAAGGCAAAGGTGCTGAATAGGATCGATAACAGTCTTGCAGAGGGAACCGCAGTTTTAAACGGGCAGGAATGGACTGCCAGAGCCCTCGATGATAATCAGGTGATCCCGGCAGGGGAGACCGTCATCGTGCGGGAAATACGCGGAGTAAAGCTTATTGTTGAGAGAGTAATGAAGGAGGAAAAATAATATGATTGGATTCATTAGTTTGATCTTGCTGTTGATGGTGATCTTGCTCGTTGCTGTTTCCTGCATCCGTATCGTGCCGCAGGCACAGGCTATGGTGGTGGAACGTCTGGGCGCCTATCTTGAAACATGGCATGTAGGTGTGCATTTTAAAATGCCCTTTATCGACCGCGTTGCAAAACGGGTGATCTTAAAGGAACAGGTCGTTGATTTTGCTCCGCAGCCGGTTATCACCAAGGATAACGTAACCATGAAGATCGATACCGTCGTTTTCTTCCAGATCACAGACCCCAAGCTTTATGCTTATGGTGTGGAAAATCCGATCATGGCGATCGAAAACCTGACAGCGACGACCTTGAGAAATATCATCGGTGATCTGGAGCTGGATCAGACCCTTACATCCAGAGAGACTATAAATACAAAAATGAGAGCTGCTCTCGATGTGGCTACAGACCCGTGGGGAATCAAGGTAAATCGTGTAGAGCTTAAAAACATCATTCCTCCGTCTGCCATTCAGGATGCTATGGAAAAACAGATGAAGGCAGAGCGTGAGCGTCGTGAAGCGATCCTCAGGGCGGAGGGTGAAAAGAAATCTACAATTTTAGTAGCAGAAGGTAAGAAGCAGTCTGCAATCCTTGACGCAGAGGCAGATAAGCAGGCGGCTATCCTTCATGCAGAGGCAGAGAAGGAAAAGAGGATCCGTGAGGCTGAGGGACAGGCAGAGGCGATCTTAAAGATCCAGCAGGCGAATGCGGACGGTATCCGCATGATCAAGGAGGCCGGTGCAGATCAGGCAGTCCTCACCTTAAAGAGTCTGGAGGCCTTTGCAAAGGCAGCAGACGGTCAGGCAACGAAAATCATCATCCCTTCCGAGATCCAGTCGATTGCCGGACTTGTTAAGAGTGCGGCGGAGATCGTGGAGAAATAATGAGAAAAAAACCGGATATAAACCGAGAATACGGAATCGTCCTGGAGGGCGGCGGAGCCAGAGGCGCTTATCAGGTGGGAGCGTGGAAGGCCCTTAAGGAATCCGGGATCCGGATAAAGGGAGTTGCGGGAACGTCTGTCGGTGCATTGAACGGGGCGCTTATCTGCATGGATGACCTTGAACGGGCGGAAGCTATATGGAAAAATATGGATTATTCCCGCGTTTTCCGCACGGAGGACGGAAAGCTCGAGCAGATAAAAAAGCTTGTTACGGACAGAGGCCTCGATATTGAGCCTTTAAAGGAGCTGATCGAGGATACCCTCGATGAGGAAAAGATCAAAAGCTCCCACTGTGATTTTTATGCAACAGCCCTGTCCTTATCGGACAGGAGAGAGATCAATTTTGATGTAAAATCTGCACCGCCGGGAGCTATGAAGGACATGCTGCTGGCGAGTGCCTATTTTCCGGGATTTAAGAATGAAAAGCTTGGCGGAAAGACCTATATGGACGGCGGCAGTGTCAACAACGTGCCTGTAGATGTCCTTGTGGATAAGGGCTACAAGGATATTATCGTGATACGGATATATGGGATCGGAGTGGATCGGGAGAAAATGTTCCGGATCCCGGAGGATGTAAATATATACAGGATCGCACCGCGGAGGAACTTAGGAGGTATCCTCCGCTTTGATAAAATCAGAGCCATGAGGAACATAACGCTGGGCTATTATGATGGAATGCGCCTTATCCATGATCTGGTGGGAAGAAAGTATTATATTGATCTTCCGTATTCAGAGGCCTACTATTTTGACAAGCTGATGTCGGAAATAGAATTGTTCCGGGCTTTTCTGATACCATCAAAGGAAAAAGAAGAAAAAGAGGAATTGTCGGGCTACCGCCTGTATACAGAAAAACTGTTTCCGGCGCTTGCTCAAAAATTCCGTCTCCCGCCGGACTGGGATTACAGGGATTTTTATGGCGCTGTTCTGGAATTATGTGCGCGGAAGCTGGAGCTGGAGGTCTTTCATATTTATACAGCGGAGGACATCATTGCAGATCTGATAAAAAGGCAGCAGGTTAGGAGAAATGTTGAATGGCTGAAAATGATAGAAGAAGGAAATTAAAGGGCGAATCTATGGCCTTAGATATGCTGCACATTCTGATCGGAATTGCTGTGGTCATTATGGCCGTGATCTCATTTATCGATCCGGAGGAGTATATGTCACTTTTTCCGGTGATATTTTTTCTGGCAGCGGTTCTAAATCTGGTCACAGGAAGGTATCGGATGAAAAAAAGCATGCGGAACAAGGGTCAGAAGGTATCAGCCGCGATCCAGATGATCTGCGGTGCCGGACTTGTGATCATGGCAGTGATGAGTGCTGTCAGCGTGTGGGGAGGTAGATGATGAAGGGAGAGATCCTTAAATTACTGAAGGAAGCCGACGGATATATTTCCGGACAGGAGCTGTGTGAGCGGTTCGGGGTTTCCAGAACGGCTGTCTGGAAGGTCATGGGACAGCTCAAGGAAGAAGGTTATGAGATTGAGGCGGTGAGAAATAAAGGATACATTTTGAAAGGGACATCGGATGTCCTTTCTAAAGAGGAGCTGGAGAGCTCGATTCATACCGAATGGGCCGGTAAGAATATCCTCTTTTTTGATAAGACAGATTCCACCAATATCCGTGCCCGTGTGGCAGGAGAAAGCGGAGCGCCGCATGGTACTTTGGCAGTTGCGGAAATACAGGATGGAGGAAAAGGCAGGAGAGGAAGGACATGGATTTCACCGCCCGGCGTCGGTATTTGGATGAGTATTCTTTTGCGGCCGCAGATCAATCCGATCTCAGCTTCTATGCTGACACTCGTAATGGCGCTGGCGGTCAGAAAAGGGATCTTAGAGGCAACAGGGATCGAAACCCAGATCAAATGGCCGAACGATCTGGTCTTAAACAGGAAAAAGATCTGTGGGATACTGACGGAGATGGGAACGGAGCTGATGGAGATCCAGTATGTGATCCCTGGAACCGGGATCAACGTAAACCAGACAGAATTTGCCGAGGAGATCCGTGCTACAGCCACATCCCTTTATCTTGAGACAGGAAAAAAATACCAGAGAAGCCAGATCATTGCCCAGACCATGAAGGCACTTGAGACCTACTATGCTGTCTTTGTGAAAACAGAAGATATGTCTGCGCTGATGGCAGAATATAATGAGGGACTGGTGAACCTCGGAAAAGAGGTCTGTGTTCTGGATCCCTCCGGAGAATTCCGCGGTGTGTGCGAGGGGATCAATGAAAAAGGCGGGCTTTTAGTCCAACTTCCTGACGGAACGCAGACAGAGGTAATATCCGGAGAGGTGTCCGTCCGTGGAGTTTATGGATATGTCTAGCCGGTTATGGTACGGCGGAATCCAGACCCTCGTTTCCGAAGACAGAACACTGTCAGATGAGGAACGTCTTACTCTTGCATCAGGGCCCCTTTTATCGTGGTACGAAAAAAACAGGCGGGATCTACCGTGGCGCAGAAATAAAGATCCCTACCAGATATGGATATCGGAGATCATGCTCCAGCAGACACGGGTGGAGGCAGTAAAACCCTATTATTTCCGATTTATGGAACGGTTTCCCAATATATCTGAGCTGGCAGCGGTTTCTGAGGAGGAGCTTTTAAAATACTGGGAAGGACTTGGATATTACAGCAGGGCGAGAAATCTGAAAAAAGCTGCCGGTATCATAGAGGAGAAATACGGAGGAGTATTTCCGAAAAACTTTGAGCAGATCCTTGCACTCCCGGGGATCGGAAGCTATACGGCAGGAGCTATTGCATCCATCGCCTTTGAACTTCCTGTACCCGCCGTAGACGGAAATGTGCTGCGTGTGTTATCACGCGTCACGGGGAGTCTGGAGGATATAGGCAGACAGCAGGTAAAAAGAAAGATGGAAGCGCTGGTGGCCGGGACCCTAAAGGAAGGACAGTCAGGAGATATCAATCAGGCTCTGATCGAAACGGGTGCTACGGTTTGTATCCCAAAGGGAGAACCGATATGCGGGTCATGTCCGTTTTATACGGTATGTGAGGCGAGGAGGAAGGGGCTGACAGGAGTGATTCCAGTCAGAGCACCGAAAAAAGAACGGAAAATTGAGGAGATCACCGTATTGCTGCTGGAATGCGGGGATAAAATAGCCATAAGAAAACGCCCGGAGAACGGGCTTTTAGCATCCATGTATGAGTTTTATAATGTGCCGGGCCGGATCACGAAGGAGGAGGCACAGTGTCTGGCAGAGACATGGGCCAAAAGAGAGGTCACCGTCGAGGAAGCACCGCCGGCAAAGCACATTTTCAGTCATACCGAGTGGCGGATGATAAGCTATCTGGTACGTATCGGGGAATTATCTCCGGTTAAGCCCGGGGACGGGCTGATCTTAGAAAGCTGGGAGGAGATCCGGGAAAAATATCCGATCCCCAGCGCATTTTCTGTTTATAAAAAGTATCTGGACCAACGATATGGAGTGAGCGAGCTATGAAGCCAATGATATTTTTATTTAATCCCAGATCAGGTAGGGAACAGATCAAAAACCAGCTTTCGGGTATTCTGGACTGCTTCTGCAAAAACGGATATTTTCCGTCCGTGTATGTAACACAGAATGCCGAAGATGCAGAGCGGGTCGCGAGAGAATATGGGGATAAGACGGAGCTGTTTGTCGTAAGCGGAGGCGACGGAACCTTAAATCAGGTTGTTTCGGGGCTGATGAAGAACAGTAAGCGTCCGGTGCTGGGATATTTGCCGTCCGGCTCCACCAATGATTATGCCCGAAGCCTGAAGATTTCCGGAGATTTGCTCCAGTCGGCTCAAACCGCGATGTGCGGTACCACAAACCATGTGGATATCGGCAGGTTCGGAGAGGAAAAATACTTTGTTTACATTGCTGCCTTTGGCGCTTTTACCGAGGTCTCCTATATGACACCGCAGGATATTAAAAACATTTTGGGGCATCAGGCCTATATACTGGAATCGGTAAAGCATCTGGCCTCCTTAAAATCGCAGAAAATGAAGATCGAGTGGGAAAATGGCGCTGCAGAGGGTGAATTTATCTACGGAATGGTGACAAATACAACAAGCGTCGGCGGCTTTAAGGGACTTGTTCCCAGAGATGTATCATTTAATGACGGAGCCTTTGAAGCTCTTTTTATAAAAACACCGAAAACACCGACGGATCTGTCGAAGATCGTATCCTATATGTTCCTTAAAGAGGAGGAAAATGAGTACGTTTTCCGGTTTAGGACGTCAAGGATGAAGGTGACGGCTGAAAATGAGATCCCGTGGGTCTTAGACGGAGAGTTTGGCGGTGCTGTAAGGGAGGTTGTGATCGAAAACCTCTCGGAAGCTATTGCCCTTCGCTGCGGAGATAAGCTTTCGTAGGGAGAAGAATAAAAAAAGAAAAATAAAGACAAATAAATTGAAAAACTTGTTGAAAAATGTAGTAAGCTGGTATATAATGAATCATCGTGGTGTATTTTCGGGATGTCTGAAAATATGCCGGATGCAAACACATTTTTCACTTGAAAGGGCGTTACTCGTGGAAAAGGAACAATTTTTAGTAAAGCTCAAAAAACTTGTTGAACTGGGAAGGTCGAAGCAGAATGCACTTGATGTGACAGAGATCAATGACTTTTTTGTCGGCGATAATCTGGGGCCGGAGCAGATGGATGAAATTTACAGTTATCTGGAACACAATAACATTGATGTGATTCCGATAATCGATGACACATTGCTTGTGGACGACGATCCTCTGCTTATGGACGATCTTGATGACGATTTCTCAGGCGACAAAATGGAAGAAGACATTGATCTTGATGCCATCGATCTTCTGGAGGGAATCGGAACGGAGGATCCGGTCCGCATGTACTTAAAAGAAATAGGTACTGTTCCCCTTCTTTCCGCAGATGAGGAGTTGAAGCTCGCAAAAAGGAAAGCAGAAGGTGATGAGTCTGCCAAAGAACGTCTGATCGAAGCGAACCTTCGTCTGGTTGTCAGTATCGCAAAGCGTTATACGGGCCGTGGAATGAGCTTTTTGGATCTGGTCCAGGAGGGAAACTTAGGACTGATCAAGGGCGTTGAGAAGTTTGACTATACAAAAGGATATAAGCTGAGTACCTATGCTACCTGGTGGATCCGTCAGTCAGTGACCAGAGCACTGGCAGATCAGGCCCGCACGATCCGTGTGCCGGTGCATATGGTTGAAACGATCAACAAAATGTCTAAGATGCAGAGAAAGCTGACCCTTGAGCTGGGATACGAGCCTTCCGTTACAGAGCTGGCGGAGGCACTTGAAATGTCTGAGGACAAGGTAATGGAGATCATGCAGATCGCAAGAGAGCCTGCTTCTCTGGAAACACCGATCGGTGAGGAGGACGATTCCAATCTGGGAGATTTCGTTGCGGACAGCAACGCGGTTACTCCGGAAGGAAATGTGGAATCGGTAATGCTGCGTGAACATATCGACGCACTTTTAGGGGATCTAAAGGAGAGAGAGCGTCAGGTCATCGTTTTACGTTTTGGTCTGGAGGACGGACATCCAAGAACTCTTGAAGAAGTTGGAAAAGAATTTAATGTTACGAGGGAGCGTATCCGTCAGATCGAAGCTAAAGCACTTAGAAAACTTAGAAATCAGGTTCGCAGTAAGCGTATCCGGGATTTCCTGTAAAAGTGAGGGACAGTGGGAGAATATCCGACTGTCCCTTTTCGCAGTTTCAAAAGGAGTAGCTATGAATAAGAGAAATTATCAGCGGGAGCTGGATGGTCTGCTGGCAGGATTGTCGAAGGAGGCAATGTCACCGTCCCTGTTTTTGCACAGCTGTTGTGCCCCCTGCAGCAGCTATGTGCTGGAGTATCTGTCCCGCTATTTTAAGATAACTGTTTTTTATTATAATCCCAATATATGGCCGGAGGACGAATACGAGGAGAGAGTCAAGGAACAGCAGCGCCTGATCCGGGAAATGAACGAGGAGGGAGACGAAAAAAGAAATAAGATCTGTTTTTTCGAGGGAGATTATGTCCCGGATACGTTTTATCATGCGGTGAGGGGACTTGAAAAGGAACCCGAGGGAGGAGAAAGATGCACCGAGTGCTTTAAGCTCCGCCTTTATGAGGCAGCCAGACTGGCGAAGGAGGGCGGATATGATTATTTTACAACTACCCTGACGATAAGCCCGCTTAAGGATGCGGAAAGATTGAACCGCATTGGCGAGGAGGCCGGAAATAAATACGGCGTTCGTTTCCTGAACTCGGATTTTAAAAAGAAAAACGGATACCGCAGGTCAGTCGAGTTGTCAGAAGAACACAGGCTTTACAGACAGAATTACTGTGGCTGTGTTTTTTCCCGGAGAGAAGAAAAAGAAAAGATCCCCTGCACCCTTTAAGGTAAAGGGGCAGGGGAAGGATTCGGTACTACAGGAAAAATACAGGCTCTTTTCGCTCCATGTATGTAGCTTCAAGCATCTGAACGTGGGAAAGAAAGTCCTCATCGGTAAAATATTTGGCTTGCTTTGGACATCCTTTAATGCATGCCTGACATTTGATACAGACGCCGGATACATTTCTTACATCGGAAACGTCGATACTTCCCATCGGACATTTCTGAACACAGATACCGCAGTTATCACATTTTTGCTCGTCGGTAAGGGGCTTTGCTTTTAAGAAGCGTGCCGGAGTGTGATCCGTCTTAAGGGGAGTGTAGTAAGGTGCGATCGGTGTCTGACGATCGTAGTCGATAGCAGCAGCCTTTCCGCTTTTCAGCTTCTTTGCGATATCCCCTGCAAAATCGGACAGCTTTTTCAGGTCAGAAGTATCCGGGCGTCCCTTTGCAAGGACTTTAGAGAAAGCATGCTGGCTGATCAGAGCAGCGGCAGCAACCGGGATAAAGCCGTTTTCCTCGGTGAGAAGGAGCAACTCGCGTAAAGCTTCATCGTAATTACGGTTTCCGTAAACACAGAGCGGAATCACGGGAGTGTTTCCGGCACCGTGTATGCATTTCTGGAGGTCAGGAAGAAGCTTGTTCGGAATCCTTCCGGCATAGACTGGTGTGGCCAGTATGACCAGAGAGTCCGCAGGAAAAGAGTAGGTCTCTTGTCTGTTTCCCGGAATGGTAAGATCAATGGCCTCTGCCGGTACATTTAAGAGGTCGGAAAGGTCATTGGAAAGTGCATCGGCAGTTTTTTTTGTACCGCCGGTGGGACTAAAGAACACTGTGCAGATCTTTGAAATATTCATGTTTAGATTCTCCGTATATGTTGACAATGTAATTAAGTATAACTTCAGTATATGCCAGCTATATGGAATAGTCAATAGAAGACGGAAAAGTAGGCAAGACGGCAGAAGAAATGAAGGGGATCGTATTGCTTTTTTTGTGAAAATTTTGTATTATTTGCATAAGTGTTAAAATTGGCAGCAAATTTACTGTTCGGCTATAACAAGTGCAGAGGAGGATGCGAAAAGGCAATGGGTAAAATATCAGTCGGTCGAAATAAAAGTATTGATATGACAGAGGGAGTGATCTGGAAGCAGCTTGTCCTGTTTGCAGTCCCGCTGATCTTGGGAAATCTTTTCCAGCAGCTCTACAATACGGTGGACAGCATCGTTGTGGGGAACTACCTCGGAACATCAGCATTGGCAGCAGTGGGAGCCACCACAGCGATCTGCAACACGATGGTAAATTTCTTTAACGGGATATCGATCGGTGCAGGTGTTGTGATCAGCATGTGCTTTGGCTCCAGAAACCATGAAAAGCTTCATGAGGCAGTGGAAACAACGATCCTGTTTGCAATTCTTTCCGGCTTTTTCGTTTCCGTCCTTTCGGTCGGTGTTGTACCCCTGATGTTAAAATGGATGTCCACACCGGAGGATGTGATGGGGCCGGCAGCAGAATATCTGAGGATCTATTTTGCAGGAGTTCCGGTGCTTTTTCTTTATAATATGGGAAGTGCGATCCTACGGGCTGTCGGAGACACAAGGCGCCCGCTGCTGTTTCTTATTATCAGCAGCTGTTTGAATATCGTTTTGGATGTCCTTTTTGTAGCTGTCTTCCACTGGGGGATCAGCGGTGTTGCCATTGCAACGGTAATTTCCGAGGCTGTTTCTGCCATCCTTGCGTGTGCGACACTGGTAAAAACGAAGGAAGCACATAAGCTTACGATCCGGGATCTCCATATTAATAAAAGCTGTCTTGCTGAAATATTCAGGATCGGCCTTCCGGCGGGAGTACAGCAGGGGCTTACCGCATTTTCAAATGCCCTTGTTCAGGCCTACGTCAACGGCCTCGGTTCCTCAGCCATTATGGCCGGATGGAGCTGTCATTCCAAAATTGACCAGTTTGCGATCCTGCCGGCTCAGAGTATGGGTCAGGCGACAACGACCTTCGTTGGACAGAACCTTGGAGCAAAGAATGTGAAACGTGCGAGAAAGGGAGTAAAGCAGGCAGTAGCAATGGGAGTCGGTGTTCTGCTCGTCATCTCGGCGTTAATGGGAATCTCGGCACATTCTCTTGTAGCTCTCTTTAACAGGCACCCTGATGTTTTGCATTACGGAACACTGTTCATTGTCATGACACTGCCATTCCGTTTTTTCAGTGCCTTCAACCAGATCTTTGCAGGAGCCCTCAGAGGCTCCGGAGACTCCAAGGGGCCGATGTGCATCATGCTGTTCAGCTTTGTTGTATGCAGACAGATTTACCTGTATTTTGTGACACAGTTCGCTTTTAACGAATACACGGTCGGAATGGGATATCCGGTGGGCTGGATCATTTGTTCTATCCTTTCGATCCTGTATTACAGAAAAAGTAAATGGGAGGAACAGGTATAACAGGGGATTTTGGGGCCTCGGCTCATCTCCGGAAAGCCGGGTCAGCCATGGCCTGCCTTGACAGCAGCAAAAATCTGGTATAGAATGCATATAACTGGGTTTAGACGCAGCAGAGAGCTTTTGTATGGCAGCAGAGTATCAGCTAAGCAGATACACGAAGGCTCTGAAGCATAAAAAGGAAGGAGAACTGCTTATGAAATCAAGAAAGGTTCAGATCGTAAATCCATCCGGACTCCATCTTCGTCCGGCAGGGGTTTTATGTCAGACGTCCATGAAATATAAATCAGAGATCAATATTCTCTATAAGGACAAGGTCATCAATGCAAAAAGCGTTCTTAACGTGATGGCTTCCGGGATCAAATGCGGGACAGAGGTTGAGGTACAATGTTCCGGTGAGGATGAAGCAGAGGCTCTTGACACAGTATGTGCATTGATCGAAAACGGGTTAAAGGAATAATACGGGAGGGCATTTTAAAATGAGTGAAGCAGAAAACTGCAGCCATGATTGTGGCTCCTGTTCTGCAAATTGCAGCAGCAGGAAGGAAGATAAAACGAGCTTTTTAGAGAAGCTGAGTGAGGGGAGCTCGGTAAAGAAAGTAATCGGTGTTGTCAGCGGAAAGGGCGGAGTCGGAAAGTCTCTGGTCACCTCTCTTATGGCTTGCCGTATGCGTGCGGAAAACCACCGTGTTGGAATCCTTGATGCGGATATCACCGGTCCATCCATTCCGAAGGCCTTCGGCATCAGCGAATTTGTCGGAGTGACTCCGGATGGAAAGCTTCTTGTTCCGGCAGTTACATCTACCGGGATCGAGCTGATCTCCTCAAACATGCTTCTGGAGCATGAAACAGACCCGGTTATCTGGAGAGGGCCTGTGATCGCAGGAGCTGTCAAGCAGTTCTGGGGTGAGACGTATTGGAAGGATATCGACTATATGTTTGTGGACATGCCTCCGGGAACGGGAGATGTTCCGCTTACCGTGTTCCAGTCTCTGCCTGTAGATGGGATCATTATTGTAACATCTCCGCAGGATCTTGTATCCATGATCGTCGGAAAAGCAGTGAATATGGCTAAAAAGATGAATATTCCGATCATTGGACTTGTTGAGAACATGAGCTATCTGGAATGTCCGGATTGCGGAAAGAAGATTTCCGTGTTTGGTGAAAGCAAGGTGGATGCAGTCGCAGAGGAATATGGTATCCCGCTTCTGGCACGGATCCCGATCCGTCCGGAGATCGCTTCGGCTGTAGATGCCGGAACCGTTGAATATGTGAATGCAGACTTTTTGGACAAGGCGGTTGAAGCCGTAGAAAAATTATAATATTTCGGTTATAAAATGATAAAATGGGAAGGGCCGGCATTTATTCTGCCAGCTCCTCCCATTTTTCATAGAGGGATTCGAGCTTTGCTGCGATCTCCTCTTTTTCTTTATTCAGCTTTACCAGGCGTGAGACATCGGTAAACACGTCTTCCTCACAGAGCAGGGCGTCGATCTCCTTGTCTCTTGTTTCAAGAGAATGGATCTCATCCTCGACTTTTTTTAACTCATTCTGCCGTTTCCGCTGTCTGGCCTGTTCCTCCTTCTGAGCCTTCCAGTCGTTCTTTCCGGCGGAAATTTCTAAAGAAGGGGCAGAGGCCTTTGCAGGAGAAGCAGAAGAACCTGTGACAGGAAGCTCTGCTTCCGGTGTGCAAAAGCCTGCGGCCATGACATCCTCGTGCTTTTCCAGATAGTAGTCATAGTTTCCGATATAATTGAGCAGCCTTCCGTTTGTGAGATCCAGTATCCTGGTGGCCGTCTTATTGATAAAATAACGGTCGTGGGATACATAGAGGACTGTTCCGCCATAACGGCTTAAGGCATTTTCCAGGATCTCCTTTGAGGTGATGTCTAAGTGGTTTGTAGGCTCATCCAGGATCAGAAAGTTGGCCTCCGACAGCATGAGCTTTGCAAGGGATACGCGGCCGCGTTCACCGCCGGAAAGATCTCCGATCCGTTTGAAGGCATCGTCTCCGGTAAAGAGAAATGCAGCCAGTGTATTCCGGATCTGCGTATTGGTCATGCCGGGATATGCGTCCGAGATCTCCTCAAAAAGAGTTTTATCGGTATGGAGCACCTGATGATCCTGGTCGTAATAGCCGATATGAACCTTTGAGCCGAGAATGATCTCGCCGGCATCCGGCTCGACAAGACCATTGATCATTTTAAGGATCGTTGTTTTCCCGGTTCCGTTATCCCCGATAATGGCAACGCGCTCTCCGCGCTTTACGTCAAAGTCCAGATCGGAAAACAGCTTTTGTGAACCGAAGGCTTTTCCGAGGCCCCGGACAGTCAGAACATCGTTTCCGCTTAAAATGTTTGGTTCCAATCGAATGTCCATGGCATCATTGATTTCCGATGGCTTTTCCAGCACCTCGATCCGGTTTAACATTTTTTCCCGGCTTTCCGCACGCTTTATGGATTTTTCACGGTTGAAGGAGCGGAGCTTTTCGATAACCTCCTCCTGATGCCGGATCTCCTGCTGCTGGTTTAAATAAGCCTTCATTTGAATGGCACGCATCTGAGCCCGTTTTTCGCTGTAGGCCGTATAATTGCCAAGATAAGCAGTAGCCCTTCCGTTGTCCAGCTCAACGACCTTTGTGACGATCTTATTGAGAAAATACCGGTCGTGGGCAACGATGATCACACTGCCCTTGTAGTTTAAAAGATAGTTTTCCAGCCACGAGATAGAGGACATGTCGAGATGGTTCGTAGGCTCGTCCAGAAGGATGATATCGGGACTGGTAAGAAGGAGCTTTCCAAGAGAAACGCGGGTCTTCTGGCCGCCGGATAAGGTTGAGATCTGTTTTCCGAATTCATCTTCCGTAAAACCAAGTCCTTTTAAGACCCCCACGATCTCGCTTTTCCATGCATAGCCGTTGATAAGCTCAAACTGGTGGCTTAAACGGCTGTACTGGGACATCATATCCTCCAGCTCATCGCCTTCGGCCAGTTTCATGGAGATCTCCAGTTCACGAAGCTTTTCCTCCATTTCGATCACAGGACGTTTTACCTCAAGAAGCTCATCATAGATGGTTCTGTGGCTTAAAAGATCCTGATTCTGCGCTAAATAACCAAAGGTCTTGCCGCGGGAGATCACGACCTCACCTGAGTCGGCAGGAAGTTCTCCGACGATGATCTTAAGGAGCGTCGACTTTCCGGCTCCGTTTATGCCGACAATGGCAGCTTTTTCATGTTCTTCTATATGAAAGGAAACGTTTTTCAGTATATCCTCGCTTCCGAAGGATTTGCAGATGTTACTGCAGGATAATATCATATCTTCCTCCTATTTTTGCATTACTCATCCAAGTATAGCATATTTTTTCCCGCCCTGCACTAAAATCAGGTAAAAATCGGAGAGTAAATTGCTTGACAATGATTTGACAAAAATCAATCCCATGATATAATAAAGGATATGTTAAATGTTGCTATAAGATAGTCGGCAGCAAGGAAGGTGAAGGTATACATGGCAGAGGAAAGACACATTTCAAAGGCAGTAATTTCAAGACTCCCCAGATACTACAGATATTTGGGAGAGCTCATGGAGGAAGGAATTGAAAGAATATCGTCCAATGAGCTGAGCGCCAGAATGAAGGTGACAGCGTCCCAGATCCGTCAGGATCTCAATAATTTTGGCGGCTTCGGTCAGCAGGGGTATGGTTATAATGTAAAATATCTGTATATGGAGATCGCCAGAATACTGGGGATCGACAGGCAGCATAATATTATCATCATCGGAGCCGGAAACCTCGGCCAGGCAATTGCAAACTATACCAACTTTGAAAAACGCGGATTTATTATCAAGGGAATGTTTGATATCAACCCGAGACTGATCGGTCTTGTGGTGCGCGGTGTGGAGATCCGGGGAATCGACGATCTGGAGCAGTTTATTATCGATAATGAGGTACAGATCGCAGCACTGACGATTCCGAAATCAAAGGCCCCCGAGATCGCAGAGCGTCTTGTAAAGACAGGTATCAAAGCGATCTGGAATTTTGCCCACACAGATCTCAATGTGCCGGATGATGTAGTTGTTGAGAATGTCCATCTTTCAGAAAGCCTTATGCGCCTTTCTTACCGTGTGTGCAGTATGCAGGATGAGCGGGAGAGAAAAGAGCGGAAGAAGGCGGAAAGAGCTTCAAAAAAAGCGGAATAGCAGAACGGAAAGAGAATTATGCTGGCAGGAGTTGGCTGTGATTTAATCGAGATCAGACGAATGAAAAAGGCCTGTGAAAAAGAGGCCTTTTTGCTGCACGTTTTCACAGAGGAGGAACGCCGGCAGGCAGGGGGAAATTTCTCCATGCTTGCCGGCACTTTTGCTGTAAAGGAAGCGGTGTCAAAGGTTTTCGGAACCGGTTTTCGGACATTTCTCCCACAGGATGTGGAGGTATTAAGAGATGAGCTAGGAAAGCCGTATGTCAGATTATATGGCAATGCAAAGGTTCTGGCCGGAAAGAAAGGGATCCGAAGGCTTGAGGTATCTATTTCCAATACAGCTGAACACGCTATGGCATTTGCCGTCGGGGAAGGAGAGGCAATATGAGATATCTTGTGAGTGCGAAGGAAATGAAGGAGATCGACAGACGCAGCATTGAAGAATATGGGATCCCATCCCTTGTCCTTATGGAGCGGGCTGCTTTAGCGGTAACAGAGGCAGCAGAACAGCTCTTAAGGGAGCTGCCCGGAAGAAAACTGGATGATAAGACACAGAGGAATGTATGGGCTGTCTGCGGCTTTGGAAACAACGGAGCAGATGGCGTGGCCGCGGCGCGAATGCTGTTTTTGCACGGACATCAGGTGACGATCCTGCTTCCTGCAGCCGAGGGACACAAAAGTGAGGAGTTTGAGCTCCAGCTTGAAATTGCGAAAAAGCTCGGCATTCCGATCTGCACGGCGGAGGACTTTATCCCGGGCACATGTGACCTGATCGTTGACGGGGTCTTCGGCATCGGGCTTTCCAGACCGGTGGAGGGAGCTTATAAAGAGCTGATCGATCTTGTGTCGGAGCAGCATCACGCAAAGGTCGTGGCGGTGGATATGCCATCCGGTGTGAGCTCAGACACAGGAGCCGTCATGGGCTGCGCCCTGAAGGCAGACGTAACCGTTACCTTCGGAGAAAAGAAGACGGGTCAGGCCCTTTTTCCGGGACGCGAGCTGTGCGGGAGGCTTATTATCGCAGATATCGGATTCGTTCCGGAGGAAGAAGAAAAAACGAAAAAGCATGTCCTGAGTCATGATAAGGGCGATCTTAAACAGATCCCAAAACGTCGTGCGTTCTCGCACAAAGGCACTTATGGGAAGATATTGATCTTTGCCGGAGGCAGGAACATGGCGGGGGCTGCTTACTTTTCTGCTTTGGCGGCATACCGTACCGGAGCCGGTCTGGTAAAAACAGTTACAGTGGAGGAAAACAGGACTGTGCTGCAGGAACGTCTTCCGGAGGCGATCCTTTCAACATACGAGAGAGATTGGGCAGAGCAATACCCGGAAGAATTCAAAGAATACATCAGGGAGCAGACAGACTGGGCGGATGTGATCGTTCTCGGCCCGGGGATCGGACAGGAGGAATATGCGAAAAATATGGTGGAGGCAGTGCTTGGCAGCGCTTATGTGCCGATCATCATGGATGCGGATGCGATCAATCTATCAGCCAGATATCCATATCTGAAGGGGTATTTTACAGAGAATATAATCCTGACTCCGCATCTGGCCGAATTTTCCAGACTGACCGAAAAAACACGGGAGGAGATCCGGGAGGATCCTCTGACAGCAGCCGGAGAGTTTTCAGAACAATATGGAGTTACCTGTGTAATGAAGGATGCCGCTACAGTGACAGCCAGAAAGGATGGTAAGATATTTATTAATGAAAGTGGGTCGCCTGCTCTTGCAAAGGGCGGATCCGGAGACGTATTAACAGGGGTGATAGCAGGTCTGCTTGCATTGGGGATGGATGACTGCGAGGCGGCATCCCTCGGCGTTTATCTCCATGGACTTGCCGGAGAAGCGGCAGCAGAAATGTATGGGGTACATTCTGTTCTTGCAGAGGAGACTGCGAATTGTATTGGGGAGGTATTAAGAAGATGAAATCATTTGAACGCGCTTATGTAAAGGTATATTTAGATCGTATTAAGGGAAATATGGAGGCAATGCAGAAAAGGCTGCCTTCGGATATGAAGATGATCGGTGTTGTGAAGGCGGATGCTTACGGACACGGAGCCGTAGCTGTCGCGAAGGCTGTCGACGCGTATGTATGCGGCTATGCGGTTGCGGAGGCAGGAGAAGCCCTTGAATTAAGGAAAAACGGTATTACAAAGCCGATCCTGATCTTAGGGCCGTCTCCTGAAAGCCGCTACGAGGAAATTATTGAAAATGAGATCAGTGAGGTGGTGTTCGATCTTAAGCGGGCGAAGCTTCTCTCAGATTATGCGTTAAAGATGGGGAAAAAAGCCAGGATCCATATCGCAGTAGATACCGGAATGAGCAGGATCGGATACATCCCCTCAAGGGAAGCGGCAGAGGAAATAAAGACGGTTTCTAAGCTTCCGGGAATCGAGCTTCGCGGAATGTTCACCCATTTTGCCAGAGCAGACGAAGCGGATAAGGCGTCTGCCTTCAGACAGCTGAAACGGTTCCGTGATTTTACGGCTGAGGTTAAAGGACTTGGTGTCGATATCCCCGTTTGTCACTGTGCCAACAGTGCGTCGATCATGGAGCTTGAGGATGCATACATGGATGCGGTGAGAGCCGGAATCACCATGTATGGATTATATCCGTCGGATGAGGTGGACAGAAGCCTTGTACCCATCAGACCGGCCATGGAGCTTAAGAGCAGCATTACTTATATTAAAAATATCGGTCCGGGAACGGAAGTGGGCTACGGCGGTACGTTCCGGGCAGAAAAGGAGATGAGGATCGCAACGGTCGGGATCGGATATGCGGACGGATATCCGAGAAGTCTTTCCGGACACGGCTCTGTACTTGTTGACGGAAAACGCGCTCCGATCCTCGGACGGATCTGCATGGATCAGCTGATGATCGATGTGAGCGAAATACCGGAGGCAAAAGAAGGAGATGAGATTACCCTTTTAGGCCGGGACGGAGCTGAGGAGATCACGATGGAGGAGCTTGCAGCCCGGAGCGGAGTTTTCCATTACGAGATCCCATGTCTCATTAATAAGCGCGTTCCGCGGATCTATGTAGATAATGGGCAGATCACGGGCGTTATGACCTGTGGCGGAAGCTATAAAGATATTTAAAGGCTCTTTTCCGACCTTCTGCATAAGTTAATCATATAGTGTCAATACTGTTTCTGAGGGGAAAACCCGAAGATGATTTGGAGAGTGAGACAGTTGATTATCAGACGCGGTGATATTTTTTATGCAGATTTAAGGCCGGTGATCGGCTCCGAGCAGGGAGGCGTAAGGCCGGTGCTTATCATACAGAACGATGTCGGAAATAAACACAGCCCCACAGTGATCTGTGCGGCAGTCACTTCAAAAATGAATAAGGCAAAGCTTCCGACACATGTTGAACTGAGTGCGAAGCAGTGTGACATGGTGCGCGATTCGGTGATCCTTTTAGAGCAGCTTCGGACGATCGATAAGCAGCGGCTGCGCGAAAAGATATGTCACATCGATGACGGCCTTCAGGAAAAGGTGAATGAGGCCCTCCGGATTAGTCTGGAGCTTATTACATAGGTATAAGCGGGAAATTCGGGCCTTTAGTTGACGAAACGTGCGGGCAGTGTTATATTGAAATACAAATGAGAAAAAAGGAGTGTTAAATTTTTAAATGGACGATGGTAATTCGTGGATAGGTATGTTGATCTTTGCGGCGGCAGTAGTGATGTTTTATCTGGTCTATGGCTTCGGAGCTGCCCTTCAGGCAGTGAACACCAGTGCGCTGGAGGACGAGCGGGACGAGGGAAATGAAAAGGCAGAGCGCCTTTTACATATCCAGGAAGCTCCCACCGGATTTATCCGGACAAATCAGGCCATGACCTGCTTTTTTACGTTGGCTGTCGGCTTTTTCAGCCTTCCTATGGCTGCAAAGTATTTTAGTAGGCTGTTAGGGCGTTTGCTTTGGATCCCGGCCTCCGTGACGGTGGTTATCTCTTATGCGGCAGCTTTCATTCTGGCGGCATTCCTGTTAATCTGTCTGGGAATCGTGATCCCAAAGAGACTGTCGGCAAAAAGTCCGGTCCGGTTCTGTTACCGCACCCTGTCCACAATCGAGGGGATCATCCTGCTTTCAAGGCCTTTTACTTGGCTGGAGGATATTGTGACATACGTGATATTAAAGGCAGTCGGTATCGATATCCATGCTTTAAATGATAAGGTGACGGAAGAAGATATCATGTATATGGTCAATGAAGGTCATGATCAGGGTGTTTTAGAGGCAAGTGAAGCAGAAATGATCACCAATATATTTGAGTTTGATGATAAGGTTGCCTCCGACATTATGACTCACAGAAAAAATGTCGTTGCGCTTTCCGATGACATGACTCTTAAGGAGACCGTAGACTTTATCGTCAAGGAAGCCAACAATTCCAGATTCCCCGTATATGAGGAAGATATCGATAATGTGATCGGCGTTCTTCACATGCGGGATGTCCTCTATTTTGCGGAGCAGACAGAATATCTGAATAAGCCGATCGGAAAGATCGACGGGCTTTTACGCGAGGCTCATTTCATACCGGAGACGAAAAATATAAATGCTCTGTTTAAGGAGATGCAGTCGGAAAAGATCCACATGGAGATCGTCGTGGATGAGTATGGCCAGACCGCCGGAATCGTTACGATGGAGGATATTCTTGAGGAAATCGTCGGAAATATTATGGATGAGTATGACGATGAGGAGCCTGAGATCGTGGAACAGGGAAATGGAAAATTCCTTCTCTCCGGCATGGCGCCTCTTGACGATATCGAGGATGCGTTAGATATTGAATTTGACGAGGAAGATAAAAGCAATTTCGATACCTTAAACGGATTTTTGATCTCAAGGCTGGGACATCTTCCTCAGAAGGATGAAAACGCACAGGTAGACTTTGATGGCTATCGTTTCTCTATTCAGAAGGTGGAAAATAAGACGATCCAGTCGGTAGCTGCCGTGAAGCTTGATACCCCGGAAGCATAAAGAATCTGATCCCAGTGAGATAACAAAGGGAGTACAGAACAATGGATATCCATTATTCTGCACTCCCTTTTCCTGTATCAGATCATATTATTTAAGATAAGAATCCATCCAGTTTAAGATCTCTGTCATACGGTCGATACGGTTGATCGGTCTTCCGCCACGGGATAATTCGTGGTTTTCGCCGTGGAACAGGCAGAACTTAGCCGGGCAGCCGTTTCTCTTGATCGCACTGAACATGGAAATACCTTCGTCCATGTAGCAGCGATAGTCTTCATCGGAGTGGATGAAAAGAGTCGGTGTCTTGCAGTTTGGAGCAAACTGAAGCGGTGACTGCTTCCAGAGAAGCTCCGGATTCGTTCTCGTATTAGTGGCCTGGTTGTTTAAAATGAACGTATGTCCGATATCGGAGGTATGTTCAAAGGAAACCCAGTTGGAGATGGAACGCTGGGAAACAGCAGCCTTAAAGCGGTCGGTATGTCCGATGATCCAGTTTGTCATGAATCCGCCGTAGGAGCCACCGGTCTCGCCGACACGCTCTTTATCGATCTGCGGGTATCTCTTGAGAACTTCATCGGTGAAGTCCATCAGGTTCTGGTAATCTACGGTTCCGTAAATACCGTTGATGTTTCCGAAGTCTGTGCCGCGTCCGTCAGAACCTCTCGGGTTGCAGAAGAACACGAAGTATCCGGCATTTGCCCAAACCTGCATCTCATTGTGATAAACATCAGAGAATACAGTGCGGGGGCCGCCGTGGATATGGAAGATAGCCGGGTAGGAAACGCCCTCTTTGTAATCAGCCGGTTTCATTACCCAGCCGTGGATCTCGTAGCCGTCACTTGCGGTGAAGGTGAGAGGCTTAGGAACGCAGACGGAATATTCCTCGCCGAGGAAATCGTTGAGGTGAGTGATCTGCTGG
>CAKRPJ010000017.1:0-50294 GCA_934376955.1 uncultured Lachnospiraceae bacterium | reverse complement strand
TCCTGATACAAGCAAGTCCCCACCCACTGCTTATTGCTTTTCGCAATTGAAGCAGGGGACTTACTTGATTCGGTTATTCTATCCGGTTATATCGTAACCTATTGGAATGATGGAAGGGAGGAAAACCATGAAAAATCGATGGAAACATATTTTTATCTCTGTGTCGGCCATGGCGTTCTGCTTGAGCCTTGCCGCCTGCGGAGATTCTGACGATGTCGCGGGAGATGATTGGCGCACGACCGGTGTGGTGGTTGGCAGCGGCACCATCACCCATGCCGGCGAGAGCGTGGATGTGCTGGTCACGGTGAGCGAGAGCAGCGCCGCCTTCTACCGGGATCTGCCGGAGCAGATCCTTTTTGACAGCGTGTCCTTTCCCATGAACATCCCCGACGCGGAGCAGGCATTCAATGCCATCTCCTTTGACGATGTGGACGGTGACGGAGAAAGTGATGTTCTGGTGAGCTTCATCCACGAAAACAACGATACCACTGAGTTGATTTGGATCTGGGATCCGGCGGAACGCTATGTCTTCCGGGAGGATCTCTCCACTGTTGTCCTCAGCGGAGGAAATCCCAGTGACGGAAATCCCAGCAGCAGAAATCCCAGTGACGGAAATCCCAGCGGCGGAAATCCCGGCAATGGAGATCTCAGTAACGGTGATCTCAGCGAGTATGTGGGCCTTTGGGAGTATCGGGGTGAGAACCGCTGGCTGCGCATCCACGAGGATGCCACATGGGAATTTGTAAATGATCAGGATGAAGTGATCGAATACGGGACACTGTGGGCGGATGAAAACGGCGTGACGCTCCATTTTGACGGCAGCGGTGATGTGCTGCAGCTGGACCGCACCGTCAGCGGAGATCTAATGGACATCGCCAACGGCGGCTCCATCTTCCCGGTGGAGGGCATCCAGTCCAGTGAGCCCTACTTTACCCGAAACGGCTTGGAGATCAACGCTGTGGTGGAGAAGGGGACTTTTCTGTTGACAAATGGCGTTTGCAGCTACTCGAATCTGGGGGACGGCTACAACACCGATGACTGCTACTGGGAGATCACGAAGAACGGCGATTACACCCATGACGACATCCGCGAGCTGCACTTTGATGCCATCTGCTACATCCCGGAGAGCTCTATCCCGTACTTTGCTCAGGAGTATATCACCGTTACCAACAGCGAGCTCTATGATTTCTACACCGGTATGTGGCTTACCACCTCAACGGCCTACGGCAACAGCCAACGCGGGGACAATTACTATCTTCACACCGTCAGCTGGCAGGGAAACAGCTACCTTATCGAGTTTACCTACTCCACCGACTGGCAGTACAACGTGGGGGACTGGGCGCAGGTTTTGACCAAGAGCTACTCCGTCTATATCCCGGAGGACTATGATGGGCTCGTATTTGCTGCCGAGGCACAGCCGTCAAGTTACAAAGACACCTCCAAGCGTATGCAGTTAGACAGCATTTCTCCGGAAGCTGCCATCATGGATCTCGACACCATTGACCCTTACAGTAACCTGTATTTCAGTCTTTGCGACTAAGAGGAGGGATAACTGTGGGAAAGAAAAACAACGGCTTTGATGCATCGGGTGTTCAGCGCATGACGGATGCGGAGCTGTCAAAGAAGCTGGGACACTATCAGAAAATGTCCGCCGCCTGGCTTCTGGTTGGTGTGGCGGGGGCGGTGAGCGGCATCATCGCCTTCTTTGCGGTGCAGGATACGGCGCGCAAGGCGATCCTTGTAACCGTGCTGTTTTTTGGCGGCGTTTGCTGCGCATCCCTTTTCGGCGGCGGGGCACAGAAAAAGCTGAAAGCCCTGATGCAGGAGCAGCTGGGAGACTTTTTCCGCGCAGAGTGGGAAAAGGCCTTCGGGCCGGATATCCACACTCCGGACATGCGCATTGACGAACCGTTCATGAAGGCGCTCCATCTGCTGGACGGAGAATGGGAGGAGTGCACAGTAGAGAATTTCCACGAGGGCGATCATGGCGGCGTGCATTTTTCCGCCGCCAATGTGCGGCTGGATCATGTGTATCAGAGAGGAACACCGCGCGAAGGCTTTGAGACCTGCAGGAGCATGGCCTTCAAGGGTGTCGTTATTCGTTGTGAGACGCAGGTTCCGCCTTCATCCTCCGTTCTTGCCAATGCGCGGACGGAGGACAGCCCCCGGGGCGTGTTGACGGGCAATGATCTCTTTGACCGTAGCTTCTGCGTCACGGCGGATAACGGGCAGGACGCCGCGTGCCTTTTGACGCCGCAGTTCATCGACTTTCTGACGGAGTTTGACCGGGACGTGGAAGGGCAGATTTTGGGTTTTTGCTGGAAGGAAAATACCTTCTCGCTGGTGCTGGAGACGGATTATGGCTTTGCTGCAGTTGCAAGCAATGTAGACCTGCGCGATCTGGATGCGGTGCGCCGGAGCTATATCAATTCTCTGCAGGAAATGGGCCGTGTACTTGATCGGCTGATGGCAGGCCTCGCCCTGACCGGCACGGCAGAATAAGGAGAAGAATATGGATAATAATATGGAAAAAAATAGGGAAGAAAATAGGAAAGAAAAGAGCAGGAATGTGACAGACGAACAGTTGGCACAGGAACTTCGCAAGAGCAAGGGAGGCAAACTGGGAGGAAAGCTCCTTTCGCTGTTGGGCGGGGTGGTTGCCATCGTAGGTATCATTCTGGGCGGCAACATCGTGCTGATCGTCATCGGCGGTGTGATCCTCGCACTGGGGCAGACGATGCATGGCAAATCCAAAAGCAATGCAAATCAACAGACCTTTGAGGCCATCGCACCGGACATTGTGGGCGCTGTCTTTGAAAATGTGCAGATGAACCCCACTCCGCATCTTTTTGACGCAGAGGACACGAACATTCCCCTGCCCAGCCACACCCATTGCAGCGGCAGCGGGTATGTCCGGGGAACGTATCGTGATCTGACCACGGAGTTTTGTACCGTCAGGCTGACGGAAATCAATGAAGTACAGCGGGAGGAGACCGGCTTGTGGGAAAAGAACGAGCAGGAGGTCTACACCGGTCAGTGGATGCTTTGCCAGCTGAACCGGGAATTTCCCACATGGCTGACCGTCTGGCCACGGGACAGGCTGGATAAACTGTTTTGTGCAAAGACTATCAAAACAGGTAACGAGGACTTTGACAAGCGCTTCAATCTGAGCAGCGACAATGCACAGGCAGCCCTTTGTATCCTGAATCCCGGCAGGATGGAGCGGATTCTGACGTTGGCGGATTCCTCCATCGGTAAATTTGCCGTGAACCTCAACCGGGACGGCAAGCTGTATATCGCGGTTCACAGCGGACGCGGTTTCTTTGATATCGGCAAGGGCCATGAAGCTCCGGCACAGCTGCGGGAGCGCTTTGCCCGTGAGCTGCGGTGGTTTACGGATATGATCGAAGCATTCCGTAGTGTATAAGGGAGGTGAAGCTTATGCCCCTTTGGCTTGCTGTGGTGCTGCTGGTACTGTCGCTGACGGGAATCGTTTTTTCCCGCCGTTACTTGCGGAAAACGGTTCGATCGATCTGTGTCATCCTCTGTGTCCTGCTGGCAGCAGCCTGCGCCGTTTATATCGGACTGACTATTCTGTTTGTGGATGCGGTACAAAACCGGCCGCCGGTATCGTAAAAAGATATTCCCACCATAGCGGTAGGAAGGAGGACGTATGAAGAATATCAAAGTTATCGTGATCGGTTTCACTCTTGCGATAGCACTTGTGGCATGTCCCGTAGAATATACGCGGAATATCACAGCGGGAAGCGGCTTTCTTCTCGGGGGTGTGCTGATGGCATGGCTCGGGGTTTGCCGGCAAAAAGGCGCACGGAAGGAATATGAGGATGATGTGCGTCGGTACACAGGCACCACGATGATGAAGGTTGTATGGATTGAGGAATCGGTCGATGAAAGGTGGGAGCACCGGGATGACGGCAGTGATCGGCTGCGCCGGGAGACAGTTTATCTTCCAACCTATGAGTACACCGTGAATGGCAAGACCTATCGGTACGCAAGCCGTCAGTGCCTTTACAGCAAGCGGGATCTGGGACGGCAGGTGGTGGGCTATTATGATCCCGATAGGCCCGACCATATTACGGAAAACCGCCCCCGAAAACCTGTTTTCGGCGGAGCTTACTTCTTTTTGTGGGCTGCGTTTCTGCTGGGGTTCGGCATTATGACGTTTACCGGCCAGGTCACCATTTCCTGATGGCAGGTATGTATGACCACTGCAATCATGAATATAAAAGCAAAAAGCGAAGGTACTCAAAATACCTTCGCTTTTGTTTCTGTCGAAAAGGCAAGCATTCGGAAAAACTGTACCATTATCGACAGGAAGGCAGATAACAACTAAAGCAGTCAGCAAAGAAGAAATCTAGAGACAAAAACAAGTTTACTTTGCAACATTTTCTATTTCCTGTCTGTATATAGGATAGAACGACAGAAATGTCGGAATCAAAAGGCATAGAAAATGAAAGAAACGAGGTAAAGGATAATGAAAAGAACAAAAATGGCGGTACTGGGAACGATGATGGTGTTATCTGTGACTGCGTGTGCGGGAAAGGCGGAGCTTAAGAAGATTGGCATGGAGCCGACAGTGCAGGAGACAACGACTGAGAAGAAGACAAAAGAGACTGTGAAAGCAGAGAGCGGAGAAAATGTAGAAAACATGGTAGGAATACCGAATCCATATACGGATCATGATTCTTTAAAAGAGGCAGAGGAGGAGGCTGGCTTTAAGATTCAGATACCAGATGAGATTCGTGGCGCAAAAGCTGTAGCGTTCCGGAATATGGGAACGGAAATGCTGGAAGTGATTTATTATGATGGTGATATTGAGGTGGCCAGAGTACGGAAAGGAATCGGGACGGAGGACATTTCCGGGGATTATATGATCTATTCCGAGGAGAAATCTGTAGAAGTGGGAGAAAAATCTGTTACAATAAAGAAAGAAGCTGAGGGGTGTTATCTGGCTGTATGGATCGATGGGGATTATGCCTATTCAGTCAGCATACAGACTCCCTTCAGCCAGGAAGAACTGACCGGACTGGTTGAACAGATACAGTAGATTTTTCAGAGTGGACACAGGGTGCGATGAAAAATGGTGATATGTGCGGATGACGAAAGGTTAGGAAAGAAGATTAGAAAGAGGAATGTATCTATGTGCAGAGAATATGAGCTATTAACCGGGGAGAACTGTCTGGCAGTTATCGCGATATCCAATCAGATGGGAAATTCTTATCAGACAGAATTGCAGACAAGGTTTTGCTGGATTACGGAAAGAATCATCATGAATGCTTTATTACAGTGATGCGGAGGACATTTTGCAGGAGACCCTGATCCGCTACTTGCAAAACGCCCCACAGGTGACAGGGCCGGTTCATGAGAAGGCGTGGCTTTTAAAGGTAGCAGCCAATTTAAGCAAGAACCGGATTGATTACAACCGTCTTCGGGAAACGGATGAGTTAAATGACGAATTGATTGGCGAGGAGCGGGAAGACCTATCATTTATCTGGGAGGCAGTGAAGTCATTGCCGGAAAAATATCGGGAAGCAATTCATCTGTATTATTATGAAGGATATTCCACAGGTCAGGTGGCAAAGCTTTTGGGACGGAAGGAAAGCAGTATCCGTTCTGATCTGAAACGAGGCCGGGAGAGGCTGAAAATGATGTTGAAGGAGGCGTATGATTTTGAGTAAGGCATATGATGAGATTATGGAAAAAATTGTAGTAAATGATGATATGCGTTGCCGTATCCTTCAAAATCTGGAAAAGCAGATGACAGATGAAGCTTCCAATACATGGGAGAAAAAAGAAAAGGGACAGCGCCGCAGGAGACGTTACCGGATTTCCAAATATCTTTCCGCTGCGGCTTGTCTGGTGCTTCTGGCGGCCGGAGTTGCGGTGATCCCACAGATCAACCGTGGGCCGCAGGAGCCTACAGTTGGTCAGGAAAGGGTCGACGTTGTCAAGGGCATGGAAACGGTTGCTTCTGCGGCTGAGCTCTCTCAAAAACTGGGATTTCCGATATCGGATCTGAAGAATCTGCCGTTTACCGTGGAGCACACTGAATACACCAACGGATGGGGTGAATTTGCCCAAATTGATTACGAAGGAACCGATGCAGAAGGCGATGCTCAGAGCCTGTGCTACCGGAAAGGAACAGGAGAAGATGACATTTCCGGAGATTGTAATGTGTATGAGGTAGACGAGACAGTAGATGTGGCAGGCACACAGGTAACTCTGAAAGGAAGTGCGGATGGTTATGCACTGGCGGTCTGGAATGCCGATGGATATGCGTATGCAGTCAGCGTAACGAAAGAAATCTCAAAAGATAAAATGTTGCAGGTTATTATATTGACAAATTTTAATTCTGTGATAAAATGAAAACTGTTTTCAAATTGAGGGAGGTGACTGATTTGTCTAAAGCACCTTATAAGACAAAGCAAATGACCGAATTACTTACCTTTTTGAAATCAGTTCAAGGCAACCATGTTACAGTAAATGATATTTGTGATTATTTTCAAGCAAAAGGGATAGCAGTTGGAACAACAACGGTTTATCGCCATTTAGAGAAAATGATTAAGGAAGGTGTGGTTGTTAAATATGTTGTAGATGGAACCAGCGGTGCCTGCTTTGAATATATAGGCAGTCGTGAAAGGGAAACTCAGACGGTATGCTATCATTGCAAATGTGAAAAGTGTGGAAAATTGATTCACCTGCATTGTAATGAAGTAGAAGGTCTGAAGCAGCATATGATGGAGCATCATGGTTTTGAGATGGATTCGCTGCGTACAGTATTTTATGGAATATGCAGCGAATGTAAAGAAACAAAGGAATAGAAACACAGTGCGATTGTGGGAAAGGAGAAGCAAATGAATACGAAGAAAAAAAGAGTATTTTCAATGGCAGTATGTATTTTATTTTTATTTGTTACATTTGCTTCTCTTTTTTATATTGTCAAAGAAGAAAATCACAACTGTACAGGGGAAGACTGTCCTATTTGTGCCAATATTCATCAGGCAGAGCAGACATTAAGAAATTTGGGTGCAGGTACGGTTATTCATGCAACCGTGAATCCAGTGCTGTTTATGTTTGTATTGGCAATAGCAGGTCAGGCTTTCGCTGTTTCAAACACATCTCTTGTAAGTCAAAAGGTAAGATTAAATAATTGAATAAAAATTTCCTTAAGCAGAAAGGGTAGTCCTAAGGGTGTACCTTTCTGTTTTTGTACTCTTTTTTAGAAAAAGTGAAGATAAAAACGGAGGTTTTATTCAATGAAAAAATATATTTCTATTCTTTTAGCGGCAGTTATGGCAGTAGGCTGCCTTTCTGCCTGCGGTCAAAATAATTCCAATACCAACACACAGGCCGAAACCACACAGGCAAAAGATAATCATGATAAGCAGATTAAAGTTGTTACAACCATATTCCCAGAATATGACTGGGTGAAAGAGATTACCGGAGATGAAGCATCGAATATGGATCTTACAATGCTTCTTGATAATGGAGTGGATTTACATAGTTACCAGCCTACTGCAGATGACATTATGAAAATTTCCGATTGCGACCTTTTTGTTTATGTGGGTGGAGAATCAGATGCATGGGTAGAAGATGCATTAAAGGAAGCTGTTAATAAAGATATGCAGGTAATTAATTTATTGGATATTTTAAAAGACAGCGTAAAAACAGAGGAAGCAATGCCGGGCATGCAGGCAGAAGAAGGACATAATCATGGATATGCTCATTTTGATGACAGCGATGTGCAGGATAGGACTTTGTCTGACTGGGCAGGTGATTGGCAGTCTGTATATCCTTATCTGGAAGATGGTGTTTTAGATGAGATAATGGAGAAAAAAGCAGAAAACGGGAAAAAAACAGCTGAAGAATACAAAGAGTACTATGGTCATGGGTACAAGACAGATGTGTCCCAGATAACCATTGACGCGGAAAACAATACCATGTGCTTTGTGAAAAATGGGGTTGTATCAAAAGCAACCTATGAATATAAGGGCTATCAGATTTATGATTATGAATCAGGCAGCAGAGGTGTCCGTTACTTTTTTGAAGCCTCAGGCGGGGACACTGATGCACCGAAATATGTTCAGTTCAGTGACCATGGCATTGCTCCGGGAAAGGCAGAGCATTTTCATATCTATGCAGGTAATGATGGATTTGATGCGTTGTCTGAAGAGATGGAAAACTGGCCAACTTACTATCCGGCAGATATGTCAGGTACAGAGATTGCTGAGGATATGTTAGAGCATGAAGAGAAAGAGTATGATGAACATGTATGGCTTTCTTTAAAGAATGCACAGACTCTTTGTAAAGCAATCGCTGAAGCTTTAGAAACAGCAGATCCTGAGCATAAAGACGTTTATGCAGCAAACGTTGACTCTTATCTGGAAAAACTTTCCTCACTGGATGGTCAGTATCAGGATGCGGTAGCGAACGCTTCACAGAAAACATTGCTTTTCGGAGACCGTTTCCCTTTCCGTTATATGGTAGATGATTATGGATTAAAATATTATGCAGCATTTGCCGGCTGCTCTGCTGAAAATGAAGCAAGTTTTGAAACAATCTCTTTCCTTGCAAAGAAGGTAGATGAACTGGGCTTGAAAAATATTATGACGATTGAAAATTCAGCCCAGAAAATTGCAAAAACGATTCGTGACAATACAAAAGATAAGAATCAGGAAATTCTTTCCTTAGATTCCATGCAGTCTACAACTTCTGAAGATGCCCAAAATGGAACGACATATCTTTCCGTTATGGAAAATAACTTAGATGTTTTAAAGAAGGCAATACAGTAACGATCGAGCCAAACTGGGAGGAAGCATGGAACAGATTACCTGCAAAAATCTGGCGATCGGTTATGATAGAAAGGCATTATTGAAAGACATTAACTTTTCTGTGGAAAGTGGAGATTATCTTTGTATTATAGGAGACAATGGTTCAGGGAAGTCAACTTTGATGAAGACATTGTTGAATCTGCAACAGCCCATTTATGGAAAAATCATGTTTGGAGCTGAAGTAAAGAGCAAAGAAATCGGGTATTTGCCACAGCAGACAGTAATACAAAAAGATTTTCCGGCATCCGTGAGAGAGATTATTCTCTCCGGATGCCAGAATTGTGTAGGGATGCGTCCATTTTATAACCGATCAGAGAAAAAACGTACAAGTGAAATAATGGAAAAGCTGCAGATTACCAATCTGGAAAACCGATGTTATCGGGAATTGTCAGGAGGACAGCAGCAGAGGGTTTTACTTGCGAGAGCGTTATGTGCAACAAAGAAAATATTATTATTAGATGAACCGGTATCTGGTCTTGATCCGAAAGTGACAGATGAGATGTACCGTCTTATTGAGAAAATAAACTGTGAAGATAAGATTACAATTATTATGATTTCCCATGATATAAAGACAGCAATGAACTATGCCAGCCATATATTGCATATTGGAGAAGAAGTATTTTATGGGACAAGGCAAGAGTATGAAAGAAGGTGTACTATATGATAGATAAATTGATTTTTTATTTTCAGTATCCATTTGTGAGATATGCTCTGATTGTAGGGGTGTTGATCGCACTTTGTTCCTCACTGCTGGGGGTTACTTTAGTGCTGAAGCGTTTTTCTTTTATAGGAGATGGCTTATCACACGTCGCTTTTGGAGCTATGGCGGTAGCATCGGTTCTAAATTTCACAAATAATATGATATTCATTTTACCTGTAACGATTATTTGCGCTGTTTTGCTGTTGCGGACAGGACAGAATACAAGAATTAAAGGAGATGCAGCGGTTGCCATGATTTCTGTAGGGGCATTGGCAATCGGCTACCTGCTTATGAATCTGTTCGCCACGGGACCGAATCTTTCAGGGGATGTGTGCAGTACACTGTTTGGATCAACATCTATATTGACACTGACGAAAGGACAGGTAGTATTGTGCAGTGTTTTATCAGTCATTGTTGTGGTTGTTTTTATAATATTTTATCAGAAAATTTTCTGCGTTACATTCGATGAAACATTTGCAAAAGCCACGGGAATGAAGACGGATTTTTATAATCTGTTAATAGCTGTTATTACAGCGGTAATTATAGTTCTTGCCATGAATTTAGTTGGTTCTTTGTTGATTTCAGCGCTGGTAATATTTCCGGCATTATCGGCAATGCGTGTGTATAAGACGTTCTTCAGAGTTACGCTTTGTTCAGTTGTACTATCTGTGATTTGTGCAGTACTTGGAATGCTATTGTCTATTCTGGCAGGTACTCCCGTAGGATCGACGATTGTGGCAACAGATATTGTGGCATTTATGGCTAGCTGTGCTGTGGGGAAAATAGCAGGAGGAGAAAGAGCATGAAAAATTTGAAAAAATGTATGGTTTTACTCTTTTGTATTTTTCTGATAACTGGATGCAGTAATAAAAAAAGAACGGACGGAAAAGGTGTCAACAATACAAATTCGGTGGACAAAGTAATAGATAATCAGATAGCAAATGAAGACAATAAAACTGAGGCTACGGAAAGCAAGGAAGCCCCATCTGATGTTGAATCAAGAAAATATACTGAAGACACAATAAGTGTGGCAGAAGACGTCAGGGATACAGACGGAATAGTTGAGTATGACCTTACGCAAATGAGCAGTGATATGGTGTATGCAACAGTATATCAGATGATGGTTATGCCAGAGGAATATGAAGGAAAAACATTCCGTATTGGTGGAATTTTTTATGCAACCTACTATGAAGCCACAAAAAAATACTACTTTTATTGTGTGATTCAGGATGCAACAGCCTGTTGCGCTCAGGGAATGGAATTTGTATGGGAAGATGGCACTCATTTTTATCCGGATGAGTACCCGGAAGATAATACGGAAATTGTAGTGGAGGGAACTTTTGAGACATACAAGGAGGAGGGAGATTCAAATCTGTATTGCAGGTTGTCCGATGCAACATTGCAACAGAAAAAATAAACAAGGTGTTGTCAATGCCGATAACGAAAGGATAACATCAGCCCATATAGGCAGGATAATACGGATAAATCAAAAAGCCAAAAGAAAAGCAAACATGGCAATACAACCCCGCAACCCCTTTTCAAGTCGAACGTCCGTGAGACTTGGCGCGTGATTACGGTCAGCAAAGCTGACATATTCCATACAGAATCACTGCGCATCCTCGTGGAGCGTTTATCTCAGTCAGAGTTTTCTCGACTGAGATAAATCAAGGCATACGGGGCTTTTTGCTGATTCATTTTACAAGCTGGCCGCAGGAGCAAGCATGCCGCAATCCTCCAGAAAATAGAACATCAGGCTGACGGCGAGAAGATCGGCGCATCCGCCCGGACTCAGGTTTTCGCGAATATATCGGGAATCCAGCGTATACAAGGTGTCTTTAAAATTTTCTTTTGTGACTATCGAGAGCAGGTGCTTTGCCTGCTCTTTGCTTTTTTTGGCAAGCTCAGGACCTCCGCGGTGGATCATGTTCGTGTCATCGACCTCGGAGATCAAAGTCAGGAGTGCCATGGCTGCAGCATCGTTTAAGGAGAAATCGGCGGCTGTCCATGTCTTTAGCGCAGGCAGTCCGATATGGATGGCTGATGGGAAACCGGCAGCAGCTTCTCCGCGGGCGCCCTGGATACCGTAGGTGGTAAAGATGCATCCACCGTTGGTAGAGAGTGACACGGAATGTGTCATGGCGCCGTGGACAGATTCCATCTTGTCAGAGGTATGTCCGGAAACATGTTGGTTTTCGGAACCGGGAAGATGAGTCTGCACATTTGGGGGGTGACGCAGATCCGAGAGAGAGTATTTTCCCAGCCTCCGACATTCCTGAAGCACATCCGCGAATGGCAGCGGAAGCTCCCGCCCCGCGTGAACTTTTCCAAGCGCCCCGCAGAGGATCGCGGAGGCAAAGATAAGTCCCTTGTGGGTGTTAATCCCGCCGGTGGCGGAAAACATGGCAGTTTCAGCCCGCTGTCCGGCATAGCGGAGTCTTTGAAAAAGCTGTGTTTCTGATTCGTCGGTATGCTCCCAGCCCAGACAGAAAAATTCCCTAAACCATGGGATCAGGGAGGCGCTGCTGTCCAGGAAGGTGAAGAAATCCATATCTTTATGGGAGCCGGAATTGTTCCGATCTACAAGTCCCGGTTTCGGTGTGGTGGATACCTCATAGAGAAGTCCCCGAACTGCAGCGGATGCCGCCATATCGGCTGCCCGGTCACGGAAAAATTCGTGAAAGAGCTTTGCCGTCTGCCACCGAATCAATTCCATGGAGTGAGCCTTCTTCGCGGTGCAGATATGGGCATCTTCACCGCAGACAAGGCAGGTTCGCGAAAGAAGGCCGAGATCGTGACGCTTTATGGAAATTCCGTCCGGGCCGCATACGTCAAGATTGAAAAGGCGGCCCAGAGGGTGGCTTTCCTCGATGGAAACGAGAAATTTTTTGACCGATACCGCCGGGGACTTTAAAAGAAAGAATGCATAGTCACCGGAGATCTCCTCGAAGATTTCTGCTTTCAGAACAGAAAAACGGGAAAGCCGGTCAGTCAGCTCTCTGCTCTCCTCACGGAAAGCCGCTCTTGCAAAGGGAAAGACCTTGATCGAGCCTGCGATATTTAAGGAAAACTCGACAAGGCAGAGTCCACCGTAGGAGGTAAGAAATTCCCATTTTTTTAAGACACGCCGGTCTCTCGCGGAGCGAAGTTCCCCGGAAGTCACCGGAGCTCCGGTGATCACATCGTTTAAGTTCATAAATATACTCCGTTTTAACGTTAATTATAAAAGTTTTCCTTTAAATATCTTGCGGTACACTCCGGTACGAGTGACAGCACTTCCTCGGTCACTCCCTGTTCATCAAGGAGCTTCCGTACTCTGGAAGCACTGATGACCTCGGGCTTTCCGTCCGGCCCTTCGGTGGTGATCCGGTCGATCTTAATAAAGGAAATCCCATAGCGTGGGAGAATGCGGATCATGGCTTCATTGTAATTACGTGTCACCGGATCAAAGGGTTCTTCTCCGGCAAAACGTTTTGTGATATGAAGGAGCGGTGCGATCCTTGAGGCGAACAGGGTGATGTCTAATTCACTCTGGATCTTTGCCGCATCCTCGCCGTCCTTTAAGAAGTAGGTCGGGAATGTGGCGTTGGAGATCATATAGGGGCCTGACGGATGGACGATCACATTTGCAAGATGATCCGTGCCCTCCCGGACAAGGCGGAGCCGGTCTGCAAACGGGAAGCGGGAGCGGTTTTCCTCCACAACAAAAATATGAAGCAGGTCGCATGCCTTTGCGGCATAAGTGATCAGGGCAAGATGACCTTTTGTAAACGGGTTGCAGTTCATCACGATGCAGCCGATATTGCCGGAGGGATCGGTTCCGGATAAGAATTTTTTATAGAAATTGTCGAGTCCGTTTTTCTTATTCTCCAGCATCAGGACAGCTTCGGTTTCTGCCAGCGGGTAAAATCCGCAGGAGGTAAAGAGCACCTTGTTGCTTGGTCTTGTGATCACGAAAAGATCATAATGTCCGGCTGCAAATCGGTTTTCAACAAGTCTGGACACAAGACTTCCCAGAGCATTCTGTCCTCTGAGGCTCTCATCTACCGCAAAACATTTTAAAAGGTTTCCGGCACAGCAGCCGCAGCCGGTGAGATTCTCATCAGCATCAAACACGCCGAAGGCCGCCTCGATATCGTCTTCATAATTTAAATGATGCTTTGCGAGAAACTCCGCAAGCATTTGTCTGTCATGGGAAAAACCAAGGGATAATTCATGAATACTGAGCTCTGTCATAGATAAAACACCTCTGCTTTCTGTGTATTTATAGTATAGATGAAATAGTAACAGTTTTCCAGAGAAAAGACAGAGAAAAATATGAAAAATCGCAAAAGGAAAATCCGATGCGGGGCATAAGAAAAATATATGGGTTGGATCATGTATACATGAGTCGCTGATTGTTAAGAAATTGATCTGTTTGCGAAGATATAGTATAATTATAAGATGATAGGGTCAAAAGGTCTAAACCCACATGAGCTTGCTCATAGGTGGGTGAAAGACCTTGGTACCCGCCCAGATATGAGCATAAAAGTGGGATGCCAATCCCACGATATGCGAATATTGGGTAGGATTGTGGGAGTGCGTAGCACGGAACAATCCGCGGGCATTAAAATCGGGGGCTTTTGCCCTGATATCATTGCAGATTATTTATCTAAGTCGGTGACGACCTCTTGTATGGGAACAGGGATAGGGAGTGATGATATGACAACGCGTGATATGGCATATATTGTGAGCATCGCGGAGGAACAGAGTATTACGCGCGCCGCTGCGAAGATGTATATGGCACAGCCGGCTTTGAGCCAGTGCGTCCAGAAGGTGGAAAAGGAGCTTGGCGTGACGATCTTTCTCCGTCAGCCTAACGGAGTAAAGCTGACAGCGGAAGGGGAGTGCTTTCTGGAATTTGCAAAGAAAACGTTGGTGGAGCAGAAGACAATGGAGAGAAAACTGCTCGATCTTCAGAATTCTGACCGGGGTATCGTCCAGCTCGGTTTTACGGGAACGCAGGCCATGTATGTCCTTCCGTATTTTCTGCCGCAGTTTAAGGAAAAGTATCCTTTCATCGACATTGTCCTGACAGAGGCATCCAGTGAGGATATCGAGAAGAAGCTCATCAAAGGTGAGGTGGAGGTGGGCATCGTTCATCCGCCGCTTTTAAGGGACGAACTGGAGTATTTTGAGCTCAATCACGATGAGCTGGTGATCGTGCCGAGAAGCAACAGCCGGTATCACAAGATGATCTATTACCGGGATGACGATTCGATGCCGTATCTGGATGTGGAGTTTTTAAGAAATGAGCCGATCATCGTGACGCGGTCCTGGCAGAGAAGCCGGATGATCTGCGAGCAGATCTTTGAGAAGATGGGATTCCGACCGCCGGTCAAACAGGTATCCAGAAACCTGAGTACCCTAGGTGCTCTGGCACAGGTAGACTACGGAACCGTTCTTCTCCCATTCAAACAGTTGTCGGATGCCCTGAGGAGGCGCGGCGTCTATAAGATCGATCCAATGTATAGTGTACCATACACCTTTAATGTGGCAGTTTTAAAAAATGCATATCTTTCCTCCCCGGCGGAGAAGCTGGTGGAGTTTTTAAAAGAGATTCGCGGGACCTTCTAAGTGCAAGAAGGTCCTTTTTATCTCATTGGGAGTCCAATCTCCGACTGAGATAAACGCTCCGCGAGGATGCGCAGTGATTCTGTAAAGAACATGTCAGCTTGCGCTGACCAGAATCACGCGCCAAGTCTCACGGACGTTCGACTTGAATATTGTATATCGGACAAAAGTGCATACAGGCATAATTGGAAGATTCGCCCGCAGTAGTCTGCCAAATTTTTAACAGACATATTTTTTTCTTATGACCTCAATATGGTTTCCATATTTAACAAGTATTCCCCATTTTACTATAATTGAGATATCAGGAAAACCTGATTGCGCGCAGAAGGATAAAGAAAACAGGCCGATATTTCCTGCAAACTATGGGAAACGGTCAACGATAATACTAAGGGGGAACGGACATGAACGGCATTGGAATTGGAATTATTTCCTTACTTGTTTACATTGCTGCCATTCTTATGATCAATGTGGTCCTCAAGAGAAAAATGGCAGAAGCCATGATGTGGTCATTCTTGATCATCCTCGCGATGGGCGGAATCTTTGCTGGACAGAACGTGTTCACATTGGCCCAGGCCGGTATCAAGTCAGCGGCAAAACAGGAAGTTGTGTATGCTTCCATGGCATTCGTATTTATGGCATACATGATGGACAAAACGGGCGTTATCGGACGACTCGTTGAAATCTTAAACAGCGTACTCGGACGCCTTCCGGGCGGCTCCGGATATGTATCCACTATCGCAAGCGCCCTGTTCGGCATGGTTTCCGGATCCGGTTCCGGTAATGCATCTGCAGTTGGTTCCATCACGATCCCGTGGATGAAACAGACCGGATGGAGCACCGAACGTGCGACAACGATCGTAGCCGGTAATGCCGGCTTGGGAATGATCTTCCCGCCATCCTCCTCCATGCTTCTTTTACTCGGCATGGAAGCGATCGCTGCTGAGCTTGACAGCAACACCTTATATGTAGGCCTTATGTGTACCGGTATGGTTGTACTGGCATATCGTCTCTTTGTTGTATTCTGCTATGCAAAGAAGGACGGCTTAAAGGCATCCACGGAAACAGGTAAGAGCTTCGGGGCAGCATTCTCAAAGAATGTATCATCTCTGCTCATTTTCCTCGGAATCATCGTTCCGCTTCTGTTCCAGATGGGCCCGACCGGAAATGCGATCAAAGCAACATTAAACGCCCACACAGATAAATCCTTTAAAGCAATTTCTCTGGTAATGTGGATCCCGATCATGATGACCTTCTTTACGATCATTGAGGGCTGGAAATATCTGCCCACGATTTCAAAGGCTGGAAGGATATGATCAAATCCTCTGCACCGAAGTACAGCGAAGTCGGCTGTCTGTTATTTTTTGCTTTCGCAGCCGCAAGCGTACTGACCAAGCTTGGTCATCAGGAGGAGTTTACCGCAGTATTTGATACACTCGGAAGTAAATCTCCGGTTCTTGTAGTTATTTTGATCGCGGTGATCACCACACTGATGGTTGGCCCGTTCACAGGAACGGCTTCCACGACTGCCCTCGGCGCTCTTGCCTATGCAGCCCTCCGGGCTCTCGGTCTTGCACCGGTATCATGCTGCGTAGCATTTTTGTTCCTTGTTTCCAACGAGGGCTGCATCCCGCCGAACTCCGCACCGATCTATATCGCAAGCGGTATTTCCGGACTGAATGAACCATCCAGAATCTTTAAGAACCTGATGTTCCATTATGCGTTTCCAGTGGTTCTCATTGCAATTCTTATTATGCTGGGTATCTTCCCGGTAGTAGGCGCTTAAGGAGGGTAAGATCATGAAAAAGACGATTTACAGCATCTGTATGGTAGTATTTGAGATCACACTTCCGTTATTCCTGTTCATGGGCGCGGTTCTTGTATTCGGACAGCTGATCGGAGCGTTGATGGGAAACGGTGCTATTGTTCTCGGCTTAAATACGGCTATTAAAACCTATTCCGTATGGGTAGCCAGCATCTGTGCATTCTCAGGCTTTATCATGAGTTATGTAAGAGAAAAGAAGAAAAAATAAGTGATCATCCATTGTGGCGGTCGTGCAGAGGTTCCGTCTGTATGCCCGCCACAATGAGGTTACATGGCAATTTTTCAATAACATTTTATGAGTTTGATTAAAGTAGAAAACAGGAGGGATGATCTATGGAGATCAAGAAACCGGCAGTAGCCGGAACCTTAGAATCAAGCGACTGCCAGATCGTGATCCGTCCGAACGGCGGTGAGGGCATCGAGATCGAGTTAGAGAGTGATGTTGCCGTCATGTTTGGCGATTCCATCAGGGAAACGATCCAGAATACACTGGAAGAATTTGGAGTAAAGGATGCTTATGTGGAGATCCGCGACAAGGGCGCTCTCGACTGCGTCATCAAGGCAAGAATGGAATGCGTAATCTGCCGCGGAGCAGAGGAGAAATACGACTGGACAAAGGAGGATGCGAGATAATGGCTGAGAAGACGATCCACTTAAAACGCACCAGCCTGTATGCCAGCGGTGCGAGCCCGGTAAACATGATCCAGGCAATTTTCTATAACGAGGACATGCTGATCTATGATCTTGAGGACTCCGTTCCGGCGGCCGAAAAGGACGCAGCAAGATTCCTTGTATATAACATGGTAAAAAATCACAGACCAAAGGATAAATACGTATGTATCCGTGTAAACGGTATCTATTCCGAATATCTGGAGGAGGATCTTCAGGCAGCGGTCAGAGCCAACCCGGACTGCATCCGTATTCCAAAGGTGGAGTACGCGAGAGAGGTACAGGATATCTCAAGAAGGATCGCAGCCATAGAGGAGAAGATCGGCCTTGAAGTCGGAAAGATCGAGCTGATCTGCAACATCGAGTCCTACATGGGTGTCATCAACGCCATGGAGATCGCCCACTCCGATCCCCGGGTGGTGGCGATGGCCGTCAGTGCAGAGGATCTGACTGCAAGCTTAAAGGCCCAGAGAACGAAGAAGGGTCTGGAAGTATTCTACGCAAGAAATGCGGTTCTCATGGCATGTCGTTCCGCCGGGATCGATGCTCTTGATATCGTATTCTCTGATATCAATGACAAAGAAGGCCTTGAGGAAGACACAGCTCTCGCAAAGAACCTTGGCTTTGACGGAAAGACCTGCATTCACCCAAGACAGATCGACACGGTCAATTCCTTCTTTACGCCGAGTATGAAGGAAATCAAGTATGCGCTCCGCGTTTTACAGGCGGTGGAGGAAGGAAAGAAGCAGCATAAAGGTGCTGTGACTTTGGATGGCGGTATGATCGATAAGCCGATGGAGCTTCGGGCCCTCACGACATTGGCTCAGGCGAAGGCAGCCGGTATCCGCACAGAAGGGATGGTGATCTAGGATGGAACAGAGCAGAGAGACTTACATCAACGCAGTGGGACGCGAGATCCCGAAGCAGATCGGAAATTATGTCGTAAAACCGTACACGGGCGCTTACACGACCATTCCCTCCGATGCGCCGGTACACACACTCCGCACCGCAGGAAAGCACGTTTCCGGAGACTGCAAGATGGTGGAGAATTTAAAGGATGCAATCGTAAAGACCGGCTTAAAAGACGGGATGACGATCTCCTTCCATCACAGCTTCCGTGAGGGTGATGAGATCATCGGACAGGTTCTGACCGCGATCAGAGAGCTTGGGATCAAGGGACTCCGCTTCGCACCGAGTGCCGTTGTCAATATTAAGAATCCGTCCATCGTGGATTTCGTCAAGGACGGAACCATCGACCGCATCGAGGCCAGCGGTATCCGTGGCGAGCTCGGTGACGCGGTTCTTGACGGACTGATGGAGAAACCGGTTATTTTAAGAACCCACGGCTCCAGACCGAGAGCTATCGAGGCCGGAGAGCTTCAGATTGATGTAGCATTTATCGGCGCATCTGCGGCGGATGAGTACGGAAACGCCACAGGTCAGATCGGCCCGAATGCCTGCGGTTCCCTTGGATATTCCTTTGTGGATGCCATGAATGCGCGGAGAGTCGTTGTTATTACCGATTACCTTGTGGATTATCCATGCTGCCCGGCAAGTATCTCCCAGCAGTATGTAGATTATGTCGTAAAGGTTGACCGTATCGGCGATCCGGATAAGATCGGAAAAGGTGCGGCCAGAATGACAAAGAACCCGAGAGATCTTCTGATCGCGGAGCGGGCGGCGGATGTCATGGCGGCTTCCAGAATGTTCAAGGAAAACTTCTCCTTCCAGACGGGCGCCGGAGCCATCAGTATCGCCTGCACGAATTATCTGGCAGACCGCATGGAGGAGAAGGGCGTAAAGGCAAGCTTCGCCCTCGGCGGCATGACCGCGGCCATCGTTGATATGTATAAGAAGGGACTTGTAAGAGTCTTAGAGTGCAGCCAGTCCTTCGACGCAGTGGCGGCGAGAGCCATTGCCGAGGAGCCGGGGATCGTGGAGATCGATAACGCGGTCTATTCCAATCCCTTCTCCAAGGGTTCCATGCTGGATAAGTTAAACTTCGGCGTTCTCGGAGCGCTGGAGGTCGATACAGACTTTAATGTCAACATCCTGACCGGATCCTCCGGTGAGATGATGGGCGGCCTCGGCGGCGGGCCTGATGTTGCTGCCGGATCCGATATCTCCATCGTCTGCCTTCCGGTAGTTCGTGGAAGAACTCCTTCCATCACAAAGAAGGTCTTCACCTGCTGTACTCCCGGAGAGACCGTAGCTGCCGTTGTCACAGAGGCCGGCATTGCGCTGAACCCGAAGCATAAATATTATGCGGAATTAAAGGAAGATCTGGAAAACGCAAACTTAAAGCTTGTAAGCATCGAGGATCTCCAGAAGCTTGCGGAGTCTCTGACCGGAGTTCCGAAGCCCATCGAGACGACAGACCGCGTAGTCTGCATCGTGGAGTACCGTGATGGTACCGTGATCGATGTGATCAAGGAGATCAAGAAGTAATAATCCGAGATCATGCTTCCTCATAAGCTTCGATCATTTTCATGATTTTGTCCTGCAGCTCCTTCACAGAATGCTTTCTTGAACGGGCACATTCCTGTGCCTGACATCCGCAGAGGATGCAGCTGCGGTAGGTGCCGCGGGACAATTTTATTCCATCTGTACCGATCACATCCATGTCGAAAAGCCGTCCGAGAGGATGGCTTTCTTCGATTTCCGTTGTAATAGCCTTAATGTCGGCAGCCGGTGCATTCAGTGCCATGATCCACTCATCACCGGTTGCATCCTGAAATACCGTAGAGTCAAGGATCGTGATGTGATGCTCTGAAAGTGCATTTAATAAAGCTTCTTTGCCGGCGAGGAAGGCGGCTTTAATTTGTGTATTTGTCTTAATTGGCCCCGGTATATTCATGCAGAAGGACAGGACCGGCTGGTGATAGGTGTTGATGAGAGATTCCTGAATCCTTACACGCCGCTCCCGGCATTCCAGCATATCGTTAATTGTGACCATGATTCCATTCATAAATTTTCTCCTTTTATCTGCTGTCAGAATTGTATTGTACGGAATTTTCAGTCCGGAAAATTCCTATCTGTGAACAGTTACATTATATCAATAGTTACTCTAAAAAACAATTTATGTAACTATTCAGACCCCATTCGCAAAACCGCTGCTTTGCAGCTTCTGTTTTTTTCTAATCTTAATGAATATTAAGGGAACCTGATTTCATTTGTAAGGTTAGATGTTTAAGATAAGACCATAGAGATAAATGGAAATGAGAAACCAGTTAATGTGAGTAAACATAGGAGGATGCAGCTATGGAGATTAAAAGACCGGCAACAGCGGGAACTCTGGAATCGAGCGACTGTCAGGTAATGGTAGAGGCCGGAGACGGTAAGATCGACTTTTCCTTAGACAGTGCCGTGATAAATCAGTATGGAAATCAGATCCGCAAGGTGGTTTTAGAGACTCTGGAACATCTGGGTGTGACGGATGTAAAGATTTCAATTGTGGATAAGGGTGCCCTTGACTGCACAATTAAGGCAAGAGTAGAAGGCGCAATATATCGTTCCGTGAATCAGACGGAGAATCTGCCGTGGGGAGGTGCGATCAGATAATGAATCCGAATAAGAAACGTTTAAGAAGAACCATGATGTTTTTAAATGCCCAGAAGCCGGGACTGATAAAGGATCCATATATCTATAAGCCGGATTCTATCATGCTGGATCTGGAAGATGCGGTGGCGGAGAATCAGAAGGATGCGGCAAGATTTTCCCTTTTTCATGCATTAAGAAGCATTGATTACCGCGGATGTGAACGAGTTGTCCGTATCAATGGACTGGATTCCCCCTACTGGAAAGAGGATATCCGCTGCTCAGTAGCCGGTGGCTGTGATTCCATCCGTATTCCGAAGACGGAGACAAAAGAGGACGTTAAGCTGGTAGAAAGCGAAGTGATAAAAGCAGAGCATGAATTTGGCCGTCCGGAAGGAAGTGTTCTTATCATGGCAGCCATCGAGTCGGCAAGAGGTGTTTTAAATGCTCTTGAGATTTGTGAGGCATCTGACCGGCTGTTCGGAATCGCATTATCCGGCGGAGATTATACCAAGGATCTGCAGACCCACATCACAGGAACCGGCATTGAGCTGATGGGAGCCAGACAGCACCTTGTAATTGCGGCCAGAGCAGCAGGCGTTCAGTGTTTCGATACGGTTTACACCGATCTTAACAACATGGAAGGCTTCCGTCAGGATGTCGAGACCATCCATCTGATGGGCTTTGACGGAAAATCAATCATTAACCCGCGTCAGATCAATACCGTACATGAAATCTATACTCCGACTCAGAAGGACATCGTTTTTGCCGAAAAGGTCGTCAAAGAGATAGAGGAAAAGAAAGCACAGGGAATCGGCGTATTTACTGTCGACGGAAAGATGATCGATATCGCCTTTTATGACGGAGCAAAGAGAACCATCAATCTGGCAAAGGCCTCAGGTGTATACAAGGGGGATTTATAAGATGATTAATGCGGTTGGACGAGAGATTCCGGAAGAAATTCTGAAAATCACAGGAAAAGAAGTATTTCAGGGAAGTCATCATTTTGACGGATACGAATATAAGAAGCAGGGCCCGGTGACAAAATGTGTTATCAACTCAAATGGCAGCAAGCTTGTGGATAACATTCACGATGTTCTGGTAAAATGTGGAATAAAAGATGGAATGACCATCAGCTTCCATCACCATTTCCGTGACGGTGATTATGTTGTAAACATGGTCATGAAAGAGATCCACGAGATGGGGATCAAGGATATCACGATTTCTGCCAGCTCTCTGGGGAAAGCCCATGAGCCGCTGGTTGAGTATATTGAGGATGGAACGATCACCAATATTGAATCCTCCGGTGTGCGCGGAGGGATCGGAGAGGCAATTTCCCACGGAAAGTTAAAGGGACTGGCCATTATGCGTTCCCACGGCGGCCGTGTCCGTGCCATTGAAAGCGGCGAGACGAAGATCGATATTGCATTTATCGGAACTCCGACGGCGGATGAATACGGCAACTGCTGCGGTACCGGCGGAAAATCGGACTGCGGTGTGCTTTCCTATGCATCGGCGGATGCGGATCATGCCGATAAAGTCGTGGCCATCACAGACTGTCTGGTACCATTCCCGAACTTCCCGGCACAGATCTCTATGACAAAGGTGGATTATGTGGTTGTTGTTGATGAAATCGGAAATCCTGATAAAATTGCAACAGGAGCTGCAAAACCGACAACAGATATGAGAAAATTGATGATGGCAGATTACTGTACCCAATTCGTTGTAAACACGCCATATTTTAAAGATGGATTTTCCTATCAGACCGGTGTAGGCGGCGCTTCCATTGCTTCCACCATCTCCCTCGCAAAGATCATGAAGGAAAAAAATATCCGCATGAGGTTTGGCGTGGGCGGACTGACAAAGCCGATGTGCGATCTTCTGCAAAATGATCAGGTCGACGTGCTTTTAGATACACAGGATTTTGACCTTGCAGCCGTTGAGTCGGTAAAGGATCCGAGACATTTCCCCATCAGCGCAGGCGAATATGCAAATCCGTTTAATAAGGGTGCAGTTGTCAATAAACTGGATTTCGTTATTCTGGCCGCACTGGAAGTAGATGTGCATTTCAACTGCAATGTAGTTGTAGGTTCGGATGGAATGCTGACAGGAGCCCAGGGAGGTCATCCGGATACGGCGGCAGGTGCAAAATGCGCAATCGTCATTGCGCCGCTTCTTCAGGGAAGGATTCCTGCCATCTGTACCGATGTAACAACAGTAACAACACCGGGAGAAACGGTGGATGTAGTGGTAACGGATTATGGTATTGCCATCAACCCGAGAAGACAGGATCTGATCGAGGCCATGAAGGATGTAGATCTTCCGTTTAAAACCATCGAGGAATTAAGAGATATCGCTTACTCGATCACAGGTGAACCCCAGAAGGTAGAATTCGGAGATCGGATAGTAGGGATCATCGAAAGCCGTGATGGTACGATCATGGACGTTGTAAGGGAAGTAAAACCCTTTGAATTCCGGTCTAAGGAATAAAACGATAACCAAGCCCACGGATTGTAATAATATGCTGTGGGCTTTGTTTATTTTCTTCGATCTTGCTGCGGAGCCGGTTGATATATACCATAATGGCGTTGTCGTCGATGGCAACGGTGTTGCCCCATACCTGCTCATAGATCATGTCTTTGGTAAACACCTGCTGGGGGTGCTTCATAAAGAGCAGGAGGAGAGAGCTTTCCTTAGCGGAAAGAAGAAGCTCCTGACCATTTTTATAAAAACGCATGGTCGAAGAATCGTAGCTGAAGGGGCCGGCCTCCAGCATGGAGGAATTGCTCAGAATCAGATTCTTATTCCGGCGGATCAGAGCTTTTACCTTGGCACCCAGAACTATAGGACGGAAGGGCTTTGATATGTAATCGTCCGCACCGATGGAAAGCCCATACAGGGAATCATAATCCTCACTTCTTCCGCTGGCGATCATGATCGGAGTGCTGATCCCCTGACTGCGGATCTTCTTGATGACATCGAAGCCCTCCATATCGCCGAGCATAATATCCATTAAAATCATGTCGAAGGTATGGTTTTTTATGATATCGAGAGCTTCTTTTCCGGACATAACGATGGTCGGATCAAGCTCATTACTTTTCATAACCTTCTCTAAGAGTTTGCAGATTGCCGGATCGTCATCTACGATCAATACCTTGTCAGCCAATTTTGAAGCCCCCCTTAAAAAATCATAATAAAGGATTGCGAACAGAGTGTGCAATCGTTTAGAATCATTATATATATTTATAGTTATGAAGTCAATCCGATCTGGATTTAATCGAATCAAGTAGCGAAACGGATTGCGAATATCCGCTTGACTAGGAAAAAGTAAAGGAGATGACGTCATTATGAAGAATCGGGCCAGTGCCGGAAGGAAACATATATGGTGGGCAGCAGGTGCAGCTGTGATGCTGACCGTTTTTTTGCTGCTGGGAATCCGGATCTGGAAGGATTACCGAGACACGCTGATGAATAACCAGATCGATCAGTTAAAGGTGACGACGCAGATCCTGAGCAAAAATATGGAGGCATCGATCCAAAGCTATGTGGATGATCTGGATTTTTTTGATGACCTGAGCCATTCTGATAATGTCAAAGAGATTTTTCAAACCTACATCCGGAAAAATGATATGTATATAGAAGATCTGTTCCGGGAAGCCGCAGACGGAACATGGACAGAAAGTGTAGCCGGGAATCGGTATAAAGATCCGGTAAAAATATCTCAGATGGATCCGCAGCGAAGCTTATACCAGATGTCCTGCGAGGGGAAAGATGCGACATATCTGGTGGTGAAAAAGAAAAGAGCCGATGGCGGATATCTTTGCCTGGCGGTGAATGAAGAAAAGTATTATAATCGGATCATTTCCGACATCAAGATCGGAAGAAACGGTTATATTGTCATAAAAGGATCAGATGGAAAAATAATTATGCATCCGGACAGGAAACAGTGGGGGATAGCTGTCATAGAGGGCAGAAAGAAAATGTATCCGGAGCTGGATTATTCCAGTCTGGAGAAGATGATCGAAAATCAGAACAAGGGAGAAGCGGGGGTCTCTGTCTATTATTCCTACTGGTGGACCAAGAAGGAGCTGCCCCGCGTGAAGAAAATCAGTGTGTATGCACCGGCCCGGGTCGGCAACGATTTTCTTGTCATCAGCAGTGTCACCGATTATTCCGATTTTTATCAGCCGATCCGGGAAGGCTTTTCCGGTCTTTTGTTACTGTTTATCGCGATCCTGGCGGTTCCCATTCCGGCTTTTTTCCTTGCCATGAAAATGTATAATGAGAGAAAACAGGTAGAATCAGAAAATACGTATCTGAAGGAGCTCAACAGATTGCTGGAGGAGGTGCATCAGAATGAAGAAACGATCGCACATCAGCAGCGGCTTCAGATCATGGGTACGATGACGGGGGGAATTGCCCACGAATTTAATAACTTTCTGACTCCGATCATGGGATATGCGGAGCTGCTTTTGATGGAGCTTCCGGAGGATTCAGAGGAATATGACAATGTGATGGAGATATATGAGGCCTCGGAAAAAGCGAAGGAGGTCGTGCGCCAGATTTCCACCTTGAGCCGTAAAAATGTTGAGACGGTATACAAAGAAATTTCCGCAGCCCAGATGCTCCGACGTGCGGTAAAAATGGTGGATTCCGTGTGTCCGCCGACGGTGCGGCTGGAGAGCAGGATCGATTTGACAGATCAGAGCATTCTCGGAAATGCGACGCAGCTTCATCAGGTGATCTTAAATATCTGTGTCAATGCAATTCATGCCATCGGAAAGAAGAAGGAGGGGCAGATCGAAATCACCGGAAAAGAAATGTCCTATCGAGAGATGACGGAAGAACAGAGGAAGCATGTGAACGCGGCATGGGAGCGTTATATCTGTATCCGGATCAAAGATAATGGATGCGGAATGGACAACGAGACACTGGCCAAAATCTTTACTCCGTTTTTTACCACAAAAAAAGGCGGAGAGGGAACCGGACTTGGCCTTGCACTGGCGGAGCAGATCATTTCCTCTCATAAGGGCTATCTGTATGCAGAGAGCGAAAAAGACGTGGGAAGCTCCTTCTATATCCTGCTTCCGGTCATGGAAAAGAATGAGAGGTTAGAGTCCCAGACGACCAGAACGGCCAGAAGCGTCCGGATCGCAGCGGCAGATGACAACGCCAAAGTATTGAAAATGCTTCAGAAAAACTTCGGAAAGCTGGGAGCTCAGATGGAAACCTTTACCAATAAAAAAGACCTGCTGGAGCATTTAAAAACAGAAGGAGCAGATGTGCTGTTTATCAATGAAACAATAGAAGGAGCAAGCGGAATCGATTTCTGTATGTCCGTTCAGGGACAATATCCGGACCTTAAAAAGATCTTAATGGTCAATCATATCACCCGTGAGATCGCAGAGGCGAAAAGCCGGGGAATTATAGACGGATATGTGGAAAAACCGGTTTCAGCCACCACTCTGCTGGAAGCAGTACGGGAATAAAGGGCCGGATCCCGAATTGTAAATAACAGTTCCTTAATATTTTTAAAGAAGAACCTTAACAGACTGTAAGGAGACATCCGCAAGCCTGTAAGGTTCTTTTTTTATACTTAGAATCAGCAAGAGGGAAACGAAAAAAGGAAAGGATGGAAGAAAGAAATGAACGAAACTATGCTTGCAGTTCTTGGATTTGCAACAGTTATCACAATAATTGTCCTGCTTCTGAAGAACGTAACCGTACCGTCACTGGCATTTGTGGGCGTGTCGACCGTGACCACGGCGATCCTTGTATTGACCGGAACCTTCACGGTGGAGGAAATGGGAGACTTTATCAAGGCCGGTGTATCGGGGGTGCATGGAACTGCTGCTCTGTTTATCTTTTCGGTGCTGTTCTTCGGAATCATGACAGATGCAGGAATGTTTGACAAAATCATCGGGAAACTGATGCAAAAGGTTGGCAGCAACGTTGTAGGTGTGGCTGTGATGACCTGTTTTATCGCTATGATCGGACATCTGGACGGAGGCGGCGCATCGACCTTCCTTATTACAATTCCGGCGATGCTTCCGATTTACAAAAAGCTTGGCATGAGACCGACGACCCTGATGCTTATCTGTGTTTCAGCTATGGGGGTTATGAACCTTCTTCCCTGGGGAGGCCCGACCATGCGTGCAGCTACGGTCATCGGAGTGGAACCGAACCAGTTATGGATGCAGATCCTTCCGATGCAGGTCGTAGGTATCGTAATTGCGATCGCAACGGCTTTTATCTGGGGCAATATTGAAAAACGCAGAGGAGCCGGAACCGAAGAAATGATGGCAAAAGCGGCCCTTGAGGGAAAGGAAGGCAGCGACGAAAACGGAGCGAAGGAAAATGATCTGGCAAGACCGGATAAATTCATCTTCAACCTGATCCTGTCACTGGTTGTGATCCTCTGTCTGATCTTTGTAAAAGTACCGTCTTATTATGTGTTCATGGTTGGCTGCGTTATTGCACTGTTTATAAATTATCCGGGTGCGAAAAAGCAGAACCAGATCATTAAGTCCCATTCAGGCCCGGCCCTTATGATGGCCTCCACCATTTTATCAGCCGGAGTATTCTTAGGCGTGATGGAACAGTCGGATATCATGATGAACATGGCAAATGTGCTGGCAGGACTGATCCCGCAGTCCATGGGCAGGATGCTTCCGATCATTATCGGACTTCTGGCAGTTCCGCTGACATTACTCTTTGATACAGATTCCTTCTTCTTTGGTTTGATGCCGATCCTGATCAGCATCGCCGAGACCTTTGGAATCAGACCGGAGCATATTGCCATCGTTATGGTCGTATGCCGCAACTGTGCAACCTTTATCAGCCCTGTGGTACCGGCAACCTTCTTAGGTATCGGACTTGCAGGCGTAGAAATTAAAGACCATATAAAGAGATGCTTCTTCTGGATCTGGGGAGTAAGTATTATCTGTATGATTTCCGGTTTGCTGTTAGGTGTAATTAAAATTTGATAAAAAAGGAATCAGCTCTGTGATATATTTACGCAGGGTTGATTCCTTTTTTGAACGCAGATAAGCATTCCCCCGCTTCAAGTGCGCGGAGCGGATTGCGAATTTCCGCTTTACATTCAGCCGTATTAATTTACCTTTATTGGCCTAACTTTTTAAACATCCCATCCATAGCCATATCTATGTGCTATCACATCCATATTTAGATATTATCAAATAACTATAATGATTATATGATAAATCAAAAGTATTCTGATAACATTGATATAAATTCATTTCCTAAGTCAGATAACATATAGTGCTTATGTTTGATCCATCCAATTTGAGCGGAATAGCTGCTATTTTTTAGTATTAGGATTCGAGTGTTGGGATAGTATGTTGTTTTTTGATATGCGCTTAAAGGGGTAGCAGTTAAAAAATACAACTCGGTTTTTGATATGATTTCATATAGCATACTCCTTGAAGATGCAGATATACGTCCTTGGTATTTAAGTTGAGGGAATTTTTCATATATACTGGAAATAGGATTTTGGGTCATATAGTTTAATTGGACAGATCCATAAGGTATAAGCTGGTCTATAAATATGAAGTCACTCTTTTGATAATAAAGCGGATTATTGGGTCCAACAATAACAGTAAGAGGCATTGATCCCAGTAGGAAAAAATCCAAATTTTTGCTATTTAACTGTTTCATCACTATACTTCGTTGATGATTCCATATTCGTAATATACCAATATCTGCAATACGGTCAGATACAGTATCAATGGGTTTGAGACCGGGATAGTCATGTAGTTCAATGGATATTCCATTTGAGGAATGCCGCGTATATAAACTAGAGATAATATCACTAATAAAACGAAAACCGCCGTTTACTATTGTGAATTTAGTTTTGCTAATAGTAGATTGGCGTGTTCTTTTTATTTGATCGATTTGAAGTAAAATAGAATTTATGTAAGGAACAAATTCCTCTCCGAAAGGGGTAAGAGAAATTCCTTTATTTGATCGGATAAAAATATCTGCCCCTATTTCTTGTTCAAGTGACTTTATAGAGGAAGATAGTTGCGATTGAGACATAAATAGTTGTTCAGCAGCAAGATTAATAGAACCCATTTTATTTACAGCTAATACTTGTTCAAATTGAGAGATTTTCAAAACAGCCTCCTAATAAGAGAATTTCATATAACTGCTATCATAATTATATGATGTACAATTAGTTAAAGTCAATATATAATAAATGAAAAAGAGATAAAAAATGAAAAAAATAACAAAATATATAGTTTAAACAAGAAAAATAATCCATCTTTTCTGCACATGCGAATTTATGATAATAAAAAGTTTTATATTTCAAACAAACCAAAAGATTGACATAAAAAACATTTCAACCAAATCAAATAGCAACAACAATTTTTGAGTAGCGAGAAATAATTGAAAAAATAGAGGCAAATAGAAACAATTTAATGGTTTCAATCAGTTGACTGTTTGCACAGTGAAGTGAAAATATATTTTCCGGAGTACAAAGAAGCCTTCGAAAAGAAAAAAGGCTCATTTACTATTGGGTTAAGGTATTCGGGAAGGACAAGCGATAGTCAAACTGATTATGCAGTGGTTTGTACCAAAGATCCCATAAATGGATGCTGGGCTTGCATTAATAGAAGCACGAATCAATGGAAAAATGTCTGAGGATTCCGGATACAGACAAGGCCTTAGAAACTGGTTGTCTACTATACGATCAGACTGCAAAGTCCATTAAAAAAGTGATCGTTAATAGCAATTGTTGTAGGCTCCTCAGCATTATTTTTGTGATTTTAAGAAAGGTGTAAGATATGATGCTAAGAAGATGTTAAAAGGTATCCGGCGGGAATCTGGACAGACAAACCTGACTGCATAAAAAGAACAAAGCAAATCAACATTTTAGAATCCTACTGAGGTCAGAGGCTTCAAAAATGAGCAGGGTTCTGGAAAGGAAGGAGGAGTATGTATATGAAATGGTGGAAAAAAAGTCTTATGTTGATTCTTACTGGTACATTGATTCTAACTGGTTGTAATGGAGAGGGAGAGACAGATAAAAACGTTGACAGTGGAAACGCTGGGAACAAAAATCAGACGACTGGTGTTGAAAAAGATACTATTAATTTATGTTTGAATCAGGTAGTAGAAACCTTAAATCCGTATGCAAGTGGAAGTTTAATTGACAATCAGTTGTTTTATCAGCTATATGAGACCTTATTCTTTTTCAATGATCAAGGAGAATTGGAACCCCGATTGGCAGAATCATGGGAAGTCGCAGATGATGGAAGAACGTATACAATTAAGTTGAAAGAAAATGTTAAGTTCCACAATGGAGAGTATGTGACCGCAGAAGATGCGGCATGGTCTTTAGATTATGAGTTTAAATCTGGACCATTTGCTAACAAGCGAAGTGTAGTGAGTGATTTTGAAAGTGCCAGGGCTATTGACGAGCATACATTGGAATTGGTTTCCGCAGATACTAGTGCGTCTTTTTTAAGTAGCATATCACAGGTAGGATTTATTTTAGAAAAAGATGCCTTTTTAGAGGCAGTTGCAAATGAAAAAATTGGAAATGAATGGATACCTTTTGGAAGCGGACCGTATGTAATCGAATCGTATAATCCGGATGCGGAAATAAAACTGAAAGCATTTGAAGATTATTACCGTGGAAAAGCACGAATTGATAAGGTAAATTATCAGATATTATCAGATAATAATACAATTACAGTAGCCTTTGAGGCAGGCGACTTGGATTTTATAGTTGTACCAACAGCGAGATGGGGAACTATTGGCACAAATAGTAATTATAATAGTTACCTTTCACCTACAAATCATACAAGCTTCTTCCATATTAATATTCATAATAACGATGCTTTATCCAATAAACTAGTGCGTCAGGCATTATCTTATGCGATTGACCGAGAAGCAATGTGTATTGCGGCATATGATGGTATTGCACAACCGGCATATTCTATGTTTAATCCAGATACGGTATTTGGAGGCTTTACAATCGAGGAGTTAGAAGCTGCGGGGGCACCAACATATCAGTATGATCCTGAAAAAGCTAAAGAATTGCTGCGGGAAGCAGGATACGAAAATGGGTTACACATTGGTACGATCCTTACAATTAATGGAAGCTACTGGGAAAAAATGTCTACAATTTTCCAGTCAAATTTAGCAGATATCGGTGTGCAGGTAGATATAGAGTTGGCTGATTCGGCGGCATGTCGTGCTAGGCGCAAAGATCATACATATCAGCTTGCTACAACAGGAACAAACTATACACCAGAGGCTAGTTATTCACAACAGTATTTTCGCTATTTAACAGATGAACAAAGAGCAGCAGGTGAATATAGTGAATTAGATGTTCAGAATGAACATTTATGGGAGGTTCTGCAGAAAGCAATTAATGAGCAGGATAATGAAAAGAGGAAAGAATACTATTTAGAATTTAATTGTATTCTCCAGGATGAAATGTATTCAATTCCGACATTTCATAAAGCAATACCATACGCATATCAAAAAGATCTTGTATGCGACCAGATTAATACAAACTATTATTATATTTACGAATTTCACTGGAAGTAATAGCTTGGCTATATTACAAATTCAAGGGAGCTGGCTATTGTAGCCAGCTCCTTTGAAATAGTAATGAGAAAGGATGGAGGGATTTTATGGCGGGGTATATTTTAAAACGTATGGCAACTATGCTTCTAATTATTGTAGGAGTAGCATTGGTGGTCTTTTCGATTATGGAATTAACACCCGGGGATCCTGCTGTTATGATGTTAGGAGATAACGCAAGTGCAGAAAGCATTCAAGATTTTCGCGAACAAAATGGATTGAATAACCCTTTTATTATTAGATTTTTAGATTACATTTTCAATCTATTTACCAAAATGGATTTTGGCACATCATGGTTAACATCACGTCCTATATTGGAGACCTTACAGCAGAGAATTCCCATCACATTAATCATTGCAGTTTCAAGTATTGCGTTTGCAAGTATTCTTGGAGTTTTATTAGGGGTAATTTCGGCAGTAAAGCAGTATTCGGTACTGGATTATATAGCTCGAGTAACTGCCATGGTAATGGCTGCGGTACCGGTATTCTGGCTGGGAATGATGTTGGCAATTGTGTTTTCTTTAAAGTTAGGTTGGTTACCGGCTAGTGGTGTGGGCAGTTGGAAAAATTACGTTTTACCGATGATGACACTGGGAATTCCTTATTCGGCAAGAATATTACGCAGCACGAGATCTTATATGCTGGAGGCGGTAAGGCAAGATTTTATTCGCACAGCACGTTCAAAGGGAGTACCGGAACGTATAGTAATATGGAAACATGCTTTTTTTAATGCCTGCTTACCTATTATTAATACAATAGGAGTTTATATTGGAAGCTTGCTTGGAGGAGCAGTAGTAACAGAAACTGTATTTGGATGTAATGGATTAGGCAGTTTTATTATTAATTCAGTGAAAAGAAAAGATATTCCTGCTGTAACAGGCGGAACAGTTTTTTTAGCAATTATCTTTTCAATTATTCTGTTGACTGTGGATTTACTTTACGCAGTTGTAGATCCAAGAATAAAAGCTAGATATACAAAAGGGGGCAAATAGAGTATGAAGCAAGGAAGAACCATGTCACCTTTTCAAGAGAAGGTATATCGTTTTTGTCGGAATAAAATTTCTTTATTAGGATTAATGATTGTAATTGGGATAATTATTGTGATATTTTTTGGAGAAGCTATTACCCCATACGAATATGGGGTCAAGCAAGATATTAAAAATAGACTCCAGGGGCCAAGTGCTTTACATTGGTTTGGTACGGACGGCTATGGGCGTGATATCTTTAGCAGGGTAATTCACGGAACAAAATATACAATGGTTATTGCTATTCCAGCAACATTGTGTGCACAGATTATAGGAGCCATACTGGGGGCATGTGCAGCATTTTATAGTAGGTGGTTAGATGATATTTTAATGAGAATTTTAGATGTGTTTCAGGCAATCCCGGGTACATTGCTTGCCCTTGCAGTTGTGGCTGCACTGGGAACATCGCTTCCTAATCTGGTAATTGCCATGATGATTTCCAGAATTCCAGGAGCCACGCGCTCTGCTCGAGCAGTAATGTTGTCTTTAGTGGGACAGGATCATATAGATGCTGCAAGATCTTATGGGAGTCGTGACTTTCAGTTGATTTTCAGGCATATCATTCCTAATGCATTGGGGCCAATTATTGTTGATTTCACAATTAACTTATCTGCAATTACTCTGCAGGTTTCGAGTCTTTCTTATATTGGACTAGGAGTACAGCCACCTACTCCAGAGTGGGGAGTGTTACTAAGTGAAGCCAGGGAGTTTATGCAGGTCGCACCGCACACTATTGTATTTCCGGGACTGGCTATTTTATTCGCAGCATTGGCTTTTAATTTGGTCGGAGATGGTCTTAGAGACGCATTGGATCCTAGATTAAGAGATTAAGAAGTGAGGGTAAGATATGAGTGGAATAGATAATCTTTTGAGTGTGGAGAATTTGGAAGTAGTGTATACAGCACGGAGAGAAATCGTTCACGCTGTAAACGGAATAAGTTTTGAACTCAAAAGGGGAGAGACACTGGGAATTGTTGGAGAAACCGGGGCTGGAAAAAGTACAACAGCTTATTCTATAATGCGTGTTCTTCCGGAGCGAACATCTAAGGTTTTAAAAGGCGAAATAAAATTTGAAGGTAGAAATCTTTTAGAAGTACCTGAGGCCATGATGCGGCATGGTATTCGAGGCGAAAAGATTTCTATGATATTTCAGGATCCGATGTCAGCACTTAATCCAATAATGAGAATTGGAGATCAAATTGCTGAGGCATTGAAATATCACAATAAGGAGAATTTGACGGCAGACAAAATAAAAGAACGTGTAGAAAGCACTCTGGAACTTGTAGGAATACAAAAAGAGAGAATGAATGATTTTCCGCATCAACTTAGTGGCGGCATGAAACAGCGAGTGATGATTGCAATTGCACTGGTATGTGAGCCTGATTTGATTATTGCGGATGAACCTACAACAGCACTGGATGTAACGATTCAAGCCCAAGTTCTGGCAATGATTAATGAGTTGAGAGAAAAACTGGGAACAGCTATGATTTTGATAACTCATGATTTGGGCATCGTAGCACAAATGTGTGATACAGTTGCTATCATGTATGCCGGTGAAATAATTGAAACAGGGACCGTAGAAGATATTTATGAAGGAGATATGCGACATCCATATACTGCTGGGCTTTTTGGATCATTACCAGGGTTGGATAGTAAATCTAAACGTTTATGTCCAATTGACGGATTGATGCCGGATCCGACAGATTTACCCAAAGGATGTAAATTTAATCCACGATGTCCGAAATGTAAAGATATTTGCCGTGAAATATCTCCGAATTTTCAAGTACATGGGACTCATAAGGTTGCATGCCATATTTACACTCAAAATTGGGAGAAGGGATAATAGTATGAATGGAAACAATACTCCTTTACTAACGGTTAAAAATTTAAAAAAATATTTTTCGACAAAAAAAGGACTGCTTCATGCCGTTGACGATGTTAGTTTTACGATAAAACAAGGGAATACGCTTGGAGTTGTGGGCGAATCCGGATGTGGTAAATCTACACTGGGGAAAAGCATTTTGCGGCTTGTAGAGCCTACTGGTGGAGAAATATGGTTGGAAGATACTAATATCGTAAAATTGTCTAAACCTGAATTAAGAAAAATGCGAATGAAGATGCAGATGATCTTCCAAGATCCGTATTCAAGTTTGGATTCTCGGCTTAATGTTGCACAATTGATTGCGGATCCACTATATGTAAATAGAGTATGCAAAAATAAAAAGGAGATAGATGAACAAGTTGAGTCTATGATGGAAATTGTTGGTCTAGCTCCAAGGTTAAAAAATGCTTATCCGCATGAATTGGACGGAGGGAGAAGACAGCGCATAGGTATTGCGAGAGCATTGGTATTAAATCCTAAATTTATTGTTTGTGATGAGCCGGTATCCGCTTTGGACGTGTCTATTCAAGCACAGATTTTAAATATTCTAATGGATTTAAAGGAAAGCCGTAAGCTTACCTATATTTTTATTACTCACGATTTGAGTGTTGTGAAGCATATTTCCGATGATATTGCTGTAATGTATTTAGGGCAGTGTGTTGAGATGGCAAGTTCCAGCACTTTGTTTAAGAACCCATATCATCCATACACGAAAGCACTGCTTTCGGCAATTCCTGTTCCTAATTTAAGCAAAAGAAACGTAAAACCCACGATTATACGAGGCGAAGTGGGAAATCCTATAAATCCGGCCCCCGGATGTCGTTTTGCAAATAGATGTGACTATGCTTGCGATAAATGTATTGGGACGGATATTCCATTAAGGGAGGTTGAACAAGGGCATTATGTTGCTTGTGCTCGTCTAGCTGAGATTTAGTAAACGCGCTATACTATAAGTACCTGTTTTTCTGATTCAATTTCTGAAAATAATGTTTTTAAAGGTCTTCTATGATAAAATAATCAATCATAGGAGACCTTTTATCTCAGTCGGGTAAGATGTCCACTGTCATGCGGTGAGTACTAGCGAATTTCAGATGTCGTAGAGTCAAAATAGTGCGTAGAAGAAAAATTACCAATTAGCGAAACTTGGTTTATACAATGCTACAGAAAGGGACGATATCATTATATGTTACTTGAAAAATCCAACAATACATGATAAATTATAAATATGACGTAAAAAAAGTCACATTTATAAAAAGGCGGTCAGTATGAAAGAATTCTTGGAAAAAACATTACGGCAAAATGTAGTAATGTCGGAGAATAAAGAGATATATAAAAAGCTCCCGTTAGTATATCGTGGAAGGTATGATATTTTTACCGTTGAGACAAACGGTGTAGTATGGATGGCTATCCATCCCAAAGCTGATGTCGGGCTTGTCATGTTACGCAGAGACAGAACCAGCGTGGAAAAGTTGACAGGATTTAACTGTGCAATATTATTAGATAGAACAACATTTTATATAAAAGAAAAGATGATGGAAGAAGGAATTCCTTTTGTAATAGATGGGAAGCAGGTATTTCTTCCATTTATTGGATATTTGTTGAAGAAGGAAAATGAAAGAGAGTTGGCACCAGTTCATTTGATCTCATTTTTGACGCAAAAAATGCTTCTGATGGCCATTTATGAACGATGGAATGAAGTAAAAGTATCTGATGCGGCGAAGCGATTGGGAGTGTCAACAAAATCTGCAAGTCGGTGTTTTGATGAGCTAGAATATTTAAATATTGATGTGTTGGGCATGAAAGGTAAATCAAGAGTCATCAATACTCCGAATGATCGAAAACAATTGTGGCAGCAGATTGAAAATGTATTAAGAAATCCAGTGATTCGAAGATTTGTTCTGAGAGAAGATATGAAATTTGACAAAAAAGCAGGTATTTCTGCTTTGTGTGAATATTCTCTTTTGTCGGATAATGTTTATTCTACCTATGCAGTAACGAAGAAAGAGCTGGAAAATAGTGGAGTGAAGGTGAAAAAACAAGTGAGTGAATTGGAAGAAATTGGATGCGTTGTTTTGGAATTGGGCTATTTTATTGATTTTTCAGGAAATGGATTACAAGATCCTTTGAGCGTAGTGCTGTCACTGACAGGAGAGGAAAAGGACGAGGAACGGGTTGACATTTCTATTAATGAGATGTTGGAGGAATATGTATGGTCAAAGGATTAGACACATTTCGGAAGTATTTTGCAGATTATGAAGAACAGTATGTTTTAATTGGTGGCGCAGCCTGCGATATTCTGTTTGAAAGCAATGAAGTAAATTTCAGAGCGACAAGAGATCTGGATATGGTTTTGCTTGTTGAAGCATTAACTCCGGAGTTTGGAGAAAAATTTTGGGAGTTTATCATTGATGGGAAGTATAGAAACAAAGCAACAAACGGCAGCAATCCTCAATTTTATAGGTTTGATAAACCAGAAGACGATAGATTTCCGAAAATGATTGAATTGTTTTGCAGGAGTAATTTTAAACTAAAAAATGCGGAAGGAATTACACCGGTTCATATTGATGATGAAGTATCCAGCTTGTCAGCAATTCTTTTGAATGATGATTATTATCAAGTGCTTCTCAATGGAAAAGAAATGAGAAATGGACTTTCCGTTCTAAGGCCAGAATATATCATTCTTTTTAAAGCAAAAGCGTATCTTGATTTGAAAAAGCGAAAAGAGTTAGGTGAAAAAGTGGATTCCAGTGACGTAAAGAAGCATAAAAAAGATGTTTTATGTATTGCTTCGGAACTTATGCTTCAGAAAGTAGAAACATTGCCAATAGCAATAGATGCCGATATACATAGTTTTATTGACTTGTTGGATCAGGAACCATTCGATCAAAATTCTTTGAAAAGATATGGTCTGGAAAATGAGGACGTTGTGGAAGTGCTGAAGAAAGTATTTGGATAACATCAGATATCGGATGTGAATTGTCAAGGTATTCCGACTGCTGAAAAGTAGCCGATTGATTTTTTACTATGGCTGAATTTTAAACGCTTACTATAGAAAAACTATATCAAGCACAGGAAAATCGCTATCAATCAGAACCATTATTCGATCTTTGACCGAAAAATCGAAAAAAATGGTTTAAAAGAAACCGCCGCCCGGCTTCAAAAGGGTATCATCGCCTTTAGCAATAAAGGATACTGAAAAACTCCCATTTTTTGAGTGGGAGTTTTTATATTTTGCAGAAAAACTGCTTTGTGAGATTGACAATGATTGTTTGACGGTGTAAAATTGACAAAAATAGTCAAACTATATTTATAAAAACGAGACAGGAAGATATTGAATTATGGCGAGAAATATTGAAAAAGACCGCTTGGAGGCTGAGCGAAGAAGAAAGCAGCTGATCGAGACCGGTTTCCGTCTTTTTTCTGAATATGGGATCGAGAATGTGACCCTGCAGCGGGTGGCCGATGAGGCCGGTGTCGGGATCGCGACGCTATACAAGTATTATCTGAATAAGGAACGTCTGGTCATCGCGATCAGTAAAAGTATCTGGAGCGGTGTCTGGCAGCGCACACTCGGAGCGCGCGGGGCGGATGGACTTTCTGAACTTACCGCTTATGAAGGGATCGCACTTTATGCCGATGCGATTATAATGATCTACCGCGAACATCCGCAGTTCTTGCGGTTCAGCGGAGAATATAAGAATTTTATCCGTACCGTAAAGACAGAGAAAAAACACCTCGAAGAAGAACTGAGGGAGCATCTGGACGAGCTGGAACCGATGAGACAGTTGTTTCACCGCATGTATGAGCGGGCAAGGACAGATCACAGCATTCGAATGGATATCCCGGAGCAGGAACTGTTTACGGCTGTGACGATCACGATGTTAAGTGTGGCGGAACGATATGCACAGGGACTTGTCTGGGCGGATGACCATAGGGAAGACCAGACGCAGAAGCTGGTCTACGTAAAAGAAATGATCCTGGCGTGGTGCGCCGGATAAACAATTTGTGTGCGATGCCAATAAATGTGAGGAGAATGAGTATGAGCATGAAAAAACAGTTTCGGAAGCTCACGGCCATCTGTATGGCGGCCATTATGAGTCTGGAGAGCGGCAGCGTGAGCCTGACCGCCTTTGCGGATCAGTCTGTCGATCTGGAAGATCTGAATCCTGAAAACATTTTTGAGGATACGGCGATAAAGGCGACACCATCTGACGCGGAGAAAAGGCAGGAAAATGAGTATGAGATCGCGACCGGTTCCAATGCCGACATTTCCGATGAAAAGAAGAATGACCGGAAGAATGAATCGAAATATGACAAGAATGACAAGATCGATACCACAAAAATCTACGATTTTATCTGGCAGGATCCGGAAGAATATTTAAATGACGGAAGACTGGAGCTGAGTGCGACTGCAGAGGAGCAGCCGACATTGGAACAGATCGTTTCCATCCTGCCGCAGAGCATCCGTGCAAAGACGAAAGAGACCGCAGAGAATACTTCTGCGGATGAATCAGAGGATATCACTGCGGATGTATCGGAGGATATCACTGCGGATTACGATGCGGAGATCGAGGTATCCGGCTGGCAGTGCGCGGATTATATCCAGAACGAGGACGGCATGTGGCCGACAAGCGGAATCTTTACCTTCTCGGCAGAGCCGGAGGACGGGTATGAGCTTGCGGACGGATGTGCGCCGCTTGCAGTGGAAGTCACGGTGAGCGATGAGGCGGCGATGCTGGCGACGAATACAGAGACGTATATGGTATTCGCAAGAAGAAAAGATAATACCAGCGTAGATACAGCTACTGTTGATTGGGATGGAGAAAATCTGTCGGGTGATTATGCAGAGTTCCTTGATGGAAGTAGCAAAATTTATCGTGAAGGAGATGCTTTTGTATTAGAACTGAATAATTATAATCCTGAAAGGAAGACGACACTGGAGATTCGTGAGGGAACATGGATTGTTCGGATATATGGAAATAACTATTTTGATGGCACGAATCTGCCCATTGGAATTGAGAACACCGGACTGATTATCTGGAATGGTGCAGATGTAAGCTTTCAGGGATCAGGCAATTTGAGAGTGAAGGGCGTTGATGAAGGAATTGTGTTATATCAAGGTGCAAACGTGTCAGTGAAATTAGATGATGGGGGAAAAATTACAGCTTTATCAGACTCCCGTACAGCGAGTGATAATACGACAAAAAGATATGGGATTTACTCCCTTGGAACGTTGAATATCGAGAGTGGATCGGTAATCACAACCGGCGCAGATTATGGTTTGTACCAGAACGAGGGCAATTTCCGGATGGCTGGTGGCGTACTGACTGCAAAAGGATATGGTGATAATCACAGCCAGTATTGTGTGCTCAATGAGGTACCGGATTTTTCGATAGCAGGAGAGATTAATGCATTCACAGCTATATGGGGAAGTACTGGAAGTGTCACAAGTGGTAGTATCGCGGAGCTTGGATTTGTGAGAATTGAAAATCCCGGTTCATCCCTTACCATTAATGAGGGAGCTTCATTAAAAATTAATACAGAATTAGTATTAGATAAGGGTGGAAAATTAATAAATAATGGAACATTTCAAACGGATCTGATCAAAAAAACGAATAATTATACGAATAATGGAACCGTTTTGGGAGCAAATGCTGAATCATGGAAAACGCTCTCAAACTTAAAACAAACAGGGAATACATCTGAAAGTTCACGGAAGCTGATAGCAAAAGATACATCCATTAATGTGACAGAACTGTTTAATGCCGGTGAAATAATGGAAACAGAAGGAACAGTAACATATTATTACCGCACCGGTAAGGATGCGGCGGAAAATGAGATTTCCAGCGGTAAAGTAACTTTTACTCAGGATGGAAAATATGAGCTTGTTGCAAAAACAAGTGGAAATGGAAAGTATCAGCGGGGGACTGCAATTGTATATATATTGGTGAATTCTGTTAGTTACTATGTAGATCCGATTCCTTTTGTGTATACAGGAAGCTGGCAGTCAATATTTAAAGTATATGGACTAGAGGAGGGGGATCAAGTAGAGTATTTGAAGCATATTGAAGAGTATTATGGAAATGGTAGGTGGGAACCGGATGGTACTTGGGAGCAAGGAATACCGGGTGGTATAAATGTACATGATGATGTGGACAGCGATGATGTAAATTTAATAGCAAATTTGGATTTGATAAGGTATAAGATACGAGTTTTAAAAGAGGGCAACCAGGTATATATTTCTGATTTGCTGGAAAATCCTACGGCAGAGGGTAAATCTATAGATAGTGAAGATGTTTCAGCCAAACAAAGTTGGGAGAGTATTCCATTTGATGGCAATGATCATAAGCCGGTTATTACATTAACAGATACTGCAAGAAATAAAGAATTGCAGCAAACAGGGACGTACCCGGATTATAAAGTCTCGTATCAGCGTGATGGAGAAGCTGTATCAGAGTGCAAAGAGGCCGGAAATTATACAGCAGTTATCGAAGGTGAAAATAATTATAAGGGTTCACGCACGATTGCTTTTACGATCGAAAGTCCTAAGCTGACTCCGGAGATTACGATCAATAATAGCTCCAAGCCATATGATGGAACCAAAACACTTGCGTCGAATCAGAAGATTACCTTAAAATGGAAAAATGAGCAGAATCAAGACGTTACGAGTTCAATAATAAATAGTTCCTATCATGCAGAATATAGAACTGAGAATGTAACAAACGATAATGCAATTATCGTTACGGTTGCGTTGAGTGAAGAAGATAGTAAAAAATATAGCCTAACTGAAACATCCCTGTCCATTCCGGGCAGTATCACAAAGGCTGCGGCGGATAAGCTTCAGCACAGTGTTGTTTTGGATCATGCCACGGTGGATTACGAGAACCGGACCAGTGCGGCTCCGGTAGTGACAGTGAAATCAACATTAACAAATCCTCCGACTGAAGTATATGGATACACGATTACCTACTCTTATGGAAATATTCAGAATGCGACTTCACTGAGTGAAATTCTGGAAAAATTGAATGCTCAGGATACGCCATACACGATTCATTATCAGATTGTTACAGATAACTATGATACGACCAGCGGAACATTTCAGGTTACGATCCAGAAGTCCAGCATGGAGAATAAGGGAATCGTTGTGACAGGTTACAATGGCGTGTATGATGGGAATCCGCATACGATTTCTACAACACTTCCGGAGAGTGTTCCGAAAGGGACAAAAATCGAATATAAGGGCAGCGGTGAAAGCGAGTGGAACCAGGATCCGCCGAGTTACACGAATGCGGGAGAGTATACGGTGGATTATAAGGTTTCCTGTCCGAATTACGAGGATCTCGAGGGAAATCAGACGGTTCATATCAGTCCGAAAGCGCTTACCGTATCTGCATCTCCAAACAATGCACAGATCACTTACGGAGACGAATGCCCGGAATTTACACCGGTATATAAGGGATTTGTAGATGGTGAGAATGAAGATAACAGTGATCTGAAAGTAAATCCAGATAGTGTACTGAAAATCAAGTGTGCTTATCAGAAAGACGACAATGCCGGTGAATACCCGATCACACTTTCCGGTCTTAGATCGAACAATTATGAGATCACGTATACGCTGGGAAAACTGACTGTAGGAAAGAAAGAACCTGAAATCAGCACGAAAGATGCAAAACTCTGGAGAGAGACGATTTACAGCGGAAATCCGGTAGATCTGGGAATTCAGGCTGACGGAGACGGGGAAAAGAAGGTGACTATCACAAATCTGGATACGGGTGAGAGCAACAATTATCCGCTTGTAAAGGTCAGCTATCCATCACATGCGGGACATTATAAGGCAATATTAACCGTTTCAGAGGGAACCAACTATCAGGCAAAAGCAGAAACTTACGAGTTTGAGATTCAGAAAAAAGAACTGAAGATCACCGCCGATGACAAAACAGTCATTGTCGGAAATCAAGCACCGGAATTTACGATATCCTACGAAGGTTTTGTAGACGGAGAGGATCAGAGTGTTCTGACAGGCGCTCCGGCATTTACCTGCAGCTATGACATGGATACCAGCGAGGTCGGTACGTATCCGATCCTGCTTTCTGTGGATGGTGTGACGGCGGCAGATTACAGCCTTGTTCCGGAAAATGGAACTCTGACCGTGACGGACAAGCTGATCCCGACGATCACCACCGCAGATCCATCCACATGGAGGAGTCGTGTTTATGACGGAACGACAACGGATCTTAAAGCTTCGGCTGATGGGGATGGCGTTCTCACGGTTACCGTAAAAGACGCAGAAGGCAATATTCTGAACGGATTCCCGAAACATGCAGGATCCTACACAGCGATCCTCAGCTATGCAGAAGGACAGACCTATGCGGCAAAAGAGGAAGAATATTCCTTTGAGATCCTTCCTGCACCGCTTACGATCACGGCGGAAGATAAGCGTGTGACGATGGGAGATGTGGCTCCGGAGTACACGGCAGTTTATGACGGTTTTGTAAACGGAGAGGATGCGTCAGTTCTCACGGGAACGCTGAGTTTCACCTGCGATTATACATCGGAGAAGACAGAACAGAAATATGTGATCACTCCGTCAGGTCTTACAGGCAATGACTATGTGATTACATGGATAAATGGAACACTGAAGGCAGCACGCAGATACAGCAGCTCATCTGACAATGATTCCGATGACAGGGATGATTCAGGCAGCTCCGGCAACAAGGGAACCGAAAATAAAGGCACACAGAACACCAATTCCCAGGCGAAAAAAGAGAATATCACAACAGATTCCCAAAGAGGACAGGTTTCGGATACACGCGGCGTTCTCACCGGATCCATCATCACAAAGAGCGATCTGGTAAAGGGCGGAACACCGAAGGATGGACTCAGCCACTGGGTAAACGACAATGGACGTTATCAGCTCCTCTACAAAGATGGAACCTATGCGAAGGCTGCAGCCGGAGGCAAAGGTGCCGGGGCAGGAACATCAGGAAATGATGCAGTTGGAATTGCATATGAGTGGATTCTTGTCAATGGAAACTGGTGGGTTTTCGACCAGAATGGCTACGCAGTGACCGGCTGGATTCGCGATAACGCTTATGGCGGCTGGTTCTATATTGATCCGCAATCCGGCATGAAACGTGGCTGGATATTCGTGAACGGAAAGTGGTACTATCTTAACGCAGAGGCCGATGGCAAAGGCGGCATCATGCTTGCAAACTGCCTGACACCGGATGGTTATTATCTGAAGGAAGACGGAAGCTGGGACGGTACTGACAGCCGGTGAGGGCAATAAGGGAACAGCCGAAAGAGATGGCTGGTAAATCCCTGTTAGGAAGCTTCCTGTTAGAACTAACAGTATGGAGAATAATATACAGCATAGATGTAAATATTGCTTGGATATGTGGACTATTGCCCTTGAAATGCTCTTTTAAATATGATATCATTAGTTCGTACCAAGCGAAATAATGAAATGGAGGCTCTGACATGATCGTATTAGACCTTGAGTTAAGGGAAATTTATGGATTTAATGATTTTCATATCAATTTCAGTTATCCCAAAAAGATCGTCAATTCGATTATCGATCAGGAACATCTGAAAGGAAGAGAGCGATTTCGTTATAAGAAGGCTGTAATTCTCATGGGAGCAAATGCTACCGGAAAGACCAGCCTTGGAAAGGCTTTGCTTCGTATTTTTGGATATATGACTGATGGAAATCCAACACCGCTGTATGAGATGGTTGCAGGCGATAAAGGATATTTCAGTATTGATTTTGTGAATGGTGATTATCGCCTGCAGCGGTTGTCAGCTCAGATTGATGCTTCTAATCAGGAGATTGACATTCAGTATCAGACCGCAGACATTGATACGATGGATTCGTATGAAAAATGTGTAAAGAAGCTGAGAGATCAAACGATAGAGGCGACCAGAACTGCGACAGCCCTGAAAAAGCTGGTAGGCATTGTCCGATATCGTTTTGCATATCCTGAAATAGAAAAATCTTTGAAACTTACAGGTGCGAATAAAAGCATCTTGTTGAAGACGCTGCGCGCTGTTATTGGAACGCTTGATCCTACATTACAGGACGTTAGTTTATCAAAAGATTTGAAGGATACCTTTATTATTCGGCGCGGTGGAACGGAAATTATTATACAGGAAGGCAAACTGCTGAATCGGGAGATACTGTCCAGTGGTACAGCAGAAGGAATTGATGTCGCAATGTTCCTTGCTGCAATGGCGACAAAAGAGAGCAGTTTCTATTATTGTGATGAACATTTTTCTTATATTCAAAGCGATATTGAAAAACGGATTTTCGGTATTATGCTGGATCGTATCAGAGACGATGAACAGTTGATTTTTACAACGCATAATACAGATATGTTGGATTTGAACCTGCCGAAACATAGTTATGTGTTTTTGCGTAAGCATCTGGAGGAAAATGTGTATCAGGTTTCTGCTGTTTCTGCATCGGATGTACTGAAACGAAACACAGACTCTTTACGCTGTGCGGTCGAGAATGATGTGTTTGCTTCGCTTCCACAGGATTCGCTTTTGGACGAATTGGAAATGGGGTGGGGAGATGAACAATAAGTGCATCTATTATGTAGAAGGCCCCTGTGAACAACAACTGATTGCGGCCTTAAAAGAAACACCGGAAAGAGTGATTCAAGGGAAGATAAAGGTCTTCAATGTGGTGCAGAACTTGATTCCTAAGTCACAGATGTTGTCGATTCAGGCGGGAACGACTGTCGTTTTGGTATTTGATACTGATGTGTCACAGACATCAAACCTTAAAAAGAATTTGGAACTTCTCACCCGGTATTGCGGAAAGCTGAAAATCATTTTTCTTCCACAAGTTCTAAATTTGGAGGATGAGTTGGTTCGGTGTACAGACGTGCGAATTGCGATGGAACTGACCAAAAGTGGAAGCGTTAAAAATTTCAAGACGGACTTTTGCAAGATGAAAACAAAAGATTGTCGTTCCATGCTTGAGCGTCATAAGCTGGATTATGCACGTTTGTGGATGGCAAAAACGCCCGAAGCATTTAGCTTTGTGGAGAATAATAGTTCTCAAATTAAAATATTATAATCTTTGATGCCTCGTTGGGGAAACCAACGGGGTATTTTTTGCTCTATAGGAAAGAATATGTTACGTTAAAGTGTGAAAACTATGATTCCTATAAAGCAAAAAGTCCCTCCGGGGGATCGCACTGCGTAACAGGAAATTCCGGGGAATACCTGTTTTACCCAAGGTCCTTAAGAACAATTTCACAGCGTATACTTGACATAAAGAATCCTCTGACATTAAGGTAAAAGAAATCTTGCATGGCATTATTCCCGTATGATATCAAGCAGGGTGTCATCTCTGGTTTCAAACCATTTTATAAAGGCATACCATTTTTTGCCATAAGACGTATGCTTCCGAACAAAAAATGTATAGACGATCATGATTACCGCCATCTCGATCATTCCGAAAACAAGTCCAAATGCGAATATATCGGTTATTTTGTTGGATTCATCATTAGAAATCACGCCTTTCAGCTGGTTTTGGTCATCTAATAATAAGGTTAATGCTCTCTGATGCGGAAAGTCTGTATCAAGATTTAAGCCAAGCCTGGAGACATCATATTGATAGGAGCTGCCTTCTGTATACATTACCGTGGTCGGACTGGTTCGTACTCCTCCTTTAAAAGTTGTTGCGTTATAAGCTGTCAGCAATTCATTTGTCTTCAGGTTCTGGATGTGATGGCTTAACAGTACAGTGCCACAACAGATGATTATGGATATAAAGATCCAGAGCAGGCAGTAGAATATCATTTTCTTAAAGGCGTTCGTTACCTTTGCATAGGTTGCGTGATCTAAAGTTCTTTGCCCATAATCTAAAGCCGCTGCAACTTCATCAAAATTAATAGCAGTATGTAGAAATAAGCCTGCATTACTCATCGGTTATCATTCCCTTCCGCATACAGGTAAACAGGTATTCCATAAATGCTTCCTTTGTCTCTTTTTTCTTTCGACGGCTACAGAAAAGGCAGGAACCATTTTTCAGACGGACAGAGCCATCCTCCTCCACAGAGATCACCTGTGAAAAATTGAGGAGGAGACTGCGGCCGCTCATATAAAAACGTCCGCCCTTCGGCAGCAGCGCCATTAGATCCGCAAAGGAGAGACGTGTGGCAACATCCCCCTTTAACGAGTGGATGATCAGGCGGTGATTCTGCGTTTCCGCGTATAAAAAATCATCCAGAAGAATCCGCTGGCAGGATGACTGCCCCTGTCCAAGGACAGCCTGAATCTCAATATAAGCCGGTTCGGCCCGAAAAGTGCGGATCTCATTGAGACACCAGGCCAGTGTGTCCGCATCCACCGGCTTTAAGAGGTAGTCGAGTGGATGTACCCGGTATCCTTCAAGGGAATAGTCCCGCTCATTGCTCACAAAGATAAGAGGGATCCGCGCGGCAACAGCTCGAAGCTTTTCGGCTGTTTCAAGCCCGTTCAGGCCGTTTTTTGCAAGCATAATATCCATAAATACAGCGTTGAAAAGACCGGGGCGGAAAGCCTTTAAAAAGGCTTCACCGCTCTCATAGCAGGTAAAATCAGCCATTTCTCCATGCTCCTCGAAATTCTTCTGTATTAAATCGATCAGATGCTTCTGATCGAAAACGAAATCTTCCACAATAGCAATATGCATCATAATTGCAGCACTCCCTTCACCACGATGCTTCTGAACCAAATAGGTCGAGGTTTGACCATTTGCGTCGAGGTGGTTTTCAGAAAAACACGTAATTGATATACTATTAGTATAGAAGATTATGCGAAAAATGTAAATATTGCGGGAACTTGATGTTTATCTCAGTCGAGAAGACTTCCACCGCTTTTTGGTGGTAGTAATAGCAAATTTGTCTCAATGGGAGGAAAAAAGTATGAGAAAAAAATCAAAACGAATTTTAGCAGCTGCATTGTCAGCTATATTAATATGGAATACATGTGAATGGCAGCCGCAGGCGTTGGCGGCCGGTTCGCTGCAGCGGATCGGGGCTGAAACGGAGGCAGATGATACTGCGGAAACAGCAGAAAAGGAAGCTGCATTAAAAAAATCTGCATTAAAAGCCTCTCCGTCGGATGCTTCTCCGTCGAATGCGGAAGTAAAAGATAACCGCGGCGAGTCAGGTGCAAACGGAGCACCAAACGGCACAGAAACAGGAGTAGAGCTAAAAACAGAGATAGAAGCGTTTCTGGAGCTGGATGAGGCCATTGCGGTGCAGAAGCTCTCTCTGGGTGCCAAAGAAAGCGATATCATCCTTCCGGATACTCTGGAGGTTCGGATGAAGCAGGAAACCTCAGAGGATATTCAAAAAGCAGAAGGGAAACTGCAGATAGATGCGGAAGCTGACACCGAAAAAGAAAGCTTGGAGACGGCTGCAGATGAGGATATCAGCAGGATTTCCGGCGTGACCTGGAAGCTGGATATCAATGAAAGCGACTATCCGGAATTTCACGGCGGGATCTCCCCACAGGACTATTTTGAAAAATTTGACGAAGACGGAGAACCTATCGAAACCTCCGATAAGACTTGGAATGGCTATTATGAGGCAAACCAGGACTACAACGGCTGTGCCTATGTCTACACACCGGTTCTGCCGGAGGAATATTCACTGGGAGAGGAGGCAGAGCTTCCGGAAATCTGCGTTCTCGTAGGAGAGATGCAGCTGATGACTCTGGCAGGCGAGGAATGTAACCTGAATAATAGCCCTCTGGTCATTAATGGCCGTAATGTAGATCAGTTTAATGGAAAAACCATTACCGGCTCCTATTGCCCGAGCATCCGGCCGAGGGATTTTTTAGACATTAAGGGCGGTATCACAATTGATAATGTTACGGTCAATCTGACCATTAAAGATGTAACGATCAAATCCGGTGGCGACGGTGCCAGAGGATGGGATCTGGCTGGTATTTACCTGAAAGGCAATGCCCGGCTGAATCTGACCTTAGAAGGAACCAATACACTTGTGGGACTGGATGAAGGAGCCGGAATTGAGGTGGAAAAAGATGTTATTACTGAGCAGAGTAAAGGAAGCCTGCAGGCAGTGGGAGGTGCCTATGGGGCCGCCGGTATCGGAGGAAAAGGAACAACAGAAACAACAAGTGACAAAGGTGCAGATAAGAAATGTAGGACAGGAACGATTATAATCAAGGGCGGAAGCATTACAGCTGAAGGTGGAGCTTATCAGATTCCCACTTCGATGGATTATCTAGGAGGAGCCGGAATCGGAACCGGTCGCTATGGAATCGGCGGAACCATTAAAATACTGGGTGGAACGATAACCGCAGAAGGAGGAAAGCAGACAGGAGCCGGAATCGGAGGCGGAATGAGTGGAAGGGTAGACACGATCGTGATCGGCGGGACGAAAGGCGAAGCTCCCGATATAACCGTATATTCTTATAAGCATAGTACGCGGGGATACATGGGTGCTGCCATCGGCAGCGGATGGAATGGAGTGAGTGGTTTAAAATTATCCTGTGGCGATATCCGGATATTAAGTGGATCTGTGAAGGTGAAGGGCGGAAATATTGGTTATGGAGTGTTAAGGCCTCTTAATGGAAATGGAATGGAAGACGGCAGTATCACTATTTCCGAGGAGGTGCAGTTAGAGCTGCCGCTTGAAAGCAAAATTGAGCCCCGGGGAGACTGTACCTACGGAAAGAAAACATTCCGGATCACCGCATATGATAACCAGCTACCAGATGGAACCTATCAGGCTGACATATCCCTGTATCGGGAAAATGATACAGGAAAAGACTCTCCGGTTTATCAGACAAAGGCAGAAATGACCGTCTCCGGATTCAGGGGAACGATACCGGATATAATCCAGTGGATAGGCCATTCTGGAAAAATGCAGATGGTTGTAGAGCTGAAGCCTTCCGGTGGCGGGGAAGATAAGACGATGGATGGAAGGGTTGTTCTAAACAAAGGAAAGGATGAAGCCATCTCCGTCACGCTGGGAAAAGCCGCTTACCAGAAGACAATGGATCTGACCATCCATGATGGCCGTTTGAAGAATGATAAGAATTATACACTGACGGTTCGACTGGGGGAAGAAGCAAGCGAAGGCGGCACTGCACCAGATGTAGTAACCTATTCATCTAAAAAAGCTTCCGGTTATCAGATAAAGACCGATAAAGTCAGCTGGTATACGCCTCTGTCCGGAGTGGTTCCGGTATCGGTTTTGGTACAGGAAGCAGGAGGGGAAGGAGAAAGTAATAGCTTTACAGTAACAGGATCCATCACGATGGAGTCAAAGGAGGAAAAGAATCTTTCCCTTACCATCGGAGAACCCCTGTATCCTGTCCGGTTCCACTTCTACTCATCAAAGGTGCAGGCGGCAGCGAATGTATCCCTGACAGCCGGACGGCTGGCTGGAGCTGCTTCAGAAGCTCTGATGGAATTAAAGCAGGACAAAGGCCAGTTTGCCTTTGACGGGAAGCTGACAATCGATGCAGCAGCAGGTAATCATGCATATGCTCTGGCATATCTTCCGGCCGGAAATTACCGGTTTGTGATAAATACAGGCATCACAGAATTAGG
>CAKRPJ010000016.1:0-54960 GCA_934376955.1 uncultured Lachnospiraceae bacterium | reverse complement strand
TTAAAGGTCGGAGGTGCAAGCCGTTAGTACGACTAGGCAGTTACAAGCCCATTACCTTTAGGTGGTGGGTAGTTGACTATACTAAAACTCCCTCTGCATTAACATACCGTCCGTCGGGAGTATAGGAATTGGTGACCATAACGCCCGTATTCTGGTCGAGATAATACCAGCTTCCCTGCGAATTTACCCATCCGTAGGCCATAGAGCCGTCCGCATTCATAAAATAGTATTTTCCGGTCTTTAACAGCCATCCGGTCTTCATTGCCCCGACACTGTTAAAATAGTACCACTTATCGTTCACCTTTTTAAAGCCCGTCTGCATGATCCCGTACATATCCAGAAGATACGTCTGTCCATCCACGTAAGCCCACTGGCTGGAAACCGGATGTCCGTCATCCTTTAAAAGCTTCCAGCTGCCCTCGGCAGTCTGCTCCCAGCGGCCGCCGAAATACGTATCGAACACATAGACGGCGTCCTTTTCCTCCTCCAGATATTTTTTTGCCCGGTCAGAATTTGGGCCTCCGGAGAAAATATTCTCATCACGGGAACCGGAGGGATTGCTTCCCTCGTATCCCGGGCCCACCCCACCACTCCAGCCGGTATTGTAGGCCGGATTATTGGAAGGCGTACCGCAAGAGTTTAAATCCTGGCAGCCCGGCCCATACTCCAGTGCATAGGCCGGAAGCCTAAAGAAAAGAAGTGCCGAAAAAAGCCCTGTCAGGCAAAGTCCTGTTATTTTTTTATTCCTCATCCGATCCCTCCAGCCTTTCTCCTAAGAAAACGACCCGGTAATAGAGCTCCAAAGCCTCTAAAAGCTCACGCTTTTCCCTCTGGTATTGACGTATCTTCAGTCCGCTTCCGATCTCATCAAACAGATAATCCTGATCGTCTGCCTGAACCTTAAACTCAAGCTCTCCCTCCGGGGTAAACTCCAACGTTAAGACGCCCCCGATATCCTCCGTAAACAGCACGCACATAATTTGAAGCTCTTTTTTTATCTCCTCCGGGAGTGCCTTAAATTCCTGATTAAAATAATACTTCTGCTCATAAGAGCTGGCTCCGCAGAGCACAACATTTTCTGTATTCTTATCCATTTTATCTTCTTTCCGGAGCTTAGCCGGAAAATCCCTCCTGCAAAGTTATCTCTGATTGTAACATAAACGTGCCATTCCTGCAATCCCTGGGAACACCCATAAGACGGCACTAAGCAAATGCCCTTCTATTCCCTTACGAGCAGGGTGCTGTAGCCCAGCTCCCGCAATCTCCTCTCAAGGAAAACGGCATGGTCAAGCTCCTTAAAGGCCCCGGCGCGGACTGCGTAGAGTCCGTCCTTTTCTGTGAGGAAGGCCGGAAAGCCCTGGGAACGAAGCCTCCGAAGCTCCCACAGGGCATTATTCCGAAGGCGGTAGAGGCCGGTCTGCACCTGATATGTCCCCGGCAGCACTACCGATCCTGCTCCTCCATTCTCTGTCTGCCGCGCCAGCTCCTCAAAGGTCTTTAAAATCCCATCGGCGATCGCATCGGCCGTTGCTGCCAGATTGGCGTCAAAAAACTGATTATCCCTGTCATTATCAATAAATCCCACTTCCAGGAGCACTGCCGGAAGCCTTGTCTTTCTGAGTACGATAAGCCCCGGCCGTTCCTTGACACCAAGATCCGTCCAGCCGACTGCCGAAAGCTCTGCGCTGATATTTTTGGCCAGACGCCCTGCCGTCCCCTCATCCGAATAGACGAGAGCCTCTATGCCGGAGCCGGTCTGCGGAAGCGGCATCGCATTTCTGTGGATGGACAGGAAAAAATCTGCATCGGACTGATTTCCCATCATCGCCTTCTCATCGGGTGTGTCATATACATCATTGACTCTCGTATACTCCACTTGGATCCCGCGCCGCTCCAACGCATTTCCGACATCAAAAGCGAGCTTGAGGGCATCCTCCTTTTCCTTTCTTCCATTGTATACAGCGCCCGGATCCTGTCCGCCATGCCCGGCATCAATGATCACTTTTCTTTTCACAGCCTATCACATTCCCCTTCCGGTTTCGTCTGATATTATTCTATGATGCCAAAAGCAGCTGTGCGCCTCTTTCCCGGAGATTTTCCTAAAGGGGATCAGCGATTTTTTGTCCGCTTTACGAAACGTGCCGGTCCACAGCCCGTATGAAGCAGGCCATGGATCGGCACGTTGTTCTTTTACTGTTTTATTACTGCTCTTTTACTGCTTTCTTCCCGCAGCCTCTTTCCATGCTCCGGTCTCGTCCACCAGATATCCGTCCGGTGTCCATGCAGAACGATACATGGCTCCTAACGGGATCGCTCCGGACGTCTCAGAAAGATAATACCAGCTTCCATTGATGAAGTGCCAGCCGATAAGCATGACCCCGGTACCCGGCTCCAGATAATACCAGCTGCCGCTGTGAGGATCCGAGAACCATCCCTCCAGCATTCCGGCATTTTCATCATTCATATACCAGTTTCCTGTGACATTATCCTTTACCCAGCCGGTTTTAAGGTATCCGTCTGCGCCAAAGGCCCACCAGCTGCCCTTGAGCTTCTTCCATGTCAGCGTTTCGATGATATTTCCCTCTGCGTCCTTGCTCCAGCCGCCCATCGGGTAGGAGGTATCCTTAAACTCATACCACCAGCCCTTTTCATTCCGTTTCCAGCTTCCGGCCTCGGTCATGGTATCCGATTCTGCTTTCTGGTTATCCTGTCTTTCCTCTCTCTCATCCCTGTCGTCAGAGCTGCTGCTTCCGCCTCCACTGCTGCTTCCGCCTCCGCTCTTTCTTTCAACCGTCAGCGTTCCTCCGGCAAAACGGATCTCATAGTTTTCGGATGTAAGACCATAAGGCATGATCTCATAAGTACCGACTGCGCTCTCCTTCGTATAGGAACAGGTGAACTGAAGGTTTCCGCCTAAGGAAGCCGCGTTATCGGCTCCGGCAAAGCCCTCGTATACCGCCTCATACTCAGGGATCTCACTACTTACGGAGATCCGCAGATCCTTTGCGGTAACGGTAAGCGGGGCCTTTCGGATCTCAAATGAAAATTCCTTATTTCCCGCCAGACAATTCTTCGTGGCCTCTGTATTTACGATCACCCGATAGCTTCCCACAGCGGCCGGGGCATTTGGAATAATCTCATTTCCCTTCATAAACGTTACCGTAAGTGCTCCGTCACTATCGGAACGTACCTCCGGCTCCAGTGCCGCCGCATCGTAAACACGATCCAGTGCGGAGAGATTTTCGATTGAGAGCTCCGGTGCCGCCTGAGTTACGTTAAGGGTTCCCGGGATATATGCGATCCTATAGTTTCCGTTCTTTGCCGTAAGACCCGAGGGAAGGATCTCATATTCTCCGACATCCTTTCCGACTGCGTAATCGCACAGGTAGGTGAGCTCACCCTCCAGAGCTTCCTCTGTATCATCGCCCACCAGGCCGCTGATCTTGCTGCTGTATACCGGCGGCGCTTCCTTGTAAGCGACCGTCTTCGGATCTGCCGTCACGGTAAGGTCTGCCGGATCGATGGTCACAAGGGCCTGACCCTTATGGGTTATATAGTTATCCTTGGAAACCTCATAATATACGGTATAAGTACCTGCATTCCGGTACAGCGGATTTTCAGTAAGCTTACACTCACCTTCTGTTTCTCCGTACAAGACGGTTCCGCCTTCGGCAGTTGCCGTTAAGGTCACGGAAATGCCATGAGCCCTTCCGTCATAAACTCCTGTGTAATTTTCTGACGCTACACCATTAAGCGGGGCCTTATGGATCGTTACGATAAAGCTTCCCGTTTCCGGCTCATGATCCGATGCCGATGCCACATAATATACCCTGTGCTCTCCGGCATCGGTAAAGGCCGGTACTGTAGGTAAGGCTGTGGTCGGATCGGCCGCCTGCTCTGCTGTCAGGCCATAGACAAAGCCTACCGCATTTCCGTTAATGGCTGTTGCCATGACTGCGACCTCCGCCACCTGAGGCTGACCATTGTAGGTAAGAGAGTTTCTCTGCGTTACAGAAACTCCGGTAAGCTCTGCGGCTATAATTTGGGCATCCTGACAGGATATTCCGGTAAGGCTGTCGCCGCCCTCCACGATGCGGTAATTATCTTTTGCCGTACCGGTAAGTTGAATCTCGGAAACATTCACCGTATTTGTTCCTGCTGCCGGAGATGTCCATGTGAAAACTCCGCTTGCTCCCAGCTCTGCTTCATCCGCAGAAAGGAGATTTCCCTTTACGGCTTCCAGCGAAAGCGTACCGCTTGCTGCCGTCGTTCCGTCATACTTCTTGGAGTCGAGCGTCTTAACCGAAACTTTAAGCTCTGCCTTATTGACGTTAAACTCCTTCCATTCACTTTTCGCACCGTTGAAATTCCGGCTTTCATCGATCTCGGCACGCACATACCATTTTCCGACGTTATTTGCTGCAGACCAGACCGCACCATCACTTCCGCTGCTGTCTTTTGTGTAGGTGAATCGCACCGGCCCGGCATCCGCTTCCGTATAAGCTGCGTTTGCATCCGCATTTTTCAGCTGAACCTTGGGGGACGGTGACTCGCCGTAATAGATATTTTCACAGGTCAGATCAGTAAATGTGTGGTCTGCTTTCTCGATCGTAAGCTGATTATTAAAGATCGCAGCCGGTTTTTCCTGTGCCTTTACATTATTTCCTTCCGTACAGGTAACTCCCACATAATATTGGCCAACGGTTCCGTCTTCCTTCAGGCACACGTCATAGTGTCCACTGCTGTTTCGGGAAACCTCTGTTGTAAGGGCCGCATCTTCATAAAGCTTATAGCTGATCTCTCCATAGCCGGTAATAAAGGCTGTGGCACCGGCTGTACTGTATTCTTCCCGGATCACCGGTTTTAAAGCATCCCCTGCATCCTGACCATAGGTTATCTGACTGCGGGTCTTAAACCACGAAGGATCAAATTCCGCCTTCTCGATCGTCATATCGCAGAGGAGCAGATCTGTCGCACGATTGATCCCGATTTTTTCCGATTTCGTAGAGACAAATACGCCATATACACCGGCTGCCGCCTGTGCTCCGAGGAAGTCTCCTGTATAATTTTCTCCCTCCTTCTTTTTATAACGCACCATATCGATCTCGAATTTTCCGTTGTTTTCCGAAGTCGGTGTTACGCTTACTACATGTGTAGCCTGATTTCCGGCATAGGTAAATTTTGTCTCGCCAATACTGAAATCATGTTTATTTAATACACGTTTATTTGTCGTTGCCGTCAGCGTAAGGGCATCGGATACATCAAGATTTTCATTTTCGGCAACCATAATGCAGGAATAGGATTGTCCCGGCTCCAGATTCGTGTAGGAAATTGTGAAGCTACCATTTCCTGAGGTAAAAGACTGAAAATCTGCTCTTGTTGCTTCGGCCTTAGCCGCCGCCCTTAATTCTTCGCCGCTGTATCTGCTGTATGTTGTATTATTTGTATAATACAGGGTCGTTCCATCAGATGTTGCCTCAAAGCTGACCGAGCTGTCTCCGGTAGCAACTGCGTTACCCGTAAGAGAGACCTTGTATCCTGCGTAAAGCTCGACCACCGGGGCGCCATTTGCCTCCGTAGCAAGTGTATCCTCGACAAGCTCCTTAACGGTAATCTTTTCATCTGCCGCTGTACCCTTTCTTATGTCATCCTTATAGCGCCATACGGAAAACTGATTCTGGTTTGTCCCGGTAGGCACTGTTTTACTCAGGTAGCTGCTTATCGGTTCTGCATCTTTGACCGTATATTCTTTTAAAAGATATTCATCATAAAACGGCTCTGCATCTTTATTCTCGTTATAATATTTAACATGAACCGTCCGCTGCTCTGTCGTTGGGAACGCATAGATATCTGTCGTTTCCGGCGAAGCTGAGGGCTTGGCAGAATTATAGACCACGCAGACCGGCGCTTCCGGGCCGGAAAGCTCAACCTTCTTTAGAAAGCTCCTGTATTCCTTTGTGGATACTCGAAACAGCTTGCCTGCTACCGCTCCGCTGTTGAGAACGATACGTAAATTATTATCGTTAGTCTTAAACTTTGCCTTCGTAAAATCGATCTCATTCGTACTGGATAGATTTTCGATTTGCATCTTATCAAAGGGGAATGAATTTGAGGAGCTTTCATTCTCTACGGTAAACTTTTTTGGTTCACGAGGGATTTGAGTGATGTTATGGGCAAGGAAGATATCGGATGTATCCCCATGAATCGTACCACCCTTAATCGTGACTTCATTATGTTCGGTATTGTAAATACCATATTTGGCTCCTGATATGGTTCCTCCCTCGACAAGGAGAGAAGCATAGGAGTCGGCTAAGACAGAATCTCCTTTTCTGTATATATACAAAGCACGTCCGCCAAAAGACTCGATACTGCCTCCCCGGATCGTGATCTGTACGCCGCCTGTCGCACTGATCGTATCGCGGTTCTCATCAGAGCCGTATGAATGATTCGCATTCCGGATCACTGTGCTGTCCCCTTCAACGATCAGGTTTGCTGCACTCAATTGGATCACCGGCGAATTCGTAATCACCCCGATGATTTCTCCTCCTATAATATGGATCGTACTCGGTGTCGCGCCAACAAAGCCGGAACAGCTAAGGCTGGATTTTAATGTTCCTTTTCCGGTGACCGTGACCCTTCCTTTGATCTCTCCTTCTAATACAACGGCATTATCCTCACTGAAGCCCGCCGTATCTATCGTAATATCCTCACTGATCGGCGAATCCGTACTGCCAATAGTGATCTGAGGGCCGGCAGTTCCCGTATTCATAAGCAGGATATCATTTAATATACCGGATACGCTGCCGGAGGTTATATTATACTGGTATGTCTTATTTTCTTCTGTCCCTTCTCCCGCAGAGGCATACGTAACGGTAACATCATATTTACCTTCATCCGTTGACTGTTGAATATCCGCTTTTTTAATAACGCCGCTTTCGATCTGGCTTGCCGGAGCATTTTTATCCAGAATCCGGATATAATTTCCGGCGGCTTTTAATTCATATTTTTCACATTCAGCCTGTGTCTCCGGAGTCGGACAGATCACATTTAAACTCATATTATTAAGCAAGGACTCAATATTATCAGCAGAACACTCCATCCAGTTTGTCAACGCCGAGCTTTTCGTCATTGCTGCATAATAAGGCGCCAGAGTAAAACCGGAATTAATAGAGGTCAAGCCGGTCGCATCCACCGTAGGATAGGCGCCACTGCTATAATATAGGGAGCCCTGTTTTCCGCTGTTACACGAAGCAGAGATATCGACATCGCCGGATAAGGTCAGTTCGGTCTTATTCGCCATGCTGATGGCATAAGCTGCTCTGTTGGAGTCAGTCGTATTTGTATTTGTATTTTCCGCATAGATCTCGCCGCCGTTTATGGATATTTTCTCGGCTCCGCGGATCGCATATATCGAATTTTCACCGGCTTTACGATTCTCCAATCGGCCTCCGCTTATGTTGACTTCTTTTACGGAACTAATGCTTCCGTTCCAGACACCTCCGGAGATCTCTACATATCCTCCCGTCAGATTTCCAAAAACACTACCGTTTATCTCACCGCCCTTTAGATATACCTTATCATTGGTCTTCAGGTTAAATAACGTGTCGCCGGTGCTGTTCTCAAGAGTGCCGTCATTATGCTCAAAGATCACTTCTGCGTCTTTACTATTTGTAATCGCCGTTTTAGATGTTGTAATATTTGCGGTATTGTGTATGGTAAAGCGGCCGGTGCTGTTGATTTTAAACAACTCACCCCATGTTCCTACCGCTTTATAGGAGCCCGTCAGGGTCAGCTCGCATGGAATATTAAGCTGGATGCCATCATTTTCTAAAGAAACAATATCATTAAAGTGAATGGCCACCTTTTTTGTTTTGCTCTGGTCTAAGATTTGCTTTACCGCCTCCGTAAGTGTAGTGACATTTGTATTGAGTTCTCCGCCGCTAACCGAAAAGCCGTCTGTAGCATGACTGATCGTGTAGACGATATTCTCGGCAGCATCTGCATACATTGCACTCCCGATCTCTTTGGCTGCCGCACTGATCTCGGGAAGCTTTGTGTTCTCCGGCTTTTTTGCGTCAGAGGACGTTGCGATCACAGCTTCTGAAACTTTCTGCTTTTCTGTCTTCGCCTGCTCTGTTTTTTCTGTCTTTTCTGTTTTTTCTGTTTTTTCCGCATTGGACGGAGATGCCGTCAGCCCTCTTGCCTCTGCTTGAATGCTTTCCTCGACAGCGGAAACCATATCTGCTCTTGCTGATATATTTGCCCCGCCGTAATTGACTGCAAGTATCGCTGCCAGCACGGCTGCCGACAGCCTCTCATGCCACCTTCTTTTACCCATATAATCCTCTCCTTTATAAGCATTTCGACCTTGTTACCTGATTTTACTATATAATATAATATCCGGGAAGTTTTTTCAATACACCTTGTACGAAACGCACAAATTTGGTACCAAACGCATATTTTCTTCTTGCTTTTGCCTGAAGTTTCCCCATGATATCGCTTTTCGTTTTACAAAACGATCTAACCATGCTATTGTAATAGGTAGAATCATCTGACCACAGGCTGGCCCGAAATATAAGTACAAGGTAAGTGAGGAACCGGCATTATGGAAAAACTCCTGTATGGATCTCTTTTCACCATGATTACGTTTATTAACCTTTTTCTGGCATACCGCTGTTTTTAAGCAGGCTGATTTCCTACAATAAAAAAAGGGCAAGCGGATATTCGCAATCCGCTTCACTACTTGCTCATATCCTGATACAAGCAAGTCCCCACCCACTGCTTATTGCTTTTCGCAATTGAAGCAGTGGGTGATGACTTACTTGATTCGGTTAAAATATCTTCTATTTTTCGTCCTGCACCTGCACACCCCGCGGGCCTACATGGGTGGCGAATACGATCTGTGTACTGGTTTTTCCGAATTTCTGCAGCTGTCCCAAGAATGTGTCAAGCTGCATGGTACTCTCGAAGGCGACCTTCATAATGACAGAAAATTCACCGGTCACACTGCTGCACTCCAGAATGTTCGGTATGGACTCTGCATATTTATAAAATTTGCTTTTGTCCTCCGGCAATACATTTAGGTTAATGAATGCGATAATGTGATAGCCCAGTTTCATCGGGCTGACCTGTGCCTGATACGCCGTGATGATCTGATCCCTCTCCAGCTTTTCAATTCTCGCTGAAACCGCCGGGGAAGAAAGGAAGGTCTTCTCCGCGATCGTCTTTAATGAAGTTCTGGCGTTCTGCTGAAGGATCTTAAGTATTTCTCTGTCAATGTGATCCATGATAATTCTCCTTTGTCCTTTATATGACAACAGCATACTGTCTGCTGATCTGATATTCCGGTTAGATTTTTCCGTATTAGATCTCACCGTGGAACACTTCCACCGCCGGGCCGGTCATATAGACCGTGTCCTTTTCTCTGTCCCAGAAAATAGAAAGCGTTCCTCCGAGGAGCTTAACGTCAACCCGGTCTTCTGTTTTTCCGTTTAAGGCACAGGCAACTGCGACTGCACACGCCCCGGTCCCGCATGCCAGCGTTTCTCCGGAGCCGCGTTCCCACACCCGCATATTTACATGGGTTCTGTCTGTGATCTCCACAAATTCCGTGTTCGTCCGATCCGGGAATCTCTCGTGGGTTTCAAAAGCAGGGCCGATCGTTTCGATCGGAAGCCGGTCGATGCCATCCATAAATACGACTGCATGGGGATTTCCCATGGAAACCCCGGTAAAGGCATACTCCTTCCCGCATACACAGATCTTTTCCTCAAGCCTTGAGGTCTGCACCGGTTTTCCCATATCCACCGTTACGGTATCCACCTTTCCATCCTTAAGCTTAAGGCTCAGATGCTTGATCCCGGCGCCTGTCTCGACATCGATCTCGGTGTGGTCTACGATACCGTGGTCGTATACATATTTCCCGACACAGCGGATCCCGTTTCCGCACATAGCACCTTGAGAGCCGTCCAGATTATACATTTCCATCCGGCAGTCTGCCACTTTGGAAGGGCAGATCAGGATAAGTCCGTCCGAGCCGATCCCGAAATTACGATTGCTGACTTTTATTGCGGTCTGCGAGGGATCCTCTACTGTTTCTTCAAAACAGTTGACATAGACATAATCGTTTCCAATTCCCTGCATTTTTGTAAATTTCATTGCTTTTCTCCAATATGTTCCATCCCCTGAGCGAGGATCGTTTGTATATGGCTGTCTGCCAGTGAATAAAGGACGCTCTTTCCGTCCCGACGGAATTTAACGAGCCGCATCTGCTTTAAAATACGCAGCTGATGGGAGATTGCCGACTGGCCCATTCCCAGAAGGCTTGCGATATCGCAGACGCACAGCTCCGACTGGCTTAACGCGTAGAGGATACGGATTCTGGTGGAATCTCCGAACACGCGGAAGAACTCTGCCAGATTTACCAGCGTATCTCCCGTGGGCATGACCTCCAGTACCTGTTTGACTGTCTGCTCATGGACATGGATATAATCACAGTGGGGAGCTATCTTTTCATCTTCCCTTATTCCCATTCCTCCGCTCCTTTCCCGCTTTGTAAATTAACGGATCAGCAGCTTGCTGACCTCAAACTGCTCCTCCGGGATATCCTTTTTCATATTCAGGGCCTCCTGAATGTCGAAATCAACGAACTGGCCGTTCTTATAGGCTACGATACGGTTGCTCTTTCCGTCTGCCAGAAGCTCTGCCGCCCTTGCCCCCATAATTGACGCATAGACGCGGTCCTTACAGGTCGGAGTGCCGCCGCGCTGGATATGTCCGATGATGGTGGCCCGGGTCTCGATGCCGGTGGCCGCCTCAATTCTTCTCGCCATGGATGTGGAGTGGCCGATGCCCTCCGCATTGATGATGATGTGATGCTTTTTGCCGCGCTTTCTGTTTTCGATAATGCGGTTGATCAGGTTCTGCTCGTTGCCGTCATAACGCTCCGGAAGCAGGATGTCCTCGGCTCCGTTGGCGATACCGCACCAGAGGGCGATATACCCGGCACGGCGTCCCATTACTTCTATTATACTACAACGCTCGTGGGATGTCGAGGTGTCACGAACTTTATCGATCGCCTCCATAGCCGTATTGACTGCGGTATCAAAGCCGATCGTATAGTCCGTACATGCGATATCAAGATCGATGGTACCCGGAAGGCCGATGGTATTAATCCCCAGCGCCGACAGCTTTCCCGCACCGCGGAAGGAGCCGTCTCCGCCGATCACAACGATACCGTCGATGCCATGCTTCTTACAGACCTCTGCACCAAGCCTCTGGCCTTCTTCTGTCGTAAATTCTTCACAGCGGGCGGTATAAAGGATCGTGCCGCCTCTGTTAATGGTGTCGGCAACGCTCACGCCATCCATATCTACGATCTCCTCCTGGAGAAGTCCTGCATAACCACGCATGATGCCCTTGACCTTGAGGCCTTTATGGATCGCTGTCCTAACGACCGCACGGATCGCTGCATTCATTCCCGGCGCATCTCCGCCGCTTGTGAGTACCCCGATAGTTTTAACCTCTTTTTTTGTCATAGTCTATTCCTCCATTGAACCTCCTGTCCTGCAGGAGATGATCGTTTTAGTTTAAGCTAAAAACATTTTAATGCATTTTACTATTCTTTTCAATGTTTTTTTGCACAACTTTGACATTTTTTTCACCAAGTATATCATACAAGTTTGCTAAAAGAGGTTCGCCTGCATCCACCGCCCAGCCTGCAGAGAGGCGTTTGATTTTTCTTTCCTGCTTTAAATACAGGATCACTCTGTCTTTTCCTTCCGAATTTCGCAGGCAGTCCATCACCGCGTCGATCTTTTCCGCATAACAGTCCTGATCTTCAAACTGCAGCCAGAGCTCTCCGGGGATCTCGTCAAAGGGGATCACCTCCTCACAGATCAGCTTTCCCACCGGATCGTCTCCGATGGAAACGCGGCCCGTAAGAAACACCTTGGATTCTTCATTTAATGCGGCACGGTTCTTTTCATAGATCTTCGGAAAGATCAGAACCTCGATGGTTCCGACCATATCCTCCAGCGAGATAAAGGCCATTAACTGGTTCGTCTTTGTGGTCTTCACCTTTTTTGCCGTTATCATGCCTCCGACAACGACCATGGCTCCGTCCTCCGCCACGGTATGCCCGTCCTCGTCAACGATAAAATCTGATGTCTTTGCCGTCACATTCTTCTGCCACAGCTCCTGATATTTTTCCATGGGATGTCCGCTGACATAGATGCCGATGGTTTCCTTTTCAAATGCAAGGATATCGTCCTTGTCAAACTCCCCCACCTCCGGGAAGGCGACGCGGAAATCCTCCCGATCCTCCTCCGGTGCAAGATCAAAGAAGCTTAACTGGCCTTCCATTACCGTCTTCTTGTCTCTGGCCTTGTTTTCGAGAAGCTCCGGTGAAATATAAAGCTTCTGCTTTCTGGTGCCCGGCAGCGAATCCAGAGCCCCGGATTTGATAAAGCTCTCCAGCGTCCGTTTATTGACCTCCTTATTGGACATGCGGTTGATAAAATCCTCCAGCGTCGAGAAGGGCCCGTTTGCCTCTCTCTCCCGGATGATGACCTCCACCACCGCACGGCCCACGCTCTTGATCGCCGATAAGCCATAGCGTATGCTGTCTCCGGAAACAGAAAAGCCTCCGACGCCTTCGTTGATATCCGGCGGCAGGATCCGGATGCCCATATTTCTGCAGGCGAGGATGTATTCGGAGATCTTTGTCACGTTGTCCATCACCGATGTCATCAGCGCTGCCATAAATTCCTTCGGATAATAGTATTTTAAGTAGGCTGTCTGATAGGATACGACCGCGTAGGCTGCCGCATGGGACTTGTTAAACGCATACTTTGCAAAGTCTGTCATGTCGTCATAGATCCGGTTGGCCGTCTCTGCGGCGATCCCGTTGGCGATACAGCCTTTAACGCCCTCCTCCTCATTTCCGTATACAAAGTTCTGCCGTTCCTTTGCCATAACGGCAGCCTTCTTCTTTGACATGGCACGGCGCACCAGATCGCTCCGGCCCAGCGTATATCCGGCCAGATCGCGCACGATCTGCATGACCTGCTCCTGATACACGATGCACCCGTAGGTGGGGCTTAATATATGCTCCAGCTGCGGACATGTATAGGTGATGGAGGCAGGATCGTTCTTTCCTTTTAAATATTTGGGGATAAAATCCATCGGGCCCGGCCGATACAGCGAGATCCCGGCGATAATATCCTCGAGGCTTTCCGGCTTCAGCTCCTTCATGAAGGTTTTAAAGCCGCCGCTCTCGAGCTGGAACACGCCCTCGTTCTTTCCTGTGCCGATCGCCTCCATAACCCTTTTGTCATTGTAATCGATGGCATCCAGATCCAGCTTTTTCCCGCAGTCATGCTCGATCATTTCCACTGCGTCCTGTAAGACCGTCAGGGTCCTGAGGCCGAGGAAGTCCATTTTTAAAAGCCCCAGCTCCTCTAACGTTGTCATTGTAAACTGCGTCGTGATGGTGCCGTCTGAGCCCCGGGAAAGGGGAACGTATTCATCGATGGCCGTGCGGCTGATCACCACTCCGGCCGCATGCATGGAGGTGTGCCGAGGAAGCCCCTCCAGACGCATGGACATATCGATCAGCTTTTTCACCTGTTCGTCTGTGTCATAAAGAAGCTTCAGCTCAGGATTTTTCTTTAACGCCAGCTCCAGCGTGATATTGAGCTCCGCCGGAACCATCTTTGATACCTGATCACAGAGGCTGTAGGGCAGATCCATCACGCGGCCCACATCCCGGATCACTCCCCGGGCCGCTAAGGTACCGAAGGTCACGATCTGGGCAACCTGATCCTTTCCGTATTTTTCAACGACGTAATCGATCACTTCCTGACGCCTCTCGTAACAAAAGTCCACGTCGATATCCGGCATGGACACACGCTCCGGATTCAGGAAACGTTCAAAAAGCAGCTGATATTTGATGGGATCGATATTGGTGATCTTAAGGCAGTAGGCCACGATACTTCCCGCTGCCGAGCCTCGGCCCGGCCCCACGGCGATCCCGTGGGATCTGGCATAGTTGATAAAATCCCACACGATCAGGAAGTAATCTACATAGCCCATGTTTTTTATAGTCGTCAGCTCATAGTCCAGACGTTCCTTTAAGGTGCCGTCATCCTCCGGATATCTCTCCGCGAAGCCTCTCCGGCAGAGATGATTTAAATATTCCCAGGAGGTATAGCCCTCCGGCACATCATACCGCGGCAGCTTTGTCACGCCAAATTCGATCTCCACGTTGCATCGTTCTGCGATTCTGTGGGTATTGTCGATCGCCTCGGGGATATAGCGGAACAGCTCCCGCATTTCCTCCTCCGACTTGACATAATACTGACCGCCCTCATATCGCATCCGGTTCGCATCCGATACCTTTTTTCCTGTCTGGATGCATAAAAGGATATCGTGAGGCTCCCAGTCGTCTGCATTGATATAATGGCAGTCGTTAGTAGCCACAAGAGGGATGGAGAGCTCTTTCGAGAGCCTAAGGATACCCTGATTCACCTGACGCTGCATGGGGATCCCGTGATCCTGCAGCTCAAGGAAAAAATTGCCCTCCCCGAATATTTCTCTGTATTTTTCTGCGGCTTTTTTCGCCTCCTCATAGAGGTTTTTCTCTAAATATCGCGGGATTTCTCCTGCCAGACAGGCACTCAATGCGATGATCCCGGTATGGTAGGTCCTTAAGATCTCCTCATCGATCCTCGGTTTATAATAAAAGCCATCGACAAAGCCCTTGGAAACGATCTTCATCAGGTTCTGATAGCCCTCATTGTTCTCCGCCAAAAGCACCAGATGGTAATACCGATCCTCACCGTGGACATTTTCCCGGTCAAATCTGGAGCCCGGAGATACATAGACCTCGCAGCCGATGATGGGCTTGATCCCGGCTTCTCTGGCAGCCCGGTAAAAATCAATGACGCCGTACATGACGCCATGATCCGTGATCGCCATACTGTCCATTCCCAGCTCCTTTGCCCGCTGTGCCAGCTCCTTGATCTTACTCGAGCCGTCTAAAAGGCTGTATTCCGTATGGACATGTAAATGTGTAAATGCCATCTGCTCCCTCCGTTTTTGTCAGCCTCACTGACCAGAATCCCTAACATAAAAGGCTGTTTCTTTACGAAACAGCCTGATGGACTTAATTATTGCTCAGATATTTCTCAATATCCTTAATTGCTTTTTCCTCATCCACTCCGTCAGCCATTACGACCACCTGCTCGCCAACCGGGAGATCCAGAGTCATCATTCCCATAATACTCTTTGCATTCACCTTTTTGTTGTCGCTCTGCACATAGATCTTACTTTCGTAGCTGCTTGCAAGCTGAACCAGCATTGCAATCGGACGAGCCTCCAATCCGGAAGCCAACTCGATAGTCACAGTCCGTTTTGTCATAACAATCCTCCTCTAAAACCCCGACAGCACCCATAGCTTAGCTGTCCGGTCTGCCTGCTTCCCGGTCTCTCAAGCTCTCGGCCAGGCCACAGAGCTTTCTCAGCCGGTGATTTACTCCCGACTTTCCTACTGGCGGTTCCAGGTATTCACCCAGTTCCTTTAACGTTGCTTCCGGCTTTTCCAGACGAACTCTGGCGATCTCAGAAAGCCCCGCCGGCAGGCTTTCAAAACCGATCGTATCCCGAATGTATACAATATCGTTGATCTGCTTGACTGCAGCCGAAACCGTTTTATTAATATTGGCCGTTTCACAATTGACCTGACGGTTTACATTTCCCCGCATCTCTTTTAAGATACGGATATTTTCAAATTCCATCAGGGACAGATGGGCCTCTATCACATTCAGCATATCGACGATCTGGTTTCCCTCCTTGATATAGACCACATAATAGCGCTTGCGGATCACGATCTTTGCATCAATATCAAAGGTCGCCATAATTGAGCGGATCTGGCTGGCCTTCGGTTCCGTTGCACAGACGATCTCGAGATGATAGAACTTCTCCGGATCGCTGATGGAGCCGGACGCCAAAAACGCACCGCGAAGAAAAGCACGGCGGCAGCAGGGATTCTGCACCACCACGTTTCCGACCACGGACAGGTTCTCACCGATCTCACCATCCTCGGATAGCAGCTTTGTAGCCTTCAATACGCGCATTGCGTCCTCGTGCTGCTTTACGCAGACGGAATACGTCCTGTTTTTGCCCAGATGGGCATTGCGCCGTATCGATATATCAGCCTCTATATTAAATGTTTTTTTAAGTAATGTAAAGCACTTTCTTGCAACAGTCACATTTTCCGTATGGATCTTAATGCTGTAGCGGTCGTCACCGGAGATCTGGATCCCGCCGCAAAGGCTTAGGATCGCGGCGATCTCAGCGATCTGGCAATGCCTGGAAGCCGCAATATGGCGGGACAGCTCCTCCTTTATCCTTGAAGAAAATGACATGTTTTCCTCACTCCGTCCATGAACTTTATTTTTCTGCGTCCCGATGCTCCAGACGCACCTCATAGCGTGTATCCTGACTCAGGGCTTCAAAGACCTTGGCGGCGATCGCTACCGAGCGGTGTCTTCCTCCCGTACAGCCGACGGCGATCACAAGCTGGCTTTTTCCCTCCTGCTCATACTTTGGCACAAGGAATTTAAGAAGATCCGTAAGCTTTTCCAGAAACTGTCTTCCGGTATCTCCCTGCATCACATAATCCCTTACCTCGGCCTCCATTCCCGTGCGGAAACGCAGCTCCTCCACATAGTAAGGATTGGGGAGAAAGCGGACATCGAAAACAAGATCCGCATCGGCCGGGATCCCGTATTTAAAGCCGAAGCTCAGCACCGTGATATACATCCGGCTCTTTGTCTTATCGGCGGCAAAGATAACCTCCAGCTCCTGCTTAAGCTCTTTGGTAAGGTACCGGCTCGTATCCAGCGTATAGTCTGCCTCTGCCTTTAAAAAAGCCAGACGCTCCCTTTCAAGAGCGATCCCCTTTTCTACCCGTCCTGTTCGGGCCAGCGGATGGCTTCTTCTGGTTTCCTTGTACCGTTTGATCAGAACCTGATCGGCGGAATCCAGAAACAGGATCGAAAACGGATAGGAGCTCTCCCTCCAGCGCTTTATGATATCGGCAAGAAGGGGAAGCTCCTCGCCGCTCCGGATATCGATCCCTAACGCCACATCCTGATTGCAGCTTCTGTCATTTAGCGTCAGTTCCGCAAACTTTTCGATCAGGAGGATCGGCAGATTGTCCACACAGTAAAAGCCCATATCTTCAAGAAATTTCAGTGCCGTCGTCTTACCGGCGCCGGACATGCCCGTCACGATCACAAGTCTCACCGATTCTAATCCTCCTTAAAATCTCCAAGCAGCCTGATTTCTAACTCCAGCTGAATGCCTGTCTGCTTAAATACCTCCGCCTGTATCTGTCTGCACAGGCTTGCGATATCCGCTGCACTGGCACCGCCTTTATTGATCACAAAGCCCGCATGCTTATCCGAAACTGCGGCGCCTCCCACCGTAAAGCCCTTAAGGCCCGCATCCTCGATCAGCTTTCCGGCAAAGTGGCCGGCCGGCCGCTTAAAGGTGCTGCCGGCGCTGGGGTACTCCAGCGGCTGTTTTTTCCGCCGTTTTGCGGCAAGCTCATCCATTTGTTCCTTTATTGCGTCCTTATCTCCCTTGTTTAAGAGAAACTCTGCTTCAAGAACAAGATATCCCTCGTCGGGAATCCGGCTCGTTCTATAGCCCATTTTAAGCTCCTCCGGAGAAAGGGTCAAAACCGTTCCTTCCCGGTCAAGGACCGTTACCTGCTTAAGCACATCCTTCATTTCCGAGCCGTAGGCGCCGGCATTCATCACGACGGCTCCGCCCACCGTACCCGGGATCCCGGCGGCAAACTCAAGCCCTGTAAGTCCCGCCTTAAGAGCCGCCGCGGCCGCTCTGGAAAGAAGGATGCCTGCCCCCACCCGCAGAGTAGTATCACAGGGATCCAGACGATCAAATTTTTTCGTGCTGATAACGACCCCCCGAAGCCCTGAGTCACTGATCAGAAGGTTGCTTCCGTTTCCGAGCATATACCACGGCAGGTCTGCCCGTCTGCAGATATCAAGCACCGCAGAAAGCTCCTCCTTAGTCTCCGGCATAACGAACCAGTCTGCCGGCCCTCCGACCTTAAAAGAGGTGTGAGCCTTCATCGGCTCATTGATCCTTACTTCCATGAATCTGTTCCCCTCTCGTCTGTTATTTCTTAGCCAGATTTGCCTGTACTCTATTGTAAAGCTCCTTGGCTGCATTGTAGCCCATCTTCTTCTGACGGTAGTTTACCGCTGCCGATTCCACGATCACGGCGAGATTACGGCCCGGACGCACCGGGATATTGTGGCAGACAACTTTATTCCCGAGAAATTCCGTATACTGCTCCTCCAGTCCGAGGCGGTCGTATTCCCGATCCTTATCCCAGTCCTCCAGCTTTATCACCATGTCGATGGACTGGGTATTCTTTACACTCTCAACACCGAACAGTGTCTTCACATCGATGATGCCGATGCCCCTAAGCTCAATAAAATATTTTGTGATCTCCGGCGCCGATCCCACCAGCGTTTCATCGCTGACCTTACGGATCTCTACCACATCATCACTGACAAGACGATGTCCCCTCTTTATCAGCTCAAGAGCCGCCTCACTCTTACCGATACCGCTCTCTCCCGTGATAAGGACACCTTCGCCGAATACATCGACAAGAACGCCGTGGATGCTGATACACGGAGCAAGCTTCGCCTTTAACCACCGGATGACCTCTGCCATCACGTCAGAGGTCGGCTTTGATGAGAGAAGACACGGAACACCGTAATGGTAACAGAGGGCCAGAACATCCTCTCCCGGATTCTGGCTGCGGCAGAATACGACACAGGGGATCTTGCTGGAAAAGAGCTTGTCAAACATGGCAAGGCGTCTTTCCTTTGAAAGTCCTGAAAGATAAGCCATCTCCACATTTCCGATCATCTGCACGCGTTCATTGTCAAAATGATCGTAAAAGCCGGTGAGCTGTAATGCCGGACGGTTTACATCCGGATGGGAGAGAACGATCTTGTCGGTATCGATCTCCGGTGTGAGGTTTTCAAAATCCATTTTATTTATCAGCTTTGTTATGGTAACTCCGTACATACTATTCCCCTTCCTTTTGGTTTGTTCTATGATGAAAAAAGTTGTATACACTTTCCGCCGCCCTGCGGTTCATCCCTTCTGTGGACGAAAGCTCCTCAAGGCCTGCATCCCGGATCCCCTCTAAGGAGCGGAAGCGTCTAAGCAGCGCCTTTCTCCTTGCCGGGCCGATCCCTTCGATATCGTCTAACAGAGAATGAACCTGCTCCTTGCTTCTTAAGCTTCGGTGGTATTCGATCGCAAATCGGTGGGCCTCATCCTGTATCCTTGTGATGAGCTTAAAGCCCTCGCTGCGGCGGTCAATAGGAAGCTCTTTATTCTCAAAATACAGACCGCGGGTCCTGTGATCGTCATCCTTTACCATGCCGCAGACCGGGATGCTTAAGCCCAGCCTGTCCAGCACCTTAAGGGCGACGTTTACCTGTCCTCTCCCGCCGTCCATCATGATCAGCTCCGGAAACCTCGTGAAGCTGCCAAAGCTTTCATTTCCCTGTTGTTCTGTTTGTTTCTTTTCTTCCTCGCGCTCCGTAAGGCCGTGTTCAAAGCGTCTTGACAGCACCTCCTCCATAGAGGCATAGTCATTCGGCCCCTGCACCGTCCGGATCTTAAATTTCCGGTAATCGTTCTTTTTCGGCCTTCCGTCCTCGTAGACTACCATGGAGCCCACCGACTCAAAGCCGCTGATATTCGAGATATCATAGGCCTCGATGCGGCGGATGCCCGTAAGCCCCAGCCACTCCCCGATCTGGTTCATGGCTCCGATGGTCTTTAGCTCCTCCCGTTTGATCTTTTCCTTATCCTGAGATAACACCAGAAGGGCATTCTTTGCCGCAAGCTCCACAAGCCGCTCCTTCTGACCCTTTCTGGGGATGATGAATTTCACATTCTGCCCGCGGCGGCCGGTAAGCCACTGTCCCACCACCTCCATGTCATCAAATTCCAGCTGGGTAAGGATCTCTCTTGGGATAAACGGGGTTCCGGCATAAAACTGCTTCACAAAGCCGGAAAGGATCTGGCTGTCCTCCTCTGCCGTGGAGGCTGCCAGATGGAAGTGTTCTCTGCCGATCAGCTTTCCGTCACGCACAAAGAAAACCTGTACTACGGCGTCCTCCTGATCCCGCGCCATGGCGATCACATCACGATCCTCCATGCTCTGGCTTGTGATCTTCTGCTTCTGGGCCACCTGCCGGACGCTGTTTAACAGCTCGCGATATTCGATGGCCTTTTCAAATTCCAGCTCATCCGAGCAGGCCATCATCTTCTCCTCCAGCATAGATAAAATCGGGGCATAATGCCCGTTTAAAAACTCCAGCGCCTGCTCGACGGAATGGGCGTACTCCTCCTTTGAGATATATCCCTGACAGGGGGCCGCACATTGTTTAATATGATAATTCAAGCACGGACGTTCCTTTCCGATATCCCTTGGAAGCTGCCTGCTGCAGGTCCGCAGCTTCCAGAGCTTATGGATCAGCTCGATCGTATCCTTAACCGCCCCGGCACTGGTGTAGGGCCCAAAGTACCGGCATTTGTCCTTTTTCATCGTTCGGGAAAACAAAATGCGCGGAAATTCCTCGTCTGTCGTGACCTTGATATAAGGGTAGGTTTTATCATCCTTAAGCATCGTATTATACTTGGGACGATGCTCCTTGATCAGGTTGCACTCCAATACCAGAGCCTCCAGCTCGGAGTCTGTGATGATGTATTCAAAGCGGGCGATCCGGGAGACCATTTTTTCGATCTTCGCTGTCTTGTTCCTGCTGCTCTGGAAATACTGCCGCACACGGTTTTTCAGGCTGATCGCTTTTCCCACGTAGATGATCTCATCACTTGCGTCATGCATGATATAGACCCCCGGCGAGGCAGGGAGCTTTTTCAGTTCTTCTTCTATATTAAATGAGTGGAAGGAATTGCTATTGGGGTTTTCTTTTTCTGTCAACGAAGTCGCTCTCCATCAAATTTTTTTAACATCAGCACATGACGTCTGATACCGGCCAGCTGCTCAAACACGCTTTCCCCGATGGGAGTGATATCCAGTACCATGCAGATATCGTCGATCTCCTTTTGGGTTGCTTTCTCCGAAAGCTTTGCAAGGGCCTCCAGCATTTTATCGTATTTTTTATCATCCATGGCTTCAAAGAAGTCGAGAAGATGCGGATCCGGAAGGCAGGGCTTTTCCGGGCATGCTTCTTCCGGGCACGCTTCTTCCGGGCACGCTTCTTCCGTCAGCGTTCCGGCTGTATCGGATACGCCGGGTACAAATTTCTCAAAGCGGTATTTCTGATCGGCGTCCGGATACTTCACCCGATCCACCTCCTCAAGAAACATATCCAGAGGCCGCACCCATATCTTAAAGTCTCCGTATAATGCCTGATAGACCACCATCTGTTCCCCGGTCTCCGAATGGGAGGCCACCGCAACGATCTGGTAGCTTCGATGTTTAAAGTGCCGGTAGAATTCTCCCGGCACTGGTATAGCTCGTTTCTGATTCATTTTTTACCTCCGGTATGCACTACTGGGCTTCCTCCCGGAAATGATATCTGTTGGCAGCACTCCACAGCATCCATTCCTCATATCCGGCGTCATTTACCGCCTGGATCTGCTTCTGCACTTCCTCATACCCATACTGGATATAGTTTCCTTCTCCGAGATAGGAGGCGGTAAAGTCCTGAAGCCACGGCCGGACTGCCGCCTGATTGCTCACATGACCATCCTCCTCTGCTGCCTGCTCCAGCACAGTCCTTGATTTTTTTAATGCCTCCAGTACGGTCTCGTAGGGCTTTGTATCCGGGTGGTCGATCCCGAAGTTTCCCGGCCCGTAGTGGGACGGATAGATCATCGGGCAGATGTAGTCAAGATGCTTTGCCATCTCGGTATAGTCCTGACCCACCGCATTGGCATCGATCTCACTTCCGATGATGGTGCCGAATACATCGGCGGAAACAAAAAGTCCCTGAGAAGCCAGATTCTCGTAGGCATATTTGACAAATTCCGTAATAACCTCTGTCTTTGTCCGTTCCTTTGTAACCGCCGGGTCAAAGACAACGTTTTTCATTCCGCCCTCGGTAGAAAATCTCAGGTAGTCGAACTGAACCTCCTGAAAACCGGCTTCCTTTGCCGCCGTTCCTACCTCCATCAGATAATCCCATACCTCTTTCCGGTACGGATCGATCCAGGCCATGCCCTTTTTGTCCCGGTACAGGCTTCCGTCGGCCAGATGCAGGCTCCATTCCGGCTTCTGCTCCGCCAGATAGGGATCCCTGAACGCCACGACCCTGGCGATCACATAGAAGCCGCGTTTTTTCAGTGTCTCTGTCATGGAGCGGATATCCCGGACATAGGGACGGCATGCTCCGATATCGGAAACCATCGGTGTGTCGATATCGCAGGTGATCCTGCCCTCGTCATCCTTAAAGTCGATGACCACCGTATTGATCTCTGTTTCCTCTGCATTTTCAAGGATCGCTTCAAACAGCGCTCCGCTTCCGGACATTGGGCCCGATATATAGATCCCCTTTACCTTTTCCGGGATACGCCCCGGAAGCGCCGGATTGTTTTCATCTACGATCCTGAGAGAAATCGTCCTGTCACCGTCCGGCCCGGCGTTCTCGATCACCTTGATCCCGCTCGTTTCCTCTATGGCAGCCGTTTCCTCTTTTGCAATCGTCTGTTCCGAAGCTGTCTCCTCCTTCACGCCGGATCTTGAGCATCCTGACATAAGAAAGAGACCGGCAAGCGAAACCGCAAACATCCATTTTTTCATTTTTCTTTCCTCATCCGTAATACCAATACTATCGTTATTTTCTATATTAACATAAGTATGACCGTTTGGGAAAGAAAAAAATTTAAAAAACCTCTGTTCAAATGTGTTTTTTTGTTCCATAATAGAAATGATGCCAGGGTACAAAGGTCTAAACCCACATGAGCTTGCTCATAAGTGGGTGAAAGACCTTGGTACCCGCCCCAATATGAGCATAAAAGTGGGATGACAATCCCACGATATGCGAATATCGGGCAGATAAAAAAACATGTACTAAATGCAAGGAGGAACAAAAAATGTACCGACATGGATTCGACAATGATCGATATCTGGCGATGCAATCCGATCACATCCGTGAGCGGATCAGCCAGTTCGGAGATAAATTATATCTGGAATTTGGCGGAAAGCTCTTTGATGACTATCACGCTTCAAGAGTTCTTCCCGGTTTTGAGCCCGACAGTAAGCTCCGCATGCTTATGCAGCTCTCCGATCAGGCTGAGATCGTTATTGTAATAAATGCTTCCGATATCACCAAAAATAAAGTGCGCTACGATCTGGGGATCACCTACGATGTCGATGTGCTCCGCCTCGTCCGGCTGTTTACGGATCGCGGCCTCTATGTAAGCAGTGTGGTCATCACCCAGTATATCGACCTTCCGGCGGTCAGCCAGTTTAAGACAAAGCTTGAGAAGCTGGGGATCCGGGTCTACCGCCACTATACCATCAGCGGATATCCAAGCAATGTTCCGCTTATCGTAAGCGACGAGGGCTTCGGAAAAAATGACTATATCGAAACGACAAAGCCGTTAGTCGTGGTCACAGCTCCCGGCCCGGGAAGCGGAAAAATGGCTACCTGCCTTTCCCAGCTCTACCACGAGAACAAGCGCGGAGTTAAGGCCGGCTATGCAAAGTTCGAGACCTTCCCGATCTGGAACCTTCCTTTAAAGCATCCGGTTAATCTGGCTTACGAGGCTGCCACCGCAGATCTGAATGATGTCAATATGATCGACCCGTTCCATCTGGAGGCCTACGGAAAAACAACGGTCAACTATAACCGTGACGTAGAGATCTTCCCGGTGCTGACTGCGATCTTTGAGGGCATTTTCGGAGAATGCCCCTATAAATCTCCCACCGATATGGGCGTGAACATGGCGGGCTTATGTATCGTGGACGATGACGCCTGCCGGGAGGCCTCCTGTCAGGAGATCATCCGCCGGTATTTCCAGTCGCTCCAGAAGGCGGTCAACGACGAAGCCGCCGAATCCGAGGCATATAAGATCGAGCTTATCATGAAGCAGGCAAAGATCACCCCGGAGGACCGTCCGGTAGTTCCCGCTGCCAGAGAGCTGGCCCGTTCCATCGATGCTCCGGCTGCCGCCCTTGAGCTTCCCGACGGAAAGATCATCCTCGGAAAAACAAAGGAGCTTCTCGGCGCCTCTGCCGCCGTCCTTTTAAATGCCATAAAGGAATTAGGCGGGATCGACCCCGAGCTGGATCTGATCTCTCCGGAGGCCATTGCGCCGATCCAGCGGCTTAAGGTCAAATATCTTGGCAGTACAAACCCGCGTCTTCACACGGATGAGGTACTGATCGCTCTTTCCACGAGTGCAGCAACAGATGAGAATGCGAGAAAGGCATTGGAGCAGCTGCCAAAGCTTCGCAGATGCCAGGTACACACCACCGTCCTGCTCTCAGATGTTGATGTAAAGATCTTCAAAAAACTGGGCCTCGATCTGACCTCAGAGCCGGTCCAGGAGGAGAAAAAATAAATTATTTACAGGAGGGACAAACTAATGAATGAACTGTTACCCAAGGAATTAAAGGAGTACATTGATTCCAATCAGGACACTCTGGTAAAGCTGTTAGATACTCTTTGCCGGATCCCGTCTCCTTCCAACCACGAGGAGCTGCGGGCAGAATTTGTCAAAGACTGGTTTGAAAAGGAAGGCTGTAAGGGTGCCTACATCGACAGCGCCTTAAACGTGATCTACCCGTTCCATTGCGAAAAGGGTGAGAATCTCCTGGCCTACACGGCTCATCTTGATACGGTGTTCCCGGATATGGAGCCCTTTGATGTCGTATATGACGGCGATATCATGCGCTGCCCCGGCGTCGGCGATAATACCTCCAACCTTGCGATCATGATGCTTCTGGCAGCGTGGTTTACAAAGAACGGTTACGTTCCGAAGCGCGGCATCCTGTTTGTGGCAAGCTCCGGAGAGGAGGGTCTCGGAAACCTGAAGGGCGTGCGTCAGCTTATGGAGGACTACAAAGGAAAGATCACCACTCATATAGCTCTCGACGGCTCCTACGATTCCATCGTAACAGGCGCTGTGGGTTCTTCCCGCTATAAGATCGGCGTACATACCGAGGGCGGCCATTCCTACGGAAAGTTCGGCAACCTCAATGCCATCCAGGTCCTTTCTTCCATGATCGATACACTTTACACCTACAAAGTACCGGCCGGCGGCAAGAGTACCTACAATGTAGGAACCATCACAGGCGGTACCTCTATCAATACCATCGCACAGTATGCGGAAATGCGTTTTGAGTACCGCTCCGATGTCCGCGAGAGCCTCAGTGCCATGAACAGCTATTTCAAGTCTGTTCTGGATGCCTATAACCACATGGATAAGGTAACGGTAGATTGTGAGCTTCTCGGAGAACGTCCCTGCACCGGAGATGTGGATCAGGATAAGCAGAATGCCCTGATCGAAAAAGCACAGTCCATTATCGAAGCCTTTACCGGCAGCCGTGTAGAATGCGAATCCGGCTCCACCGACTGCAATATCCCGCTTTCTACGGGAGTGCCGTCCATCTGCTTCGGCGGACACATGGGTACCGGCGCACACACCCGCGAGGAATTCTTAAATATTAAGGATCTTCGCCTCGGAATGGAAATTGTCGCAGCCTTTATGATGGACTGCTTCAATTAATAAATTATATTTTTTTTGGAGGGTATTATGAGTCTGGAAAAATTCTTTCATCTGAAAGAAAACAACACTGATGTGAAAACAGAGGTGATGGCAGGTATCACATCGTTTATGACGATGGCTTACATTCTTGCGGTCAACCCTAACATCCTATCTGCTGCCGGAATGGATCACGGCGCTGTCTTTACTGCGACAGCCGTTGCTTCCTTCCTCGGAACACTTTGTATGGCGCTCTTTGCAAACTATCCCTTTGCACTGGCTCCGGGCATGGGCTTAAACGCTTATTTTGCTTACACTGTCGTTCTCGGCATGGGTTACACATGGCAGGTTGCTCTTGCTGCGGTACTGGCAGAGGGTCTTATCTTCATTCTCCTGTCCGTATGCAATGTCCGTGAAGCGATCTTCGATGCGATCCCGCTTCCGTTAAAGCGGGCTGTCAGCGTAGGAATCGGCCTTTTCATTGCATTCATCGGATTACAGAATGCAAAGATCGTTATCTCCAGTGCAACCTTAGTAAGCCTGTTCACACTGGACGGCTATAATCAGACCTTAAACGGTGTTACCGCTACATTCCAGGATGCAGGCATTACAGTCCTCCTCGCTATCCTTGGCGTCATCATCACCGGTATTCTGGTTGTAAAGAACGTAAAGGGCAACATCCTCTGGGGTATCCTGATCACATGGCTCCTCGGCGTGATCTGCCAGTTTGCAGGACTTTATGTTCCGAATCCGGAGGTAGGCTTCTACAACCTTCTTCCTGATTTCTCCAACGGAATCTCCATTCCGAGTCTGGCTCCGATCTTCGGAAAGTTCAGCATCAGCGGTGTGCCGATTCTCGAATTTGTTGTAATTATTTTTGCATTCCTGTTTGTAGATATTTTTGATACGATCGGAACTCTTATCGGCGTTGCCTCAAAGGCAGACATGCTGGATAAGGACGGAAAGCTTCCGCGGATCAAGGGAGCACTTATGGCAGACGCTGTTGCAACAACAGCAGGCGCTGTTCTCGGAACCTCTACCGTAACCACCTTCGTAGAGAGTGCATCCGGTGTTTCTGAGGGAGGACGTACCGGTCTTACTTCCCTTACCACAGCCGTACTGTTTTTACTCTCTCTGTTCCTCTCCCCGATCTTCCTTGCGATCCCGTCCTTCGCAACAGCACCGGCTCTGATCATCGTAGGCTTCTACATGCTCGGTGCGGTAAGCGATATCAACTTTAAGGACGCTTCCGAGGGTATCCCGGCATTCATCTGCATCGCAGCTATGCCGTTCTTCTACAGCATTTCCGAGGGTATTGCCATGGGCGTTATCTCCTATGTTGCCATCAATGCCATCTCCGGAAAGGGCAAAAAGGTCAGCGTGGCTATGTATATCCTCGCTGTACTCTTTATTCTGAAGTACATCTTTATGTAGATTCAAAATGTAGCTTCAAAAGAAGCCTCAGGATCATCGAAAATGGGTGATCCCGGGGCTTTTTTATATTTCTAGGATACGATCGTCACGCTGCTTCCTGTTTTTCCGTTTCCGCATTCCTTCGTTACGACGATCTTCTTTTCGATCCTGTTCTTTAACTCTGCTACATGGGAGATGATCCCGACCATCCTCCGGTCACCGGCCAGCCGGTTAAGGACGGTGATTGCCTGACTGAGGGCCTCCTCGTCCAGGGATCCGAAGCCCTCGTCCACAAACATGGCATCCAGCTGGATCCCTCCGGCATTTGCCTGTATCTCATCCGAAAGCCCTAAGGCAAGGGCTAAGGAGGCCATAAAGGATTCTCCTCCGGAGAGTGTTTTCACACTTCTTTCCGTACCGTTATAGTGGTCGAGTACATCAAGCTCAAGCCCCACCTTTCCCTGTCTGGTGTCCTGCTCCTTCTTTCTGACCAGCTCATACTGTCCGCCGGTCATCATCATGAAACGGACATTGGCCTTTCTCAGGATCCGGTCAAAATAGGCCATCTGCACATACGTTTCCAGCTCGATCTTATGCTTTTGGGCAAGTCCCCCGTTTGCCGTATCCGACAATGACTTAAGCCATGTATATCTGCGCTCCGTCTGTATCATCTGCTCTTTTCTTTCCACGATCTCATCATAGATCCTGCAGTTGGAGGTTTGAACTGCATAGAATCTGCTCCGTGCATCGGATAACTCTTTTCTTTTTCCGTGGAGCTCCTGAAGCTTCGTGCTGACAGCTTCCTCCGTCTCTGAAAGCTTTTGGTCGATACAGCCTGCCAGCGCGGCAATCGTCTCGGTTAAGCCGGACTCCCGCTGCATACACTGATAATATTCCTCGGCCGCTTTCTTTTGCTCGGAAAGGAGCGCACTTCTTTTTTGTTCGGCTTCCCGCTTTAATTCTATATTTCCTTCCCGAGTGATCGTCCCAACAGATGCCATAAGAGCCTCATTCCGGGTCAGAACGGAGGCTTTTTCTGTTTCGATCCGGACGATTTCCCGCATGCTCTCCTCAGCTCTCTCACCGGATGCCTTCATCCTCTTTTCCCCTTCCGGGATCTCTGCTTCCAGCCTTTGTTTTCTTTCCAGCTTTCTTTGCAGGGTGGCAAGAAGCTTTGCAAGCTCATCAAGTGCCGCAGAGAGGAGATCAAGCGCCTCCTTCGCCGATGCCTTGCAATCCTTATCCGGAATCGCTGCCTCCGTCAATGCCTTCGGAAGTACCTTAAGGAGCTTTTCCAGCTCTAAGCCGATCCGCTCCCTTGCATCCCGGATCCGTTCCTTTTCTCCCTCCAGTCCCCGCAGGCATTCCTCCTGCTCCTTTTTCCGGGCGTCCTTAAGGCCTTCCAGATCTCCGATCCTCTCCTTTTGCATGATCCGCACCTTGTCCCATCCGGCAGGCGGCTCATCCTTTTTCATGTCGGCACGCAGCTGTCCTTCCTCTGCCAAATACCTTTTCCGAAGTGCGTCAAGGCGTTCATTTTCATGGGCCAAAAGGAGAGCAATTTCCCTTTCCGGCACACTTTCCCCAAACAGCTTCTTTACCGACTGCTTTATTTCCTCCCAAAGCTCTCCGATCCGCACTTCCAGCTGTCTGGCCGCCTCACTGGCCTCGATCCGCTTTTTATTTTCTCTTTCCGCAATGCTTCTTTTTTCATCGACCTCTTTTTTCTCCGGTACATTTACCGGAAGCTTCGCCGGGGCCGGATGTTCGATGGATCCGCAGACCGGACAGCGTTCTCCCTCCTTCAGCCGTCCGGCGAGAAGTCCCGCCTGGGCATCATAAAAACAATTCTCCAGCTCGATGGCCTCCGCCTGAAGCTTTTGATGGCGTTTTGATATCTGACGGTATATCTCCTGTTTTTCCCGAAGCTCTCCCTCCAGTTTTCCACACCGCTCCAGAGATAAGCTAAGCTTTTCAACCTCTTTCGCTCTCTCATCAACACAAAGCAGCTGCTTATCAAGCTCCGAAAGACGCAGCCTGATCCCATGGATCTCCTCCAGACGCCCTTCAAGCTTTTCAAGCTTCTCCTTATCGGCGATAAGCTCTGCCTTTGCTGCTTCAAAGGCTTTTTCCAGCTTTTCTGCCCGTTGGTGCTCCTGTCTCTCCTTAATCTCGGCGGCGGCAAGCTTCTCCATAAGCCCGGAAAGCTCTGCCTTATGGCGGACAAGCTGCTCCCTTCGGCTAAGAAGCCTTTCCCGTTCCTCACCTGTCCCGGAAAGCCGGTCTCTTTCGGCAGTCATCATAGAAAGCTCCCTTTGCATCCTCTCGATGGAGGCAAGAAGCTTCTCCCGTTCCATTTTCTGTTTGTCGCCCTTTTCCGTCAGCAAGGCGGCATACGTCTCATTTTCCTCAATTGTCTTATATATCTGTTCCCGATCTCCACACTCCCGGAGCCTTTGACCCAGAACCTCAATTTCCGGTTCTGCCTCCTTCGCCTTCTCCTGTCTTTTGGCGGCGGCCTCAAGGATTGGGATAAAGCTCTCCCGCTCCTTCTGTTTTTCCGTAAGCTCCCGTTTCCGGCTCTCATTCAGTCTGATCCTTTCCAGCTTTCCGGTACAGCCGGATATTTCGCGATCCAGCTCCTCTATTCCGTCTTCCATAGTCTGAAGACGCTTCCTTCCGTCCTTGGTCAGCTCTAAGATCAGCTGAAGCCCTGTCTCCACCTGTCCCTCAAAATTTGTCTTTTTTAATTTAATAAATTCCTGCTCCTGCAAGGATCCGGGGACAAAGGAAACGCCGCCCATCATCTGACTGATCCCGCGCTTTATCTCTCGGTATTCACTGTCGCATTCATTTTTTGCGGTTTTCAGGCGTTCCTGCAGCTGCTCATAGATCTCCGTGTGGAAAAGCCGCCGGAATATCCTTCCGCGTTCCACCGTCTCTGCCAGCAAAAGCTTCTGAAAGTCTCCCTGGGCAATCATGGCAATCTGGGTAAACTGGCCGTAATCCAGTCCCAAGATCTGTTCGATGGCCTTTGTCACCTCATTCTGTCTGGTGATGGGGCGGCGCTCATCAAAAAAGGTAAGCTCGGCCCGGGCCGCCTGAAGCGTCATTCCCTGCCCCCGCTCCTTCGGACGCATATATTCCGGATTCCGCCGCACCCGATATCTCTTTCCGTGGCTTAAAAAGGTAAGCTCCACAAAGGTCGGAGTCCCGGCCTTGGCATATTTACTGTGGAACATCCCGGTCTCCCGGACGGCACCGCTGGCCTCACCGTAAAGTGCAAAGGCGATCGCATCAAAGATCGTTGTTTTTCCCGCTCCGGTATCGCCGGTGATCAGGTACAGCCCACTCTCTCCTAACTTCCTGAAATCGATCTCCGTTTCCTTCGCATAAGGCCCAAATGCACTTAAGATAAGTTTTTCCGGCTTCATCCTTCCACCTCCTTAAAGCCCTGCTCTTTTAATTCCTCCAGAAGCTTTTTTGAATATGCTCTCTGCTCAGTGCTCATGGGCCTGTTATTCTGCAGTGCAAAAAACTCCTCGAACAGCTCAAGCTCCGTCTTCTGCTCCTTAGGCCTTCCGCCATCGATCTCCTGATCCAGGGACGTCCTTTTATTGTCATATTCTAACCGCATCAGATTCGGATAGATTGCCCGGAGCTTTAGCATACCGTCCGGAATATCCTCCTCATCGGTCAAAGTGATCTGTAAATAATCCTCTGTATTGGAATTGATATAAAAGCTTCTGTCCGTCACCTCCATATAGGAGCCCCTAAGCCTTCTCATATCCCGAAGGGGTACCAGAGGGATCCGGCGAAGCTTTGTCACGCCCTTTTCATAAAGCTCCAAAACCGTCACTGTCTTTACCTGTCCGGCCTCGGAAAAGGAATATTTAAGCGGGGTGCCGCAGTAGCACACCTCCGGACGGCCGATCTGCTGCGGACTGTGGATATGGCCGAGGGCGGTGTAATCAAACCGGTCAAAAAGAGAGGCATCCACGTTGTCGATCCCTCCCACAAAAAGCTCCTCCGACTCGCACCGGGCCGCCCCGGTCACGAACTGATGCGCTACCAGAATGTTTCTTTCGGCTGTATCGATATGGATGTGCTGCAGCACCGTGCGGACGGCATCCTGATATGTCTCGATCTCCTGCTCCGGAAATACATGCCGGACGATGGCAGGCTTAATAAAGGGCAAAAGCCATACCGTTACGGTCCCGTACTCGTCCTCCATTGTAATATGGCTTATCTTGCCGTCATAGACCGGGGACACATAAACCTCATTCTTCTTCATTAGCTCTGACCCGAAGGCGATCCGCTCCGGGGAATCATGATTTCCGCTTACCATAAAGATCCTGATGCCCTCCCGGGCCAGAGCCGTCAAAAACTCATCCATCAGCCGGACTGCCTCTGCGGAGGGAACCGCCTTATCATAGATATCCCCCGCCAGAATGACCCCATCCGGCTTTTCTCCGGCGGCGATCTCCAGTATCCGGCTTAATATATAGCTCTGATCCTCCAGCATGGAAAAACCGTATACCCGTTTTCCGATGTGCAGATCAGAAAGATGAAGAAATTTCAAATTTTGCTCCTCCTTTAAAAATGGCAGACCGTAAGAAAGCAAATATCCGTGATCTGCTTTCCCTGTCTGCATATCTATTTTCAGTATATCATAATTTTAAAATAATTGTCGATTTACTTTGACAGGACGGAAGAAAAATTGTAAAATTACAACTAGATGGGCGCTGAGTTTTCAGACGAAAAACGAAGCAGAAAGGAGCGTATTTCAATTGTTACTTATTAAAAACGGAACGCTGATCACAATGACCGGAATTTATAAACAGGCCGGTGACATTCTGATCGAAAATGGAAAGATCTCCCGCATCGGAAATGACCTCCCCGTTTCGGAGGGCTGTAAGGTGATCGATGCTGCGGGGAAGGTAGTTACCCCCGGACTTGTAGATGCCCACTGTCACATCGGACTCTGGGGAACAGTCAGCTCGGCGGAGATGGACGGCAATGAATACACGAGCCCGGCACTTCCGGGACTCCGGGGCATTGATGCCCTGAAGTGGAATGATCCCACCTTTAACGTAGCTGTCCGCCACGGTGTCACCACCGTTGTCACAGGCCCTGGCAGTGCAAACATCATCGGCGGAACCTTTACCGCGGTAAAAACAGCCGGAAAGGATCTTGACTCCCGTGTCGTAAAGCAGGAAACCTGTATGAAGATGGCACTGGGGGAAAACCCAAAATTCTGTTTCGGTAAACAGAATAAGGCTCCCAAGACCAGAATGATGAATGCAGCCATTATGAGGGAACAGCTTTTTAAAGCAGCCGAATACCACGAAAAATACAAAAAGCACGGGGATGACCCGGAATTTCCATACGATTTTCATATGCACTCCCTGATGCGTCTTTTTGACGGCATGCGCGTTAAGATCCATGCCCATCAGGCAGACGATATCCAGACAGCGATCCGCATCGCCAATGAATTTGGCCTGCGCTATTCCGTCGATCACTGTACGGAAGGATACCTGATCGTTGACGAGCTCGCAAAGAACCATGTTCAATGTCTTCTCGGCCCGACCGTCGGCGGAAAGAGCAAAATGGAGCTCAGCCACCGGTCCTTTGATGCCGGAAGGATCCTTGAGGAGGCCGGCGTTACCTTCGGACTCATCACGGATGCCCCCTTCGTTCCTATCGAGGGTCAGCTTTTACAGGCCGCCCTCTATGTAAAGAGCGGTCTTTCCCGAGAGATGGCCTTAAAGTGCCTCTCCATCAACAACGCGATCATCACTGACATTGACTCCCGTGTCGGAAGCCTCGAGCCGGGAAAGGATGCCGATGTCGTTATCTGGGATGTGGAGCCCCTTGATACCATGGCTCAGGCAGGCATCGTTATCATCGACGGACAGGTCGTATATGAGAGAAAGGCGGGTGAAAGCAATGTTGATTATCAGGAACTGTAATCTGATCAATATGGCCGGGATCTATGAGGAGAAAAAGGATCTGGTCGCAGAAAATGGAAAGATCCTCGATATCTGTGACGATGCCGAAAGCAAATACGGCAAGGAGCACACCATCATCGACGCCTGCGGCTGCTATGTAACTCCCGGCTTTGTAGAGCCCCACTGCCAGTTAGGTGTGCGGGAGCAGATCTATCGCTTTGAGGGAGATGATGCCGACGAGACAACGGATCCCATTCTTCCCCAGCTTCGCGCCCTCGATGCTATCAATCCGTCGGATGAGGGCTTTCAGATGGCACTTTCCGGAGGTGTTACCACTGCCGTTACCTGCCCGGGAAATGCCAACCTGATCGGAGGTACCTGTGCAGCTGTCAAGACAGCGGGAAAAACCGTGTCTGAGCTCGTGATGGTGCCGGAGCTTGCCTTCCTTATGTGTCTGACCGACACGGTAAAAAATACTTATGAGGGAAAACGTTCCCCGAAAACAAGACTCGCCAGTGCTGCCCTGATCCGGGAAGCTCTGATCAAAGCGAAAAATTACCATACCCTCTGGAAACGGGCTCAGGAGGATCCGAAATATGAGCCGCCGAAATTTGATATGAAGCTTCATTCCCTCATGCGGGTATTTGACGGTATGCCCGTTAAGATCACGGCAAAGAGAAGCCATGATATCACGACCGCGATCCGGATCGCTGAGGAATTTGGTCTTAATTATACTCTGGAGGACGCTACCGAGAGCTGGCTGATCCCGGAGGTTTTAAAGAAACATAATGTTAAATGCGTAGTCGGCCCGTCTTACGGCGAAAAGAATAACGAAAACCGCTATCGTGATCCCATCGTAGGCTCCGTTCTCGAGCAAAATGAGATCCCCTTTGCGGCTTCCACCGGACATCCCGACATGAATATCGACCTTGCAGCGATCCAGCTGACCCTTATGTATAAAAAGGGCCTCAGCCCGAAGGCTGCGCTGGAGGCAGCTACGATCAATGCCGCCCGCTTCTGCGGTCTGGAGCAGAGAGTCGGAAGCCTTGAGCCGGGAAAGGATGCCGATATCGTTATCTGGGACGGATATCCGCTGGATTATTATTCCTCTGCCGCTACCGTTCTTATCGAAGGAAAAGTCGTATATCAGAAATAGGAGGTAAATTATCATGACACAGCAGAAAGAAAAGATCGCAAAAGCGATCGACAATATGCGCGATGAACTTTTGACCCTCTCCCACGAGATCCATGACCACCCTGAGATCGGCTTTAAGGAGCATCAGGCCGTAGGCTTTATCCGCTCCTTCTTAGAGAAGCATGGTTTTGAGGTCGAGGTTCCCTACTGTGGGATAGAAACCTCCTTTAAGGCAGTAAAAAAAGGAAAGGGCCCGGGCCCGAGGATCGCTTTCCTTGCAGAATATGATGCCCTCCGCGGCATCGGACACGGCTGCGGACACAATATCATTGCCACCTGTGCCGTAGGCGCCTTCTCCGGTCTGGCAACCCTCATGGATGAGTACGACGGAGAGATCTCCATCATCGGTACTCCCGCTGAGGAAGGCGGAGCAGGAAAGGTCGTGCTGTTAGAGCGCGGCGCCTTTGATGAAACAGATTACGCCCTTATGATGCACCCGTCCGGCGGCGGCTCAAACCTTGTAGGCAGAGGCGGCCGTGCTGCGACAACGATCCATGTTACCTTCCACGGAAAATCAGCCCACTCCTCTGTTCCCGCCAACGGAGTCAACGCACTGAGCGCCGGCATCCATGTATTTAACCAGATCGACATGATGCGCCCGACCTTTGAGGTTCAGGATAATATCAACGGCGTTATCCTTGAGGGCGGTACCGCCGCAAATATCATCCCGGCTCTTTGCCGCTGCGAATTCAGCCTCCGGGCCGAAACCATGCTGCGGATCGAAGCCCTGATCGAGCTTGTGAAATCCTGTGTTAAACGTGCGGAATCCCTGACCGGTGCGACTGCGGAGGTTACGGTGGAACCGATCTACGCGGAGCGCTATCCAAACAAACCGATGTGCGAGGCCTTCAAGAATAACATGGCTTCCCTCGGCATCGAAATGACATGGCCGATCCCCGGAAAGCTGTATGGCTCCTCCGATGTCGGAAACGTTTCCATCAAGATCCCTGCTATCCATGACTATCTGTCCATCACCGATGATGACACCATTCAGAGCCACTCCACCGAATATACCGAGGCCGCTGCTTCTCCGGAGGCTGACGAGATCTGCATAAAGGGTGCAAAGGGACTGGCCATGACGGCTCTTGATATTCTGGAGTGCAGCGATTTCCGTGACGAGATCAATGCGTACCATGAGGCTCAGGTACCGAAGGAATACAAAGGAAAATACTAAAAACATTTTGGAGAATCAACAATGAAGCAGAAATGGAAAAAAGCGCTTTGTACCGGTGTTTTTCTGACCCTGCTTCTGGCAAATCCAAAAAACGCCTTTGCCGGAGCATGGGAAAATGAGGGAGGGCCGAACCAGTGGAAATATGCCATGGAAAATGGCAGCTATGCCTCCAACGGCTGGTACTGGATCGCAGATAACTCAGGCACCACCGAAAAATGCTACTATTTTGACCGTGACGGAAACGTTCTCTGCAACACAAAAACACCGGACGGATATTTTGTCGACGCAGATGGTGCGTGGATCCTGCGCGGCACGGTGCAGACAAGAGCCGCCGTTTCCAAACCGGCAGATAACGTTCCCTCCTACGGCTGTACCTATAAAGGGGAGGATGCAGGCTCTGTTAAAAATGACTGGAGAAGCGCTGACGGCAAACGTTATTATTTTGATGCGGAGGGAAACGCGGTAAGAGGCTGGCAGTATATCGGCGGCTATAAATACTATTTTAATGAAACCACCTGCGAGCTTTTGCAGAATCTTGACGGAAAGCTTTCCGCAGCATCCTTTCATCTCGTGGTCGACCGGGTGCGCTGTCAGATCACCGCTTATGCACCGGATGGAGAAAACGGCTATATCATCCCATACCGTACCTTTATCTGTTCGCCGGGAAACCCCCATACACGGACACCTGCGGGAAGCTTTGTCACCACAAACCAATACCGCTGGCATACCCTTATGGGGCCCACCTACGGACAGTATTGCACAAGGATCGGAAATACCGGCGTACTTTTCCACAGTGTCCCCGGCTCAAATATGACCAGCTATAATATTTCTGCGAAGAAATACAATAAACTCGGAGAACCGGCCTCCCACGGATGCATCCGCATGACCGTGGCCGATGCCAAATGGATCTTCGATCACTGTCCTTCCGGAACCGGCGTGACGATCGGTGACAATCTGCCTGCCCCCTTCGACCGCCCTCAGGCGATCAAAATACCGGCAGGACAAAACTGGGATCCCACCGACCCGGCCATCGCCGGATCATGATCCTGTCGTAACGCAGCTGTGACCGGGCCACGTTCCCGCCGGGTTCGGCTGTGTTTCCGCTGTGACCGGGCCACGTTCCTAACGTGACCCGGTTATTATTTTGTCGTTATCCGCCCACGTTTTTCCGTTATCCGGCTTGCAGCCTTCCTGATCTTCTGTCTTTTTATAGCTTTAAGTTATGGAAATCATCAATACTTGATATTATATTTATATCATGACCTGTGCTATAATGTTCACATTTAATATAGAAGTATCAGAAAGGATTACACTATGGAAAAGGGAACGATTTTCAAATTTCATAACGATCTTGACACCGATCAGATCATTGCCTCCCAGTATCTGCTTTTGCCGGATCTGGAGGAAATGAAGGAACATACATTTGAATCTCTCGACCCGGACTTTCCAAAAAAGGTCCGGCCGGGGGATTTTGTTATTGGCGGCGAGAATTTCGGCTGCGGCTCCTCGAGAGAACAGGCTCCCGGAGTTTTAAAGGCCCTCGGCATACAGGCTGTCGTCGCAAGCTCCTTTGCAAGGATCTTTTACCGAAATGCCATCAACATCGGCCTTCCGGTCATCGTCTGCAAGGGACTTTGGGAAGATGTGAAGACAGGCGATACTTTGGAGCTTTCCATGTCTGACGGAACCGTCCATGTAAACGGGAAAACCTATTCCTGCACAAAGCTGCCGGAATATATGCAGAATATCTTAAATCAGGGCGGATTGATTGCTTCATTAAACCGGGAGGAGGAATAGTAAGATGGGAATGACGATCGCAGAAAAGATCATTGCAGCCGCAGCCGGACTGCCGAGGGTAAAGCCGGGGGACATCCATACCGTAACCCTCGACCGGCTGATGAGCAACGACGGAACAACACATCTGACCGTAGATATGTATAATAAGCGTTTAAAGCACCCCCATATCGCGGATACAAAAAAGATCGTTTTCATCGTAGACCACAATGTCCCCTCCGACTGTCCGAAGACCGCAGCATCTCAGAAAAAGATGCGGGACTTCGCTAAGGAACACCATATCGACTTCTGGGAGGGAAAGGGAGTCTGCCATCAGGTTATGATGGAAAATTATGTCTGCCCGGGTGAACTGATCTTTGGCGCAGACAGCCACACCTGCTCCTACGGCGCTCTCGGCGCTTTCGGCACCGGGGTCGGCTGTACCGATTTTCTTTATGGCATGGTCACCGGCACCTCATGGGTGCTTGTCCCGGAGACGGTAAAATTCAACCTGATTGGAAAACTCCCGGAGGGCGTTTATGCGAGAGATCTGATCCTGACCATTATCGGCGAGATCGGAGCAAACGGCTGTAACTATCAGGTCATGGAGTTTACCGGGGAAGGAGCAAAAAGCTTAAGCATCAGCGAACGCATGGTGCTCTGCAATATGGCTGTCGAGGCGGGGGCAAAGACCGGAATTTTTGAGCCGGATGAAAAAGCTCTCGAATATCTGGAGGCACATCACCGTAAGCCGAAGGCCCTTTATCAGAGCGATCCGGATGCGGTCTACGCGCGGGAATATACCTTCGATCTTTCTAAAATCCGTCCTGTCGTTGCAAAGCCGGATTTCGTCGACCGGGTCGTTCCGGCAAAAGAAGTATGCGGCGTTAAGATCGATGAAGCCTTCTTAGGCTCCTGCAACAACGGACGCATCGAGGATCTCCGTGTGGGCGCTTCTCTGTTAAAGGGAAGAAAGGTTGCAGACAATGTTCGCTTTCTCGTTGTTCCGGCCAGCCAGACGGTCTATCTTCAGGCTCTGAAGGAGGGGCTGATCGACATTTTCATGGAAGCCGGGGCCATTGTCATGAACCCCAACTGCAGCGTATGCTGGGGAAGCTGTCAGGGGGTTATCGGGGAAAATGAAGTCCTCATCAGCACCGGAACAAGAAACTTTAAGGGACGCGCCGGTCATCCAAGCTCCAAGGTATATCTTGGTTCTGCGGCGACCGTTACCGCATCGGCGATAAAGGGAGAGATCGCACTGGCAGCAGATCTGTAATCTGCCGGGTGCCGCCCTTTCACCAACACCATATTTTCGTATAGAATCGAGGTTGACAGCATGGATAACATCACAGGAAGGGTCTGGGTCTTAGGGGATGATATCGACACGGATATCATCATACCGACCGAATACCTTGCATTAAAGACGATCAACGATATGAAGCAGTATGCCTTCTCTCCCCTGCGCCCCAAGCTTGCCGCCAGGATACAGCCCGGTGACATTATCGTGGCCGGAACAAATTTCGGCTGCGGCTCCTCCAGAGAACAGGCGCCGGAGATCATCAAAGCCCTCGGGATCCGATGCGTGATCGCAAAATCCTTCGCACGGATCTTTTTCAGAAATTCCATCAATAACGGTCTGCTCCTGATCGAACAGCCGACACTTTATGACGATATCAAGGAAGGAGATACGATCTCCCTCGTGATGAATCAGTGTATCGACTACAAAGGCAGCAAGTACCCGATCGCCTCTCTCCCGGAAAATCTTATGGATATTCTGCGGGCGGGCGGCCTCGTAAAGGCCATGCGTAAGAGGAACGGATGCGATCAGACAGGAGGGGAACCCAATGGGAAAGACGATAATTGAAAAGATCATCGAGCATAATACCGGGCAGAGCGTAAAGCCGGGAGATATCGTGACTGTAAATGTAGATCACGTCATGATCCACGACATCTTTATTCCGTTTGTCGCGGAAAAATTTGAAGAAATGGGATTTAAAAGGATCTGGGATCCGGATAAGGCCGTTCTGATCTATGACCATCTTGTACCGGCCAGCCAGCTGGATGATACGAGGCATTTCCATATCGGGGATGAGTTTGCCAAAAAATACGGGATGATGCATGTCCACCGAAGGGACGGGATCTGCCACCAGCTGATGACGGAGGCCGGATATGTAAAGCCGGGAGAGATCGCCTTCGGCACAGACAGCCACACGACGACCTACGGCTGTGTCGGCGCCTTTTCCTCCGGCATCGGCTACACGGAGATGGCCGGCATCTTAGGAACCGGAACCCTCTGGATCCGCGTACCCGAAACGATCCGGGTCGTGATCGACGGAACACTTCCCAAAAACGTAATGTCAAAGGATGTGATCCTTCGTCTCATCGGTGATCTCGGTGCAGACGGTGCGACCTATAAGGCACTGGAATTTAGCGGAAGCGCCATCCGCTCCATGAGCATCGCAAGCCGTATGACCATCGCAAATATGGCAATTGAAGCAGGTGCAAAATGCGCCCTTTTCACACCGGATGAAAAGACGGCTGAATACTGCAATATTGACCTGAATGAATACCAGAAGGAGCTGTTCGGAGATCCTGACGCAGAATACTGCCGTGTGATGGAGTACAAGGCAGAAGATTTTGTTCCGGTCATGGCCTGTCCGTCCCAGGTAGATAAGATCCGGGATGTGAAGGAATTAGAAGGGATCGAGATCGATCAGGTGTTTATCGGCTCCTGCACTAACGGCCGTCTTGAGGATCTGGCCGCTGCCGCCGAAGTCTTAAAAGGAAAAAAGGTCGCAGACTATGTAAAGCTTATCGTGACTCCGGCCAGCCGTAAGATCTACCGGCAGGCCGCAAGGCTCGGGATCCTCACTACACTGGCAGAGGCCGGTGCGATGATCACCCACCCCGGCTGCGGCCTCTGCTGCGGACGCGCCGGAGGTATATTGACCGACGGCGAGCGTGTCGTGGCGACAAATAACCGCAACTTCCTTGGCCGCATGGGAACCTCAAAGGTGGAGATCTACCTTGCCTCACCAAAAACTGCCGCGGCCTGCGCCGTTGCCGGAAAGATCGTCTGCCCGATATCCTAGTGCATAAAACTGTGTCGTGGCGTGTGACTCTGTATGAAATATATCCGTTTTGCTGACCGAGTCACGCGCCTGCCCCCACAGATATTCCTCCTCTGAATTTTCTTCTGGTCGGTGCTCATGATTTCCTGCTTTTTCTCTGATTCGTCCGCTTCTCCTCCGATTTTTCTTCCGACCAATGCTCATGATTTCCCGCTTTTTCTTCGGTTCGTCCGCTTCTCCTCTGAATTTTCTTCTGACCGATGCTCATGATTTCCTGCTTTTTCTCCGATTCGTCCGCTTCTCCTCCGATTTTTCTTCCGACCGGTGCTCATGATTTCCTGTTTTTTCTCTGATTCGTCCACTGCATTCAGCAGCAAAGAAAAAACAAGCTCGCACCCCTCGTTTATCCGAGAGCTGCGAGCTTGATAACTGATTATAAGCATTCAGGCATCAGCCTTCTGCCTTTGCCGTCTTCATTGTCTTCATATCACTTGCATTTTCTAAGATCTCAGCGATATTCACACGGCTGCGGAATACATAGCTTCCTGCAAGTCCTGCCACGATCCCGCCAAGAATGGCAAAGAAAAGTGCTGCCACCACCATGATCGGAGAATTGAAGGCAAACGGAGCAAGTAGACCCGGTATCGGAGATGCCGTTCCCGGGGCATTGTTTACGATGTGGAATACTGCCGCAGAAACACCGGCTAATCCGCCTCCGAAGAAGTTAGAAAAATAGATCGGGATCGGATTTGCGGTTATGATATCGGCCTGGGTCAGCGGCTCCAGCATAACTGCGATCACATTGCTTTTGTCGCCAAGCTTTAACCGGTCAAAGATAATGCCGTTGGTAAAGGAGCCTCCGACGCAGGCGATGGCTGCGATTCCCATTGCCAGTCCGTTAAGACCCAGCATAGCCGTTAAAGCCATGGAGCTTAAGGGAGATGTGCAGATCATCTTAATGATGCCGCCTAAAAGGAAGCCCATAACGATGGGGGACTGCTCTGCAGCTGCGGAAATCGTCTCTCCGATCCGCACAAGGGTGGCATTTACTGCCGGATCCACTGCCATCGTGATAAAGCGTGCCATCGGTGCGATAAGAAGTGCGCCGCCGATCACATCGATCCCCTGAGGGAGCTTTTTCTCAATGACCGGAGCGATAAGGCCCACAAGATATCCGGCAATAAAGCCCGGAAGGATCCCATAGCCGGATACAGCGACTCCGGCGGTAACGGCAAAGACCGGATTCACTCCCATGGAGATCGGAACCATGATCGCTGCGGCTACGCCGCCAAGATTTCCCGAGGTAGCACCGACTACACGGAAAAATTCCAGTCCCAGGAGATCCCCGCTGATATATTTATGTACTGCCTCTACAAGAAATGTCGCGATCGCGGCATTCGCCATTCCCGACATTGCCATCTGCCCCTTGGGCATCTTCAGGCTGAATAAGGAAAAACCGGCTAAGGTAAGCAGTAAAAGTCCAATTCCGGATAATATCGTTATCATAATACATTGCCTCTCTTTCGTTGTTGGATTGTTAAGGTACACGATTGATGTCAACGCTGGCTGTGATACTATTCATTTTTCATATTCACAGCGCATCTGATATTGATATTATAAATACAAGTTTCAAAAAATAACGCCGCGTTTCATTTTATCCATAAAAAAAACAGGATTTCCGCATATTTTTCATGAATGGATCTAACGTGCCGTGCTGCAGACCACCAGTGCATTCAGAAAGCTCTTGATCTTTACATTTCCATGACGGGCGCTTTTTCCCCGGATATAGTCCATCTCCCGGCGAACCTGCTCAAAATTGTAAAGCGTATTGGAATATTCCGTGAATATCTCATTTCCGTAATCCTCGATCCCCAAATGCGCCAGATTAACAAGCCCGGCGTTGGCTGTCCTCCGGATCCTCTGCTCCATTGACTTTGGGGAATCCGTAAAACGGCCGCAGAGCTCATCTAACGTCTGATCACCGATCTGTTCGCCATTTTCGATCAGATATTCTGTTACAAGGATAATATCCCGGCTGCCGGTATCACCGATGATCCCAAGCTGCTGAAGCACCCGCCTTACTGCCGCTGCCGCCGTATCGGCCGGAACAGTCTCCGGCTTCCGGCTGTCTCCCTCCTGCATTCCCTCCATAAAGATATTCTGCATCCGGCTCATGGTCCGCTTAAGGCTTAAAGACGCTCCGACCTTTTTGATCACCGTCTCCACTTCCACGCTGTTGATGGGCTTCTGTATAAAAAATTCCACACCGGCCTCGTAGGCGGCTGCGATCATATCCTTCGACGAAACCTGTGAGAGCATGATATAGGCTGCCTCCGGCAATATCTCCTTTGCCTGTTTCACAAAGCTGATGCCGTCCATTCCCTCCATGAGAAGATCAACGATCACGATATCCGGCTTTAAGATCGGAAGATCCTCAAGGGCGTCCGCCCCGTTATCCGACATTCCGCATACGGTGCCGAGCTCTCTCTCCGTAACGATAAGCTTCAAAATATTTTTCACTGTTCTGTCATCATCAAGCAAGTAAATTTTCATTCTGTCTGTATTATGCCTCCCTATTTAATCTCATTCCCATCTCCGTCGAGAAGACTCCCATTTCCGACTGAGACAAACGCCCCGCGAGGCTGCACAGTGATTCTGATCGAAATATTTAAGCTTCGCTGACCGGAATCATGCGTCAAATCTCACGGATGTTCGATCTTACCGGCCGGGATCGTGATCGTAAAGGTCGTATTCCCGGGCTGTGAGTTTAATGTGATCCTTCCGCCGAGCTTTTCCTCCACCAGCTCCTGCACCAGATTTAATCCCAGACCGCGGTTGATCTCTCCGGTGGTATAATCGATCTTTGTCGAAAAGCCGGGCGTGAACACCTCGTCGAGGTATTCCTTTTTTATTCCCGGGCCATGGTCTGTAACCTCAAAAACATAGTCTGCACCTTCCCGATGCTCCCGGAGGAGGATATCGATCTGATCATCCTTTTCCGCCTCCAGCGCATTCTGCAGCAGGTTCCGGAACACCGACATCAGGATATACTGTTTATCCGTGTATACCGTATCCTCGCACCGAATCGACATTGACAGCTCCTTTTTACTCTCTTTGGCCGCCCGATACAGGAAATCCTTAAGGAGCGAGAACATCTCTAAAAGCTCCATCTTATCGCTTACCAGCTCCTCCTCAAGGGCTTCTGAGATCCCTCTGAGGATCACGAAATATTCTTTTTTTATTTCATGGATATCCTTAGCCACGGACAACGCCTCCGCAGCGTACCGGGTATCCGATCCGGAGCTTTTTATTTCCTCCGACAGCCGATAGGCCACCCGCATCGTTTCCTCGATCAGAGCCGTATTCTTTTTCATCCAGATCATTTCCCCCTGAAGTCTGGATATCAGGACAAGGAGCCTTCGATATCGCTCCTCATGCTCTCTTTGCTGCAGCAAAAGCTTATAGCGGTCAAAGCTTACAAGGACAGCCAGAATGACCATAAACCGCAGGATCGCAATGAAAAAGATACCCATCTGTGTTTTCACGTTCAGGGCTTCTGTCTGGACGCGTAAAAATAGCTCGGTAAAGTTGGCTGCATAGTCAATAAAAAGAAGCGGAAACATCATCCACTCTCTGAAGTGCTCCTTCTGTTTAAGGAACCGGGAATACAAAAACAGAAGAAGCCCATAGCAGATATAAAAGCCTGTCTCCGGAAAGGCGGCGGCAAGACACTGGCCAAAACCGGCAGGAACACCGGAAGCGGGCCCATATTGGGTACCTGTGCGAAGCCAGAGCATCACCGCGCGGGATAGAAATACTCCGGCGGCCGAAAAGAAGGTGACCTCCGGCAGCGGAAACTCCTCCGTCAAAAAGAAAAACAGCGGAAGTCCCGTTACGGCAAGGGATATTTTAAAATCTGCAATAAAAAGATTCACACTGAACTGGGCCGCCAGCGTGATCAGGATGCTGTAAAACCACACCTTTTTCCATTTTTGATTTTGTCCATTCTCCCCCGTCAGAATGCACCTCCTCCCTTTATTGCCCATTATAATACTCCGGGATCATATTTTTCTTATCAAATACGTTATTATAGACCAGATCTCCGTAATCGTCCAGTGCTTCCTCTGCTTTTTCCCCTCTGGCATTCCACGTTCCCTCCTGATCCATATATCCAAAGGCATTAATCGCCGGATAGCTCTCTCTCAGCCGGTTGAGGAAGCTTTCGTAGGGTGAGAGGACAACGCCGGCCTTTTCCAGAAGCAGGGAGCGAAGATAATTCGGTGAGATAAGAACGTCCTCCTCCTCATCGATGTCAAAATTTGCCCACATAATAAAGGTCGCATAGTACCGCCGGTTTGGATCAAGGAAACCGTCACGCACCTCAATATGACGATCCAGCGCGGCCGCAGTTTTCTCGTCTGCGCTCGGCTGATGATCTCCGAACATCAGGATGATCGTATCCTCCTCCACACCGGAGAAATAATCTGTCAGCTCCTTAAATGCCGCGTCACTTTCATGGATCAGGGAGAGATATTCTAAAAATGCCGGTGAACAAAGCTCCTCATCCTCCGGCCGCACCGTGACCTCCACTGCCGGTTCCTCCTCCGAATATCCGCCATGATTCTGCATCGTCACGTTGAACAGAAAGAAGGGCTGATGGGGATCCCTCTCCTCGTAAAGATGGATCACATTTTTAAAATCAGCGGAGTCACTGATATAGTCGCGAAGGGTTTCCGAATACGGAAACTCATCCTCGATGGAATAGAACCGCTCCATTCCAAGAAACGGATAGGCCGCCGTCCTGCGATAGCTGACTGCAAGATAAGGATGGTAGGCCGCCGCACTGTAGCCCAGCGCCCTCAGCTTATAGGCAATGGACTGCTGCTCACTTCCCATATACTGCACATAGGGGCTGCAGCCCACCGGAAGATAATACAGACTGTTCCCGGTCAGAAATTCATACTCCGTGTTGGCGGTGCCGCCTCCGTAAACGGATACCAGAACCTTTCCCTTTATGGTATTCTCTTTCATTCCATGGATATTCGGAAGGGCTTCTGCCTCGGTTTTAAAGCCGTATATCTCCGGCATGTCTGCCAGTGTTTCATTCATGATGACGATGATATTCGGGAGGCTGCTTTTAGAGACCTCAGACTCTGTCTTGCGGGACAATCCTTCCGTCTTCTCTGTCTCCGCCTTCAATAGCTCCTCTGCCTTCTTTGCCGTATACCCCTCCGGCTTCTTTATCTGCCCCATTTTCACAAAGGAAGCAAAGGATAAAAGATATCCCTTCTCCATACAGATGATCTGCATATTGGAAAAGTTTGCAAATACAGGCAGCCTTATATAAAGTACCGTCACAAATACGCCAAGGGCCGCCAGATTTCCAAAAAAGACGCGCCTTACCGCCGGCGCCCCGGATAATCCGAAGGCACAGAAAACGACGATCACTAAGATCACTGTGATCAGGGCTGCCCCCATCGTTTCCATATCCGGCTTTAACGTATAATTCGATATGACATGGACGGCTGTTCCCGCATTGGCGATATCAAAGTATTCCAGCGGATTGTCCCGGAGCATCCCGTAATAATGGTTGCCTGCTGACAGGGCAGTAAAGATCAGGGCCGACAGAGAAAAGGCCACGGCCGGCCTGCGGGAGAGAAAAAGAAATACGGCAGGCAGCATTCCGCAGACACAAAGGTTTAACAGCAGATATTCCGGTGCTTCAAACTGAAAGCTTTTCATGCTCAAAAGCTCCGCAATGGAAAAGGCGGTAAAGGCATAGGGAAGGATCATAGCATGATAACCAAGCATGCTCTTTTTGAACCTCCCTGCTCCAAGCTGCAAGGCTGCAATACAGAAGCACTCCAGTCCGAGAAACGCCATCCACCACAGAATATGATGATAATCTGTGCCGCCCTGCTCCATCAGCGGCTTTCTTATTATCCACAGCAGGGTAAGCTTTAACACCGCCTGAAACGCTCCGATCAGCAGGATCGGCTTTTCCTTTCTCTCCCGCACGATTCGTCTCCAGCCGAGAAGCTCTGCAAAGATGAGCCCGAATATTAAAAAGGCAAAGGCCAACAGTCTCTGGGCATCTAGGATCACCGCCGGTCGGCTGTTGATGACTGCCTTCTCCACGCGAAGCGCTGCTCCGGCATCTGTAGCCAGATCTAACCGGATCCCTCCTACATTTATACAGCCCTGAGAGAGCCCGAAGCCTGCGGACAGCACTCCGTCCTTAAGCTTCATCATCCGCAGTCCCTGAGAAGGCATCAGATAGACCTGGGCCATGGTTTCCGTTCCCTGTACGTCAGAGACCTTCACACTTAAGAAACGGACATTGACCGGTTCACCAAAGGGATAATATATCCAAGGATCCTCCGATTCCGACGTCAGGAGTCCCTCCTCCGACACGGAAAAATCCTTCAGATTTTCAAAATTTCCTCCTAACAGCGCCTCTTTTTCGATCGAAAACTGCGGATATATTTTTAACATGGCTGCCGTCCCGAAAAGATCAAGTATAAGTATGATAAGTATGGCCAGCAGCCCTTTCTTTTTATTCAAACGCTTTCTTCCTCCGACTATTCCAGAATTTCTTCTAGGATCAGGATCTCCTGATCCTCTGCTTTTCCCTTTAAATGGATCTTATGATCCAGCGGTGTTGTCCGGATCCGCCCCCGAAGCCTCTCTGCCACCTCCGGGGAAATGTAGATCGTGCCGCCCGGTGCGATGGACTCGATCCTTGACGCCGTATTTACAGTATCCCCGATCGCCGTATAATCCATCCGCTTCGGAGAACCGATATTTCCTACGACGGCTTTTCCTACGTGGATACCGATCCCAAAGGCCACTGTCCTTCCAAAACGCTCCATCAGCTCCTTAGAAAGCTCCTCTGATCCGTCCCGCATTGCGATCGCCGCCTTCGCCGCATTCATCACATAATCCTCCTGTGGGATCGGAGCACCCCAGAACGCCATGGTGGCATCACCGATAAACTTATCTAACGTTCCTCTGTGATCCATGATACATTTCGCCGTCAGGGTCAGATACCGGTTCAGGATCTCTACCACCTGATCCGGAGAAAGTGCCTCAGACATCGTGGTAAATCCTCTAACATCCACAAACAGCACCGCGATATCCACGACCCGTCCCCCCGGTGCAAGGCAATTTCTTGCATCGTCATTCAGGATCTCATTTACGACCTCCGGAGCCACATACTTTTTAAAGGTGTTGGTGATCCGGTGCTTTTCCAGAGCGGCCTGTGCGTAGTTGGAGCCAATACTTACAATATAAAATACAGTGACACCGAGAGGGATCCATAAAAGATGAAGGATCGTGCCGCGCTCATACATCCATCTGGCAAAAAACAGCCAGCCTACAGCGGTGACGATCCATGCCGCTGTCGATATCCTGATATTGCGCTTCCAGAAAAAAAGTGCCGCGTAATAAAGGACAAGAAACAATATGGCAAGCTGGATTTCTTCTCCCGCCTCCTTCTTATAATCTCCCTTCAGCAGTGCCTCGATCATATTGGCCTGATATTCCATACCGTACATGTATTCCGCATGGGAGTTGGAGGTGAGATAACGGTCCTGAAGTCCGGGAGCATAGGGCCCGATCAGGACGATGCGGTCTGCAAAGTAATCGGCAGGCACGTTTCCCTCGATCACATCCTCCACAGAGATCGACTCGCTGTAATAGCCCGGCCCTCCGGTATAGGGTAAATACCAGAAGCCTCTCTTTCCCAACGGCGGAGTAACGAGCTTGTCCTCACCCATATATTCCCTGAATTTTTCGGCGATCACTGCACCGAAGGAAAAGATCTCCTGGTTTTCCCCGACATCGATCTTCCAGAGACAGTGCCTGAGGATCCCATCATTATCATACATGGCATTGATATGGCCCTGCTCTGTGCATTCCTTTAATTCCTTATAGGGCTCATCGAAATGCGTGATATACATCCCGTCCCGGTAAAAGCTTCCGTCCTCCGCTTCACGGATCCCCGATGAAAAGGTTGCCGCGCAGGCTGTCACCACGTTGCCGTATTTTCCGGCCGCCTCCGCCAGTCTGCGGTCTGCCTCCGGATCTGTTGTCCCCGAATACAGGACATCGACGCCGATCACAGCCGGATGGCATTCCTCCGACTCATTTAGCGCCTCTATGGCTTTTGCTATGACACCTCTGCCCCAGTCACTGAAGGGGCCATAGGCCTCCAGCGCCTTTTCGTTGATCTCCACCAGCACCACATCCCCGTAGGAGGCCTGTGTATGCTGATACCATTGATCTGACAGCTGCATATCTGTCTCATAAAAAGCCCCAAAGGCCGCAGCCATTGTCATGACTGCGGCCGATGCGGCTGCCCACCATTTTATACTCATGCGGGCCCTCCTTTATTATTGCCTATCGGTTGAGGATCAGGATCTTCTTCGAAAAGTTATCGCACACATAGAGCTGGTCTCCAACAACCAAAAGTCCCAGCGGGGATACCAGATTGTTCTCCAATACTGACGGGTTAGAGGAAAAAAGTGTTGTCACCGTTCCATTGACCACCTTTTTGACTGCACCGTTTCCGGTATCGGAAATATATACCGCTCCGTCATCGGCAACGGTCACGCCCTGAGGACAGCTAAGCTGTGCCTCTGCCTGTGGCCCGTCCGCGTTCCCCTCTGTACCGGAGCCGTAAACCTCGTTCACCACTCCGTCTGTGATCTTTAATACCCGGTTTGCCCCGGATTCTGCGACATACAGGGAGCCATTCTTATAGCAAAGCCCCGTAGGCTCGGAAAGATCTGTCATAAGTGTTGCCACCATTCCGTAGGTTGTGACCATGCGGATCGCTCCATTGCCTGTATCGGCCACATAGAGGATATCCTTTCCGTTAAAGGCAAGGCCGGTGGGACGGTTAAAGACAGCCAGATAACTGTTTCCGTCCTTATAGCCGGAAAGCTTATGCCCGGTGTTTGTCTGGGTTATGTTGGTGCCTACGATACGGATCGCGTTATTCTCCGTATCCGAGACCGCATAGCCGTCCTTAAACTGTGCGATCGCCCAGGGCAGCTTAAACAGGCTCTCACTGTTATTTCCGTCATTGTAGCCGCCGACAGGCTCTCCGTAAATATCCCGAACTCCTGTGGTTCCGGCATAAAGCGTAGTTTCTCCGTTCTTTATGCACCACAGCTGTTTGTTATATGTATCCGTCACGAGAATGCTACCGTCTGCGGCAGCAACGATACCGGATGGGGCGCAGAGCACCTTCAGCGCATTTTTAACCTCCGCCTTATCTCTCTCCACGACACGGACTACACGCTCCTGTCCATCCTCCACTACGTTTCCCTCGTCGGCAGCGGCAGGAAAACCTGCTGCCGCCGTGAGGCATAACGCGGTGAGGACTATGGCTATCTGTTTTTTCATCGCGATCATTCCTCCTCTTTCCTGCCTGCCTTTATTCCATTATCTGCATTGCCGTCCCCATTTCCGTCTCCGGTGCTGTCTGACTTGGCTGCAGCTGCCGCCGGAATGGCTTCTGTTCTCTTATTTTCCGTACTGCGGGAGCTTTCCGGATCCGGCCTAGTGTCCTTAAGGGGCAGCTTCCCGCCTTCCTCCTTCTTTTCCGCGTTGGCGGCGCTGGCCACCGGAAGCTTTGGTTTTTTCGTTTCTTCCTTTGACGTGCCGGCAGCTTCCGAAGAAGATTGGTTTACACCGGTATTTTTTTCTGCATTGGAAGCCGTTGCAGAGACGGCCGGAGCATGCTCCTTATTTTGATCCTTATCTGCGTTGGAAGCCGTCACCGCCTCCGAGGCAGCCATTGCCCTTCTTATCGCGTTAGAGCCCGTAGCCGGTGCGATATATTCTGTGATGTAATAATATCCATCCTCATCCGGCCCTTTGCATTCATAGCCGTCATTTTCCCATGAATAAGTATAGGATTTAATAATTCCTGTTCCCGTGCTATCGATATTTCCTGCAAACACGATCGGCTTATTGTACCTGCTCTTGATCTCCGTCTGCATATCGGGAGGAAGCAGTCCTCTTACATTCTTACCATCCGTGGAATCTGACCAGCTTGCATCCCACCAGATTGCTGTCGGTGTGCCGGTGCTTCTGGTCGTGGCTGATCTCTCATTCACAATGGCTCCGCCGTTTAATTCCAGCTGCGGCTTATCCTCCGGATCATCATACTTTGATATTACCCGTAACGTACCGTATTTACTCGTCGAGGAGATAAGGGCATCCTCTCCCATGACCAGTCGTGTCTTTTCAATCTGGAGCGCCGGATTTTCTGTACCTTCTCCGGTTTTAATCTCCGCATTTTCCACAAAGACAGCAGCCTCTGAGCCACCTCCTATGGGCTTCGATACGATCATACTGTTGGATCCTTTGGAAACAAGAGAGGTAACGGTAACCTTCCCGGTACCGGTTTCTCCGATCACGAGATGTCCCCTATTTTTAATAACCATTCCTGTTGCATTATCCAGTGATTCGGCTTCATTTAACAGCGTGCTGCCCTCCGTCAGTGTGACCGCTGCATCGTTCATCACATTCAGAACCTTGTTTCCGGCTGTATTCTTATAGGTACCGCCGCGAAGGACAAGTTTTCCGAAAGAAGAGATACACTTATTATCCGTAAAGAGGATCGTTCCGCTCTTTCCCTGAGCAGACCCGTGGATCTCCACATTGGAAGACGCATTGATATTAAATTCAAAGCCCGTAAGCGTATGGCCGTTCAGATCCAGAACAGCCGGTTCTGCCGTATCAGACATATCTCCCATCTCTACATATGCCTTTGTTCCCGGCTCCTCGGCAGGTGACATATCCCGGTTGAGGATCAGCTTCTCGCCGCCCTTCAGCGCTCTGGCTCCACTTACAAGTCCATCTGCTGCATTGGTAAGCTGAAGGTTGCCCTTTTCCTCCCTGCAGGTCAGCAGGCTCTTTGAACCTACTGCGATGGAGGAAACTCCATTCTTTTCATTTAGGTGATACCATCTGGCAAAGCTGACATCATCGCCTTGGTCATTGATCGTAAACAGCTTTTCCACACTGTCGGCACAAAGGGCAAGACCGGTTGGACTTCCCTTATCATCGACGCTGTGGATATCGACAACTCCGCTCTGAATGTCGATGGCGCTCTTTCCGGCGCCGTTGCAGTCGATGCTGCCGCCCCGGATCACAACATCTGCCGGATGTTCTTGCTGATCCCTATTTTTCGGACACTTGACTGTGATCGCGCCAGAGGCCTGGCCAGCATGGATCGTGCCGCCTTCTACGATAAGAAGAGGGCCATTTTCCGCAAGATCTCCAACTCCACTGGGGTACTCGACAAGGATCCCTTTACTGATCTCTCCGCCCCTAAACGTCAGATTTTTTTCCTCCTCCGCTGTAGAAGCTTTCTCATTTTTAACAATTACGGTATCAAAGGCACCGCCGATGATCTCTGTCTTGGAATCCTTTACGGTCACATCCGGATAGCTGCCCTGCCGGATCGTTATCTCACCGTCCGCAAGGTCAAGCTTCGGAAGCTGATCGCCGCTTCCGTTCAGATCAACACTGCCGCCGCTTTCTGTAAGCACAGGAGTTATCATCGTTCCATTCTCGAACAGCCTTCCGCCATTGATATATATCCGCGTTTTCGCCTCCAGCCTTCCGGTAGAAGTATTATCAAGAACTCCCACCATTTTGCCATCTGCACTGCACCAGATCTCATCTGCCACGATCCGTCCCGTATTGGTGAAGCTTCCCATGTTATTCAGCTTTGTTCCTACGAGAAGCGTATTTGTGCTGGTATTATTGACTGTTCCCTGATTGATCAGATCATTTTTGGAATCCATCGTTCCATCGATCTGGAGTACATAGCCCGGCAATACGGTCGTGTCGATACCGTCAGAGACTACAAGGCTCTTTCCTGCCGGTACGGTAAGTGTCTGTCCCTCCAGCGGATGTCCGGTGGCATCTGCCACATAAAAATGATTATACTGGGGATCCGGATTCGGTATCAGAACAGCTTTCTTACATGTTTTAAAGTAGTCATTTACCTCTTGTGCGGAAACCGGCATCATCAGAGAAATCTCGTCAGATGGTTTTTCCGGCGCTGTCGTTTCCGGCGCTGTTGTCTCCGGTGCTGTTGTCTCCGGTGCAGTTGTTTCCGCTGCCGTTGTTGTTTCTTCCTCAGCAGGTGGTGTCGGGCGGGTCGGCTTTACAGAACCACCGCCGCCTCCGCCGCTGCTGCCATCGTCGTTCTCATCCTTCATGGCATACATCGGCTTTATCTTTCCGGCATTTTTCTGCTTGTCCTCCTCGGTCAGCTTGTCCTTTAGCTGCTGTCTCAGGGCATCCTCATCCTTACGCAGTCTGTCATGGGCTCCCGCCACGATACGGTCTGTATCCAGCCCTGAGGCTCCCTTGATCCGGTCGCAGAGCTTCTTATCGCCATACAGCTCTACTGCTACGAAGCCGGGCACATCTTCTTCCCGAAGCCGTTTTATGATAATATCACACTTTTCATTCTTCCTCGGCTCGTCATAAACATAGACGTCCGCATATTCCCCGGAGTGGACAGCGGCTGTCTTTAGCTGACCGGAAACAGGGTCTGTGACCGAGCACTCCACCGTACCCTCCAGAATATAGATCCGTGAATGCCACTGGTCAAGGATCTTTGCCCAGCCGGCCGTCCCGCGGATACCGGTCAACATCGTTGATGTACGGATGTTCAGGCTTTCATCCTCTGCAAGCTTTTCCGTCACATTAAAGAACAGATTTCCGGAGTTTAAAAGGATCTCCAGATTTTTGCCCTTCTGGTGTACCTCTGCATCGCTCTTGCAGTCCAGCTTCGCCATTTTAGATGTATCTAAGGACATCCATGCGTAGCTGATATCCTCCGTTGTGATGCGATAGCCGTGGAACAGCTTCATATCGGCCTTTACGCCCACTTCTTTTCCGTTGCGGTTGGTTACCAGCACAGTACCCTCTGTTCTGGTAAGACGCATATCGGAAGCTGTTTCCGCCGCAGAAACCGGCGTGATCCCGGTAAGCGTCATGCAGACGGTCAGCAGGATCGCTGCGGCTCGTCTGATCTTCCTTACATAGCCCATTATTATTCTACCTCCTCTTTTTCCCAGCAGCGGCTTTCGGTGAAAAGCTGCGTAAGCACAGGATCCAGCTTCCCTTCTGTATCCGCCATTTTTTTCAGGATCGACAGTGCGGTGTCGATCTGCATTCCCTTCTTATAGGGCCTATCTGTAGCCACCAGTGCATCGAATATGTCAAGGATCGTAATGATCCGCGTCTCGATCGGGATCTGATCTCCCGACAGTCCCTTCGGATATCCGCTTCCGTTTATAAACTCATGATGCGACGCCGCCCACGCCCGGACTGAAGAAAGCTTGTCGGAAAATTTGATCTTGGACAGAAACTCGTCCGTAACCACCACATGGCTTTCCATCACCTTCCGCTCCTCATCCGTGAGCGTTCCCTTCCGGATCGACAGTACCTCTTTTTCCTCCTTACTGATCCAGGGCTTCTCAGTCCCATCCTCCTCGATATAGGTAAGAGTTATTGCCGCATTAAGGGCTTTCAGCTTTTCCTCCGTCAGGAAATCGGATCGGTTAATATCCTCCGTCAGCTTCCCGACCTCAAGAAGCTGTTTGCCGATCTCCTTTGCTTCCTCATCGTTACACTCTCCCCGCAGCCTGCGTATCTCAGTCAGAAAGCGTATCCGCTCCAAACGGTTTTTTAACGTCAGCTCCTGAATCTTTGATAATCGTTTCTCTTTATTCATGACCTCTAACGGGATCACAATCTTTCCGATATCATGGAGCCATATACTCATCAACAGGGCATCCTTGTGCTCCGGCCGGAACCGGATCTCCCCGTTGTCTTTCTTATAGGTTTTATTCAGATAATCGATAAATCGTTCCCCGTACTCCGCCATATGGCGGGTATGGGCTCCGTTATACGGTGTTCTGGCATCGACCGCAGAGGACATGAGCTTTACCAGAGAATCGAAAAGCCCGCGGATATCTTCAATATATCTGACATTCTGTATGGTTACCGCGGCCTGTGATGCAATGGATTCCACAACGTGGATAAGCTCCTCCGAAAATTCACAGACCTCGTTATTGTTGTCCATGGCATTGATAAGCTGTACGACTCCCAGCTTTTCTCCGACCCGGTTCATCATCGGAACGACCAGCATGGATCTTGTTCGATATCCCGTCATGGAATCGTATCGGATCGGGCCGGAGAAATCATATTCCGCACAGTTCCTTACATCGGCTATGCAGACTGTCCTTCCCTCTAAAAGAGAAAAGCTGCATACATTTTCCCGGCTCAGTCTCACCGGCGGCAGCTTCGGATCCTTTCCGTCTCCTCCCTCGTAGGTTTTCATGGTATCGTTCCGCATTATTTTAAATTTCAGGACATCCTTGTCCAGAAGATACAGAGTTCCCGCATCACAATGGGTAAGCTCCATCACTTTAGATAAGATCTTTTCCAGAAGACGGTTCAGATCCTTTTCCGAAGACAGGGAAATTCCGATATCAAGTATTGTATTTAAGTCATGGTCGTTCATATCTGCATGTTCATCCC
>CAKRPJ010000015.1:0-55009 GCA_934376955.1 uncultured Lachnospiraceae bacterium | reverse complement strand
AAGTCGAGGCGACAAGATTCGAACTTGCGACCTCTGCGTCCCGAACGCAGCGCTCTACCAAACTGAGCCACGCCTCGATTACATAACGTAGTATAATATAGAATCATCAAATTGTCAAGCATTATTTTTTATTTTTTTTAAACAATTTTAAACAATTTAATCAAATGATTTGCTTCGTCCGCTCCGGATCCCCATCACCGTGCGTTTCCGGCGGACGAATTTCTTATTTTCCTTCATTTCGTCCGCTCCGGATCCCAATCACCGAGCATTTCCGGCGGACGAATTTCTTATTTTCCTTCGTTTCGTCCGCTCCGGATCCCCATCACCGTGCGTTTCCAGCGTACGAATTTCTTATTTTCCTTTATTTCGTCCGCTCCGGATCCCCATCACCGTGCGTTTCCGGCGGACGAATTTCTTATTTTCCTTCATTTCGTCCGCTCCGGATCCTCATCGCCGTGCGTTTCCGGCGGACGATTTTCTTATTTTCCTTCATTTCGTCCGCTCCGGATTCTCATCACCGTGCGTTCTAATGATCTGAAACAATATTGATGACCTGAAACAAGCTTCCGGCACGCGAAAGGCGTGCCGGAGTTACAGCTTATTATGCAGCTACATCATTTTTTTAATTGTTTCACAAAGCTCATCCACGGCCTTTTCTTCATTTCCGTTTTTGATCTCCTCTACCACGCAGGTTTTGATATGGTTTGAGAGAAGCAGCTTGGTGAATCCATTCAGGGCAGATTGGATGGCTGATACCTGCACAAGGATATCCGTGCAATACCGCTCCTCCTGAACCATACTTTTAATGCCGCGTACCTGCCCTTCGATCCTGTTGAGGCGGCTGATCAGATCCTTCTCCTCTTTTTCTGTCCTGTGCTTATGTCTGCATTCACAGGTCTTATTGTCTGTCCGGCTTTCAAATGTTTTCTCCTGCACGCCACTTTTCCTCCTGTGCTTGGATTATCCTACGACCTTGTAATCCTGTGCTTCTACTGCATTCTTTAATGTCTCATAGGAAACATCTTCTTTTAATGTAACAACAGCAGTACCGGCTGTATGGCTGACAGCAGCGCTCTCCACTCCCGGGATCGCCTCCAGACACTTCTTTACTCTGGCTTCGCAGTGCGGACACATCATTCCTTCAATTTTTAACATCTTTTCCATTGTCTTTGTCTCCTTTATATTATTATTATTATTATTATTATTTGTTATGTGCTTTGTGATTTGGTGTATTGCCTCGCCCGGCCTTTTGCTTTTACGTTTTTTATCTCTGTCTGCTCTGTGCAGGTCAAAGAAGTTAAGTCTCAGGGCATTGGAGACCACGCAGAAGCTGGAAAGGCTCATGGCGGCGGCTCCAAACATCGGGTTCAGCTTCCATCCCAATATCGGGATAAAAAGTCCCATAGCGAGCGGAATACCGATCGTATTATAAAAGAATGCCCAGAACAGATTTTCATGGATATTTCTCAATGCCGCACGGCTTAAGCGGATCGCCGCGGGGACATCAGTAAGGCGGCTTTTCATCAGCACCACATCGGCTGCATCGATGGCGATATCTGTTCCGGCTCCGATGGCGATACCGATGTCTGCCCTTGTAAGTGCCGGGGCATCATTTATGCCGTCACCCACCATGGCAACACGGCCTTTTTCCTTTAAGGCCCGGATCACGCTCTCCTTACCGTCCGGAAGAACACCGGCGATCACCTCGTCAACACCGGCCTGCACACCGATCGCTTTAGCAGTTTTCTCATTATCTCCTGTCAGCATAACTACATGGATCCCCATGTTTTTCAGCTCCCGGATCGCTTGCGGGCTGTCTTCTTTTATAACGTCAGCTACAGCAATTATTCCCAGAAGCTTTTCTCCCTGTCCAAAATACAGCGGCGTCTTTCCTTCTGAAGAAAGTGCCTCTCCCTTCGATCGTAATGCAGCCGGGATTTCCGCTTTTGTTTCTGCAAATCTCAGGCTGCCGCCAAATATCTGTTTTTCATTCAGCTTTGCCGTAAGTCCGTTTCCGGGCAGTGCAAAAAAGTCCTGAACCTCCGGCAGCGAAAGCCCTTGTTCTTCCGCTTCCTTAAGGATTGCCTTTGCAAGCGGGTGCTCACTTTTCTTTTCGAGAGCTCCGGAAATGTGTAAAAGCTCCTTAGCCTGTTCTCCGTCTGCCGGAATGATCTCTGTTACCTTTGGATCCCCGCTGGTGATGGTACCCGTTTTGTCAAGAGCCACAATTTCGGTTTTTCCTGTTTCCTCAAGAGAAACGGCTGTTTTAAAAAGAATGCCGTTCTTCGCACCGACGCCGTTTCCGACCATGATCGCCACAGGGGTCGCAAGACCGAGAGCACATGGACAGCTGATGACAAGAACGGAGATTCCCCGGGCTAACGCGAAGCCAAAGGTCTGCCCGGCTAAAAGCCAGCCAAATATCGTTAATATGGCGATGGAGATCACTGTCGGTACAAAAATACCGGAAACACGATCTGCGATCTTTGCGATGGGCGCCTTCGTAGCCGCCGCATCACTTACCATGCGGATGATCTGGGAAAGAGTTGTATCTTCTCCTACCCGCAATGCCTCACACTTTAAAAAGCCGGACTGGTTTACGGTAGCTGCCGATACCATATCTCCCTCTGCCTTATCCACCGGCAGGCTTTCGCCGGTCAGGGCAGCCTCATTGACTGCGCTGGTTCCCTCGGTGACGATACCATCGACCGGTATGTTTTCTCCGGGACGTACAACGAAGATATCCCCCTTTTTTACCATTTCGATAGGAACGGTTTCTTCCTGTCCGTTCCTTAGGAGCACTGCTGTTTTGGGGGCCAGCTTCATCAGCCCCTTCAACGCATCCGTTGTCTTTCCCTTTGATCTTGCCTCCAGCATTTTTCCCACGGTGATCAGCGTAAGGATCATAGCCGCGGATTCAAAGTAAAACTCATGCATATACATCATGACTGCGTCTGAATTGCCGGAAAGCTGAGCGTCTGTCATGGCAAATAATGCGTATGTGCTATAGAGAAATGAGGCAGCAGATCCCAACGCCACCAGTGTATCCATATTTGGTGCCCTATGGATCAAACCACGAAAGCCGCTTATAAAAAACTTCTGGTTTATCACCATGATAATTGCTGCGAGAAGAAGCTGGATTAGCCCCATTGCGACATGGTTTCCGTCAAAAAAGGATGGGAGGGGCCATCCCCACATCATGTGTCCCATAGAAAAATACATCAAAACAATAAGGAAACCAAGGGAAGCCATAAGGCGCTTCTTCAGAACAGGGGTTTCCCGATCCGACAGTGCATCTTCATCGGCATTCCGAAAATTTGCACCGGCCCCGCCGCTGTTTTCTGATGAAGATAAGGCCTTTCCCTTTAAGGAAGCCCCATAGCCTGCCGCCTCTACGGCAGCAATGACATCTGCAGTGGGTGCGTCACCCTCCACTCCCATAGAGTTGGTCAAAAGACTTACCGAGCAGGAGGAAACACCGGGTACCGCCGAAACAGCCTTTTCCACTCTGGCGCTGCATGCCGCACAGCTCATTCCCGTGATTATATACTGAACCATTAATATACCTCCATATTTGATAAATGTATTCTAATTGGCTCCTCGCCACCTGAAGATGTGGGAGTCCTCTCACATCCAATATACCTTTACCGGGTATACCTACATAATATCACAATACGGAGGTTTGTCAAGCCTTATTCTATTATCTCTGGAATTTTTTATTTCTAGAAATCGAAAAGCGAGAGCTGATTCGTTTCCGGAAGATCTTTAAGTATCCCAAGCTCCACCATAAGGTCGCAGATCGTTTTGCTGACCTTCGTGCGGTTCCTGAAATCCTCTTTTGAAAGGAATGGGCCATCCTTAGCTGCCTCCTCAATGGAATCCGCCGCCTTTTCGCCCAGACCGTCAATGCTGTTGATGGAGGGCATAAGCTTATCGCCGATGATCTGGAAGTGTCTTGCCTTTGCCTTGAATATATCCAGAGGGAGGAAATCAAAGCCCCTTGCATACATTTCCTGAACGATCCTCATATCCTTTAAGGTTCCCTGCTCCTTCTGGCTCAGGGAATCCTGACGCCTCTTATAGTCTGCGAGATACCGTTCCAGATTCTCCCGCCCGAGGCACATGATCTCATAGGAAAAGCCGTCTGCACGGATGCTGAAGAATGCGGCATAATATGCTAACGGATAAAAGACCTTACAATAAGCAATACGCCACGCCATCATTACATAGGCGGCCGCATGTGCCTTCGGGAACATATATTTGATCTTTTTACAGGACCAGATATACCAGTCTGGCACGCCATGCTTGACCATTTCCTCCTCCCACTCCGGCTTTAATCCTTTTCCTTTTCGCACCGCCTCCATAATTGTAAAGGCGGTTCCTTCCTCCAGCCCTCTCTGGATAAGATAGATCATGATATCATCTCGGGTACAGATGGCAGTCTGGATCGTTGCCTTTCCCTCCTGGATCAGAGTCTGGGCATTTCCAAGCCATACATCCGTACCGTGGGCCAGCCCGGCAATACGAACAAGGTCGGAAAAATACTTTGGCTTTGTATCAAGAAGCATCTGCATGGCAAAGTCTGTACCAAACTCCGGAACACCGAGGGCCCCCAGCTTACAGCCTCCGATATCCTCTGGCTTTATCCCCAGTGCATCCGTATTCTGAAACAGGCTCATGACCTCTTTGGAATCCAGTGGGATATCCTTAACCGGATCAAGACCGGTCAGATCCTGCAGCATACGGATCATTGTCGGATCATCATGGCCGAGAATATCAAGCTTTAGCAGGTTGTGGTCGATGGAGTGATAGTCAAAGTGGGTCGTTATGGTCTTCGTGGTCATATCGTTCGCAGGGTGCTGGACAGGGGTAAAGGAATAGATCATCTCCCCCAGCGGAAGAACGACAATGCCGCCCGGATGCTGTCCCGTAGTCCTTCGCACGCCGACACAGCCCTGCACGATCCGGTTGATCTCACAGTTTCTCTTTCTCTCTCCGTGCTCCTCAAAATAGTTCTTTACATAACCAAAGGCCGTCTTATCCGCCAATGTACCGATGGTTCCGGCCCGGAAGGTCTGGCCCTTACCGAAAATAACCTCGGTATAATCATGGGCACGGCTCTGGTATTCTCCGGAAAAGTTTAGGTCGATATCCGGCTCTTTATCTCCCTTAAAGCCAAGGAAGGTCTCAAAGGGAATATCAAAGCCATCTTTTGTAAGGGGCTTGCCGCAGACCGGGCAGAGCTTATCCGGCATGTCACACCCCGCCATTCCCGAGAATTTTTTCACTTCCTCCGAGTCAAAATCATAATAATGACAGTTTGTGCAGTAGTAATGTGGGCTTAAAGGATTTACCTCTGTGATACCGGACATAGTAGCCACGAACGAGGAGCCGACCGAGCCTCGGGAGCCGACCAGATACCCATCCTCATTCGATTTCCACACAAGCTTCTGGGCAATGATATACATTACAGCGAAGCCGTTGGAGATGATCGAGGTCAGCTCCCTCTCGAGGCGGTCCACAACGATCTTCGGGAGATCATCTCCATACATCTCATGTGCCCGGTTATAGCATATATCTCGCAGCGTTTCATCCGAGTTTTCAATAACCGGAGGACATTTATCCGGTCTTACCGGAGCGATGGGCTCACACATATCTGCGATCATTCTTGTGTTCGTGACAACGACCTCATACGCCTTGTCACTTCCAAGATATTCAAACTCCTCCAGCATCTCCTCCGTTGTGCGAAGAAACAGCGGTGCCTGCTCATCACTGTCTTTAAAGCCCATTCCTGCCATCAGGATCCTTCTGTAAATTTCATCCTCCGGATCCAAAAAGTGGACATCACAGGTGGCGCAGACCGGCCTTGAGCACTGCTCTCCCAGACTGATGATCTTGCGATTGATATTTTGCAGATCCTCCACCGAATTGACCGTACTCTTTTCATCCCGCAGCATGAACATGTCATTTCCGAGGGGCTGGATCTCAAGATAATCATAAAACTTCGCCAGCTTTTGAAGCTCCTCATCCGAGTTTCCCCTTAAGATCGCCTGATAAAGCTCACCAGCCTCACAGGCAGAACCGATGATAAGCCCCTCACGATACTCATTTAGAAGGCTCTTTGGTATCCTCGGACGTTTTGAAAAATACCTGAGATGAGACCACGATACCAGCCGGTAAAGATTGACTCTCCCGAGGTCATTTTTTGCAATGATGATCACATGGTAGGTCGGCATCTTCATGATCGCTGAATCATCGGAGCGGTTAAACACAGTTAAGTCATCCAAATTTTTCATGTCGTACTGCTTCTTAAGCATCTCGACAAAGCGAAGAAAGATCCCGGCTGTAGCCTCGGCATCATCCACGGCCCGGTGATGATTTTCCAGTGAGACGTGAAGCGCTTTGGCCACAGTATCCAGCTTGTAGCGGTTTAAGTTCGGCAAAAGTACTCTCGCCAGTGTTACGGTATCGAGAACCGTCGGCTCGATGGAACGCCCTAAAAGCTCGGCATTATGGCGGATAAAGCTCACATCGAAGGAAGCGTTATGGGCAACCAGTACAGCATCTCCCACAAAGTCCAGAAAACGCGGCAAAATAGCATCCACCGTCGGGGCGTTCATCACCATCGCATCATTGATCCCCGTCAGACGCTCGATCTCAAAGGGGATCGGAACCTCCGGATTGATAAATTCATCCATCCGGTCTACGATCATGCCGTGCTCCACCTTGACGGCTCCGATCTCTATGATCTTGTTTTTTACCGGTGAGAAGCCGGTGGTCTCAATATCAAATACCACAAACGTTCCATCAAGGCTCTGGTTTTTGGAATTTTCTACGATCTCCTTCATATCATCCACCAGATACCCCTCTACGCCATAAAGTACCTTAAAGGTGTCTCCCTTATCGAGAGCATGATTGGCATCCGGGAAAGCCTGCACACAGCCGTGATCTGTCACGGCAAGGGCCGGCATCCCCCACTTTTTCGCCCGCTTTATGATATCCTTGACCTCGGAAACGCCATCCATGTCGCTCATTTTCGTATGACAGTGGAGCTCCACCCGCTTGACAGGAGCATGATCCTCCCGCTTTGTCGTGAAGTCCTCACATTTCTTAATGCCGACAACGGACCCCACCGTCAGCTCACCATCAAATTTATCGATGATGGTTATTCCCTTGATGCGGATGAAATTCCCTTTTTTGATCGCAGCGTCAGCATCTTCCTCCTGTCCCTCACGGAGAAACATTTTTATGGTGATGCTGTCTGTATAATCGGTAATGTCAAAGATCATCAGCTTATTTCCGCTTTTAAGCTCCCTTTTCTCCAGCTGAACGATCTGTCCCCGTAGAATGACTTCCCCGATCTCTCCGGTGATCTCACAGATCTTGGTGATCTCTCCGTCAAAATCCCTGCCGAACAGGACATCCGGATTTTCTGATCTTCGATAGGGAATACGGCCGCCCTCTCTGGATTTAAAGCTCTCCTTCGGTTTAAAGCCCTCCTTCGGACGCCCGCCCTCCTCCGGGTGAGAGGCTATCTTTTCTCCGAAGGTCTTTTTTGTAAATCCCTGCTTTGAAGCAGCAGCTTTTTTTGTTCCTGCTGTGCCGGGCGTATCGGCCGTGTTTTTGCCTTCTGCCAAAGCTTCCGATTCCGAAGTCTTATGCTCGCAGACCATAAATTCCAATTCATCTTCGCCGCAGGCCTTCTTTTTCTCCGATTTTATAAATTCCAGACGGACTTCTGCCGCAAGACCGCATCTTTCCGTAAAGATCTTCTCCAGTACCCTGGCTACCTCTGCCGACCGGATCCGATAGATCATATTGTCATCCACATGAAGGACCATCACATTTCCGCCGATAAACTCCGGAGCCGAACGGCGCAGGATATTATACTCCACCATGCCGAACTGCCGAAATTCCTCCAGAATACTGTCTTTGTAGAGATCATACAGCTTCTCCGGCGTATACTGGGCAGAGAGGCGGAATTTCTCATGGATCTTTACGCGCATTATGCGTCCCGGAAAAAGATCGGCTGCGATTCTGTTCTCAAGTTTATTGATATCCTGTTTTTCAATCAGTCTCGGGCTGGCGATATAAATGCGAAGGGAGCTTCTGTCCTTCGGCATGGTGATACGCTCCACCATGACAAGTTTCAAAAGCTCCTTGATCTCATTACCGATCGCAAGTCCCGGAAATACTTCCAGAAACGGTTTTTCCATTATTCACCCTGCTCCTTCTTTTCCGCCTGCAGCGCAAGAAGCTCCTTTCTCAACTCACTAAGGAGCTCACTCTCGGGAACCTTCCGGATCACTTCTCCTTTTTTAATGATCAGACCTTCTCCAATACCGCCGGCGATCCCAAGGTCAGCCTCACGGGCTTCTCCCGGCCCATTCACCACACAGCCCATAACGGCCACCTTGACATCCATGTCAATGTCTTCCACCATATTTTCTACTTTGTTTGCAAGACCGATCAGATCAATCTGCGTGCGTCCGCAGGTCGGACAGGAAACCACCTCTATACCGCCCTTTCTAAGCTTCAGTGCCCGCAGAATCAGCTTCGCACTTTTTATCTCCTCCAGCGGATCCCCGGTTAAGGATACACGGATCGTGTCTCCGATCCCCTCATACAGGATGATCCCAAGACCTACAGAAGATTTAATGTTTCCGGAAAGGAGCGTTCCTGCTTCTGTAATACCTACATGGAGGGGATAACGGCAATCCTTTGTCATCAGCTCATGGGCCTTCACGCACATCATTACATCGGAAGACTTGATACTGACAACGATATTGTCATAACCGAAATCTTCAATGGCTGCGATCTCCTTTTTCGCACTTTCTACGATCGCCTCGGCAGTGACACCGCCGTATTTTTCAAGCAGTGGCTTTTCAAGGGAGCCGCTGTTTACGCCTACACGGATCGGGATCCCATATTCCGCCGCCTTATCGACAACCGCCTTTACTCTTTCTTTCGCCCCGATATTTCCCGGATTGATCCGGATCTTATCTGCACCGCTCTCGATGGCAGCGATGGCCAGACGATAATCAAAATGGATATCTGCAACGATCGGGATATGGATCTGCTTTTTGATCTGCCGTATGGCTGCTGCCGCCTCCATAGTCGGAACAGCAACACGGATGATATCACAGCCTGCTGCCTCCAGCTTAAGGATCTGGTCTACTGTAGCCGCCACATCTTCTGTCTTTGTATTGCACATAGACTGGATCAGAACCGGATTTCCGCCGCCGATCTTTTTGTTTCCGATCTGGATCACCTTTGTATTTTCCCTAAACATGCTATCCTCCTGCTCATTCAGCTAAAATAAAGATTTAAGGTCATTCAGCATGACCAGAACCATAATGGCACCCAAAAATGCCATTCCTGCCATACTGAAGACTCCTTCAAAGGAACGATTGACCGGTTTACCGGTAATAAGCTCCCATAAAAGGAACACCAGACGTCCGCCGTCAAGTCCGGGGATCGGGAGCAGATTCATGATCCCGAGGTTGGCGGCAAACATGACCATCAGGTTCAGGATATTCATCAAAACCACCTGAAAGCCATAAGGGCTGGCCTGCTGTACTGTGTTATCGATAATCGCCGCGATCCGGATCGGCCCGGCTATGTCATCCCCCGTGACTTTTCCTTTTATCATCTGCCCCAGCCCATCGATGACCGCATATATGGTATAACGCACCTCTGCCGCACCATAGCACACAAGAGACGGAAGTGAATCAACGCGTGTTCCGCCTCCGGAAAACGTGATACCCATCAGACGTCTTCCATACTGCATGGTGAGCTTTTCGGAATCTAAAAGTACGCTGTTTTTTACCCATTTTCCGGCATCCGCATCGTATCGTTTATACTGAACGGAAATATCCTCGTCCGGGCATACAGACATATAAAGCATAACATCCCGGGCGATCCAGACCCTTCTGCTGCCGATCTTTGTGATCACGTCACCGGCAGAAAGACCTGCTGCTTCCGCCGCACTTCCTTCCGACACCTGAGTGATATCCGGCGAATCATATCCGGCCCAGAAAACGATCACTACAGCAAAGACAAATGCCATAAGAAAGTTGAATAAGGGCCCGGCAGCCAGAACTGATATTCTAGCTAAAACCGGTTTTTCAAAGAAGGAATCTCCCTTAGCCATACTTTTTTCTTTATCCGATCCTGCTTTATCCGATCCTGCTTTATCCGATCCTGCTTTATCCGATCCCGCTTCCTCCGATGCCTCATCTTCTTCACTTTCGCCGCGCATGGCGCAGAAGCCGCCAAAGGGAAGCAGCTTTACCGAATAACGGGTCCCGCTCTTTTTACTTTTATAGGAAAGGATCGTCGGGCCAAAACCTACGGCAAACTCCATCACCGCAATATTGTTGAGTCTTGCGAGAAGGAAATGCCCAAATTCATGGAACAGGACGATCACACTCAGAACAATCAGAGCCAGTATCAAGTTCTATCTCCACCTGCTTTCAATAAAGTCATAGGTTTCCTTCTCCGCCGCAAGGATCTCCTCCAGCGTCGGATCAGCAATCTTTTTATGGTGATCCATGGCAGCCTCTATGATATCCGTAATCTCCAGATAAGAGATCTTCCGGTCAAGGAACATTGCCACAGCTCTTTCGTTGGCTGCATTAAAGACGGTCGGTACAGAGCCCTCCTCGCGTCCTGCCCGGAAGGCCAGAGAAAGTCCGTAAAAGTTCTTGGGATCCGGTTCCTCAAAGGTGATCTCTTTAAGGGTTTTAAAGTCCAGACGACCGCCTCCCATAGGACGCCTCTCCGGATAGTAAAGGGCGTACTGGATCGGGAGTTTCATATCCGGTGTCCCTAACTGTGCAATGACGGCTCCGTCTTCAAACTGCACCATGGAATGGATGATGCTCTTAGGCTGAACGACCACCTGAATATCATCGATACCGACGCCGAACAGCCACTTTGCCTCCATAACCTCGAGACCTTTATTTACCATTGTGGAGCTGTCGATGGTGATCTTTCTGCCCATAGACCAGTTCGGGTGCTTTAATGCATCCTCGAGCTTCACCTTCTTCATCTCATCTCTTGTTTTCCCCCGGAACGGGCCTCCGGAAGCGGTCAGAAGGATCTTCTCAATTTTATTCCCTTCTTCTCCGTTTAAGCACTGGAAAATTGCACTGTGCTCGCTGTCTACAGGAAGAAGCCTGACTCCCTTCTCCTTTACGAGGGGGATGATAAGATGTCCGGCTGTTACAAGCGTTTCCTTATTGGCAAGGGCAATATCTTTTCCTGCCCGGATCGCGGCTATTGTCGGACGGATCCCGATCATTCCTACTACTGCTGTCACCAGTATCCGGTAGTCTTCATAGCAGGCGATCTCTAAGAGTCCCTCCATTCCGGCTACGATCTTTGTATCTGTATCCTGAACGCGAAGGGCAAGCTCCCGTGCTTTTTCTTCCTCCCACACGCCGCAGAGTGCGGGATGAAATTCCCGGATCTGTTCCTCCAGAAGGGAGATATTGCTTCCTGCCGCGATGGCGGAAACAGAAATATCCTTATTTGCCCTTACCACCTCCAAAGTCTGGGTCCCGATGGAGCCGGTGGAGCCAAGGATCGCAATCTTTTTCATAATATGTCACCTCTTATGCTGCTTTGTTAAAGAGAAAGAAATCTTACCGCAAAATAAATAGCAGGCGCAGTAAAGATCATGCTGTCGAAGCGGTCAAGAATCCCACCGTGCCCCGGGATCAGATGTCCATAATCCTTAATATTATGGTTTCGCTTTATGCCTGAGGCTGCCAGATCTCCGATCTGGGAGATCAATCCTGCGATCCCGCAGGCCAAGGCACAGGTAATTCCCGGATGGGCCAGATTCACCATGTTCTGTCCAAAACAGGCGCCGTACAGAAAGCCTAAAAGGGCAGTTCCTGCCACACCGCCGATGGCTCCCTCGATCGTCTTTTTCGGACTGAGCTCCGGTGCCAGCTTGTGCTTACCAAGCAGCACTCCTGCACAATAGGCACAGGTATCGCATCCCCATGCGCTGATAACGATCAGCCACACCAGATACTTTCCGTCGAGCATATTTCTCACCTGATACAGGTAAGAAAACAGAAGCCCCACATAAAAAACGCCAAAAAACGCCACTGTGATCTGTTCTGTTCCGAATTTGGGAAAGGCAAATACATAGACTGCCATTAAAAGCATCAGCGTTATTGCTGCCAAAAATGTCAGCTCCTGTTCTTTTCCGATCCAAAGAAGCCCATAATATCCTATAACGGACAGATAAGCGATCACACCCGGCAGCTTCTTCTCGATCTTCACCACACGACAGAGCTCAAACAGACCGATCAAAGAGATCGCCAAGGACATAAGAAATAGAGCGATTCCTCCTTTTGTCAGGAAGAAAACGGCTAAAATGACAAGCACGATCCCACTTAATAATCTGGTTGTAAACATAAATACACCTCTTACTTCGCCGACTTTGCGCTCACTCCCCCAAAACGGCGTTCTCTCTTATTATATTGCCGGATCGCCTTCACCAGCTCGTCTTTATTAAAATCCGGCCACAGGCAGTCTGTCACGTAGAGCTCGGAATATGCTAACTGCCATAAAAGATAGTTGGAAAGCCTGAGCTCGCCGCTGGTGCGGATTAAAAGATCGGGATCCGGGATATCTGCCGTATCCAGATAGGAGGCAAAGACTTCCTCTGTCATCTTATCTTCGGTAAGCTTTCCGCTTTTTGTATCTGCCATGATCTTTTTCACAGCCCGCGTTATTTCATCGCGTCCGCCATAATTTACAGCGATAATGAAGGTCAGCCCCGTATTATCGGCAGTAGCTTTTTCTAGTCCGTTGATTGCCTCAATAAGATCCGGCGCAAAGCGCATTCTCTCGCCGATCATTTTTACCCGGATATTATTTTCTTTTGCGATCTTTAACAGTCTCTTTGCATAAAAGCGGAACAGCTGCATCAGGGCGCCGACTTCCTCCTCCGGGCGCTTCCAGTTTTCTGTTGAAAATCCATAGACGGTAAGATAGCGGATTCCCAGTCTTGCTGCATCCTCTACCGTCTGTTCCAGAGTCTCACAGCCCTTTTTATGTCCCATCTGTCTCGGAAGACCGCGCTTTTTCGCCCATCTTCCGTTTCCGTCTAGGATCAGTGCCACATGGTCGGGGATATTTAAATTTTCTTCCATACTTCTCTTTCTTTCCTCCTGCTGCGAAAAACAGAGGGCAGGTTTCCCTGCCCCCTGCGGCTTTCTCTAAAAGCTATACAGTAAGAATCTCTTTTGTCTTGTTTTCGATGGCCTTTTCCACCTTCTCGATGGCCTTGTCCGTGATCTTCTGCATCTTCTCTGTTGCATCCTTTAACTCGTCCTCAGAGATCTCGTCGCTCTTTTCCATCTTCTTGAATGTATCGTTCGCGTCGCGGCGGATGTTGCGGATTGCTACCTTAGCGCCCTCACCCTTTTTCTTAACATCCTTCGCCAGTTCTTTACGTCTGTCCTCGGTAAGCTCCGGGAATACCAGACGGATCGAGCTTCCGTCATTGTTCGGATTGATTCCGAGATCGGAAGTCTGGATGGCTTTCTCGATTGCCTTTAACAGGCTCTTTTCCCACGGCTGGATCAGGATGATCCTTGCTTCCGGTACGGAAATATTGCCGACCTGCTGGATCGGTGTCGGTGTTCCGTAGTAATCTACCTTGATCTTGTCCAGTACATGCGGATTGGCACGTCCGGCACGAATGGATGCATACTCATTCATCAGAGATTCCAGAGTCTTTTCCATTTTGTCTTCATATACTTTTAACTGTTCCTTCATCGTTAACCTCCTGTTATTCGGCCGTTACAATCGTACCGTTGATTTTTCCCTGCATCGCATTGGCGATCCCGTTCTTCTCGTTGAGAGAAAATACCGCCATTGGCATCTTATGCTCCATACACATGATAGAAGCGGTCAGATCGACAACGGCAAGCTTTTTATCGATCACTTCCTGAATGGAGATCCTGTCATATTTTTTTGCCTCCGGATTTACCTTCGGATCGCTGTCATATACGCCATCGATTGCCTTGGCAAGAAGGATACAGTCTGCATCCATCTCGATTGCTCTCAGCGTGATCGTTGTATCGGTGGAGAAGTACGGGTGTCCGATGCCTCCGGCAAAGAATACGACCATGCCCTTTTCAAAATATTTTGAAGCTCTGTCCTTGGAAAACAGCTTCGTCATGGATCCGCACTCAAACGGCGTGAGGATCTGGGTCATCATTCCTTCGTTACGGAATATCTCGGATACGTAAATACAGTTCATGACCGTTGCCAGCATACCGATCTGATCTGCCTTTGTACGATCGATCGCATCGCTTGTACGTCCGCGCCAGAAGTTTCCGCCGCCGATAACGATACCGACCTGGATCCCGGCATCAACAGACTGCTTTACCTGTCTGGCGACCTCCTTCACCGTATCCTCATCAAATCCGGTTTTTTTAGGGCCCGCAAGTGCCTCTCCGCTAAGCTTCAAAAAAACGCGTTTCATTTCCATATATTTTTATCTCCTATTCGCCGTTTGTCAATTATGTAAGCATGACGGCTTACTTTCGCTCATTATAGCATACTTTTCTAAGCTTGCCAACATGCTTTTCCCTTCACCGTTCTTCCTATAAAAGGGCCAGAAGTGCTCGGATATCTTCTTCCTTTGTAGCCCAACTGGTTGCAAAACGAACGACCGTATGGGTATCGTCCGCCTTCTCCCACACGCTGAAGGTAACTTCCTTTCTCAGCTCCTCAAGCTTTTTGTTGTCGAGGATCACGAACTGCTGATTCGTCGGAGAATCAAGGAAGAATCCGTATCCCTTTTCTTTAAGCCCCTTCTTAAGAAGATTTGCCATGCTTATTGCATGACGGCTGATCTCCATGTAGAGATCGTCGGTAAACAGGGTTTCAAACTGGATCCCGAGGATACGTCTCTTTGCCAGAAGCGCTCCATGTTGCTTAATGATCGTAAAGAAATGCTTCGGAACCGTTTTTTTATCCGGGAAAACAACTGCCTCACCGCAGAGCGCACCCACCTTGGTTCCGCCGATATAGAAGGCATCACAGCATTTGGCTATTACCGGAAGTGTCACGTCGGTTCCCTCTGCTGCCAGCCCGTAGCCCAGTCTTGCTCCGTCCATGTAAAGAGGGATATGATATTCCTCACATACCGCATGGATATCTTCAAGCTCTTTTTTTGTATAGAGAGTTCCGTATTCTGTCGGATGGGAGATATAGACCAGCCCCGGGATAACCATGTGTTCACATGTTTCGTCTGCCCAGAATGTCTTTAAATACTCTCTAAGCTCCCCGGCATCGATCTTTCCCAGATGCTGAGGGATCGTGATGACTTTATGTCCGCCGGCCTCGATGGCGCCGGATTCATGGACACCGATATGTCCAGTAACAGCAGCGATCGCTCCCTCATAGGAATCAAGCAGGCCGTCGATGACTGTCGCATTTGTCTGCGTTCCGCCGACAAGGAAATGCACCTCACCCTCCGGACATCCGCAGGCCTTAAGGATCTTTTCTGCTGCAGCGGCACAGTATTTGTCGTTTCCGTAGCCGGCAAGCTTTTCCATATTTGTCTCGATCAGACGGTTTAAAATTTTTTCATGAGCACCTTCCAGATAATCACATTCAAACGCAAGCATGGTTATACCTCCATATCAACTCTATTTGTATCGATCTCTTATTTTTCTTCCCGGAAGCTTTTTAGAACAAGGTTGGCCGGATAGCGGTATGCATAGGTACAGGACCGCATAAGCTCCTTTTCCTCCGGAGTACGGCATACGCTGAGGATCATGTCCTCCTCCTCTTGAAGAAGATACGCCTCCCCGTTTCCGTCTCTTTCCTTGATCTCTTTATAGATCCTGTATTTTTTATAATAATCCGGACATGAAGACAGCTTTGTCTTCATCGGCTCCGGTACGATATTCAGCCGGTAGGCATCCGACATCCTCGCAAGAATATTGTGGATCTTCTCACAATCTTCTCTCGAAAGATTCCCGGAGGGCGGAATACAGACCATGTAATTCATGCAATTTCCTCATCTTTCTGTCTCTTAGATCTCTGTCTTTTTATAAGAATGTGCCTTGGCACATTAGTGTCCGGAATGTATTATAGCATGGCAGGATAGTCTTTTCAATTCATTTCTTCAGACCGTACCGCCCATCTCATCTTTGTCGATCTCGCTCTCGGATTCCGGCTGCATTCTTCGGCTGACGGGCGGATCACATCCTCGGCGATCTCACTGTAGACTCCTTCTCTTTTTCCGTCCTTAAAATATTGTTTTACCAGCCTGTCCTCTCCGGAATGGAAGGTAAGGATCGCAGCACGTCCGCCCGGTGCAAGGATTCCCGGAAGCTTACTTAAAAAGCTGTATAAAACTTCAAATTCGCTGTTCACATCGATCCTCAGGGCCTGAAAGCAGCGCTTGCAGGATTTCACAACAGCTTCCTTTCTTTCCTCCTCCGGCAAAAATTCCAGAGCTTCCTCAATTGCTTCCTTAAACCGGGTGGTCGTTGTGATCGGATCCTTTTTCCGGTTATACTTCATCACAACTCTTGCAATCTCCTCGGCATAAGGCTCATCGGAGTTTTCTGCAAGCATCCCGACAAGCTCCTCTCTGGTAACACTCTTTAAACGCTCTGCCGCAGATATCCCTTTTTCCGGATCCAGCCGAAGATCCAGCGGGCCTTCATATTTAAAGGTAAAGCCCCTCTCGGGGTTATCGATCTGCATGGAGGAAACTCCCAGATCAGCCAGAACAAAGTCAAATTTCCCGGTTTCCTCTGCCAGTTTATCGATATCGGCAAAATTCATTTTCCGGATCGTAAGGATATCCTCTCCGAAACCGCGGGCTGCAAGACGTTCCTTTGTCTTAACGATCTCGATGGGATCCACATCCAGTCCGTAGATATGACCCTTTCCCTGCAGGCATTTTAACATTTCCGTCGTGTGCCCTCCATAGCCCAGGGTGGCATCTAACCCCTTCTCCCCCGGCTTTATCTGCAAAAAGTCCAAGATTTCCCTGACACAGATGGAAAGATGCATTCCCGCCGGAGTGCTTCCCTTTTTAATTACTTTTTCTATTGTATCCGCATATTTTTCCGGATCCTGTTCCTTATATTTTTCCTCGAATTTTCTCGGATGTGTACCGCGGTATCGAACACGCCGCTTGTGTACCTTGTTTTCTTCTTCCATTTTACTTTACTACTCCTTTATCTGCACATCTGGTATGATTATAGCACGGCCTTGCGGCGCCTTCCAGTCTTTTCTTTTTCGATGGTCTTTCCTAGGTCTTTCCTATAGAGTCAAAAAACCGCAGGCGTCATTACAACACCTGCGGTTTTGTGGTCGGATCATATTCTGATATTGGGATATGTATACAAATAACGGACTTTTTGTCTATTTTACCTCGATCAGTTCATACTCTCTGGAACCGTAGCCCAGCTCGGCAGCAGCCTCAATGGTCAGGACACCATGTCTGCTCTCCACTCTCTCGAGGAAGTGCTTCTGTCCCGGATCATCCGTTGCCCCGTAAACCAGATCGATACATGCCTGATCAATGGCGATCGGATCTGCAGATACAAGGATTCCGATATCCTTCATGCAGGGATCCTCCGCAACTGCACAGCAGTCACAGTCTACGGACATGTTCATCATGACATTGACATAAGCAATATTTCCATGGAAGAACTCAACCACTGATCCTGCTGCATCGGCCATGGATCTTAAAAACATATCGTGATCCGCAGTCCAGATCTTCTCCGGCTCCCCGGCGCCATGGATATATGCCTTGCCAAAGGAAGACGCACAACCGATGGAAAGCTGCTTCAACGCTCCGCCGTAACCACCCATAGGATGGCCTTTAAAGTGGGAAAGGACCAGCATGGAGTCATAATTCTTCATGTTCTTGCCGACAAAGTTCTTTTTGACCACCTTGCCCTTTGGGATCTCAAGTTCAAGATCCGGTCCCTCAGCATCCATGAGGTCAACATGGAAGTATTTTTTCCAGCCATGCTCCTCTAACGTCTTTAAATGCTTCTGTGTCGTGTTTCTCTGCCCTTCATACGCAGTGTTGCACTCCACGACGGTTCCGCCTACTTCCTTTACGATATTCTTCCAGAAATTCGGTTTGATAAAGTTCTGGTTGCCGACCTCACCGGAGTGAAGTTTCACAGCAACATTTCCGCTAAGCTCCATGCCCAGCATTTTGTAAAGCTCCAATACTTTTTCAGGGGTGATTTCTCTTGTGAAATATACTTTTGACTTCATGTCAAAACTCCTTTCCTGCAATCAGCACTGTATTTGTATACATATTATATCGCCCGGGATCCGGTCTGTCCAATACTTTTCGATAGCGGCGATCCTTTTCTATAACTCGATCGGCAGGATGATGCAGGAAGCATGCTCGCCGCCGCGATGAATGCTCACATTAGCGATCTTCTTTTCTACACTGTCATAGCCGTCTCTTGTATTGCTGTTCGGGAATATAAAGTTCTTTGCGCTGGACGTGATGGTAACACGAAGCTGATGGCCCTTTTTAAATGTATGGGACAGCTTTGTTGTCCTGATCTCTGCAAGATAAACCTTACCCGGCTCCATAAATTCTGCATGATCGATGCCATTGCGGTAGCGGACACTCAGGATACCGTCTGCAAGCTTCATGGAACGTCCGTTTTCATCTACATCCGTGATACGCACCATGAGGTCTGTATCCTCGCAGTCACAGGAAATGTAGATCTTGGCAGTCGCATCACCGGTAACGGTGATCTCTTTATTAAGAACGCCTGTGGAGTAGCAGAGTACATCCTTACGCTTTTCTTCCTCTGTGTAGTTCTCCGGAACCTCGATCTCATTTTCAGACATATCGATGATATGCGTTGACGGGAAATCCGGATCATATCTGTAGGTATCGGTCTGCTCTGCTGCCTGTGCATTTTCTGACAGCCCGCCTTTGTTGTCTACTGCTACATTCTCGCCTTCTCCTGCAAAATAGAAGTTCTTCTTTACCGTGCCCGGTACCGGCCAGTTTTCCGCTGTCTTCCACTCATTATCTCCCATGGTGTAATACTCGGTCTTCGGAGTGTTCTCGATTCCGTTATCAACTCCCTTTAAGTAATGCTCGATCCAGTCAAGACAGATCAGATCCATGTCATAACGCAGAGCATTATCTCCGAGCTCGAGGCCATGAACATCGTAATGAGCATTTCCGCTGTGGATCCACGGTCCTAAGATAACCTTCTTCTCGGTGTAGTCCTCGTAAAGATCGAGAGCCTCTGTGGTTCCCATTCCGTTATCATCGAACCAGCCGGACATGATAACCGCAGGAACGCGGTTTCCTGTGTTTCTCTCTTTCCAGTTGCTCATACGCCAGAAATCATCATAATCTCTGTGGGCAAGCCATTTTTCCATAAAGGGGATCTGATAGCCCAGTGCCTTCGGAGCAATATCAACTAACGGACGGATATCAAGGATCTCATCCCAGTCATCACGCTCCATCAGCTCATGACAGCTTCGCTGTCCGGATACCATGAAGGACCATGCCATGGAGCCGGAGCTGAAGCATCCACCCCGTCTCGGCAGATCGATAAATGCACTTCCTGCACATACGCTGCTGAGCATTGCCTTTAAATGGGGGTTTCCGCTGGCTGCTGCTGCCCACTGCACATAGCCTAAATAAGAGCCTCCTGTCATCGCTACCTTACCGTCACTCCACTCCTGAGCAGCGATCCAGTTTAATGTGTCGTCTCCGTCTTCCACCTCATAATAGTTCGGAAGCCATTCGCCCTCACTGTCCTCACGGCCGCGCACATCCTGTATAACAACTGCGTAGCCTCTCTGCACAAATTTAAAGTAAGCTGCGGAGCCCACAGTCTTGCCGTAAGGTGTGCGGATAAGAACGGCAGGAACCTTTACGGAAGGAGCGTTTTCCGGAAGGAATACATCTGTTGCAAGGGCAACACCGTCTCTCATTTTAACCATACAGGTAAAGGGAGCTTTTACGTTCATCAGCTTGCCCGGATACTTTTCCATCCATTTAGAAAGGATCGTTTTTTCTTCAAAGCCTTCCTTAACTAAAACAGCACACTGATCTCTGTAGGTTGTTACGATCGCATATACAGAATCTCCCTCTGCATAGAGATCGCCCGGGAATTTAACGATCCTCTGAACGTACTCTCCGTCTTTTCTCCGGGTAAAGATCTCGCCTTCTTCTGTCTCAAAGCGTTCCTTTCCGGAGCGGATGCCTGCCTCATAAGTCTCTGCCTTAAGGAGCTTTTCACGCGGATCCATTTTTCCGATCTCGCGATACCGGCCATACTCTCCGGTCAGCTCTAAACGTTCCTCAAATTCGCCGGTATGCACATTTAACGGCTGATGGAAGATGCGTCCATCCTCCTTATCCAGCACACCGTAGCAGATTCCCGATACGTAAAATTTCCATTTTCCCATAATAACATAACCCTCCTAAATAATATTAGTTTCTGAAATAGATCTTTCCTGTCGATGCGTCCATGCCATCAACGATCGCCAGAGACTCCAGATGGATACCCAGATTGCGGATCGTTCTGCCTCCGCTCTGGAAGCCTTTTTCAATGGCGATCCCGATTCCCTCCACAGTGGCCCCCGCCTGATTTACGATAGAGATCAGCCCCTGAAGCGCACATCCGTTTGCAAGAAAATCATCGATCAGAAGAACATGCTCCCCTTTGTTCAGGAACTTTTTGGAAACGATCACCTGATTCTTACATTTGTGTGTAAAGGACTCCACTTCAGCGATATACATATCTCCATGCAGATTGATACTGTGGGATTTCTTGGCAAATACCACCGGCACTTGGAAATATCTTGCAGCGATACAGGCAATTCCGATACCGGATGCCTCGATCGTCAGGATCTTATCCACCTTTGCATCGGCAAAACGGCGTTTAAATTCTGCTCCCATTTCTTCCAGCAGTCCAATATCCATCTGATGGTTTAAAAAGCTGTCTACCTTAAGGACATTCCCTTCCTTGACAACGCCATCCTTCTGGATCCGCTCCTCTAAAAAATTCATATCATTTCCTCCCATCCTATCAATATCCGTTAATTCTCTGGCTTCTTTAGCCTCCGCTAAACAGATATTATCAAGCTTCATCAAAATCTTTTTTCCGCCGGTATCTCCGGTCAGGCCCAGAAGCTTTGGATAAAGCGCGTCCGAAAACACAGCCGGATTTCCCCATATCCCGCAAAAGCTCACACAGCCTCCTGCGTATCCGCCTGTCTTGATCTTCTTAAGCAGCTTAAGCAGAGTCTGGGAACGGATCCACGGCTGATCTGCAACGCAGAACAGATAATAATCCGCCCGCTCACCCAAAAGCCCCGCCCGTATGGAATAGGAAATCCCCTTTTCCCTTTCCGGAGAAGGCACCGCCTTTATCCGGTCACCGAAAACAGAAGCTCTTTCCTTTACATAGTCGAGGATCCGTTCAAATTCCGTCACGACGGTAAGCTCCGTATCCGGATCCTTACAAAGCACCTGCTCCAGAGCCTCCATGCCGTGCAGAAACATAGGCTTTCCGTTAAGATCGGCATAGAGCTTGTTCGAGCCAAAACGGCGGCTGTTTCCCGCGGCCAGATAGATCATCTTAATCCTCATGCTTTAACATTCCCATAAGGATCTTTTCCGGTGTGATCGGAAGCTCTCTATGCCATACCCCTGTCGCATTATAGATTGCATGGGCAATGGCCGGAGACGGAGTATTGATCACGATCTCACCTATGGATTTTGCACCGAAGGGGCCGCTTTCCTCATAGCTGTTTTCAAAATCGACTCTGAGGATACCCATATCCTGACGGGTCGGGATCTTATACTGCATAAAGGAATCCTCTGCGATCTTTCCTCTCTTATCATAGGTCACATCCTCATAGAGCGCCATACCGATTCCCTGAACCAGTCCGCCTTCTGTCTGGATCCTGACCAGATTGGTATTGATCGGTGTTCCGCAGTCTACAACTGCAACAAAGTCGAGAAGCTCAACGCTTCCGGTCTCTTTATCGACCTCCAGCTCAACAATCCCGGCCATAAACGGAGGCGGAGATGTTTTTGAGGAATGAGTGACCGTTACCTGAACTGCCTCTGAGTTTCCTGCCATCGAGCGTTCAGCAACCTGAGCCAGCGTTACGGAATCGGAGCCGTCCGCAAGGCTGATACGATCGGAGGCAAAGATAAGTTCTTCTTTATTACAGCCGAGCATTTCTGCCGCGATCACGGACATTCTGTCCTTCAGCTCTGTGCATGCCTTTTCGACAGCCTTTCCGGTAACATAAGTAGTGCTGGAGGCGTAGGAGCCGGAATCATACGGAGAGCTGTCGGAATCTGCTCCGTATACGATGACATTGTCGACATCACACTCCATACATTCTGCAGCGATCTGGGCCAAGATCGTATCACACCCGGTTCCCATATCTGCCGCACCGATGGAAAGGGCATAAAAGCCATCATCATTTAATTTGATCGTAGCCGAACCTACGTCCAAACCTGAAATACCGGAGCCCTGCATGGCCATGGCGATCCCCTTTGCACGGATCTTTCCGTTTCCCATATCCTGTGCCAGAGGCTTTTCCGTCCATCCTGACATCTCTTTTGCTTTTTTCACACAGCGGTCAAGGGCACAGGCATCGATCTTTTCATTATAATATGCCGAGGCAATCTGTCCTTCCCTAAGCATATTCTTTTCACGGATCCGCGCCGGATCCATCTGAAGCCTTGCAGCAAGCTCGTTGACCATGGATTCGACTGCAAATATCCCCTGCGTCGCACCATATCCACGGTAGGCGCCCGCGGCCTGCACATTCGTATAGACCACATCATAGCGGAAGCGGAAGGCCTCCAGATTTCCGTTATAAAGCGGTATCGATTTGTGTCCGGAAAGTCCTACTGTAGTCGGGCCATGCTCGCCGTAAGCTCCTGTATTGGACAGGGTGTAGAGATCGATGGCACGGATATTTCCGTCTGTCATGGCTCCAAGCTTTACCCGCACCTCCATCTCATGACGCGGCGAACCGGCAGTCTGGCTTTCCTGTCTTGAGTAGATCAGCATAGCCGGGCGTCCGGTCTTCCATGTAACAAACGCCGGAAAAACTTCAGTGACACAGGACTGCTTTGCACCAAAGCCTCCTCCGATCCTTGGCTTTGTCACACGGATCTTTGACTTCGGGATGCCGAGAGCATTCGATAAGATCCTGCGGACATGGAATACGATCTGTGTCGAGCTTATCACATGAAGTCTTCCGTAGGGATCGATGGTAGTATAGGTACGGAAGGTCTCCATCATTGCCTGCTGATTCGCTTTTGTGTGGAACGTATGCTCAAAAACAATATCGCAGCTGTCCATAACTCCGGAAAGGTCACCGTCTTCATCGCAGCCGGAAGCACACAGATTCCGTTTATTGTCTGCTCCGACCGGGCAAAGGGATTCCCAGTTATCCTCCGGATGGACAAGGATCTCCGAATCCAGAGCTTTATGAAAATCGAGCACAGGCTCTAAGATCCGGTATTTTATCTTTATCAGCTTTAAGGCTTTATCCACCGCCTTTTCGTCTTTACCGGCAACGATAGCAGCCGCATCCCCCACAAAGCGAAGTCTCTGGTCTAAAATCAGCCTATCATAGGGACTAGGCTCCGGATACGTCTGCCCGGCCATCGTAAAGCGTTTTTGCGGCACATCTTTATATGTATAGATTGCCTCGATCCCCGGCACCTTCATCGCGATATCGGTATTGATCTCCTCGATCAGGGCATGGGCATGGGGACTGTGAAGGACCTTAACGACAAGATATCCCTGCGGAACGATATCCTCCACATAGACCGGCTTTCCGCAGACAAGGGACATGGCGTCCTTTTTTCTTACCGGCTTACTGATCGAAGAATATTTTCTTTCCTCCACTATTTATTTTCCCCCTTTCCTTTTTTATAGGCAAGGTAAGAGCGGATCCCGCGAAGCTGCCCCTCATAGCCGGAGCAGCGGCATAAATTACCCGCCAGATATTCCCGGATCTCGTCATCGGTAGGATCCGGATTCTCCCTGAACATGGCGATCGCATTCATCATAAAGCCGGGATTGCAGAAGCCGCACTGCTCTGCTCCCTGATCGGCAATATAGGCGCCGAAGCCCTCGGCCTCCTCTTGAAGTCCCTCTAAGGTTACTACATGTCCTCCGGCTGCTCTTGCTGCCAGAACGCTGCAGGAGAGTACCGGTTTTTCATCAAGGAATACGGTGCAGAGACCGCAGCTTGAGGTTTCACAGCCTCTCTTTACGCTAAAGCAGCCCTGTCCCCTCAGGAAATCGATGAGAAGCAGATCCGGGGCGATCTCCGCTCCTGTTTTCTTTCCGTTGATCCATAATTCTATATACATCTTCTCATCCCTCCTTTTCCATTTCCGCGATCTGTAAAAGGGAACGTCTTACCAAAACAGAGCTTAAAAGACTTCTGTATTCGCTGCTGCCTCTCAGGTTGCTTCCCGTTACAAGGTTTTCCTTTACATACTCTCCCATGGCTTTTGCACTTTCTTCATGGATCCCGGATGCAAGAAGCCCCTTTTCATCATGAAAACAGACTGTCGGCATCGGACGGGCTCCGATGGCGATCCTGAGCCCTGTCTCTGTCTTGACCGCACAGCAGGTCAGAACAGGGAAATCTGTCTTTGTATTTCTTTGAGAGAGATAAACTGCCTTCATCTTTTCAATAGGAACAAATACATGGGTCAGGATATCTCTGTCATACGGCATGCTGACAAATTTCTCTATAGACACCGTTCCCCCCTGATACAGCTCTACACTGGCTCCGACAGCCATAAAGAAGGTCAGGACATCAGAAAAGCCGTAGCGGCCGAAAATGCTTCCGCCCACCGTTGCCAGATTCCTAAACTGGACTCCGACAATGTGTCTTACGCTCTCTCTTGCCGCTCCCTCAGTCATCCGATTCAGTCCTTCATGCTGTTCAAGCTGTCTGAGGGTCACCATGGCTCCGATCCGGTATCCCCCCGGAACCTCCTCGATGGTATCCAGTCCGAGATCAGACAGGTCTATCGCTGTCCCGACGCGCTTTTTCTGCATTTTAAGCCAGAGCATGCCCCCGATAACGGCATTCCCTTTTTTCTGGTTCAGTTCATATGCCTCTTTCAGGCTTTTCGGTTTCACATAGTTTACGATCTCGATCAAGACTTGAGCTCCTCCTTATTCTCTCGTGGCAGGCAGACATTGAGGATCATCGCGACTAATGCCGCCGGAACGATGCCGGAACCGCCAAAGATCAGTCTTACTGCCTCCGGAAGCTGACTAAGAATACCTCCATTTGCTCCGATCCCGTATCCAAGACCCAATGCCACAGAAACGATCGTCATATTTCTGGCGGTCAGAGGCTCTTTTACGATAAGCTGGATCCCGCTGATAACGATCGATGAAAACATCATAACGGCTGCACCGCCCAGAACACTCTGCGGCATGATGGAGATCAGAGCCGCAAGCTTCGGAAACAGCCCGCAGGCGATCAGGAAAACAGCTCCACAGGCAAGAGCAGAGCGATTGACGATCTTCGTCATTGTTACAAGTCCCACATTCTGGCTGAAGGACGTATTCGGAAGTACACCGAACACAGCAGCCAGTGCAGAGCCGATACCGTCACAGATCACGCCGCCGGAAAGCTCTGTATCGGTGGCTTCGCGGCCGATGCCGCCTTCCATTACACCGGAGATATCTCCGACTGTCTCCACAGCAGTTACCACAAACATGATCAAAACAGGGATGATGGCCTTTGCCGTAAATACCGGTTTTACCGGAAGAAATTCCGGGAAGGAAAACCATGCGGCATCGGCGACCTTTGACCAGTTAAGATACCATGCCTTTGTCACCTCGACACCGTCGGCTGTCACAAAGGTATGATCTAAGAAAAGCCCCATTACCGCAGCGATCACATATCCGGCGATGATTCCGCACAGGATACAGGAGGAGCTGGCCATTCCTTTTAAATAATGCTTAAAGATCAGGATGATAACAAGGACAGCCAGTCCAAGAAGCAGATTTTCTGCGGAACCGTAGTCCTTTGCCGCACTTCCTCCGCCAAAGGAGGAAACACCGACACCGATCAGTGACAGACCGATGGAAAGTACCACCGTTCCCGTAACGACAGCCGGAAGAAGCTTTCGGATCGGTCTGATAAAGAAACCGAGCACTCCCTCAAACAGTCCGCCGATCACAGAAGCTCCCATCATTGCGCCATAGGCCGCGACACCGCCGCCCATAACATTGGCAATACTCTGGAACACTCCGATAAAGCCGGAGCTGGTTCCCATAATGATCGGAACCTTACCGCCGACAGGCCCTATCGCGTAGAGCTGGATCAGTGTAACGATACCTGCGATCAGCATGGCATTCTGAAGCAAGGATACCTGCATGGCGATCAGTTCTTCTCCTCCGCCGATGGCAGCACAAAGATTGGTGATGATAAGAAGCGGAGTAAGGTTTCCTACAAACATGGCAAGCACATGCTGAAGCCCCAGCGGAATTGCTTCTTTTAATGGGATCCTGCCCTCAAATTCATAAGGTGAGGAATACTCCCCGTTTTTCTGTTTCTTCTTTTTCATGATTTTTCCTCTGTTATTCTGTAATTTCCATGACGGCCCCATTCACACGGCACCCAGCCACAGATAGACCTATTCTATGATATTTTGTCAAATCATGCAACATTTCTTTCTCGTGTTTTATGATTTCATTGCTTTCCAGTCCAACCGCATCAGGATAAACCACAGGATAAACGCACTCAACGTCCATGTAAAAGGATATGCCCAGGAGATCGTCCGGAACACAGGGAAGTAGCGCAGAGCTACTGTTACATAGAGGATTCGGACACCGCACCAGCAGCTTAAAAGAACGATCATGGGAACGACGGCCTTGCCGCAGCCTCTTAACGCTCCGGCGCCGCAGTGGGTGATGGCCAGCATGAAGAAGAAAAGAGAAACTGTCTTTCCATGGATCGTTCCGAATTCGATCGCCTCCGGTGTGTTCACAAAGATATGGAGAACGTATGGACAGACAAAATACAGAAGGATCCCGATTACCTCGGAGAAAACTGCTCCGGAGAGGATTCCGATCACCGCTCCTTTTTTCGCACGCTCATACTCTCCTGCTCCCAGATTCTGGCTTATAAATGTCGGCAGCGCCATAGACATACTCAAAATAGGAAGGAATACGAGTCCCTCGATCTTGGAATATGCTCCGTGTCCGGAGATCGCGTATGCACCAAACAGGTTGATATTTGACTGGACTACAAGGTTTCCGATGCTGATCACGCAGTTTTGGATACCGGTCGGAACTCCCTGTCGGATCACTTGTCCCATCATTGCCATATCAAATTTCTGATATTTAAAATCGATCTTCATATTGTCCATGCCGCGCATCATCTGGATCATACATAACAGAACACTGATGCCCTGGGAGATCACGGTGGCGATGGCCGCGCCTGCTGCACTCCATCCAAACCCGACTACAAAGATCAGGTCGAGAATAATATTGATCACTGTGGAAATTGCCAGATAATAAAGAGGTCGAACGCTGTCCCCCAGCGCACGCATGATAGACATACAGGTGTTATACATGATGACGGTCGCAACACCGGCAAAATAAATACGGAAATAGTTAAGAGCTTCCCCCATAACAGAATCCGGTGTTTTCATCCAGCCTAAGATCATTGGAACCATATATAGTCCGATGATCGTTGAGATCACTCCGGAGATCAGTCCGAGAAGAAAGTTTGTATGGATCGCGCATCGGAGCTTTTCCTCGTCCTTTGCGCCAAAATATCTCGAGATCACCACACCTCCCCCGATGGCGATCCCGTTAAAAAAGCCGATCACCGTGAATGTGATATGACCGGCCATACTGACAGCAGCAAAGGCGTCATTACTGGCGAAGTTCCCAACGACCCACGCATCTGCCATATTGTAGCACTGCTGCAGGAGCTGACCGAAAAGCAAAGGGATCGCAAAGGAGATCAAGCCCCCCGTTATGGATCCTTCTGTCAGGCTCCTGCTTTTCTTTGACTGCACTGTTTCCAATTGTATTTCCCCTTTCACACGGTCCGGATGCCGTTATCAAACGCCATACAGCCGCAATATGTCAGACATAAGCTGTAAGGAGCCAGCTCCCGGACAGGAACTGGCTCCGCATAGTCCAAACTCTTTTGATCTTCAATCAATTTTATTTAAGGTCATTGTCGTCAAAAACATCACCGCATTCCGGACAGAATTTCGGCGGATGTGCCGGATCTGCCGGCTCCCAGCCGCATTTATCGCATCGATATAATGGTGCTCCTGCCGGCTTCGGTTTTCCGCATTCCATACAGAATTTGCCTTTGTTCTTAGCGCCGCAGCTGCAGGTCCATGAGCCCGGATCCTCCGGCTTCGGACTTCCGCAGTTAACGCAGAATTTTCCGGTATTTCCGGTCGCTCCGCACTTGCAGGTCCAGCCTGCTACTGCCGAAGGAGCAGCAGCCTGTGCCGGGGCTGCCTGAGGAGCAGCCTGCTGTGCGTTCTGCATCTGTGCCATTGCCATCAGGTTATTTGCGTTGATGCCGCCGGCATTTGCCGCCATATTCATTCCGGCAAAGGCCATCATCGGGCCGGCGCCTTCATTGGAAGCAGCAGCTTTCATTGCTTCGCCCTGAGATTTCGTCAGGAAAGCCATGGCAAGCCTGGGATCTGCATAGGAAGCTTCGTCCTGCTTCTCCTTGATCGCCTTCTCGTCTTCCTCGGAAGCACGGATGGAGCTTACGCCGAAGGTACTGATTTCAATACCGTATCTTTCACCCCAGCGGGCAGACAATACCTCGTTCAGTGCGTCGGATACTTCCATTGTATGACCCGGGATAGACGTATAACGGATACCCATATCAGAGATCTTTGCGAATGCCGGCTGAAGGGCCGTTAAAAGCTCACTCTTTAACTGGGAATCGATACGGTCTCTCGTGTAGTCACCTTCTACATTGCCGCATACGTTCTTATAAAACAGGATCGGATCTGTGATACGGTATGCATATTCACCGTGACAGCGGAGTGAAACAAGACGATCCAAATTGATATTCGGTTCCACTGCCCGGAACGGAACTGGATTCGTTGTTCCGTATTTGTTACCATAGATCTCCTTTGTATTAACAAAGTAGACTCTCTGATCCTTCGCGGTCTCGCCGCCCATGGTAAATCTCTTACCGAAGGTCTTAAAGCTCTTAACGATATTTTCCTTTAAGTTCCCGTAGAAAATACTGGGCTCTGTGGAGGAATCAAAAACGAATTCTCCTGCCTGTGCACAGACCTCAACGATAGCACCCTGTTCCACGATGAGCATACACTGCCCCTCGTTTACAGCGATAATGGAACCGTTTGAGATCAGGTTATCGCTCCCCTTTGTATTAAAGGAGCGTTTGGATGTCCTTTTTTCACCTTTTTTAACTAATACATCTGCATCCAGAGCGGAACAGTAGAAATACTCTCTCCACTGATCTGCCAGAACACTGTTCAATGCACCTACACCAACCTGTAAAAGACCCATACTTCACCCTCCTATCTTTTTATTAATATTTTATCATATTTTCCATTCTGTGTCTATCCCGAACCATGCTGTCTTTTCTTTGAAAATGCACATTTTTTCCGGACGCGAGGATCAATGAAATTTGACTATTGTTCATTGCTTTTTAAAAAACCAGATGGTATAATTAAATGATGCCAGGGTAAAAGGTCTAAACCCACATGAGCTTGCTCATAGGTGGGTAAAGGACCTTGGTACCCGCCCGATATGAGCATAAAAGTGGGATGCTAATCCCACGATATGCGAATATAGGGCAGGATTGTGGGAGTGCGCAGCACGAAACAATCCGCAAGCATCCAGATTGGGGGCTTCTGACCCCGATATCATTAAATGATGCAAATGTAATGATTGGAGGAGATATATATATGCGTGGTAACGAATCCGCAGAGGATTATCTGGAAACCATACTGATCCTAAGCAAAAAGCTTCCTGTAGTTCGGTCTGTTGATATTGCCGCTGAAATGGGCTATTCCAAACCCAGTGTCAGTGTAGCCATGAAAAATTTACGCGAGAAAGGGCATATTGAGATCAGCCACGCCGGTTTCATCACGTTAACCGCTTCCGGCTCAGAGATCGCTCTCCGCATTTACGAACGCCATACCTTCCTTTCCAAATGGCTGATGTCCCTCGGAATCCCCGAAAAGACAGCGATCGACGATGCCTGCCGTATGGAACACCAGATGAGTGAAGAAAGCTTTGCCGCAATGAAGCGTTTTATCGAAGCACATCAGTAGCAAAAATATAAGAATACCGCCCTGCGATCCGTTTAAATGACGGATCACAGGACGGTTTTTTTGCTCTATAGGGACTTATTTAATTCGGGTCAAGCGGATATTCGCAATCCGCTTCGCTGCTTGCTCATAACCGAATAACTGCTCCGCAGTTGATTCGGTTAAATTCCCAGAAGGTCGCTGTATACGCGGAGCGCACCATCTGTTTCATGGGCGAGAACGCGTTTAGCAAGCACCTTGCCCAGCTGTACGCCCTCCTGATCAAAGCTGTTCAGGTTCCATAAAAAGCCCTGGAACATTACCTTGTTTTCAAAATGGGCAAGAAGTGCTCCGACACTTCTCGGATCTGCCTGACGGCCGATTATGATGCTGGAGGGGCGTCCGCCGGAAAAATTCTTATTTTTGTTTTCATCGGACTTTCCGCATGCAAAGGCTACGATCTGTGCTGCCACATTGGCACAGAGCTTCTGCTGGCTCGTGCTTCCCTGGATAACAACATCTGTGTCCATCTGGTTATGGGTGAAACCGATAAACTGGAGCGGAACGATATCTGTCCCCTGATGAAGGAGCTGGTAGAAGGAATGCTGTCCGTTTGTTCCCGGTTCACCAAAGATCACCGGCCCTGTAACATAAGAAACCGGTTCTCCGAAGCGATTTACGGATTTTCCGTTGGATTCCATATCAAGCTGCTGTAAATGTGCCGGGAAACGGCTTAAGGCCTGAGAATACGGAAGCACAGCTGTGCTCGGATATCCCAGCACGTTGCGCTCATATACACCGATCAGCGCATCCAGCATAGCCGGATTCTTCATTAATTCCTTGTTTGCCGCAAGCTTGTCCTCCTCAAAGGCTCCCTCTAAAAATTCCGCAAACACCTGCGGGCCGAAGGCTAAGGACAGAACTGCTCCGCCTACGGCCGAGGTGGAGGAATAGCGGCCGCCGATATAATCATCCATAAAGAAGGCAGCACGGTAGTCGTCATTTTTTGCAAGAGGGGAGGTCTCACTGGTTACTGCGATCATGTGCTTGGAGGCATCGAGACCGGCATTCTTTAATGCATCCTTTACAAAGGATTCATTTGTCAGTGTCTCCAGCGTTGTTCCTGATTTGGAGACAAGGATAAAAAGGGAATGGGCCACATCAACCGATGAGAGTACAGATGCCGCATCATCCGGATCCACATTGCTGATAAACTTTGCTTCCATTTTCAGGCAGTTATGCTTCTTTGCCCAGTTTTCCAGGGCAAGGTACATGGCGCGGGGGCCAAGATCACTTCCGCCGATACCGATCTGAACCACGGTTGTAAACGGCTCGCCGTCTGCATTTGTGATCTTTCCTGCATGAACCTGATCTGCAAATTCAGCGATCCTTTTCTGCTGTTCAACATAGAAGGCACGCTTATCCACGCCATCTGCCATCACGGCTTCTCCCAGCTGTCCGCGGGTCAGGTGATGAAGGACGAGGCGGTTTTCTCCTGTATTGATGCGCTCTCCATTGTAAAGCGCCTCAAATTTTTCTAAAAGCTGTTCCTCGTCTGCAAGCTCCTCCATATCTGCAAGGAGTGCATCATCTACCTGCTTGGAGGCGAAGTTATATACAAGCCCTTCTGCCATCGGGATACTGTATTTTTTTACCCGGTCTGCACCATTCTCACCAGCCATGGCTTTTGCGAGATCGACCCGCGCCGCGCCGGAAAGCTTTTTATAAGAAGTAAGAGTATCAAGATTATTCCAGTTTATCATAATGGGTTTCCTCCTTTATAGTTATAAATTCGAGCCCATTATACTATCTTTTTTCTATGAAGTAAAGCGGACATTCACAATCCGCTTCGCTACTTGCTCATGAACGCAGTCGCTTCGCGATCTGTCAGTGGGAGCTTAAAGCTCCCACTGACATAAGCATCCCCCTACTCCACTGCTTAGTGCTCCGCGCACTTGAAGCGGGGGAATGCTTATCTGCGTTCAATCTCTTTATTCTTTTACTACTGATACCGATACTTTATGATCGTACCACTTGCCTTTTTTTCCGATCAGAGCAAGATCAAATTCCGTATCCAGCTCCGGAACCGGAACGTCAAAGCCATTGACGGTTTCCTGCATTCCGTCCTTATAGGTAATGGTATCCTCCGTCGGCTGAAGAAGCACAGCCCCTTCCTTTGCAGCATCTTCTGCAAGTCCCGGGTACAGATTTACAATATTCTTCGAGCCGAGGGAAATATGGATCGTCATCTTCCCGTCTTTCACCGTCAGCGTACCTTTTCCGTCGCAGGTCTCGTTGACCTTAAACATACTGCTGTCTGTCTTAAATTCTGCCTGATAGGTACCGTCAGCCAGTCCTGCAGAGGCCTTGTCCTCATTCTTCTTTCCTGCACATCCACCGAGCAGCACGCAGAATAATAATAAAAGGGCGGCAGCTGCTGTCCATATCTTCTTCATATCCATCTCCATTCCGCCGTCCGAAGCGGACGGTCCCCACTTACTGATTTTCGTTTATTGCGGCCTTTGTATGTGCCACATAAAGCTCTTTGATGGCATCGATAGAGCCAAGACCCTTGATCTGTGCCTCAACACTGTCAAACTTTCCGGAGGCGTTGAACATGCTCATCCATGAATCCTCGTCCTCGCCAGCCATATCATTGTTTGCGTGGTCTCCGGCAACTACCATTAACGGACGCAGGATCACCTTCTTATATCCGGCAGCAGAAACTGCTTCGATCACAGCCTCACAGGATGTTTCCTCCGGCTCGCCTTCCACTGTTCCGATAAATACGTTCTTGTAGCCCAGTGTATTCATCTGTGTCTGCATCTGGCTATAGGAAACCTTTGCGGTATGGGAGGTTCCGTGTCCCATAAATACGAATGCAACACCGTCTGCTTCTGCTTCGTCAAGAGTTTCATATCCCGCTGTTTTTACCGCTTCGGCAGTTACAGCCTCTGCAACATATTTCTTATCCTCATTGATGGAGGTAGCATCTTCTCCTACCTCACCGAGAAGCGGTTCTGCTACTCTGACCGTCTCAAACTTGTCACGATACTGATCCACAGTTTCCATAAGCTCATCGTACTCTGCACCATGCATAAGATGGGTCGGCTGGATCAGAAGGTTTTTTACTTTGTTTGCTACGGCACGATCTAATGCCTGCTCTACGTTATCGATCTTTTCTCCGTCACGGGCCTGTACGTGATTGATGATGATCTGGGCGGTGAAGGCTCTCCTTACCGACCAGTCCGGATATGCTTCCTGCAAAGCATCCTCGATCCCTTTGATATCATCGACACGGCTGTCGTTAAAGGATGTTCCAAAGCTTACAACGAGAAGCTCATTCTCCCCGATCTCATCCTGGTTTCTCGGATCATCCTTAGATGCATCCCCGGTGTCTCGTCCGAAGTAATCCGGATCTGCTTCTTCTCCTTCCACCATTTCCTTCTGGGCATCGGTCAAAGCGTCCCAGCCTTTTTTTGCCTGTTCACACTGTTCGTCTGTTTTTTCTGTTCTTGTCTGAACATAAATAGCGTCGATCATGGCTGCTACCTCATCTGCTGCTTCTTTATCCGCATCCTTCGCTTCTTCTGCTGTTGTTTCTTCCTTCCGGCTTTCCTCTGTCTGAGCGGCTGCCTCTGTTTTTGTCTCTGTGGAAGCTGCTTCCTTAGCACCACATCCCGTTACACTGGCTGCCGTCATCATTGCTGACAAAACAATTGCTACTGTTCTTTTTTTCATTTTGTTTTCTCCTCCTGCAGACCTTTCCCTGCTTATATTAATTTGCTGAGCTGCACATGACTTTTGTTATCAGACACAAACAGCAGGTGGTCGGAGTGCGTTTCTTTGCACCGCAAAACAGCCTTCTCCCTCTCAGGAAAAGGCTGTAAACAGCACCAAAGGATCGATCTGCCCATATTGGGAACTGTCCGTACAACCAGTTACTCGTGGTCTGAAACTACCGTTTCCGTACAACAATCAGGCAGGTCTCCCGGCTCATCGATCTTCACATCAGCCATCTTCCCAGTTTCCCAGTGATCTATCGGCATCTGCTCCCGAATTACGGTGACGAGTTCGCACAGGATTTTCACCTGTTTCCCTTTTCACCGAAGCCGGCGAAATATCGCCGCTCCGGCACCTGACTGTATCTATTCAGCTGGAAATGAGTATACCACATATCAAACTGCTGTGCAATCCTTATTATAATGCCTTGAGCAAACAGTTTTTTCTATCTGAAGCTTTCTATCTGAAGCTTTCTATCTGCAGTGCTCATTCAAAATATTTTTTAATGCCGATAAAGAGCTTGAATGGCATCTGGCGACCCGTGCATTACTGCCCTTTATCTCATTCAGTGCGCTCTTGACCAGCTTATGAGAAACCGTTCCCGTAAACAGAACCATAAGATCCGGCCGGCCGATCGTCTTAATGCCGCTGAGCTTTTTGGGGAATACCTTTGCCTCGCACTGATATTCCTCACAAAGATCCATATACTGCCTCACCATACATTCATTTCCTCCGATAATCACAACGCTCACAGGCAATTTCCTCCATTCTGTTATTGTTAGTTTTGTCTAACTGTTATTTTTAAAGAAAAGCCCCAACGGGCTATTTCTTTACATATATTTTATTGACATGCCGTCCTTTCAGGAAGCCACGATCCTCCATCTCCCGTTCCAGCATTTTTTTCAGTGCCTCTGCCTTAAAATTCATGGTGCTTCCGTCTGCAAGCTCGATCAGGCATTCACCAACCTCTAACGGTTTCTCATTCTTTATGCAATAGATATTTCTCTTATGCAGCGCCCCTATTTCCTCCAATGTATTGACGGTACGATAGATCGTGGCCATTCCGATTTTTGGAAATACTTTAATCGCATCATAGTAGATCTCTTTACAATTTGAAAACTCCCGGCTCAGAATTATATCAAGCAGAATTTCTCTCTGTCTTGTAACTCTGCCACCCTTTTCTCTGAGGCGCGCCATGATGACATTTTTATCCATTTTAGAAAGACAGTATTGCTCAGAAATCTCCATACGCGCCTCCTAATGGCAGCACCCGCCGCAATGCTTGCAATCATGTCCGCATTGCAGGGATTTTCCTGCCTTTTTATCTTTTACCATACTCTTTATAGCTGCCGTGATAATCGCGGCCAATATTATGATCCCGATAAATGTTCCCATAGAATTTCCTCCTTCATCAGAGTGCTTCCTCCTGTAAAACAGGCCTTCTCAATCCATTTTAACCGAATCAAGTAAGTCCTAGCTTTAATTGCGAAAAGCAATAAGCAGTGGGTGGGGACTTGCTTGTATCAGGAGGAGTGCAAGCTCCTTCTGATAAACTGCGGAGCAGTTATTCGGTGTAGAGCCGCGTAGCGAAGCGGATTGCGAATATCCGCTTGACATGCTGTCACATAGACACAGCTGCTTCGCGATTATCCGTAAAAATAATCCATATACAGACGGAGCTACCACGAGTTGTGCCAGAAGAACTATCTTTAGTTATTGCTAACCTATGTGTTTAAAAAAATGAGTTCTGACACTCACTTTTTTTGTAAAACAATCAACCGGATCTATTTGGTTCCTGCTGACTGTCCGGGTCAAAGCTCCGGCTACTTTGTCAGTGTGCACCATCCGGTTGATTATTAGTATATACTCACTTTGATTATATGTCAATAACTTTAGTAATTTATTTTTCATCCACGTATTTCTGAAACCCGCTGCTGTAATGCTCGGTTCCATCCGGCTCGATCCACATCGCCTCTACTCCGTCAAGGCTCTCAATCAGTGTGCTTCCTTCCTCCCATTCCATATTGAACACGGCAGTAGCCAGTGCATCCGCCCATCCCGAGTCACGGCACAGGATGGAAACCGATGTATACTTATTCCATGGCATCAGAAGCTTTGGATGAATGATGTGGTGATAACGCACACCGTCCACTTCATAATAACGCTGATATGATCCGCTCGTTACCAGTGACATATCCTTTACATCTAAAGTCATCAGATATTTTTTATCGCTTTCGATATCGGGATTTTGTACCCCTACGGTCCAGCCTGTGCCATCCGGCTTCGTACCGATGGCGCGCACATTTCCGCCGACGTTTATAAGGGCACTCGTAAGCCCGTCTTCTTTAAGCTTACGGCATACCATTTCCGTGGCATATCCCTTTGCGATGGCTCCCACATCCAGACTCATGGCGGGATCCTTAAGATATACCGTGGAGTGTTCGCGGTCGATCTCCATACTGTAAATGTCTGTATGCTCTGCCGCCTTTTTAAGCTCCTCCATCTGAGGAAGACTCGCCTTATCCGGTGTTTCCCGTCCTTCTTCACGATGATCGTGCCAGATGGAAAGGACGTTTCCCATTGCCACATTTATCCGGCCGTCTGTGAGCTCATAGAGCTCTACGGCCTCCTCCAGCATGTCGATAATATCTTTATCGACCTGTACCGGTTTTATCCCTGCATTGTCATTGATGGTTTTAATGTTATTTATCCCATCGTAATCATTATAAATATCGTAAAGGCGGTTATATCTTTCCAGCTCCTGATGAAACTCCTCGGCGATGGAATTAAATGTATGCTGATCCTTCGTATATGCCACGATACTGGTCACGGTATCAAACATTCCGAGATATTGAGCATCATATCTGTTCTGCATTCCGGTTCGGCCTGTGAGCTGTGTGAAAATGTATATTCCTACAGCAAGAGCGGCAAAAATAAGAATCCTCCTGATTTTTCGATCCGGTCTGTCCTTTATCCTGTTTTCCACGATACGTCTGTCCTTTCTGTGATGTCTGTGCCACGTTTCCGATACCTGGCCATTATGGAAAAGACTCCGGAAAAGCCCGGAGTCTCTTTCTTTTAACATCATAGTATCAGAACAATATCTAAATCTCAAGAGTTTATTCGGTTAATTTCCCTGCACACTTCTTACGACTGTAAGCTTCTGGCTCTCTTTATAAGGACGGAACAGAAGATAGAGGAATAATACAACAAGAAGTAATGCTGCTACCGTTCCGATGCCGAAAGCACCTGTTGTGATAAAGGTACCGATCTGATAGATGCACAGGGATACTGAATATGCCAGCACGGTCTGATATCCGATGGCAAACCAGAACCACTTTGCATTGTTCATCTCACGCTTGATGGCACCCATAGCGGCGAAGCACGGAGCGCATAAGAGGTTAAATACAAGGAATGAATACGCTGCAACCTGTGTCATGGAGCCTGCTAATGTACCCCAAATTTCCGCTCCGTCTTCGGCGACTTCACCGAAGCCGTAGAGAATACCGAATGTACCTACAACGTTCTCCTTTGCGACAAGTCCTGTGATGGCTGCCACAGCTGCCTTCCAGTCACCCCAGCCGAGCGGGCTGAAGATCCATGCAATAGCTGATCCAAATACAGCAAGGAGGCTGTTATTCATATCTTCTACCATGCCGAAGCTTCCTCCCTCAACGCCAAAGCTTTCAGCAAACCATACTAAAATTGTTGATAACAGGATGATGGTACCTGCTTTTTTGATGAAGGACCAGCCACGCTCCCACATGCTGCGAAGTACATTTCCGACAGTCGGCATGTGGTAGGCCGGAAGCTCCATAACAAACGGTGCCGGATCTCCTGCAAAGATCTTTGTTTTCTTCAGAATGATACCGGAGCATACGATCGCGGCAATACCGACAAAGTAAGCGCTCGGTGCTACCCATGAAGCTCCATCAAACAGTGCGCCTGCAATCAGGGCAATGATCGGAAGCTTGGCGCCGCACGGAATAAAGGTGGTTGTCATGATCGTCATTTTACGGTCTCTGTCATTTTCGATCGTTCTGGAGGCCATGATACCAGGTACGCCGCATCCGGTACCGATTAACATCGGGATAAAGGATTTTCCGGAAAGACCAAATTTACGGAAAATACGATCCATGATAAATGCGATTCTTGCCATGTATCCGCAGGCCTCAAGGAATGCAAGGAAGAAGAACAGGACTAACATCTGCGGCACAAAGCCAAGGACGGCGCCTACACCGCTGATGATACCATCTACAAAGAGACCGGTAAGCCATTCCGCGCAGCCCATGGATTCCAATGCGGTTCTGGCACCCGGAATGATCCATTCCCCAAACAAGGTGTCATTGGTCCAGTCTGTCAGGGCTGATCCGACGGTAGTAACGGTTATGTAATATACAATATACATTACTGCCACAAAGATCGGGAGTGCCAAGAAACGGTTCGTTACGATACGGTCGATCTTATCCGACATGGACATCTGCTGCTTCACACGCTTCTTGTAGCAGTCCTCAATGATCGTTCCGATATAATTATATCTCTCACCTGTGATAATACTCTCTGAATCATCATCCATTTCCTTTTCGCAGGAAACGATATCTTTTTCGATATGGGCAAGAAGCTGCATATCCAGATTCAGGCTTTCCTGAACCTTTGCATCCCGCTCAAACAGCTTAATGGCGTACCAGCGTTCCATGCTCGGATCGACATGTCCGGCGATGGCCTCCTCAATGTGAGCGATCGCATGCTCTACACTTCCTTCAAAGGAATGGGCCGGTATGGTCTGTTTCTTATTTCTGGCCAGTTCTACGGCACGCTCGGCCAGCTGATCGATTCCTTCCCCTTTCAGTGCGGAGATCTCAACGACCTTGCAGCCGGTATCCTTAGATAAGCGATCGATATTCAATACTTCGCCATTTTTTCTCACCAGATCCATCATGTTTACTGCGATGATGACCGGGATCCCCAGCTCTGTCAGCTGTGTTGTAAGGTACAGGTTTCTCTCCAGATTTGTTCCGTCGATAATGTTGATAATCGCATCCGGACGCTCACCGATCAGATAGTTTCTGGATACAACCTCCTCCAGTGTATAAGGGGAGAGGGAATATACACCCGGAAGATCCACCAGGATCGCTTCATTATCCTTGTCGGTGTATCCTCTTAATTTTCCTTCCTTTTTCTCAACCGTAACTCCGGGCCAGTTTCCGACAAACTGATTGGAGCCGGTCAATGCATTAAACAATGTTGTCTTTCCACTGTTGGGATTTCCGGCTAATGCAATCTTAACTTTCATAATCATGTCCCTTTTCTTTACTTATTGGATTCTTTTACTTTGTTGGATTCTTTGCTGTCTGTTCTTTTTATGTGTTGCTATCTTTCGTTTGATTATTAGAACATGTTTTAGCTTATGCTAACCAGCAGTCAATAAAAAATGTGCATTGGCACATTTTTTATTCCACCTCGATCATTTCCGCGTCTGCTTTCCTTAACGAAAGCTCATATCCGCGGACGGTAATCTCTATGGGGTCACCCAGGGGCGCCACTTTTCTGATAGAGATCTGTGTGCCCTTAGTGATTCCCATATCCATGATCCGTCGCTTTGTAGCTCCTTCCCCATGGATCTTCTGCACCTTTACGGTTTCTCCGCATTTTATATCTCGCAGCGTTGCCATACTCATTTCCTCCTACACCATAATTTTTGTTGCCAGCTCTTTGTCGATCGCCACGCGGGATTCCTTTACATTGACAATGAGGTTTCCATTGATCTCCGATACGATCGTAACGAACGCACCCGCAACAAATCCCAGACTCTCAAGAAAACGTCTGGTCTCCTCTTTTCCGCCTACCTTTTTGATCTGATTCATTTTTCCGGCTTCTGCCATTGATAAAGGCATCATACTTCACCAGCTTTCTATATTGATAATCGCTCTCATTTACTACGATGGTTAGTATACACTTACTTTAGTAATGTGTCAACTATCTTACTGATAAGCTTTTCTCAATTAGTAGCTCTCTCTTATTCCATCAGGTCTTTCATACTGTTTAAGCTGATGGCCAGCGTCGAAGTATTATGTAGGAGTGCGGAGGTAGTGGGCTTGAGTGTTCCGCTGATCCCAAGTCCGATCAATAAACCATTGATCCCGACAATAGTACGATAATTATGGTGTATCCGATGCATAAGAAGATTGCTGAGCTTCTTTAGATCAGCCAGTGCATTCAATTTATCCGCACTGATCGTGATATCTGCAATCTCCCGTGCGATCTCGGCGCCATCGCGAATAGCAATCCCCGCATCTGCTGCGGAAAGAGCCGGTGAGTCATTGATGCCGTCACCAATCATGATCACTTTTCGTCCGGCCTTTTTTTCTTTTTCTACAAAAGCAGCTTTATCCTCCGGCAGTACCTCGGAATAGTATTCATCTACCCCGACCTTTTTAGCCACTGCACAAGCAGTCCGCTCACTGTCTCCCGTCATCATGACCGTCTTTTTGATCCCGGCCTTCTTTAATTCACGGATGACCTCAGCCGCCTCCTCACGCAGAGGATCCTCAATGCAGATCACCGCTGCCAGAACCCCTTCTATACACAGGTACAAATGAGAGTATTCCGGAGGCAGCAGTTCAAATCGTTCTTCCATGCCCTCCGGAATCCTGCACTTTTCATCCTCAAATACAAAATGAGCACTTCCGATAATTGCCTTTTTTCCGTCGATCGTCGTCGAGATCCCGTGGGCCACAATATAATTGACCTTGGAATGATGCTCCTCGTGAACCAGATTTTTTCTTTTTGCCGCATCCACAACTGCCTTTGCCATGGAGTGGGGGAAATGTTCTTCCATACACGCCGCCAGCTTCAGCAATTCGTCCGGTTTTTCATCGATAAAGGGGATCACATCCACTACGGTCGGCTCTGCTTTTGTAAGGGTTCCGGTTTTATCAAATACGATCGTGTCGGCCTCCGCCACTGCTTCCAGATATTTTCCGCCTTTGACGGTCATGCCGTGGGTATTTGCCTCACGGATAGCCGATAAAACAGTGATGGGCATCGATAGCTTAAGCGCACAGGAAAAATCTACCATGAGAACAGAAAGCGCTTTCATCGTATTACGGGTAAGGAGATATACAAGTCCTGTTCCGGCAAGTGTATACGGGACAAGACGATCGGCCAGATGCTCTGCTTTACTCTCTATAGAGGATTTAAGCTTCTCTGTTTCTTCGATCATAGATACGATTTTTTCATATCTGGTTCCGCCCTTCGTCTGATGAACACAGACCGTTATCTCACCTTCTTCGACAACGGTACCGGCATAAACATATTTATCCTTATTCTTGACTACCGGCTGTGCCTCTCCGGTGAGGGACGCCTGATTCACCATAGCTTCTCCGGCAAGCACCGTCCCGTCAAAGGGGATCATACTTCCCATACGGACGACGACCTGATCGCCTGTCTTTATCTGATCTGCCGGAACCAGCACCTGCTGTCCGTTTGCAAGGAGCCACACCTTTTTTACATTTAGCGACATGCTCCTTGCCAGATCGCCCACAGATTTTTTATGCGTCCAGTCCTCTAAGATCTCGCCAATCCCTAAAAGGAACATGACGGAAGAAGCCGTATTAAAGTCTCCGCGCAGGATAGAAACACCGATGGCCGTTCCATCCAGTACCGGAACCTCGATCTTACCGGAAGCCAATGTCTTTATTCCGTTTTTTACATATTTCACAGACCGTGCAATTGTGATCACGGCTCTGAGAGGTGCAGGAAGAAACAATCTCTGTCCATAGTGAAGGACTGTCCGGTTTACCAGCTTGTCCCAATACTCCTGATTGATCTTTCTTCCTGAGTGCTCCAGAACCGTATCCGGCACTTCCACGCTTTCATAATGAAATCTGCGAAGATACTCGATCACCTGTTTCCGATCGCCCTTAAAGCAGATCGCAGCATCACAGCTTCGTTCATAAACCTTAACCGATGTAATGAACTCATTTTTTTTCAGATAATACTGCAGGATATCTGCTTCCTTAAATGTCATTTTTTTAAGGAAAAGATGTACCCGCATCCGTCCTCTGATCTCATGCTCAATTCTGAATTTCATTCTGCCAGCCTCCTGTAAAAATCGATCCGTTTAACGGATAGATCTCCCTAAGATGGTTCGGAGGTGGTTTCTTCCTCTGGAGCTGTCTCGTCTTCGTCAAACACCATGTCTTCTTCTCTCGCCACATTGATCTCCTGTGCTTCGGCATAAATGTCCTCTGCACTCTCCTGAATCTTTGATGCTGTGTCTAATACACACTTCTTTGCACGCAATGCTGCTGCGGTACACTGGGTATAAACCTTCTTAGCGTCTTTTCCGGAAAGAACCTTGATTCCGGCCGTTCCAAAAAGAACTCCTGCCGCAAAAATACCAACATGCTTACCATCGATCTTCTTTAAACAATCAAAACAATTTGCCATAATTATTTCCTCCTTAATTATAATGATATCGATAATGATATCGGGTTCAAAAGCCCCCGACTTTGATGCCTGTGGATTGTTTCGTGCTGCGCACTCCCACAATTCCATTCAATATTCGCATATCGTAGGATTGGCATCATCATATTATGGTAATTATAGAATGATATTTTGAAAAGTCCACAAAAATCTATTTATTTGATAAACTTTCTCATTTATCAAGATCCGGTAAGTCACAGCTTCAATTGCGCAAAATCAATGCACAATAGGCAGGAACTTGCTCCGGCACTTTTTCACTGTATAGCGGTATCTTCTTCTCACTTGAAAGCACCTATTTGACATTTCCTATGGATTCTCCTATTATTAGATTAACAATTAAATTAGAAAAGGAATTCTGTCATGTTAGAAAAAATCAAGTATTTCTCAACAATCTTTTTCGGAACATTTGTCATCGCGGTGGGGGTTTACTTTTTCATGAATCCGAACCATATCGTTACCGGAAGTATTACCGGACTGGCCGTTGTACTGATAAACTTCGTTCCGATCTCCCTTTCCACAATGACCCTGATCTTAAACATCATCTGCATTATCTTGGCATTTATCTTTATTGATAAGGCCTTTGGCACAAAGATCATTTTTATCTCGATCCTGCTGCCGGGACTTATCTTTTTATTTGAGATCCTGTTTCCAGCACCAATATCCCCGACCGGGAACCTTGCACTGGATGTTGCCGCCATGATCGTCGTGATCTGTTACGGTCAGGCAGTCCTCTTTAATGCAAATGCTGCCTCAGGAGGTCTCGACATTATTGCAAAGATCATGAACAAATATCTGCATCTCGACCTTGGGCAGTCCATCATTATTGCCGGAATGATAACGGTGGCCAGCTCCTATTTTGCATACGATATTCAGACCGTTATCATAAGTGCTCTGGCAACCTATTTCAGCGGTTTGACCCTTGACTATTTTATCAACGAATTTACCGGTAAGATCCGCGTGTGTATTATTTCTGAGCACAACGAGGAATTTCGCCATTACGTCATCGAAAAGCTTCAGCGTGGCATTACCGTCTATACCGCAACAGGCGGCTACAGCGATGTGCCAAAAAGTGAGATCTTAGCGATCCTTACCAAAAAGGAATACGGCCAATTTATGGATCACGTTCAAAGCGTGGATCCAAATGCCTTTGTCACGATTTCAAACGTGAAGCGTGTTGTAGGAAGCTGGAATACACCAAAAAGACGTACCTATTTCTAATTGCAATTTCTGCCTCTCTATGCTAAACTAACACTTAAACGCAGTAACGTGCGTATAAATGTGATAAAGAGAGGAATTACTTATGAAGAACCACAAACGGAGTTCATTCTCCGGAAAGCTTGGCTTTGTCTTATCCGCAGCCGGTGCGTCAGTGGGTCTGGGTAACATCTGGAGATTCCCATACCTAGCGGCAAAATACGGCGGCGGAATTTTTTTGCTCATCTACATCATTCTTGCGCTGACCTTCGGCTATGCAATGATCATGGCTGAAACCTCCCTTGGCCGAATGACAAAAAAGAGTCCCGTAGGCGCCTATGAATCCTTCGGAAAATCAAAATGGCTGTCTTTCGGCGGCTGGATCAATGCGATCATCCCGATCCTGATCGTTCCGTATTACTCAGTGATCGGCGGCTGGGTCATTAAGTACCTTGCGGAGTACATCCTCGGACACGGCCATCTGCTGGCATTTGATGAATACTTTACCGCATTCATCTCTGACGGACTGTCCACGGAGATCTGTTTTGTAATTTTTACGCTGGCTACCATCGGGATCATCTATGCCGGTGTCCGCAACGGAATAGAACGTGTATCGAAATTTATGATGCCGATCCTTGTTGTGCTCTCCGTCATTATTGCCGTCTATTCCGTTACAAGACCGGGCGCCATGGCCGGTGTAAAGTATTTTCTCGTTCCAAATCTTGATAATTTTTCATGGATGACGGTCGTATCTGCTATGGGCCAGATGTTCTACTCCCTATCCATCGCCATGGGTATTCTTGTAACCTTCGGCTCCTATATGAAAAAAGATACCTCTATTGAAGATTCTACCCGAAATGTGGAATTTTTCGATACGGCTATCGCGATCATGGCAGGACTTATGATCATCCCGGCTGTTTTTGCTTTTTCCGGCGGTGATCCAAATATGCTGAAGGCCGGCCCGTCACTTATGTTTATTACGATCCCAAAGGTATTTGCCAACATGGGCTTTGGAACGGCAGTCGGCATCCTTTTCTTCCTGCTTGTCCTGTTTGCTGCAATAACAAGCTCCATTGCACTGACCGAAAGTGCAGTCTCCACCTTTGAGGATGAGCTTCATTGGAGCAGAAAAAAAGCAACCATAGTTATGGCTGCTATCATGCTGTGCCTTGGAAGCCTTTCCTGTCTCGGCTATGGCCCGCTGGCGAATGTGACCGTGATCGGTATGCAATTTTTAGATTTCTTTGATTTCCTGACAAATTCTGTCATGATGCCGATCGCAGCCATTGCTACCTGCCTGCTTGTATCCAGAGTTATCGGTACGGAAAAGATCGCCGAAGAAGTAACCGCAGGCGGACATCCGTTCCGCCGCAAGGCAATTTTCTGTTTTATGATCCGGTACCTCTGCCCCATCTTTGCCGCGATCATCCTGATCAGCTCTGTTGCAAGTGCATTCGGCTGGATTTCTATCTGATCGTAATCAAACCGAAGCAAGCTAAAAACTCCCCGCTCATGCCCGATGGATTCAGGCTGAACGGGGAGTTTTTTGGTTTTATTAAAGATACATCGGAATCAGATTATTTACCCATCTGAGCTGCAACTTCTGCTGCGAAGTCTTCGTTCTTCTTCTCAAGGCCTTCACCTGTCTCAAAGCGAACAAATCCCTTAACTTCGATCTTAGCGCCGTTTTCTTTTGCAACCTGAGCTACGTACTGAGCTACGGACTGCTTTCCGTCCTCTGCCTTAACGTAAACCTGATCTAACAGACAGATCTCTTTCATCTCTTTGTTGATACGACCCTGGATCATACCCTGAATAACCTTCTCCGGCTTGGAAGCTTCCTTCGGATCGTTCTGGATCTGAGCCATAAGGATGGATTTCTCATGCTCGATGTATTCAGCGCTTACTTCATCGCGATTTGTGTACTTCGGATTAAGAGCAGCTACCTGCATACATACGTTTTTCGCCATCTCTTTAACAGCATCGTTAACAACGTCTGTCTGAACATCAAGAAGAACACCGATTCTTCCGCCCGCATGGATGTAGGAAGATACAAAACCGTTCTCCTCTGCAACCTGTTTGAAACGACGGATGCTCATGTTCTCACCGATAATGGAGATCTGGGAAGAAAGAGCCTCTTTAACAGTAAGGCTGTTATCAGCTGTCCATTTTTCTTCCATAAATGCATCCATATCTGCAACTGTTGTTGTAAGAGCCTGAGCTGCAACCTGAGCAACGTATGCCTGGAACTTAGCGTTCTTAGCAACGAAGTCTGTCTCAGCGTTAACCTCTACGATAACTGCCTTCTTCTCATCAGCTGACATATCTGTAGCAACGATACCCTCAGCTGCGATACGGCCGGCCTTCTTCTCAGCACCTGCAAGTCCTTTTTCACGTAAGAACTCAACTGCCTTGTCCATGTCGCCATCTGTAGCTCCAAGAGCCTTCTTGCAGTCCATCATTCCGGCGCCTGTCATTTCTCTTAACTCTTTTACCATTGCGGCTGTTACTGCTGCCATGTTCGTTTCCTCCGATTTATAAAATCAATATCGGCCGCGGCAATTGGTAGCGCGCGGCCGCACTTCAGGTGCAAATTAAGCCTCTACAGCCTCATCAGCAACTACTTCTTCAGCTGCCTCTGCCTCGCCCTGATTAGCCTCGATAACAGCATCTGCCATCTTGGACACGATCAGCTTAACGGCTCTGATAGCATCATCGTTACCCGGGATAACATAATCAAGTTCTTCCGGATCGCAGTTCGTATCAGCGATACCGATCAGCGGGATTCCCAGTGTATGAGCTTCCTGTACGCAGATTCTTTCCTTCTTCGGATCTACTACAAAGATAGCATCCGGGATCTTCTTCATCTCTTTGATACCGCCAAGGTTCTTTTCAAGCTTCTCCCACTCTTTCTTAAGTGCGATAACTTCCTTCTTCGGCAGTACATCAAAGGTTCCGTCCTCAGACATCTTCTCGATAGCCTTCAGTCTTGCAATTCTGGACTGGATCGTCTTGAAGTTTGTAAGCATTCCGCCAAGCCATCTCTCGTTTACAAAGAACATGTTGCAGCGCTCTGCCTCAGTCTTGATTGCGTCCTGAGCCTGCTTCTTTGTTCCTACGAAAAGGATGGTGCCGCCCTCAGCAGCGATATCTGCGATTGCCTTGTAAGCCTCGTCAACCTTGCCAACGGACTTCTGAAGATCGATGATATAGATACCATTTCTCTCTGTGTAGATGTACGGAGCCATCTTAGGGTTCCATCTTCTTGTCTGGTGACCGAAATGTACGCCGGCTTCCAGAAGCTGCTTCATTGAAATAACGCTCATTTTCTTTTCCTCCATAATGGTTTTTATCTTCCGCCTGCATCATACTTCCTTGAAGACATCCGAAGCTTTCCCGGACGCACCACTCTCAGAATCCGCAGACGTGCATATTATCAGCCTTTTAACTATATCACAAGACTTCCTGTCATGCAAGTACAATATTTGTTTTTTTGTATTTTAACCGGATCAAGTAAGTCCCCTGCTTCAATTGCGAAAAGCAATAAGCAGTGGGTGGGGACTTGCTTGTATCAGGAGGAGTGCAAGCTCCTTCTGATAAACTGCGGAGCAGTTATTCGGTTATGAGCAACTAGCGAAGCGGATTGCGAATATCCGCTTGACTTTTTCATTTAAGATTATTTCGTCAAAAGCTACATTCTATTTATTTTAAAGAAATAAATGAATAATTTGAATTTAAAATAATCCCGGGAAAGATTATAAATTTTTTCTAATTAACCAGAAAAGTCTTGATATTCATTCAATATCGTGTTACGATTTCCATGGAAGAAGATTTTTACAGAACGATACTTTAAAAAAAGGAGGTTTTCGGATAATGAGCGTAGAATTACTGGATAAAACCCGTAAAATCAACAAACTTCTTCACAATAACGATTCTCATAAAGTTGTGTTCAATGACATTTGTAAAGTCTTGAGCGAGATCTTGCTGTCGAATATACTGGTGATCAGCAAGAAGGGAAAAGTATTGGGCGTGAGCATCTGCCCGGGTGTCGATGAGATTCATGAGCTGATCGAGGACAAGGTCGGCGGTTATATCGATAAAATGCTTAACGAACGTCTTTTAAGTGTTCTTTCAACAAAAGAAAATGTGAATCTTGCGACTCTTGGCTTCGCAGTAGAAAATGTTAAAAAATATCAGGCGATCATCACTCCTATCGATATCGCCGGCGAACGTCTCGGAACCTTATTTATCTATAAGTCCGATGAACAGTACGATATCGACGATATCATCCTGAGCGAATACGGCACTACCGTAGTCGGCCTGGAAATGATGCGTTCCGTTAATGAGGAAAATGCTGAGGAAACAAGAAAGGTACAGATCGTAAAATCTGCGATCAGCACTCTCTCCTTCTCAGAGCTGGAAGCGATCACTCATATTTTCGATGAGCTCGACGGAAATGAAGGAATCCTTGTTGCCAGCAAGATCGCAGACCGTGTCGGAATCACACGCTCTGTTATCGTAAATGCCCTTCGCAAATTCGAGAGTGCCGGTGTAATCGAGTCGAGATCCTCCGGAATGAAGGGAACTTATATCAAGGTCCTCAACGATGTTATATTCGATGAGCTTAAGGCATTAAAAAACGCAAACACAAAATAAATGAGTATAAAAAATGACTGTCACTAAAAGCGGGATCCGTACTCCGCCGTGTGACAGTCATTTTTTTATCCGTATATATCAGGAATCGCTAATGTATATTCTTTACATAGCCGCAGTGTTCATTGGCACATACGAGCTTATTGCCCTTTTCGACCATGTAGCTGCCGCATTCCGGGCACTTTTCCTTTGATGGCTTTTGCCACGACATAAAGTCACAATCCGGATTGCCCTCACATCCGTAGAATTTTCTTCCCTTCTTAGTTTTTCTGATAATGACTTCTTTTCCGCATTTCGGACACGGGATACCGGTCTTCTCCAGATATGGCTTTGTATTTTTACATTCCGGAAAGCCGGGGCAGGCAAGGAATTTTCCGTGAGGGCCGTATTTGATGACCATCCGCCTTCCGCAGAGCTCACAGATCTCATCGGATTCTTCATCGGCAATGTGTACGGTCTCCAGTGTGGCCTTTGCCTCATTGACTGCTTCCATAAGATCCGGATAAAAGTTCCGAACGACGGTCTTCCAATCGGTATGTCCCTCTCCCACGCTGTCCAGAAGATATTCCAGATTGGCCGTAAAGGTAATATCGACGATACTGGGGAAGCACTGCTTCATGATCCGGTTGACCACCTCTCCCAGCTCTGTAACGTATAAGTTTTTATTCTCTTTTGTTATATATCTTCTTGCGAGGATTGTGGTAATCGTCGGGGCATACGTGCTCGGACGACCGATCCCCTGTTCCTCCATGACCTTGACAAGAGAGGCTTCGGTATAATGGGCAGGCGGCTGCGTAAAATGCTGGGCGCCGGAAAGCTCTGAAAGCTCCAACTCCTCACCCTTTTGCAGACCTTCCAGCTTCTGGCTCTTTTCTTCCTTTTCGTCCGCCTCCATATATACAGACATAAAGCCGTCAAACTTGATCCTTGACGCAGACATCGTAAACTCGTTTCCGCCTGCATCGATCTTAACGGATGAGGTTTCATAGACCGCATTCGACATACGGCTGGCCGCAAAGCGCTTCCAGATAAGCTGATATAAGCGGAACTGATCTCTCGAGAGGGATTCCTTGACCTTCACCGGAGTAAGCTCAATATTAGTAGGGCGGATCGCCTCGTGGGCATCCTGGATCTTTGCGCCCGCCTTCTTTTCATTATCCCGGTTGAGAACGTACCTGCTTCCGTATTGTTCTTCAATAAACTTTCTTGCTGTTTCATCTGCTTCTTCCGCAATACGCGTGGAATCTGTACGGAGATATGTGATAAGACCGATGGTACCGTGTCCCTTTACATCAACACCCTCATACAGCTGCTGGGCCAGACGCATGGTCTTCTGGGTGGAAAAATTCAGCGCCTTGGAGGCCTCCTGCTGCAGCGTACTGGTCGTAAACGGAAGCGGCGGCTTTTTCATCCTCTCTCCGCTCTTTACATCTGAAACAATATATTTCTGACCCTCCAGGGAAGCTTCGATCTTTTCCAGTTCCTCTCTGCTGCGGATCTCTGTTTTTCCGTCTGCTGTTTTGTGGAATTTGGCTGCTGCCGGTTTTTTCACTCCCGGGAGCTTTAAAAGGGCATCCAGACTCCAGTATTCCTCCGGGATAAACGATGCGATCTCATCCTCCCTGTCGCAGATCATCCGCAGTGCCACAGACTGAACGCGTCCCGCACTTAAGCCCCTCTTTACCTTTTCCCAGAGGATCGGGCTGATGCTGTAGCCTACCATACGGTCTAAGATCCTTCGTGCCTGCTGGGCATCAACAAGATCCATATCAATATCTCTCGGAGCCTTTAGCGAAGCCTTGACGGCATTTTTGGTGATTTCATTAAAGCTGATCCTGTAAACCTTTTTATCCTTGACCTCATCGAGCTTAAGGGCTTTCATCAGATGCCACGAAATGGCTTCTCCTTCACGGTCAGGGTCAGTTGCCAGATAGATCTTATCTGCCTTTTTGACCTCTTTTCTCAGCTTGGCAAGGATATCGCCCTTGCCGCGGATCGTAATATATTTTGGCTCATAGTCGTGCTCTACATCAATACCGAGCTGGCTTTTCGGCAGATCGCGTACATGTCCGCCCGAAGCATCCACCTCGTAATTTGTTCCTAAAAATTTCTTTATTGTTTTTACCTTTGCAGGAGATTCTACGATAACAAGACTATTCGCCATTATATAACCTCACAACTTTCTGTAATAATATTGATTCCCGTTTCCGTGGATGACTCCGGCCAGCTCCAGCTTCAAGAGGATCTCCATAGCTTCTCTGACCGGAAGCTCGCATTTTAAAACAATTTCCTCAAGATGTCTGGGCCGCGAATCTAAGCAACTATACACCAATTTTTCATTCTTGGCAAGCCTCTTTTCGGATATTTTACCAACAATCGGCTTTTCTTCATACTTAATTTCAAAAATGTCCAGTATCTCCCGGGGCCCAAGACAAAGGGAGGCTCCCATCTGCAGCAGGCGGTTACAGCCCACACTGAGTCCGTCTGTGATCCTGCCGGGAACCGCAAATACCTCCTTTCCCTGTTCGAGAGCATAATCTGCGGTCAGGAGGGAACCGCTTTTTTCTTTTGCCTCCACGACGATTACCGCATCGGAAATCCCGCTTATGATCCTATTTCTCATGATGAAGTTTCCCGGGATTGGGTTTGTACCCGGAATAAACTCTGTCATCAGGCCTCCCTTTTCTGCCATCTCCGAAAACAGCCTGAAATTTTCCTTCGGATAACAGATATTGATCCCACAGCCTAATATCCCAAATGTACCTCCGCCTCCTTCTCCGGCTTCTAAAGCACCCGTATGGGCTGCTCCGTCTACACCGACAGCCAGTCCGCTGATGATCTGGACTCCGTGCTCAGCCAGTTCCTTTGCAAGCCCTCTTGCCGTATCTTTTCCATATTCGCTGCAGCCTCTTGCCCCGACGATCGCCACCGACGGCACAGTATCCTCCGGCAGCCGTCCTCTGACAAATAACCCCGCCGGGCAGTCACGAAACGGCTTAAGCCGCTTCGGATAATCCGCATCCTGAAAAGTGATAAAACGGATCTTCCGCTTTTCCAGTTCTTCAAATTCCCGCCTGAGCTCTGTCTCCGATCTCTTTGTTTCCAAAATGGCCTTCACTTGAGCCTCCTTAAGGATCCCGGAGGCCGTAAGGGTCTTCTCTCCCGCCATCCAGCTCTCCCGAAAGCTTTCAAACCGGTCATAAAGCTTATGCAGCCCTACTGCACCCAGTCCTTTTGTATTCATTAAAAAATAAAGATATTCCTTTTCTGTCATACGCTTTTCCCATTACACTCCGATTCATGATCTATTGTCACTCTGTTATCCTGTCTGTTATCTCTTTATCCGTTATTCCAGTATTTTTCCCTTACTCTCACGTATGTGATGGCTTCGCTCAGGTCTGTCATCGTGATGGCTTCACGTCCTTCCATATCGGCAGTCGTTCTTGCGATCTTAAGGATCTTATCGTACATTCGGGCGGAAAGCTTAAAGTCCTGAAAGGAGTGCTTTAAAAACGTGGCTTCTTCCGTTCCCAGTATACAGAATTTTCTTACCAGACTGCCGCTCATCTGTGCATTGCAGCGGATCGGATATCCCTTAAACCGCTCTGTCTGTATCCTTCTGGCCTCCTCGACCCGTTTTCTTATGGTGGCTGAATCCTCATTTTCCCCAAAGGAGCTGATCTCCTCATAGCTGACCGGCGCAGCCTCCACACAGATATCGATACGGTCCAGCAGGGGGCGTGAAACCTTCCCCAGATATGCACGGATCTGGGCATCGGTGCAGGTACATCTGCTGCGGTCAGGATAATGGCCGCAGCGGCACGGATTCATAGCCGCTGCCAGCTGAAAATCAGCCGGATATTGATAGCTTCCCATCACTCTGGATACGGTAACGCATCGCTCCTCTAACGGCTGGCGCAGTGCCTCCAAAGAGGCTCTCGCCATTTCGGGAAGTTCATCTAAAAACAATACCCCTCCGGTGGCCAGAGAGATCTCGCCCGGTCTCGGACGGTTTCCTCCGCCGATCAAGGTCTGAACCGTTACGGAATGGTGGGGAGCACGAAACGGCCGTGCTGTGATAAGCGGCTGTTTTTCATTTAACAGATGGCAGACGCTGTATATCTTTGATATCTCGATACATTCCTCTAATTCCAATGACGGCAGGATGGTCGGAAGACGCTTGGCTGCCATAGTCTTTCCCGAACCGGCCGGCCCGATCATCAGAATATTGTGCATACCGGAGGCTGCCACTTCTGCCGCACGTTTTAAGACCTGCTGACCGTTGATCTCCGAAAAATCCATTCCATACCGATTTTCGATCAGCTCCCGCTGCCGGGGATGCTTTCTTTGAAAAGGCTGTATCGAAAGCTTACCCTGTATAATATCGATAAACATTTTCAGATCTGTTACCCCGATGAGCCGGATCCCCTCGATCACGGATGCCTCCCGGAGATTCTCCTGCGGCAAAAACATCTGCTTCATGCCTGCGCTTTTCGCAGCCTCGGTGAGAGATAAAATTCCGGGAATCCCCTTCACCTTTCCGTCCAGTCCTAATTCTCCGACCAGCACGCTCCTGTCACAGCCCGTCTCAGGTATAAATCCGTAAGCAGCTAAGATCGCCGCTGCGATGGCCAGATCAAAGCCCGTTCCTTCCTTTCTGAGATCTGCCGGTGACAGGTTGATCGTGACCTTTTTGGGCGGAAGGGAAAGCTTCAGATTCCGGATTGCTGTCCTGACTCTGTCCTGTGCCTCCCGCACTTCAGAAGCCAGATATCCCACCAGAGAATACCCGGGCAGTCCGTCACTTACATCAGCCTCCACAGCCACGTTTTTCGCCTCCATGCCATGGAGACATATACTGTTGATTTTACTGAACAAAAATGCTCCTTTCCAACATTTTCAAGATGTTTTTGCTTTGCTGATTTTTCAGAATTGTTTTTGACAGGTGATTATTCACCAGAGTTGATCGTATAGATTTTGTTAAGAATATTTAGAAAGATGGTATTTCGCCCGCAGCCGTGAAGATACTGAATCGATGTGAATGTCGATCTTATGGGCAGACTGACGCGCCGGTCAGCCCTGTCAGTCTGCCTCTTATTAATGATTGTTTTCGTGTTCCTCGATCCACTCCAGAATATCCCCCGATACCTGTTCGCGGTTGAGTTCGTTTAAGAGTTCATGTCTTGCGCCCTCGTAAAAGCCGATGGAGAGATCCTCCGCCCCCGCCTGATCGTAGCGGTCATAGACCCGGCGCACACCTTTTGTCTCCTCTCCCACCGGATCCTTGCTTCCGGAAAGGATCAGGATTGGGAGGTCGGTGCGCATTTTTCCTGCTTTTTCCAGTTTTGAGGTCTTCAAGATCACCTCAAAGAAATCTCGGTACGCACCTGCTGTGAAAATAAAATCTGTCAACGGGTCTTCCCCGAAGGCACGGTCTCTCTTTTCATCTCTGGACAGCCAGTCATAAGGCGTTTTTGTCGGTTTGAATTTCCGGTTATAGTTTCCGAGGGAGAGGTTGTAGAGCATTTTGCTCCTGTATCTCGTTCCCTTCTGCTTACAGACAGCATCCGCCAGCAGATATCCGAACCGGACTTCAGCGTCCTTCGGCGCTCCTGTCCCCAGCAGGATCACTCCGTCGATCCCATCCTCGTATACTGTAAGATATCTTCTCGCGAAAAATGACCCCATACTGTGTCCCAGAAGAAAGATCGGAGCTCCCGGATATTTTCTTTGGGCGTGTACCGTCACACGGCGCATATCACGGATCACGGAGACAGCGCCTGCATGGTCACCAAAATATCCCCGGTCTTCCTCCGCCGCTGCTGTTTTTCCGTGACCCAGATGGTCGTTTCCAAGGACATAAATCCCGTGCCCCGCAAGGAATTCCGCAAATTCACGATATCTCCCCACATGTTCCATCATTCCGTGGGCGATCTGAACGATGGCTTTTACCTCACCGTCCGGAATCCACTCCACACAGTGGAGATTCGCCAGACCGCTGCCAGATGGTATATAAAGTTCATGGATCTCCATAATTCCCGCCTCCTGTGTTTTAAAAACCTACCAATAGTATAACACGCGGATAAGGCTTTCCATAGGAAACGTCTGTTAAAATTTCATAAACTTTACATAAAAAAGCACTCTCGCACCCACAGGGATCTTCTGACTTCTGATTTTCTGATCAGTCTTTCTTCATCAGCTTCACCATGACGGCCTTCTGCGCGTGCAGACGATTCTCGGCCTCGTTGAAGATCTCATCTGCATGTTCCTCGAAGACTTCCTCTGTAATCTCCTGTCCGCGGTATGCCGGGAGACAGTGCTGAACCATAGCGCCCGCATTGGCGGCTACGAGGAGCTGCCTGTTGATCTGGTAGTCCTTGAAGATTTTCTTTCTCTCCTCTTTCTCCGCTTCCTCTCCCATCGAAGTCCATGTATCCGTGATCAGAATATCCGCACCGGATGCAGCCAGAAACGGATCTGTCTCCAAAGCAAATTTATCGCCGTGGCCCTTCGTGAATTCAAGGACAGCCCCGTCCGGCTTGTATC
>CAKRPJ010000014.1:0-56041 GCA_934376955.1 uncultured Lachnospiraceae bacterium | reverse complement strand
CGATAGCTCAGTCGGTAGAGCACGCGGCTGTTAACCGCGCTGTCGTAGGTTCGAGTCCTACTCGGGGAGTTTTCTTTGTCTTACAATCGGTTGACAGAGGCAGATAGATGTGGTAGTATAGATATGCAAATTAGACCCCATGGTCAAGCGGTTAAGACATCGCCCTTTCACGGCGGTAACACGAGTTCGAATCTCGTTGGGGTCACTAAATCAAAAATATTATGGCGCGATAGCCAAGCGGTAAGGCGTGGGTCTGCAACACCCTGATCACCGGTTCAAATCCGGTTCGCGCCTCTATAAAAATCTCAGAATCCTGAATTTTAGGATTCTGAGATTTTTTTGCATTATAGGAAGGTGCCGCAAGAGGAAGGAAAACCTACTTGCAGCACCACGTAATGATTACAGATAAATGATCTTCATGTGTAAAGTAAGAAGCTGAACCTACACATGTATGATAAACAGACCGAGCAGCATGCCCATTATAGTAGAGAAGGCCGGAAGCTTGCTGCGATACATAAGGATCGCCTGAGGAAGGATCTCACCGAATACAACATAGAGCATGGCTCCGCTGGCAAAACCGAGACTCAGTGCAAGTCCGAGACTGCCGATATCTCCGAGAAGATAACCGAGGAGCGCACCAATGATGGTCGGTGCTCCGGAAAGCGCTGTAACAAGGACTGCCTTTGACTTACTCATGCCGCCGCTGATAAGCGGTACGGAAACAGCCATTCCCTCAGGAATATTGTGGAGGCCGATAAGAATGGCAAGAATAAGCGCTGCACTTCCCATCACGCCGTTATTGCTGGCATAGGATGCACCGATCGTCATTCCCTCCGGTACATTATGAAGTGCAATGGCACTGGCCATAACAATACCCGCAACAAAAAGTGCAAGCTTGTTGTCTTTTTTGGCATAGTGCTGTTCAAGGTGGTCACTATGGATCAGCTCATCGAGGTCATCTGCTGTTTTTGGGTGAGATGCGTCGATGTGCGGAACCTCCGGGTTTGTTCCCCGGTCGATGAGATAATTCAGAAAGAATATAATTATTACCCCTGCAGCAGTGGAAAGGATGATAATCAGAATGTCTGCCTGTGTCTTGATCGCCTCTGTGATCAGATCAAAGCAGACAACACTGAGCATAACACCTCCCGCAAAGCTTAAAAGCAGGCTGACTGTCTGGTTGGAGTCTTTTTGCAATAATGCACCGATAATGCCTCCTAGTCCGGTACCGACGACACCTGCCAGAGTGGTTGTAATAATCAGGGTCTCAATTACACCCGTAAAAATCACTCCCCTTTTCTATTGTATAGATTTTGCTGTGATAATTATAGACTTAATGATAAAAAAAATCAATGAAAGTCCGATAAAAGCTCGGAAAAAAGCGATATATTCCGGTGTCCCGGGTATGCAAGTTTTCTTGACATAGAATAGTGCAGAGGCTATAATGGGCGTATGTATTCGGTTATGAGCAAGTAGCGAAGCGGATTGCGAATATCCGCTTGACGGATAGAGATCGGATCCGAGATAGGAATAACTAATTTGAGGAAATAGAAGGGAAAACAAGAATTATGGCACAGGATAATAAGAACAACATGACTCTGGAGAAAGCAACTGCAATGAAGACCTTAAGCAGTTCAAAAGAGCTCTATACACTGATCTCCTTATGCACAAAGCTTCCGTTTGTAATATGTGATCCGGAGACATTTGACGATGAAGTTCTTATGTATGAAAAAGAAGAAGACGTTAAGCGGGAGGGACAGAGATTTATCGATCAGAAGATCCCGCTTCAGATTGTGCGGGTCGACAATAAGCAGTTTTTAAATTTCTATGCCAACCTGTTCACTATGGGTGTCAACTGTGTGGTACTCAACGGATATATGCCGGGAGAATATAAGCTCCAGTTGTCGGAGATGGTCAGAAAGCCCGGACAGAACATGCCGAACGGGCAGCCATGGGTAGAGAATCCGGAGCTTTATCTGACTGCGGTTTATTTTATGCAGGAGATCCGCAGGATGAAGATCACAGAGGAGACCCAGCTCTCAGATGAGCTGAAGGAGATGCAGGAGGAGATCTTGGCACACTACAGCAAGGGTAAATTCATTGTTGCCTTTGATGATAAGAACGGGGTTCCGCTTTTAAAGCAGACAAACGGTGATGCCTACCAGCCGATCTTTACAGATGCTCTGGAGTTCAGCCGTTTTAACAAAGATAATAAGCTGAAGGGAGTTGTTGTAGAGGCTGCGAAGATCCCGTCGATCTTAGTGGCAGAAGCGAAGGGAGTTGTCGTTAATCCTTTCAATATCAATCTGCAGCTTCCGATCACAAGAAAACAGGCTCCAAAGACCACAGAGCCGGAAACGGGTGGAAATAAATGATAAAAATATGGAAAAAGCTCATGATCGCCGGAACAGCTGCCGCTCTCGCAGTTTGGCTGGTTCCTGTTTCAGCCATCGCTTCGGCAAAGGATGATGTTAATCGGCTTGTACCAGGTACGGTTATCAATGGGATCCCTGTATCCGGGATGACGCCACAGGATGCCAAATCCTACATGGAAGGTTTTTTTAATGGAAACTATACCCTGAAGCTTCGGGATAAAAATGGCAATAAAGAAACGATCCGTGATACGGATATCGGACTGGAAATGCAGGTTACAGGAGATATCGGCGCAGTCCTTACAGATCAGAATGCACGCGGACGCGAAAATGGCCCGGGAATCGACAACAAATATCAGGTCGATGCAAAAATGGTATACGATGAAGGACGTCTTGATGCCATCCTCTCCGAGCTTTCCTGCGTAAAAAACGGGACTCCGACAACCGATGCATACATCTCTGCCTACGAGGAGGGAAAGGACTTTTCGATTATCCCGGAGGTGCAGGGAACCGAGATCGATATGGACAGACTGAAGGAGACCGTCAGAAACGCATTAGACAACCGCACGTCTCTTGTTTCTCTGGCAGATACCGGATGCTATAAGCAGGTTTCCGTAAAGTCAGATAATGAGGAATTAAACCGCCTGTGTTCCAATATGAACCGCTTTAAGGATGTAACAATAACGTATACCTTTGGGGATCAAAAGGAGCTGCTGGCAGGAACCGAGATCGCAAAATGGATCAACGGAGGAACCGGGACCGGAATGGCGATCGACGAGCAAAAAGCAGCTGCCTACATAAAAAGTCTGGCAGACAAATATGATACTTATGGAAAGCCCCACGTTTATAAAAGCACATCCGGCAGAGAAGTTACGATCAATGGGAATTATGGGTGGCAGATCAACCAGCAGGAGGAGCTGGTGGCTCTTAAAAACATGATCAATAACTGCAGCAGCCAGACAAGAGAGCCGGCTTACTCCCAGACGGCCGCAAGCCGGAACGGCTACGATTTTGGAAATACGTATGTCGAGATCGATATGGGAGAACAGAAGCTTTACATGTATAAAGATGGTGAATGTATCGTGAACACCCCGATCGTGACGGGAAATGTGTCAAAGAACTATACAACACCGGAAGGACTGTATACCTTATATTATAAAGAGAGAAACCGTATCCTCAGAGGGCCGAAGCTGGCAGACGGATCTTACTCCTATGAAAGCCCGGTTTCATACTGGATGCCATTTAACGGAGGCATCGGCCTCCATGATGCCACCTGGCGCGGAAAATTCGGAGGGACGATCTATAAGACGAATGGTTCTCATGGCTGTATCAATATGCCTCTTAATGCAGCGAAGACAGTTTATGAGAATGTATACAAGAATATTCCGATCCTCTGTTTTTACTAACAAGAATGGGTGTCCGCATTTGCGGGCACCTTCTGTATTAAAAGAGAACAGGCCGGATTCAGGAGAATGACAGAACAAAAGAGAGGTCAGGACGAGAATGGAAGATGACGAGAAAAGAATGCAAAAGGAATTTCTGAAGGCGATCGATGTACCCTATTCCTACAGTCTGGCGAAGCGTATGGAGGAAATAAAGAGTAACCCGGCGCTGGGATTCCGGACAGCAGGCTCTGCCGCAGAGCTTGCAACAGGAGAAATGCTGAAGAAGGAGATGATTTCCATCGGGCTTTCGGGTGTCAGAAAGGATCGGATCTGTCTGGATTCATGGGAGTTTGAAAAGGCGGTGCTTCGATACCGGGCCGGGGACGGAAAGCTGTGGGAATTTCAGCTTGGCGCCTACCAGACCCAGTTTGTTACGGAGGGCTTTCAGGAATTCCCATTGGTCTATGTCGGCAGAGGCGGAGAGCAGGATTATGAAAACCGGGATGTGACCGGCTGCCTTGTCATGGTGGACATTAACCAGAGAGAGGAATGGTGGATAAATTTTCCGGTCTATCAGGCCCATTTAAAGGGTGCGGCTGCCGTGATCGCCGTTCAGAACAATGGCTACGGAGAGATCGACGGAAAAGCACTCAATGCACAGGATATTGCAGGCCCGAGCGATGCCCCGGCCTTTTCCATGTCCAGAAATGATGCCCTGATCCTAAAGGAGGCTCTCAGAGAGAGCGAGAGGCTTACGGTGTCCTTTGATGCCAGCTCTAAGGTACGGGAAAATGCAGAAGCCTATAATGTCTGGGGGATAATACCGGGTGAAGCTGAGGAGATGATCCTTTTAAGTGCTCATTACGACTCCTATTTCGATGGCTTTCAGGATGATAACTGTGCTGTTGCCATGATGCTGGGAATTGCCCGTACTCTGCTTAAGATCGGCTATAAGCCGAAAAAAACACTTGCTTTCTGTGCAATGGCGGCAGAAGAATGGGGGATCATAAACTCCAAGTATGACTGGTCGACCGGAGCATGGCAGCAGGTATTTAAGATACACCCGGACTGGCCGGGCAAGGTGATCGCAAATCTGAATTTTGAGCTCCCGGCTTATGCCCATAACCGCTGGGATGCAGTCCGTTCCACCTACGAATATGAGGACTTCCTGAAAAGCTTTGTGGAAAAGCTTCCGCTTTCCGTAAAGGAGGTGTTCCCGGAGGGCTTTCATGTGCGCGCTCCGATAGAAACCTGGTCAGATGATTTCTCCATTGCGATCTCCGGGATCCCTTCAATGGTAAATGAATTCAGCAGTGCAGGCTTTATGGAAACACATTATCACTCTCAATTTGACAGGGATGAGTTCTATGATGAGGCGGTATTTCTTTTCCATCACCAGTTCTATGGTTTGCTGTTAATGGAATTTGACCGGCTTTCTGTTGCCCCTGTGAACCTTCAGAGGACATTCCGCGCTCTGCGTGACAGTCTGCGCCCGGTAACAGGGAAAGAGGATGATGAGGCGATAAAGGAGCTTTTAAAGCGTCTGGATGCAGGAGAGGAGCTTGCCGGGGAAGTATATGAGCATGTTAAAGAGAGGAACAGAACGGGATGTCCCTCTAAGGAGCTTCAAAGCCGGCTTTTGTATCTGTTCAAAAAGGCTCAGGATTATTTTGTCCGCCTCAACTGGCATGATGAGGTATTATTCCCTCATGAAGCGGCCCAAAGCAATCTGAGGCATCTGGGGGAGGCTGTGCGCTGCCTTGAAAGGCAGGAAACAGAGAAAGCGCTGGATTCACTTTATCAGGTGGATAATAATCAGTATGCGTTCCAGTTTGATGAGGAGGTATACCGTTATTTTACGGAATACGTTCTGAAGCAGGACAAAGACCGGCTTCAGTGGGGAGCCGGAAGGATCGTTCATCATCTGGATCTTTCCGATGTGATCCGAAGTCTGAAAAAGAAGGTAAAGTGCGGGATCGGAGATGTCTCAGACGAGCTTACACAGCTTCAGACGATGGAAGCACAGGCATTGGCCTGCTTTGATGATGATGTACGTTATATGATACAGGCTGTGGATACCCTGATCGATGGCCTGAAAATAGCGAAAGAGATGTAAGGAGAATATTTATGGTTAGCGATCAATTATATCGGGTGCAAAAAGAGGATCTGCCGAGATTTCAGAAAATGCTTACAGAGTGTTTTGCGGAGGATCCGTTATATCACACGTTGATTCCGGATCCGGAAACAAGAAAACGACTGATGCCCGAATTATTTGAATGTGACTTAAATGAATTTTACGAGAACTGTGAGATCTTTTCTGACAGTCCGGAAATGAACGGACTTCTGGTCGTATCCGATGAGAGTGAAGAATATGATCCGATCCGGTTTTATCTGACGGAGGCGTGGGCCGGTCTGAAAACAGATGAATATCTGATCAAGGAAGATAAAAGTCTGAAAACGCTGTGGAATTTTGTTAGAGGGAGAGATTACCTGAATTCTCACTGGACAGCACAGCTTCATCAGGAAAATCGGCTACATATCATTTATCTTGCAGTAAGTCCGGAGGCACAGCACAGGGGGATCGCAGAAATCCTGATGGATGAGGTGATCCGGTATGCGGAGGAGCACCGTATGCTGATCTCTTTAGAGACTCATAATGAGAAAAATGTTTCCTTTTATGCTCATTTTGGATTTAAGGTATTCGGGATCGTTGAAAAGGATCTGGGACTGAAGCAGTATTGCCTGATCCGGGAACCGCAGCAGAATAAGAAATCGGAATAATAAGAGAAAAGATCCTCCGTATTGGCAGCCCGGAGGATCTTTTTGGAATCGGTTTAATCAGTCGTTTATTAGGGAAGAAATTTATCTCTGAACACGTCCGGAGCCATCTCCGCCTGCCAGCTTGTTTACTTCATCTACGGATACCATGTTCATGTCGCCTTCGATGGAGTGCTTTAAGCAGGAAGCTGCAACTGCAAATTCGATGGTGCTCTGGGAATCATATCCGTTTAAGCAGGCATAGATCAGACCGCCGCCAAAGCTGTCACCGCCGCCTACACGGTCAACGATATGCATTTTGTATTTCTTGCTGAAGAAATAGTCTGCTCCATCGTAAAACATAGCGGACCAGTTGTTGTCGTTTGCGGAGAGGGATTCACGCAGAGTGATGGCAACCTTCTTAAAGCCGAAACGGTCAGCGAGCTGTTTTGCAACATCCTTATAGCCCTCGTGGTTTACTGTACCGGTTGTAACATCTGTGTTTGCAGCCTTGATGCCGAATACATCAGATGCATCTTCTTCATTGGCAATGCAGACATCCACATATTTGCAGAGCTCACCCATCACCTCGCCGGCTTTTGCTTTGGACCAGAGCTTGTTTCTGTAGTTTAAGTCACAGGAAACCGTAAGGCCAAGCTCCTTTGCCTTCTTGCAGGCGGTAAGGCAGATACCTGCTACCGTATCATTGAGGGCCGGTGTAATACCGGTGAAGTGGAACCAGTCAGCGCCCGCAAAGATCTTTGCCCAGTCAAAATCCTCCGGAGCTGCTTCGGAAATTGCAGAATGAGCACGGTCATAGATGACCTTGGAGGGTCTCTGGGAAGCACCCTTTTCAAGGAAGTAGATGCCGACACGATCACCGCCGCGGGCGATGGAGGAGGTATCAACACCATATTTTCTTAATTCGTTTACTGCAGCCTGTCCGATCTCATGCTTCGGAAGCTTTGTAACGAATGCAGCGTCCATTCCGTAGTTAGCGAGAGAAACAGCTACGTTTGCCTCGCCGCCGCCGTAGGTAGCGCCGAAGGAGGAAGCCTGAACGAAACGATAGTATCCCTCCGGAGCAAGACGGAGCATGATTTCACCAAATGTAATAATTCTCTTTGCCATGATAAGTTCTCCTTAATATATATTTCGATAATGAAACAGATTACTTCTGAACAAGATGTACTGCAAAACCGCCGATTTCGTTTTCCAGATAAATCGCGGTCAGTTTGTCACCCTTAAACTTTGCGGTTTCCTCAACAAACTTGTAGCCTAACATCTCAAGATAATTCTTCGCTCTCAGAACGGAATTTGTGGCTACTGCAATGTGTCCCTTAATGCCGCGGCCGCCGTTCTTCATACATTCAACGGCTGTACCGGCAAATACGGAGCTGTTGCCGACCTTCTTTGTGAAACCGAACAGAGCATCAAAGCCATCTGCTGTCTTCTCAGCCTCAGCCTCATTTTCGCAGTTGATTCCGATATGAGCAAGCTCAAAGCCAAGCATGGTCTGAACAGCCTCTTTTGTCATCTCGCGGATCTTGTCAAATTCTCCGGCTGCGATCAGATCTTTTTTAACCATCCAGCTTCCGCCGCAAGCAAGGATCTTGTCATAAGCGAGATAGGAGTTTAAATTCTTAGCGTTGATACCACCTGTCGGCATAAACATCATCTTTGTATAAGCAGCAGCCATAGCCTTGATCATACCAAGTCCGCCTGCCTGCTCAGCCGGGAAGAACTTTACAACATCAAGTCCGAGAGAAACGGCGATCGCAACGTCGCTCGGGTTGCAGGTACCCGGTGTAACCGGAATTCCCTTGTCAACACAATATTTTACAACTACCGGATCAAGACCCGGGCTTACGATGAATTTTGCTCCGGCATTAACTGCACGGTCAACCTGCTCAGTGGTGAGAACAGTGCCTGCGCCGACTAACATCTGCGGGAACTCCTTAGTCATGATACGGATAGATTCCTCAGCCGCAGCGGTACGGAAGGTAACCTCTGCACACGGAAGCCCGCCATCGCAAAGTGCTTTTGCAAGCGGAGCCGCATCTTTTGCGTCATCAAGAACAACAACGGGAACAATTCCAATTTTCTGGATTTTTTGCAAAACTTCGTTCATAATCCCAATCTCCTTTAAGGTTTTATTTCAGTAAGTGCCTATTTCTTCAGTAATATATTATGTCTTCCCAATGATGGTTTCACAATACGAAACCATGTTCCATATTGCGATATTCGATAATTTAAATTATACTCACAGACATTGAAATGTCAATAGAAAACAATAGAAAAACGATAGAAAACGTTCACCATATTGACCTTTTCTTACAATAAAAAGTGTGATAAAATGAACGCGTAAAAAGTGAGATGAAGTGAAAGCAGAGAAAACGATAGAAAGTTGGGAAATACATGAAACTGGAATTTTGTGAGTTAGATGCGGAAAGTGTGGATAAGCTGACCCCGTATTACGGAAAACGTCATGACCAAACCTGTGACAGCACGATTTTCGATAGCTATCTTTGGGGGGTATACTGTGATGTCCGCTACTGTATCCGGGATAATAAGGCTGTTTTATGGCTTCTGACGGTAGAGGGAAAGAAATTTGCGGCACTTCCCGTCTGCAGTATGGAAGATCTGCCGGTCTATATGGCAGAATTAGAGCAGTATTTTAATGAAGAACTCCATATTCCATTAGAAATACATCTGGCAGACGAGCCGGCTGTGGAATATCTGAAGCTTCCGGCAGACCGCTACTGCGTAGAGGAGCTTTTTGATGCCAGAGATTATCTCTATGATGCAAAGGCACTTCAGGAGCTTACAGGAAAGAAGCTGAGAAAAAAGAAAAACCATATTAACGCGTTCTTAAAGGAATACGAGGGGCGTTATGAATACAGGACGCTTCACTGCTCGGACAAGCTGGATATATGGAACTTTCTCGACCGATGGAGCCGGATCAAGGAACCGGAGTCTGAGAGCCGGCTGGACTATGAGGTGGAAGGGATCCACAGGATCCTGAACAATTGCAGCCGTCTGCATGTGAAAATGGGCGGGATCTATATCGACGGACAGCTTGAGGCCTTTTCCATGGGAACTTATAACGAAACGGAAAAGATGGCGATCATTCATATTGAAAAGGCGAACCCGGAGATCCGCGGTGCGTATCAGATGATCAACCGCCTGTTTCTGATCCATGAATTTCCTCAGGCTGAGATCGTGAACCGGGAGGATGATATGGGCTTAGAGGGATTGCGACATGCCAAAATGTCGTATGATCCGATCGGCTTTGCGAAAAAATTCAGGATCCGGCAGCTGTGGTCGGAAGAAAATAAGAGGGATCTGTAAGAGTATGATACGTTATTTAAATCAAGAAGAAAAGAAGCGGGCAATCCCTTTGTGGAATGAGGCGTTCCCGGAGGATGCAGAGCCGTTTCTTGATTATTATTTTACGGAAAAAACGAAGGATAACAGGATTCTTGTATGCGAAAAGGAGGGCGAGATCGTCTCCATGCTGCACAGAAATCCTTACTCCATTTTCATGCGCGGAGACGTAAAGACCTGTGATTATATCGTTGCAGTGGCCACAAAGATCAGTGAACGCCACAAGGGACACATGCGGAGTCTGCTCTTAAATATGCTGCGGGATATGCAGGAGGAAAGAATGCCCTTTACATTTTTAATGCCTGCGAGGGAATCGCTTTATACACCGTATGATTTCCGGTTTATCTTTGATCAGCCCCGGTGGGTCCTTCGTTATAATAAGAATATCCAAAAGGTTCCCTGCCCGGGAGGAGCACTCTATGAAGAATTGGCGGAGTGGCAGAATGCCTGGCTGAAACGTCAGTATGATGTGTTTGCTGTTCGGGATGCTGCTTATCTGGAGCGGATGGAAAAGGAATTAAAAAGTGAAAACGGATCCTGCAGCCTGATCTACGAGGATGACTGGTTTGTCGGGATGGAAAGTGAGTGGGGGAGTGCGGAAAAAAATCTGCGCTACCTTTACACCGGAGAGCGCTACCGGACATCTGCCGGTTCCAGACCTGCGATCATGGCCAGGATCGTCTGCATGCCGGAGTTTATAAAAAACATCCGTCTGTCGGAGGCTTGTCCGGAGCAGGAGATCACGATAGAGATCGGGGTTACGGATCTTTTTGTTCCTCAGAATCAGGGGGCATGGCTCTGGAAGCTTACAAAGACCGGATCGGAGATGGTGCAGGAATCCCGGTTTATCGCAAAGGGGAAAATGGCAGTATTTACGATCTCGGAGCTTACACAATGGCTTTTTGGCTATGCACTTCCGAAGCAGGTAAGTGAACTGCCATACGGATCATGGATCGAACCTTTGAGGGGGATTTTTTTGGATGAGGTAGTATAAGGTCTGTAATGCCGGAAAGGAGGACGTAAAATGTCAGAACGTGATACGTTAAAAATGTGGCTGGAGGATAGTGATAATATTGTATTTTTTGGCGGCGCCGGTGTCTCTACAGAGAGTCATATCCCGGATTTCAGAAGCACAGACGGGCTCTATAACCAGAAATATGCCTATCCGCCGGAAACTATCTTAAGCCATACCTTTTATATGAAAAAGCCGGAGGAATTTTACCGCTTCTACAGGGACAAGATGCTGTTTCCTCATGCAGAACCAAACCGGGCGCACAAAGCCCTTGCAAAGCTGGAGCAGGAGGGAAAGCTGCGTGCGGTCATCACCCAGAATATCGATGGACTCCATCAGAAGGCCGGGAGCAAAGAGGTTCTGGAGCTTCACGGCTCCGTCCTCAGAAACCACTGCACAAGATGCGGCAGATTCTATGGACTGGATGCGATCTTGAATTCCGAAGGAATCCCCAGATGTGAATGCGGCGGAATGATCAAGCCGGATGTAGTGCTTTATGAGGAGGGGCTGGATCAGCAGACCCTGAGAAAGGCTGTAGCCTATATATCCAACGCAGATGTGCTGATCATCGGCGGAACCTCTTTAACAGTCTATCCGGCAGCAGGACTTATCGACTACTATAATGGAAGCAAGCTTGTCCTCATCAATAAATCCGTGACGCCTATGGACAGCCGTGCCGATCTGGTGATCAGCGGCCCCATTGGTGAGATCCTCGGGGATGCCGTGGGGATCTGATCGATACAGCAGACAGAAACGACCGAATCATGAAAGGACAAAATATGGTATATGAGGTTGGAGATATCGTTAAATTAAAGAAACCGCATCCATGCGGCAGTCAGGAATGGGAGATCCTGCGGGTCGGGGCCGATTTCCGGCTAAAATGTATGGGCTGCGGACACATGGTCATGGTGACCAGAAAGCTGGTAGAGAAAAATACCAGAGCATTGACTAAGGCAGACGGAACTGTTTTAAAGCAATAGAAAAGCATCAAAAAAGACTTGCATTTCCAGTGTATTTCTGTTATTATGAATACCTGTGACACAATAAATTCCTTGCTCCTGTTACTGAAAAACGGGGGCCAGAGACCACAAGGAGGAAATGAACTATGAACAAATACGAATTAGCAGTTGTTCTTAGCGCAAAGCTTGAGGATGATGAGAGAACAGCCGCTCTCGAAAAGGTGAAAGGTTATATCACCCGTTTCGGCGGTACTGTTACAGATGTGGATGAATGGGGCAAGAAGAAGCTTGCTTATGAGATCCAGAAAATGAAAGAGGGATTCTACTACTTCATTCACTTCGAGGGAGATTCCAACTGCCCGAACGAGGTAGAGGCTCACATCCGCATTATGGAGACGGTTATCCGTTACCTTTGCGTAAGACAGGACGCTTAATAAAGAAAGTGTGATTATATGAATAAAGTTATCCTTATGGGTAGATTGACCAGAGATCCGGAGGTTCGTTATTCTCAGGGTGAACGTTCCATGGCAATTGCAAGATATACGCTTGCTGTTGACAGAAGGGGCAGAAGAAGCCAGGATGGCGATCAGGGTCAGACAGCTGATTTTATCAACATCGTAGCATTTGACCGTGCCGGCGAGTTTGCTGAGAAGTATTTCCGCCAGGGCATGCGTGTACTTGTGTCCGGAAGGATCCAGACAGGAAGCTATGTAAATAAGGATGGCCAGAAGGTCTATACAACGGATATTATTGTAGAAGACCAGGAATTCGCTGACAGCAAGAACCAGAGCGGTGACGGCGGTGCTAATTATGGCGGAGGCAGCTATGGTGGAAACCGTGGCGGCAGCAGCTATCAGCAGGGGACTAGACCTGCTCCGTCCAGTGCGATCGGCGATGGATTTATGAATATTCCTGATGGAGTCGAGGACGAAGGACTTCCATTCAACTAAATCTGACAGGAGGTAATTAACAATGGCATTCAACAAAGGCGATAAGGCTGATTCTACCAGAGTTAGAAGAGGCGGTATGCATAGAAGAAAAAAAGTTTGCGTATTCTGTGGCGAGAAGAACGGTGAGATCGATTACAAGGACGTAAATAAGTTAAAGAGATACGTATCTGAGAGAGGAAAAATCCTTCCGAGAAGAATCACAGGCAACTGTGCAAAGCATCAGAGAGCTTTAACAGTAGCAATCAAGAGAGCAAGACACATCGCTCTCATGCCGTATGTTTGCGAGTAGGCCCTGAAAAATTAAGGTTAAAAATTAAAGGGAGTGTGAAAAATGTTTCATATTCCCTTTTTCGAAATTACAGAAGCATTTCGCGGACGTTCGACTTGAAAAATGGCACACCGCATTCTCGTTACTTTAGTGATGAGTCAGGTGTGCCAATTATTTTAATAAAACACAGAACAAATGTTTGCCTCGCAAAGAGATGCATGGTAATATAAGTAATATAACTTTTTTTTCGGTGATGTCTGAGGACGCGAATCATCCAAGCAGATTTTGGGTAGAGGATGAGAGTAGGTAAATTAAAAGGAGAAAAACGAGACGATGAAGGTTAAAAGTGAAATCAGCATAAATAAAATCATGGATGATGCGGAACGATATTTTTGCGGCGGCTTCTTTTGCTCAGAGGCGGTGATTGCGTCCATCATTGATAATTTTGGAGTGGATATACCGAGAGAAGTGATAGCAATGGCGTCTGGAATGGGTGGCGGGGCCGGAAGAGCAGGCTGTATGTGCGGTGCTCTGAATGGTGGAATTATTTCCCTGGGATTATTCCTTGGTCGTACAGAGCCAACCGGAGCAAAGGATCCGAAGGCAGTTGTGTGCATGGACAGAACAAAAGAACTCCATGACTGGTTCAAGGAAATGACCGGCAAAAATGCTGCATGCTGCAGAGTACTGACGAGAGAGTATGATCTGGCAAAAGCGGAACACACCGAACAATGTGTGCGGTTTACCAGAAATAGTGTAAAAAAAGTTTCTGAAATTCTGATTCAGGAATTGGGAGTAAGAAATATAGACGTGTAAGGAAAAAGGATTGTGTCGGGAGTGTATGACACAATCCTTTTTCGCAATGTGTTCATGCCCAATGCATGCGGAATTATTGAGAATTTTTTAATCCATTGATGATTCGCTTAAGACCCTCTTCCAGATTTTCCATGGAGGTGGATAAGTTAATTCGGCCAAAGGATGCAAATGCTTCGCCACCGTAACCGTAACCATCACTCACAAGTACACCGCAGGTGCGGGTAATATATTCCCGGATACGAATATCGGAAGGAACATGGTTTTTGAAATCAACCCACATTAAAAAGGTCCCTTCCAAAGGACTGATTTCTAAATCAGGAAAAGCTGTTAGTAGCCGTTCTTTAGCAAATAAATAATTCTGTTCAATGGTTGGGAAAAGGTTTTCCAACCATTCACGGCCCTGTCCATAGGCAGTCTCTGCAGCCAAGTTACCCAATATATTTCCGGAAGTGATATTCACTTTATCCTGGCGGATATCGATGATTTCCCGGGCCTTTTTGTCCGGCAGTACCATGAAGGAATTATCTAATCCGGCAAGGTTGAAGGTTTTTGCCGGGGAAGTCAGCATAGCTATGTGTTTCTGATAATCGATAAAAGAAAGCAGGGAACAGTGTTCATGACCAAACAGAGTGATATCATGGTGGATCTCATCGGAGATGATAAACACATTGTATTTTTTACAGATAGAAACCACCTGTGCCAGTTCCTCTTTTGTCCATACACGTCCAATGGGATTATGAGGAGAGCAGAAAAGAAGCACTTTTACATGACGTTCCTGTATCTTGTGTTCAAAATCAGCGAAATCAATGGTATAGGTTCCGGTGGTGTTCAGCAGTTGGCTGGTTACTAGCTGCAGGCCACATTTGGGTGCAATATCGTGGAATGGTTCGTATACCGGTGTAAATATAAGGCAGGCATCATTGGGCTGAAACAGTTCCTCTAGAAGCCAGGAAACAGCGACTAATACACCGGGAGCAAAACGAATCCATTCTTTATTAATTATCGTATTGTGATATTGTTTTTCCCAGGATATAAAATTAGAAAAGTATGCTTCAGAAGGACCACCATAGCCGAGAGCACCCATTTCAATGTAATTTTTTAAAGCAGTGCGGACACATTCCGGGCATTTATAATCAGAATCAGCAACGGTAAGAGGAATAAAATCCGTGATTCCACAGGGCGGTTCGGCTGGATCCCATTTGTAGCAGTTGGTTCCTTTTCGGTTTACATAAATCAGCTTTTCCATAGCGATAGAGATTCCTTTCAATTTCATAAATATGAACTATTACATAACGGTGAGAATAATTCTGAGTTATCTTAAAGTATGGGGGATTTTCAGAAGATAGTCAAGGTTATTTTAGTGAAATTTCACATAAGTTCTTTGATTATGAGAAGAAATTAGTTGCTTTTTTAGTACAGTTCGGCTATTATCTTTAGGGACAGTAAAAATTGTTTTTGAGGGGAATGTAATATGGAATCAATTTTGCAGGTGAAAAATCTTCACAAAAAATTTGGTTCGCTTGAAGTGCTGAAGGGAATTGATCTGGAGGTAAAACAGGGGGAGGTTGTTGCGATTGTCGGCCCGTCCGGAACAGGTAAGTCTACGCTGCTCCGATGCATTAACTTTTTAGAACAAGCTGACAAAGGAACAATCCGCATTCAGAATGACGAAGTGGATGTTGAAAAAGCTTCGAAAAAGGAGATTTATCAATTAACATCCCACACAGCGATGGTATTTCAGTCATATTGTTTATTCAAAAATATGACGGCATTGCAGAATGTGATGGAACCACTTCGAACCGTTCAGAAAGTACCGAAAGCACAGGCGGAAAAACAAGCACTGGAACTCCTGGAACAGGTTGGATTATTAGATAAAAAAGACGAATATCCATCCAGACTTTCCGGAGGACAGCAGCAAAGAGTGGGAATCGCGCGTGCAATGGCTGTGCATCCGCAGATCCTTCTTTTTGATGAACCTACTTCTGCACTGGATGTAGAATGGGTCGATGAAGTTTTAGCAGTTATGAGAAATCTTGCAGCCCAGAAGAAAACCATGATTGTCGTGACACACGAGATGCGATTTGCAAAAAATGTGGCTGATACGATTGTGTATATGCGGGATGGTGTCATAAAAGCAAAAGGAAGTCCTGAGGAGATTTTCAATCATTCAGGCGATGAAGAACTGAGTAAGTTCTTCCATTTAAATCAAGATTAATAGTAGTATTCGGGAGGAAGTTATGTTTAAGAAAATAGCAGCTATGGTGCTGACAGCAGGATTAGCAGGAAGTGTATTGATGGGATGCCAGTCTAAACCGGCAGAGGAGAAGAATGAGGAAGCAAAAGTAGAAGAGACTAAAGCAGAGGACGCACAGAGCGAAGAAGAAAAGAGAACCATTAATATCGCTATGTCAGGTGCTTACTATCCATTTGGATTTAAAGAAGGCGATGATGTAGAAGGATTAGAGGTGGATATCTGGAAAGAAATCACAGATAGACTTGGTTATGACTTAGATTTTAAATTTATCGAATTCTCAGGTTTATTCGGCCTTTTAGATAATAAAGAAGTTGATTCCATTGCCAATGCAATCAGCTGGACAGAGGAAAGAGCAGAGAAATATTTATTCGCAGATCCGTATGTATATGATACCTACAGATTTGTTATGAGAAAAGATGATGATTCCTTAAAGACCTTAGAGGACTTAAAGGGTAAAAAAGTAGGTGTTGGTGCAGCTGCAATCGAGATTGATATCCTGGAAGCATACGATACAAACCATGAGATTGAGTTAGTACCATACTCAAGTGCAAGCGGAAAGAACAACTACCTGGATGTAGAGATGTCCCGTATCGATTACTGCGTATGTAACGAGGCAGAGGGCTTAATCGCACTGGATGAGATGGGCTTAAACGATAAGTTAGTAGTCGGTGGACCGGCTTTAACCGTATCTAAAAACGCTTATCCGTTCCGTAAGGATGCAGATGGCGAAGCTCTTTGTAAAGAAGTAAACGATACATTAAACGAAATGAGAGAAGACGGAACTCTTGCTGAAATCTCTGAGAAATGGTTAAAGAGAGATTTAACTCAGCCAATCGAAGCTGACACTCAGTAAGAGCTAAAGGAGAATTAAAATGCTGCAGGGAATGGATATCAAATATGCAACTTCTATATTGCCGAAATTGTTGGATAGCCTGGGCTTTACATTGCAGATGGCATTAACATCTTATGTGCTTGCGGTTCTGGTCGGTGTCGTGATAGCCTTAATTCGTTTTTATAAGGTTAAGATATTAGATGCGCTGTTTGCAGTGTATATATCCTTCTTCAGAGGCACACCGTTGGTAGCTCAATTATTTTTACTGTATTTTGGTATATCAAGATACATTCCTTTTCTGCATAAGATGACGGGATATCAGGCAATGATAATTGGAGTTAGTCTGAATACAGCGGCATATATGGCGGAAGGTATCCGCGGAGCTTTAGAGTCTGTCGATAAAGGTCAGTTAGAAGCAGCCCGGTCAATCGGTATGACGAAGCTTCAGACAAGTATTCGAATTCTTGTACCCCAGGCAGCAAGAATAGCAGTTCCAACCTTGTCAAACAATCTGATTGATGTCATAAAAGGAACTGCATTAGCCATTACCATCGGAGTAACAGATATGATGTATGTATCACAGCAGATGGCGGCGGCATCCTTCAAATTCATGGAATGTTACATAGCTGTGATGTTGATTTACTGGATTGTATCTCTGGTGATAGGCTTTTTACAGAATAAGTTAGAAGTTTCTCTTGCAAGAAAATATTAAAAGAATCCTCAAAAACAATTTTACGATCTATGAAGGGAAGGGGCTGTGAAAAAAGAATAGTCCCCCCAAAAAAAGAAAGACCAAGAGTTTATAATGAACTCAAGGTCTTTCTTTCTGTTATGCCTGTTCAAATCGTTTCAGAATTTCCCGAACCGCCCGCAGTTCCAAGCCGGTTTCTGCTGCGATCTGGCTTTTGGTGTGCTCCGTTCGACTTTTTCTCAAAAAATCGGACCGGATATAGCTCCCTGCAGAGCATTATCCGATCCGAGGTTGATTAAAGCTTATTTACGGTAAAGCGGACATTCGCAATCCGCTTCGCTACTTGCTTATCTGCGTTCAAATACCACCTTACCGTTGAGAACAGTCATGGAGCAGTCAAGGAGTGCGTGGATATCCTTTAACGGATCCTTTTCAAAGATCGCAAAGTTGGCCTTTTTGCCGGGAGTGATGGAGCCGTGGGTACCCTGAACGCTTAAAAGCTCAGCGGCGTTGATCGTACCGCACTGGATCGCTTCCATCGGTGTCATTCCGTTTTCAACCATAAGAACCGCCTCGAAGCCGGTCATGTCATATTTGTTAAACGGAGTACCGGCATCGGTACCAAGGGCAATCTTTACGCCTGCTTTGTGGGCGCGGCGGAAGGTATCCTGATGCGCTTCGATCGTCTTTTCTACCTTTTTGACCATGAAATCCGGGATTCCGGCATCTGTTCCGTAATACTTGATCCAGTAGGGAGCTGCCAATGTGGGAACAAAGAATACATTATGCTCTTTCATAAAATCGAAGCACCAGTCATCCATAAAGAAGCCGTGTTCAATGGAATCAATACCGGCACGGAGTACATTTTTGATTCCGGTCATGCCCTGAGCATGAGAAAAGGTTTTAGCCCCAGCTTTGTGGGCTTCTTCGATTGCGGCACGAAGTTCCTCCTCCGTGAGCTGTGGGGAACCGGGCTCAACACCTTTTGTCATAACACCGCCGGTAGCCATGAGCTTGATCCAGTTAGCACCGGCCCTTAACTGCTCTCTGGCAGCCTTTCTGCATTCATCCGGGCCGTCAGCTTCACGTCCGGTATCATAACCGTGTCCGCCGGTCATACAGATACAGCGGCCTGATGTCTGCATTTCCGGAGCCACGACCTCACCCTTCTGCTGGGCGTTATGGATATCGATATCAATATAGTTTGTAGCGCCTGCGTCACGAATATAGGTAACACCGGAGTTCAGGAGAGTTGTCAGATTTTTGATGGCGCGGATGGTAATAGCGGCATCAGAAATTGTTTCAGAAACCCCTGTTCCGGCATCTGAGCACATATGTACATGGCAGTTGAAAAGTCCGGGGATCATAGTCTTTCCGCCAAGATCCACTACGTCGGCTCCCTCCGGGGCAGAGATATTGGCCCCTACTTCTTTGATGATGCCGTCCTCAACAAGGACTGCGCCGCCGGAGATAACGGTTTCATTAACCACGTCCACCACGTTGGCATTTTTAAATAAAGTTACCATTTCGATTCCTCCTGTATGTGATTTCACTGAACGCATCAAAAAATCACTTTTTCTTTTTATTGTATCAAATCTGATGAATAATAGCCAGACATTTTTGAGGCGTTTGTGAAAAGTATATAAATTCCTGAGCATTTTTCGTGAAAACATACAGATTTTTCTTGATTAAAAGCCATATAGTGAATATAATGATGCTAGGGTCAAAAGGTCTAAACCCACATGAGCTTGCTCATAGGTGGGTGAAAGACCTTGGTACCCGCCCCGATATGAGCATAAAAGTGGGATGATAATCCCACGATATGCGAATATTGGATAGGATTGTGGAAGTGCGCAGCAAGCAATCCGCAGGCATCAAAATCGGGGGGCTTTTGAACCAGATATCTATAAAATTAACAGGAGGGTATTGTGATGGATCTTACACAGGTAAAGCACGAGCTGGAGGCACTTGCAGAGGCTCACAGAGAGGAATTTGAGGCAGTCAGTGCATGTATTTTCGCTCACCCGGAGCTTGCTTATCATGAAAAGCTTGCTCAGGATCAGTTATGCAGCTTGCTGGAAAAGCATGGATTTGATGTACAGCGGGGAGCCGGATCTCTGGACACAGCATTTGTTGCAGAGTATAAGAGCGGTAAGCCGGGAATTACCTTTGCATTCATGTGCGAATATGATGCACTTCCGGAGATCGGACATGCATGCGGACATAACCTGATCGGTACAAGCGGAGCAGGAGCAGGTGTGATCTTAAAGGAAATTATGGAAAAGTACGGAATCGGCGGAACTCTTAAGGTTCTTGGAACACCGGCGGAAGAAAACGGAAGCGGAAAGATCACGATGCTGGACGAGGGGATCTTTGAGGGCGTAGATATGGCTCTTATCATGCATCCCAGCGATATGTCCATGCCGGACGATATCGCCTTTGCCTGTGTGAACAAGACATATACCTTTAGCGGAAAACCGGCTCATACCGCAGCCTGCCCGTGGATAGGCGCCAGTGCGTTAAATGGCGTTATGCAGATGTTCCATGCAGTTGATGCTCAGAGACTCCATTTTAAGGATTACACAAGAGTCCATGGCATCGTTTTAGAGGGCGGAACCGCTGTCAATATTGTTCCGGAAAGAGCAGTATGCAGATTCAACATCCGTTCACTGGATGCAGACTACTTAGAGCATGTGATCGAGGTGATCGACCGCTGTGCTAAGGGTGCAGCTATGTGCGCCGGAGTAGAAGTAGAGATCAAACAGGATGGCTACCTGATCAAGGATGTGCGTAATGACAGAAGACTTGTCAAGGCAGTAGAGAAAAATATGGACTTTATCGGAGAACATTATATTCCGCGTGATCTCACCCAGGGAATCGGTTCTACTGACGTAGGAAATGTAACTCATGCCCTTCCGGCTGCTCAGTTCTATATCGGAGTAGGAGAGGGACTTGGAACGCACACCGCTGCCTTCGCTGCTGCATCAGGCGGTGAAGCAGGAAGACGTGCTCTTACAGCCGCAGTTAAGGTACTGGCAATGACAGGACTTGATATGATGGCAGAAAAATAAAAATGTTTTATCTCCAGCCGCAACGATTGGGCTGGAGATATTTTTTTACATTATTTTATTACAAATTTTTCCAGTCGGCGTGGGCTGCTGTTTTTAAAGCCAGCTGCAGCAGATCATCCATAGTCTGGGCAGGCTTCCGATCCGGCAGGCTGACAAAAATCTCATTTCCGGCGTCATCATAGCGGATTCCGGTGGTGATCCCAACCATCATTAATGCACGGCAGCCAAACTGGGCGGCGGCAGTATAAAATGCGGTTCCTTCCTGCTCGGAGCAGAGCATTCCGTATTGCTTCCACATTTTAGATTTATAGGTTTCATCCCGGTAAAGGCGGTCATTACATACGGTTCCGCCAACAAATGTGACCAGATTTTTTTCATCCGCAAAGCGCTTTGCGGTACTCAAAAGTCCAAAATCAGCAACAGGTGAGAAATGTCCGTTGAACATATTGTCGTTGATCCCGCTGGTAGTGCTCACAGCCTGAGAAAGTACAATGTCATAATTCTTCATATCGTCCCGATAGCCGCCGGAGGTACCGGCACGGACGAGGATCTTGCAGCCGTAATCGCGGCAGAGCTCAGTGGCGTAGATCAGCATGGAGGGCCCTCCCATGCCTACGGCCATTACAGAGATACGGACACCCTCATAGAATCCGGTGTAGCAGTAGGCACATCTTACATCGTTTACCAGAATCGCATTTTCCAGATATGTTTCGGCAATGTGCTTTGCACGGTTCGGATCTCCCACAAGAACGATCCGCTCTGCGATCTCTCCTTTTTTTGCATTGTTGTGCATCGTCATAAATTCACGCTCCTTTGATATTTATCTCAGTCGAGAAGACTCCCATCTCTTTTAGGTAGTGAATAACAGCAGATTTGTCTCAGTTGGAGTTAGGTCTCCGACTGAGATAAAATCATCTTAACATGTATCCAATGAAAATGAAATAGGAAGAAGTTCTATATATTTATTCTTTTAAGATTTTTGGAAAAATGGTATACTGAAGCTGAAGTATGTTATCGGAAAAGGAAGGAGCATCCAACTATGAAAAAAATGATATCCTGGAATGTCAATGGACTGAGAGCCTGTCTGGGAAAGGGATTTCTGGAATATGTGAAGGAGACAGACGCAGATATCTTCTGCATTCAGGAGAGTAAGCTGCAGGAGGGACAGGCAGCAATAGATCTGCCGGGATATTTTCAATATTGGAATTATGCAGAGAAAAAAGGGTATTCAGGAACTGCAATGTTTACAAAGGAGAAGCCGATTTCAGTCACCTACGGGCTGGGGATCGAGGAACATGACCATGAGGGCCGGGTGATCACGGCGGAGCTTGGAGATTACTATGTAGTTACCTGTTATACGCCGAACTCTCAGGATGGTCTGAAACGCCTGCCGTATCGAATGGAGTGGGAGGATGCGTTCCGGACTTATCTGAAAAAGCTGGAGGAAACAAAGCCGGTAATATTCTGCGGCGATCTTAACGTCGCACATACAGAGATCGATCTGAAAAATCCGAAGACGAACCGGAAGAATGCCGGTTTTACGGATGAGGAAAGAGAAAAGTTTACAGAGCTTCTGGATGCGGGCTTTATTGATACCTACCGGTACTTTTACCCGGACAAGGAGGGTGTATATTCGTGGTGGTCTTACCGTTTTTCTGCCCGGGCAAAAAATGCCGGGTGGCGGATCGACTACTTCTGCGTTTCCGAGTGCCTGAAGGACAGGCTGGCCGGTGCGGATATCCACACAGACATCATGGGAAGTGATCACTGCCCGGTAGAGCTTACACTTAAAGACTAAATTGGAAAGGCTGACATGGAAATGAATCTGGTAACAGCAGAACACTTAACAAAATCATATACAGAACGATTATTATTTAATGATACAGACTTCTCTATTAACGAAGGAGATAAGATCGGACTGATCGGCATAAACGGCACCGGTAAATCTACGCTTTTAAAAATGGTAGCGGGACTTGAGGAACCGGATCAGGGAATGATCATAAGGGGGAGAAATCTGGATATCCGGTATCTGCCCCAGAACCCGGTATTCAAAAGCGGAGAAACCGTGCTGGAAAGCATTCTCAGGGAGAATGAGGGACATGAGCATGTGTGGGATCTGGAAAGTCAGGCAAAGGCCATGCTGAATAAGCTTGGAATATCCGACCACACAGAGGTCGTCGATCACCTGTCGGGAGGACAAAAAAAGCGGGTGGCGCTGGCTTCCGTGCTTTTATCAACGGCACAGCTTCTGATCTTGGATGAGCCGACAAACCATCTGGATAGTGAAATGGCCGACTGGCTGGAGGATTATCTAAAGAGATTTAAAGGAGCGCTTCTGATGATCACACACGATAGGTACTTTTTGGATAGTGTGACCAATCGGATCGTTGAACTGGACAACGGAAAGCTTTACAGCTATCAGGCCAATTATGAAGGCTTTCTGGAGCTGAAGGCGGAGCGTATGGATATGGAAAAGGCTTCTGAGCGGAAACGCCAGTCGATCCTCCGGGTCGAGCTGGAATGGATGAAGCGCGGAGCAAGGGCAAGATCCACAAAACAAAAGGGCCGCATCATGCGATATGAGGCACTTCGGGATGCAAAGGGGCCGGTGGAGGAAGAACATGTAGAGATGGAATCCATTTCCAGCCGTCTGGGAAGAACGACCGTGGAGCTGTCAGATATCTGCAAAGCCTATGGAAACAAGGTGCTGATCCGGGATTATACCTATTTCTTTTTGAAAAATGACCGGATCGGGTATATCGGCCCCAACGGAAGCGGAAAGTCCACGCTAATGAAGATCATAGCCGGTTGGGAGAAGCCGGATTCCGGAACGGTGGAGATCGGTCAGACTGTAAAAATCGGATATTTTTCACAGGAAAATGAGGATATGGATACCAGCTGCCGGGTGATCGACTACATCCGGAACGTGGCAGAATATGTGAAGACAAAGGATGGAAGCATCAGTGCGTCTCAGATGCTGGAACGCTTCCTTTTCCCGCCCTCTGTGCAGTATACCGTGATCGAGAAGCTTTCCGGCGGTGAGAGACGGAGACTGTACCTGTTAAAGATATTAATGTCTGCACCGAATGTCCTGATCTTAGATGAGCCGACAAATGACTTGGATATCCGGACATTAATGATCCTCGAGGATTATCTGGACAGCTTTCAGGGAATCGTGATTACGGTATCCCATGACCGGTATTTCCTTGACCGTGTCGTGAATCGGATCTTTGCGTTTGAAGGAAACGGAGTCCTTCGTCAGTATGAGGGTGGTTTTACCGATTATCAGGCTAAGAAGGAAATGGAACAGGAGAATCAGACGGCAGGAGCTGCATCAGGAATAAAGAAAAAGGAAGCTCAGCGTGCAGACTTGGCGGAAGACGCCCTCGTTTCCCCAAAGACTGAAAAGCCCAGAGAGAAGAAGCTCAGATTTAGCTACAAGGAGCAGAAGGAATGGGATACGATCGAGGATGATATTGCAGCCTGCGAGGAGCAGATCGCCGATCTGGAAAAGCAGATCGAGGCATCGGCAACCGATTATGGCAAGCTCAATAAGCTGATGGAGGAGAAGACGAGGACAGAAACACTGTTAGAAGAAAAAATGGATCGCTGGATGTATCTGAATGAGCTGGCAGAAAAAATAGCAGCGGCAAAATAAGGAACCGGGGAGCCGCCGGAACGACAAAGGATCATCGGAGCGACAAAGAGCCGCCGGAGCAAGGCAGCAGAATATGACAACAAAGCGGAGCAGAGTGCGGAGGGATGACATGACAGAGAAAAAGAGCAGGCAGCAGCTCCTTTGGCCGTTAGGAGTTACTTTATTGGAGAGAGAGGCCAGAATTCTGGTGCAGGCAGAGGGGGAGAAGCTGAGCCTTCTTTTTTACCGCCCGGGGGAGAAGAAGGCAGCGGCTGTCATAGACTTTAAGGAAGAAGATAGGATCGGAGATGTATGGGGGATGACAATTTCCGGGTCAGACCTTAGAAGGTATGGTCTTCGGGAGAGTGAGCTTAAAGAGCTGGAGTATGGTTTCCTCTTAGATGGCAGGTGGATGGCCGATCCTTGTGCGAGAATCCTCACAGGGCGAGAGAGCTGGGGAGATATTTCAAGAATGGCAGAAACGGAACGAGCCCGTTTTATGTCAGAGGACTTTGACTGGCGAGAGGACAGAAGGCCAAAGATCCCGTATTCGGATACGATCCTATATCGTCTGCATGTCCGCGGCTTTACAAGAAGCCAATCCTCCGGTGTGCGGGCAAAAGGAACCTTTGCCGGGGTAAAAGAAAAAATACCCTATATGAAATCCCTTGGCGTGACATCGGCAGAGCTTATGCCCATCACAGAATTTGATGAGGTGCTCCGAAGCGGGGGAATGCCGCCCGAAGCAAGGGAGATCAAAAATCCGGAGCCGACAGGCCTCCTTAACTACTGGGGGTATGGCCCGTCCTTCCTGTATGCAGTCAAGTCCTCCTACGGTTCCGGAAGAAAAAAGCCGGAAAACGAGCTGAAGGAGCTGGTCAGGGCGCTCCATAAGGAATCTATGGAGTGTATCATAGAGCTGTATTTTACGGGAAAAGAGGCTGTGGGAATGGTTCTGGATGTCCTGCGATTCTGGGTCGCGGAGTATCATATTGACGGCTTTCGTTTATCCGGATTTCCACCGTTAGCGGCAATCGCCAAAGATCCCTTCTTAAAAGGGACAAAGCTGTTTGCAGAGAGCTGGAGCGGCATTTCCGGCTTTGAAGGACAGGCGGCATATCATGAGCCTTCAAAGGATAAGCTTACGTTACGGGATAAGCACCTCGCTGAGTATAACGATCAGTTTCAGACAGACATGAGACGATTCTTAAAGGGCGATGAGGGGATGCTGAGCAGTGTGGCATTTCGGCTCAAAAATAATCCGCCGGAGCATGCTGTGGTCAACTATATGGCCAATACGAACGGTATGACCATGATGGACATGGTTTCTTATGACAGAAAACACAATGAAGAAAATCATGAAGACAATAAGGACGGCAGTGACCATAACTTTTCATGGAATTGCGGAGAAGAAGGCCCGACGAAGAAAAAAAAGATAAAGGAGCTGAGGAAAAAGCAGCTGTGCAATGCATTCCTCATGCTGTTTTTGAGTCAGGGAACTCCGCTTATTCTGGCAGGGGATGAATTTGGAAATTCTCAGGGCGGAAATAATAATGCCTATTGTCAGGATAACGAGATCGGCTGGGTAGACTGGAGCATGGCAAAAGCAAACAGAGATGTGCTTGAATTTGTGAAAAGACTCATTGCCTTCCGAAAAGCCAATTCCGTTTTCCATTGGGACAGAGAACCCCTATTTCTGGATCATAAATCCTGCGGACGCCCGGATATGTCCTATCATGGGGAGTATGCATGGCGTCCGGAATTTGATCCCTTCCGCCGCCAGCTCGGCGTACTGTACTGGGGTCCATACGGATCACGGGAGGACGGAGGCGAGGGAGATTCCTTTTATGTGCTCTATAACATGCACTGGGAGCCTCATGTTTTCGGACTTCCGCATCTGCAAAAGGGACAGAGCTGGCATAAGATCTGCGATACGTCCGACAGGATAGAAAACAATCTGAGAAAAGGAGGAAGCGGCATGGCATTAAAGGATCAGACAGAGCTTACTGTGGCTCCGAGAAGTATAACCATACTGGAGGGAAAAAAGACCGACGGATATTATACGTATGAAACTCCGGTGGGTGAGCTGACGATATGGTGTAAGGAAGAAAAGGTGACCGGCGTTCGGTTTGGACGTGTACTTCCTCCGGATAAAGCTATGGGTGAGGCGAGAACCGCGTTATCTGATCGGGTGATGTCACAGCTTATGGAATATTTCGAGGGTAAGCGAAAGGAATTTGATCTGCCCCTCGATCCGCAGGGAACTGAATTTCAGAAAAAGGTCTGGAATGCATTAAGAGAGATCCCATGGGGAGAAACGCGCAGCTACAAAGAAATTGCTGCCGCAGTCGGAGATGAAAAGGCATGCCGCGCAGTCGGGATGGCAAATAATAAAAACCCGATCGCTATCATCATCCCCTGTCACCGCGTAGTCGGATCAAACGGGAAGCTGGTGGGCTATGCCGGAGGTCTGGCGATAAAAGAAAAGCTTTTGGCGCTGGAGAGGGGCCAGACGGGGAACGAGCAGCCGTAGGACAGCAAAACAGGCATCTGCTTTTACAATCAGCTTGCAAGGCAGATGCCTGATTCGGAAAGGATTATTCCGGATAGATCAGCTGTTCTTCCTGAATATTCTCCAATACCTCATCAAGATATTTCCCGGCCAGATATTTTGCCATCGGCAGGTTCATATCGAGATAGTTTCCACAGTCCTTTGCCGCAGCTCCAGGTACGGGGCCTTCAAAGTCGCGGATAAAGACAAACATCTGCTGAAGCAGCGGCACGATGTCGGCAGATTCATAATCGCCGATCAGGAGAAGATAAAAGCCTGTTCGGCAGCCCATCGGGCCAAAATAGAGGACACGATCCTTATACACGCGGTGGTTTCTTAAGAAGGTGGCGCCCAGATGCTCGATCGTGTGGATCTCGGCCGTGTTCATGACAGGCTCGTGATTGGGCCGGGTCATGCGGAGATCGAAGGTCGTGACACGGGTATCTCCGGCTGTGTCACGTCTGGATACGTAAACACCCGGGATAAGCTTTAAATGATTGACGGTAAAACTTGCGATTTTTTCCATAACGCTTTCCTTTCCTGAGATCGCCTTTTTTGTAACTGTTCAGCACCTTCACAGTCACTTTCTTTCTATTATAGCGGGAAAAGTCCAATGATACAAGAAAATTATGATATCGGTGCCAAAAGGTCTTTTGCTCCTTGGATGCCGAATTGCTCTTGACATCTCCCGCAACCTCTGGTATATATAAAAATGCATACCGATCATACGACTGACGGATAAGTGGAGAACCACGTGAAGTATGATCGAAGGAAGCCGACCGTCTGGGCAGTCAAAGCGCAGGCAGTGGGCTGTTTTTTTGCTCATTTTTAGCCTTCAGGCGTTTTAAACGTCCCGCTGTGACTTAGAAAACACTGGGGAGGAAAAAAAGATGAGTGAAAAGAATATCTTAAACGGAATGGATGATGTTTTCAAAAAAGCCTGGAGGGGATTTAAAGGGACAAAATGGACGGATGAAGTCAATGTCCGCGAATTCATCCAGAATAACTATACACAGTATGATGGAGCAGAGGAATTCCTCGCGGCACCGACTGCTGCGACAGAAAAATTGTGGGGACGTCTTCAGGAGCTTCAGGCCGAGGAAAGGAAAAAGGGCGGCGTATTAGAGTGTGAGACGGAGATCGTCTCCGGTTTGACCTCCTACGGCCCAGGCTACATTGATGAAGGCTTAAAGGAGCTCGAAACGATCGTCGGTCTCCAGACAGACAAGCCGTTAAAGCGTGCCTTTATGCCCTACGGTGGCATCAAGATGGCAGAGGAAGCCGCTGAAACCTACGGATATAAGGTGAATGAAAAATTCCATAAGATCTTTACCGAATACCATAAAACACATAATCAGGCAGTTTTTGATGCCTATACTCCGGAAATGAAGGCTGCCCGCCATTGCCATATCGTGACAGGACTTCCGGACACCTACGGCCGCGGAAGGATCGTCGGCGATTACCGCCGCGTGGCGCTCTACGGCATCGATTTCCTGATCGAGGAGAAAAAGAAGGATCTGAGCCTTTGCGGAAACGGAGCCATGTATGATGATATCATCCGCCAGAGGGAGGAAATCTCAGACCAGATCCGGGCGTTAAAGGGAATGAAGGAGATGGCTAAGATCTATGGATACGACATTTCCGCTCCCGCCGTGAATGCAAAAGAGGCGATCCAGTGGCTCTACTTTGGCTATCTTGCTGCGGTTAAGACCCAGAACGGCGCGGCTATGAGCGTAGGACGTATTTCCACATTTATTGATATTTATTTAAACCGCGATCTTGAGGAAGGCGTGCTCACAGAGGAAAAAGCACAGGAATTGATCGATCACATGACCATGAAATTCCGTATGGTAAAATTTGCCCGGATCCCGTCCTACAACCAGCTTTTCTCCGGAGATCCGGTATGGGCGACACTTGAGGTTGCAGGTCTCGGACAGGATGGGCGCCACATGGTCACAAAGACAGACTACCGCTTCCTTCATACCTTAGAGAACATGGGGCCATCCCCGGAGCCGAACCTGACTGTGCTTTATTCTTCAAGACTCCCGGAGAACTTTAAAAAGTACGCGGCAAAGATCTCTGTGGACACCTCCTCCATCCAGTATGAAAATGATGACGTGATGCGTCCGGTATGGGGAGATGATTACAGCATCTGCTGCTGTGTTTCTGCAACCCAGACAGGAAAGGAAATGCAGTTCTTCGGTGCCCGTGCAAATCTGGCAAAGTGCCTGCTTTACGCCATCAACGGCGGTAAGGATGAAAAATATACCGATAAGAACGGAAAGCCGATGCAGGTCGGCCCGGAATACACACCGATCACTTCCGAATACCTCGATTATGATGAGGTTATGCATAAATATGATCTGATGATGGATTGGCTCGCAGGGCTTTATGTTAATATCCTGAACCTGATCCAGTACATGCACGATAAATATTACTATGAGGCAGCCGAGATGGCTCTCATTGACACGGATGTACGGCGTACCTTCGCAACCGGTATTGCAGGCTTCTCTCATGTAGTCGATTCCCTTTCTGCGATCAAGTATGCAAAGGTAAAAGTCCTTCGTGATGAGAACGGAATGGCTTCCGGCTTCGTAACAGAGGGAGATTTCCCACGCTACGGAAATGATGATGACCGTGCGGATGATATTGCAGTATGGCTGTTAAAGGCATTTTTAAAGAAGGTAAAGAAATACCATACCTACAGAAATTCAGAGCCGACCACCTCCATCCTTACGATCACCTCAAATGTGGTATACGGCAGGGCAACAGGCGCTCTCCCGGATGGACGTGCCGCCTTCACCCCATTTGCTCCGGGAGCTGCTCCGTCCTATGGGGCCGAGCAGAACGGACTCCTGGCTGCATTAAACTCCGTTGCGAAGCTTCCGTATGAATATGCACTTGACGGAATCTCCAACACAGAGACAATCGCTCCGGGTGCTCTCGGACATTCCGAAGACGAAAGAAAGAATAATCTTGTCCATGTCCTCGACGGCTACTTTGATCAGGGGGCACATCACTTAAATGTTAATGTATTTGGGCTTGATAAGCTTAAGGATGCTATGGAGCATCCCGAGAAGCCGGAGTATGCAAACTTTACGATCCGTGTTTCCGGCTATGCAGTGAAATTTATTGATCTGACAAGAGAGCAGCAGCTGGATGTGATCGCCAGAACCTGCCACGAGACGATGTAAAATAAGAAGCAGGCTCCGGTAGAAAGGAAAACAATTATATGGAAACAACAGGCTACATTCACTCTATCGACAGCTTTGGATCTGTAGATGGCCCCGGCGTGCGGTTCGTGATCTTTCTTCAGGGCTGCCGCATGCGGTGCAGATACTGCCACAATCCGGATACATGGAGTCTGGCAGGAGTATCCAAAGCTTGTCCGGACACGGTTTCCTGTTCTTCCGGGCAGAATAAGCCGTTGCTTGTGGATGAGCGGACACCGGAGGATCTGCTTCGTCAGGCGCTCCGCTACAAAAGCTATTGGGGAAAAGAAGGGGGGATCACCGTCAGCGGCGGTGAACCCCTCTTACAGTTGGACTTTGTTACAGAGCTTTTCCGTCTTGCAAAGAAGCAAGGCGTAAACACAGTGCTTGATACAGCAGGACAGCCGTTTCAAAGAGAGGAAGCGTATCTTTCAAGACTCATGGCACTTATGGAAAACACAGATCTGGTAATGCTGGATATTAAGCATATCGATCCGGAGAAGCATCGTACACTTACCGGCCACCCGAATGACAATATCCTTGAATTTGCCCGCTTTTTGGATGAGATCGGAAAACCGGTATGGATCCGTCATGTCCTCGTCCCAGGGGTGAACGACACGGAGGAGGAGCTTTTCCGGCTTCGTGCTTTTTTGGATACACTTTCCAACGTAAAAAAGGTGGAAATACTCCCCTATCATACGTTAGGGATATATAAATGGGAATCCCTCGGGATCCCGTATACGTTAAAGGAGGTTAAGCCGCCAACCGAAGAAGCGGTAAAAAACGCCGAAAAAATTTTGGGAGCGGTATAAAAGCTGCAAAAAGCCTAATATCGGTCAAATGAAATATGCCTTGTGCCACCGCTGAAATTGTACTATAATAAAGTGGAATTGTTTCGTTTGATATGAAATCACAGTGCATGCACTGAAAGGAGATAATAAAATGCTTGACGGAAAGAAGATTTTATTTAGCGGAATGCAGGCTACCGGTAATCTGACCCTCGGAAACTACTTGGGAGCTTTAAAAAACTGGGTTACGATCTCAGATGACTATCAGACATTTTTCAGCGTTGTGGATATGCATTCCATTACGGTACGGCAGGATCCGGCAGAACTGAGAAAGCGTGCAAGAACACTTTTAACGCTCTATATTGCAGCAGGACTTGATCCGGATAAGAATTGTATCTATTATCAGTCTCATGTATCCGGACATGCGGAGCTGGCATGGATCCTGAACTGCTTTACCTACATGGGAGAGCTGAACCGTATGACACAGTTTAAGGATAAGGCGGCAAAGCATGCGGATAATATCAATGCCGGTCTGTTTACCTATCCGGTTCTGATGGCGGCAGATATCTTATTATATCAGGCCGATGTGGTACCGGTGGGAATCGACCAGATGCAGCATCTTGAGATCACAAGAGATATCGCCACCCGTTTCAATAACATCTACGGCGATGTATTTACGATCCCGGAGGCTTATATCGGAAAATCCGGTGCAAAGATCATGAGCTTACAGGATCCGTCAAAGAAGATGTCAAAATCGGATGAAAATCCGAACGGCAGTATTTATCTTATGGATGATCCGGATACCATCATCAGAAAATGCAAACGTGCAGTAACAGACTCCGAAGGAACGATCCTCTACAGAGATGAGCAGCCGGGCGTAAAGAACCTTATCGATATCTACAGCGCCTGCACCGGAAAAACACCGGCAGAGGTTGAAAAAGAATTTGACGGCAAGGGCTATGGTGACTTTAAGCTGGCAGTCGGAGAAGCTGTTGTCAGTGCTCTTAAGCCGCTTCAGGATCGTTTCGCAGATTACAGCAAAAATAAGGATTACATCGACAGAGTGATCAAGGAGAATGCAGAAAAGGCGTCCTACTTCTCCAACAAGACACTTAGAAAAGTACAGAAAAAGATCGGATTCCCGGAGCGGATCCGCTAAGCTCCCAGATGAGGTAGACGGCTTATGAAATTACTAACGTATGAGATAGACAAGAAAGAACTCGTAGGCGTACTTAACCGGGAAGAAACGTTTGTATATCCTCTCTCCGCGGCCGATATGGATTACCGGACAATGAAGGACGTGATCAGTGAGATCAGCCCGTCGGAGATGGAGTTACTGGAGCATATCTCCGGGCTGCCGCCTTATGAGGTGGCAAATGCGGCCCCGTTGGAGGAGATCCGGCTCCTCGCTCCGATACCGGTACCGGAGCAGGATATCATCTGTCTCGGCATCAACTATATGGAGCATGCAAAGGAATCTGCCCGCTTTAAAAAAGAGGCATTTTCCAAGCCGGTGCAGGCGGTATATTTCTCAAAGCGCGTGAACCGTGCAACGGCTCCGTTAGAGGGGATACCGGCCCATCAGGACATGACGAGTCAGCTGGATTATGAAGCAGAGCTTGCAGTTATCCTCAAAAAGGATGCTAAAAACGTTTCCGAAAAAGATGTGCAGGATTATATTTTCGGATATACGATCATGAATGACGTAAGCGCCAGAGATGTGCAGACCGGACACGGTCAGTGGTATTTCGGAAAAAGCTTAGAGGGCTTTACGCCTCTGGGCCCGTGGATCGTAACGGCAGACAGCATCGACTTTCCCCCAAGACTGGCAATCCAGTCTAAGGTAAACGGAGAGCTGCGTCAGAACTCCAACACAGAATTATTCATCCATGGCATCGCGGAGGTGATCTGTGAGCTGAGCCGCGGAATGACCTTAAAGGCAGGAACGATCATCGCAACCGGAACACCTGCAGGTGTTGGCATGGGCTTTGATCCGCCGCGGTTTATGAAGCCGGGTGACGTGGTAGAATGTATTATAGAAGATATCGGGACATTGAAGAATACGGTAATAGAATAAAAGAGTAAGGGTTGCCATGAAGGGAACAGCTGTCGCCGCAGGCGGGGCTTTCTTTTCATGGCTTTTTCTGATTAAAACAAGGAGATCACAGATATGGAAGATATTCGCAGTATGCTGTCTAAGGTCGCTGCCGGAGAGCTTTCTGTAGATCAGGCGGTTCTGGAATTAAAGAAAGAGCCGTTTACAGAGGCTGGATTTGATGACCTGGGCTTTGCAAAGCTGGATACCCACAGAAAGCTTCGTCAGGGGGCAGCTGAGGTAATATACGGAGCCGGGAAGACACCGGAACAGATTGTAGGGATCGTGGAGGCAATGAAAAAACGTCAGCAGCCGGTGATCCTGATGACAAGAGTGGATGAAAAGAAGGCAGAGGAGGTTCGAAACGGCCTTTTAAGGCTTTACCCGGATGGCGGAGGCTTTCGATATTTTAAGGAAGCCGGAATCGGGATCTGCGGTGACTTTCCGGAAAAAGACGGAGTGGGCACCATCGTAGTCGCTACAGGCGGAACCAGTGATATTCCTGTAGCAGAGGAGGCGGCGCTGACAGCGGAAGCGCTGGGAAACCATGTGGATCGCCTCTATGATGTCGGAGTGGCCGGTCTTCACAGGCTGGTTGCCCACATGGATTCGATTATGAATGCCCGCGTGATCATTGCCATCGCAGGAATGGAGGGAGCGCTGGCAAGCGTGATCGGCGGTCTGGCGGATTGCCCGGTGATCGCCGTCCCCACCAGCGTCGGATACGGAGCTTCTTTTCATGGACTTTCAGCACTTTTATCCATGCTGAATTCCTGCGCCAGCGGGATCAGCGTGGTCAATATTGACAATGGATTTGGGGCCGGATATCTGGCCAGTATGATCAATCATCTCAGGGGATAACCCGGAAAAAGGAGAAAAAATATGAAGACGATCTATCTTGATTGCAGTATGGGAGCAGCAGGAGATATGCTCATGGCAGCTCTTTATGAAATATGCCCGGACAAAGAGGGATTCCTGAAAAAAATGAATGAGTTGGGTCTTAAAAATGTCCGCGTTGAGGCAGAGCCCGCAGTTAAATGCGGAATCACAGGAGCCCACATGGCCGTGACTGTAGATGGAGAGGAAGAAGAAAGCCACGATGTCCATGACCACGAGCATGCTCATGAGCACAGTCACGGAGACCACGATCATGAGCATTGCCATGGAGATCACGACCACGAGCACTGCCATGAGGCCGGCCATACTGCTGCCGAGCTGCACGAGCATGTTCACGATCATGAGCATAGCCATGAAGACTATGACCATGAACATTGTCACGGGGACCACGATTATGAGCACAGCCATGGAGACCACGACCATGACCACGATCATAGTCACGGCCATGGCCACCACCATCACTCCGGCATGGCGGACATTTCTTCTATTATTTCCGGACTTAAGCTTCCGGATGAAGTCAAGCATGATATGGAACATGTATATGGCCTGATCGCAGCGGCCGAGTCCAATGCCCATGGAAAGCCGGTAGATCAGATCCACTTTCATGAAGTCGGCACTATGGACGCAGTTGCGGATATTGCAGGTGTCTGCCTTTTGATGCATGAAATCGGTGCAGATCAGGTGCTTGCATCTCCGGTTCATGTGGGCAGCGGTCATGTTCATTGCGCCCATGGAATCCTTCCGGTACCGGCCCCGGCAACCGCACATATTTTGCAGGGCGTACCCGCCTACAGCACTCAGGTAAAGGGAGAGCTTTGTACTCCGACAGGAGCTGCCTTACTGAAGCATTTTGTTAAGGAATTTCGCGAGATGCCTGTAATGGCTACATCCAAGATCGGATATGGAATGGGAAAGAAGGATTTTGAACGTGCTAACTGTGTGAGAGCATTTTTAGGCGAAACGGCAGAAACCGGAGACGAGATCGTAGAGCTTGCCTGCAATCTGGATGATATGACCGCAGAGGAGATCGGCTTTGCCCAGGAGCGCCTGTTTGAAGCTGGAGCACTGGAGGTCTACACGATTCCGGTAGGAATGAAAAAGAACAGACCGGGAATACTTTTAAATTGCATTTGCAGGATGGAGGACGAAGCTGCCATGACAAAGCTTCTGTTCTGCCATACGACCACCCTTGGAGTACGAGAGCATGTGAGCCGCAGATTTACTCTTAAAAGAAAGCTGGAGGAACGGAACACGGCTTATGGAACAGTACATGAAAAAATTTCCACCGGATACGGCGTGACAAGAAGCAAATTAGAATACGAGGATCTTGCCCGCATTGCAAAAGAAAAAGGAGTATCTCTTGCAGAGGCAAGAAAAATGGTGGAAAAAGAATAAACAAAGCTGAAAATAATGAAAGAAGTGCCGCTCCGGGAACGGGTTCAAAATGATCCCATTCCTGTAAGCGGCACTCCTTAATTGAGGAAACAAGTTTTAATACAAGTTATAATATGAGCGATAATTAGCCAAAATATCTCTTAAGAAGACCTGCAAATGCCTTGCCGTGTCTAGCCTCGTCACGAGCCATCTCATGAACTGTATCATGGATCGCATCAAGATTTGCAGCTTTTGCTCTCTTAGCAAGATCTGTCTTTCCTGCTGTAGCGCCGTTCTCAGCCTCTACTCTCATTTCGAGGTTTTTCTTTGTGCTGTCTGTTACTACTTCGCCGAGGAGCTCAGCAAATTTTGCAGCGTGCTCAGCTTCTTCGTAAGCAGCCTTCTCCCAGTAAAGACCAATCTCCGGATAACCCTCTCTGTGAGCAACTCTTGCCATTGCAAGATACATACCAACTTCCTTACATTCACCTTCATAGTTTGCTCTTAAATCTTCAAGGATATCTTCGCTGACACCCTGAGCAACGCCTACAACATGCTCAGCTGCCCAAGCCATATCCTCTTTCTGCTCGATGAACTTGGATGCCGGTGCATTACATACCGGACATTTCTCCGGAGCAGAGTCACCTTCATGAACATAACCACATACTGTGCATACAAATTTCTTCATAGTCTTTTTCTCCTTTTCTAAAGATATATTTGATTGTTTTTTAGATTTTAATAATAGTAATTGTTACTGATATTAAGATACCACATAACTTGCTGCTTGTCAATAATAATTTATCAAAAATCAAAATCAGTTGGCAGCCTTAGCCTTCAGGCAGTTCTCGCATTCCCCATAAAAGAAAACAGAGTGGGAATCTGCCCTTCCGGGAATGGAACCCTTTAAGAGCTCCGAGGTGTCCCAGACCATGTTCTGCGGAAGGTCGATAACGGCACCGCAGGTTTTACAGATAAAATGGTAATGTGGGTCTGTTGTATAATCAAAGTGTTCAGAACCATCTCCACAGGAAAATTTCATTATTTCGCCCAGATCACATAACAGTTTAAGATTTCGATAAACAGTTCCAAGGCTGATGTTTGGGTATTCTTGGCGGATAGAAAGATACAGGGCATCGGCAGTAGGGTGATCTGTGCGATTTTTCAGGCAGTTTTTAATAGATTCTCTTTGGCGGCTGTATTTTAGCATTTTCAATCCGCATGTCCTCCGTTCCAAGCATATTATTAATAACGATAATAGTTATTATTATAATAACAAAACAGCACTATGCTGTCAAGAAAATTCATGTCGAAATTCCGTGAAAACTAATCCCACTTGAAAGCGAATAATTTTTTGCTTATACTATAGCTATTCCATATCCACGAAGCAGAGGTGATTCACTATGAGAAGCAGACATGCACGTCATCTGGCGACGGAATTATCAGCCAGAGTATTCGACCGGGAATTTTTGAAAAGTGCCGGGATCAGCCGCCGCACTATGCAGGATATTTTTGTCCGCGACAAATGGGAGGAAACGCTGGAGGAGATATTTCCTGTGCAGAACCGCTTTACCTGCCTTCAGATCTTAGATCTCTGCAGGCCGGAGCTGTGGGCTCTCTCCGGGGAGCCGGAGGAAGGCTGGATCTCCTTTACTTATAAATTTGTGACGCACATACTCTATCCGGATCCGGAATTTTCAAAATCCGCTGCAGCATATACAGCAGGCGCTTTCTTTTATCTGAGGCTGCTCCAGTTTTTCTTTGACGAGGAAAGAAAGGCCCTTCCCTTTGATCCCTTTGATGACTTCGAGCTGCTGCAGGAAAATGAATATATGAGCTTCGACCGGGCGGCCGAGTACAGCCACTTCATCCGAGAATTCAGAGACCAATATATATACGAAATGATGCGGTTAAACCGGGAGGCAACGCCCTTTGAAACCTTAAGCCACATCGCAGGGGTACACTATGTCGCAATGACCGTGGCCCGCGGGCTTTATAAGGCCGGTGTCCCCATTGACCTCGCTCTCGCCTCCGGGGCGGCAGCAGGACACGACCTCGGAAAGTTCGGCTGCAAGCCCAATGAACGTGTTCCCTATCTCCACTATTACTATACAAACCAATGGTTTAGCGAACATCACATGGAAGGAATCGGCCATATTGCAGCCAACCACTCCACATGGGATCTGGAGCTTGACAACATCACCGTAGAATCCCTTGTCCTGATCTATGCAGACTTTCGGGTAAAACAGATGCGCGGAGAGGACGGGAGAGAGCTGACAAAAATATACAGTCTGAAGGATTCCTTTGACGTGATCCTCTCAAAGCTTGATAACGTGGATGAGGCAAAGCGGAACCGCTATCGGGTCGTATATGCCAGACTGTATGAATTTGAACGCTACATGATCTCACTGGGGGTCGATGTGGATCTAAACGGAGCCCCCGCAAAGCCGGCCCCCAAAAAGGATATTGTCCTGCAAAACAGCAACCAGATCGTGACCTCCTTTACCTTTTTTGCCATCGAACACAATATCGATGTCATGCACCGTTTGGGAACAGAAAGACAATTCGGCAATATACTGGAGGCGGCACGCAGCGAAAAGGACTGGAAAAATGTCCGGGCGTACCTGAACATTTTTAATGAATATTCCATCCACTTAAATCATAAACAGAAGGAACAGACCATCGCATTTTTGTACGAGCTCCTTGTAAACCGGGAAGGTGATATCAGAAGACAGTCTGCTGCGCTGATCGGAAAAATGTTCGCAGACTTCAATGCCGGATACAGAAAAGAGATTCCCGCAGACATGGCAGATCAGGATGACAGGACGGCCCTGACGCTATGGGCGGAGGCACTGGAAAAGATCATCTGCCCGGATTACAGACTGACCATGCAGCAGAAACGCAGGATCCAGAGCTCTTTAAAGTATGTGCTGCTGTCGATGACAGAGCACAGTGAGGAAAGAGTGCGGGAGGAAATGCTGGATGTCTTTATGAAATGGTTTGACGGCAGACACGGACTGAACGAGGACTCCACATTTGTGCTTCTGGATGCCGTATTCTCCCTGCCGGAGGAGCTTTATGAAAGAAACGGGCGTCTGGACTGCCTGATCCGATTTGCCGTCGGTCATCTGGATTATCCGGAAAATAAAGTCCGGGTCGCAGCGGTGCGCGCCTTAAAAGTCCTGACTGCTGCCGTAAAGCCGGAGAGCAACTGCTATCAGCTCGTGTGTGATGCCGCCAGAACCATGCGGCCCGAAAACATGACCATGCTGTTTTTACAATACCGGATCTATACGAATCTTCGTCTGGATACGAGTGAGCAGCGGGAGATCCTGTATAAGAGCGACGTGATCGGAGATATCTTCTTAGAGAACCTGAAATCGGCAACACCGTGGATCTTAAAGGCAGTCAATATCAAGCTTCTGGCAGATCAGGTGGATCATGGCAGAAGGGAAAACATACTCCATATCTGTGCCCATCTCTCCAACCTGATCAAGGTCAGCGAGCATGTGGGAGTCCGGCATGATGCAGGAAAAGCATTGCTCCGATTGGGGCACCTTTTGTCGACCGATCAGGCCAACGAGATCGCCGTAGAGCTCTTAAAGGGCCTCGAGGTGGGAGAATATGAGTTTTCCAAATACATTCCGGAATATCTCGGCGAATTTGCCTTATGGCTGCCGCCGGAACAGCTGGATGACCTGATCGAACGCCTTCACATTCTTCTGGCGAATGGAAATGAAAAGATCGTATCTGTTGCATTAGATACGCTGGGAGTCCTTTTAGAATGCTATTCCAGATATCCTGTGCGCTTCAAGGAAGGAAAAGGAATCGCAAAGGAGCGGAAGATCCGCCTTCTCGGCCTTATTTTAAGCTGCCTTGCCAACTACAGAGAACAGGTGCGGCAGGAGGCAATGCTTGTGATCGGCCAGTATATCTTCGGATCGGAAAAAATGTCCGAGGAGGATAAGAACGACCTGTTTTCTCTGTGCTCCAAGAAGCTTTTGTTCCTGCTAAACGAAAATAAGGGAGGCGAGCTGAGCCTGTATTATCGTGCGGCCACATTGGCCCACATCAACCGGTTCATGTCCCATTATCAGCTGTTTGGCGGAAATATCGGTATGAAGGGACGGGACAAGGTCGCCTTTTTCCCGGGTACCTTCGATCCCTTTACCCTGTCCCACAAGGAAATCGCAAGGCGGATTCGTGAGCTGGGATATACCGTATTTCTGGCCATCGATGAATTTTCATGGTCAAAAAAGACACAGCCCCATCTGGTGCGCCGACAGATCGTAAATATGTCCATGGCAGATGAATTTTATGTCCACCTGTTCCCGGATGATATTCCGATCAACATTGCAAATCCGGCAGACTTAAAAAAACTCAGGGATATTTTTCCCGAACAGGATGTATACATAGTAGTAGGCTCCGACGTGATCCATAATGCCAGCTCCTATAAAAAAGTACCGACAGAAAATTCCATACACGGCTTTAATCATCTGATCTTCCGCCGCGCCGGTGATGCCCGGCCGGGAGAGATTTATGATTGCGTCACAGGAAAAGTGGAGGAATTGGAGCTTCCCCCGGAGATGGAGGACATCAGCTCCACGAAAATACGTGAAAATATCGATCATCACCGGGATATCTCCAATCTCATCGATCCAGTGGTGCAGGAATATATATACCACAAGGGCCTGTATCTGAGAGAACCGGAATATAAACCGATCCTGCGGGCAAAGGCGATCTCCTTTGAAAATAAATCCGGAAGCGATAAAGAAACGACAGACATGCTGGCGGACACCGTTCTATACCGGAATCCGGATGCAGAGGCGATCCTGTCCGGGATATCAAGAGGTGATGAGCAGCTTATCATCCTTAAGAATGCGGCAGAAGGAGACCGCCCGGCCGGCTTTGCAAGCTACAGAGAGCTGAAGGCGGAAGAACTCTACACGGTTTTACGGAATATGGATCTGGCCAATGCTGTCCGGAGAAGGACAAGTCGGGAGATGCTCCTGATCACGGGGATCTTTGTCAGTGAAACAAGAATCCATGACGGCGAGGCCATAAGAGATTCCGCCCAGCTTTTGCTTACGGAGGTCATCACCCAGTCACTGGAGAAAAACAGCAGCTTTGCCCTTTATGTAGCGGAACGCGGGATCACATCAAAGGAAACGATCTTTGCCTTGGAGCGGCAGGGCTTTCTCCGGCCGGAGGGCGTGGAGGACAGCGAGAGAAGAACGATCTACATGACCGATATGCACGAGCCGCTTCTGCTCCTCCATAACCTGGAGACCACCATCAAGGAGCCCTTTGCCAGCAGTCCGGCCGTATTAGAGGCCATCGAGAGAAACCACAAGAGGCTGCAGGTCGCAATGACTAAGCTGTATCCGGGAAATCTGGTATTATCTCTTTCCTCCGGCGTGATGCATCATCGGCTGGTGGATCGGATCACGGCCCTGAACGAGGTTCCCCGGGAACCGGTAACCCCAAGACGGCTGGGTGACAATATGTGCGTGCCCTTCGGAAAGATCCTTAGAGGCAAGGTGATCCCCAACACGGTGACAAAAACGCTCCATACGGATAGGGTCTATGAGCCCGATCTGAACAGCTATTCCATCGAGCCGTTCCCTTATTATTCGCCGTTAGAAAGCCAGATCAGGACGATACGCTCCTTTGACCGTCCGGTCATCCTTGTCGATGACCTCGTACACAAGGCAGACCGCCTTCAGGCTCTGGCTCCGCGTCTTAGGGCAGACGGGATCACGGTAAAAAAGGTAGTTGTGGGCGTCATCTCCGGTTACGGCAGAGACCTGATGCAGATGTTCCGGCTTCCGGTGGAAAGCATTTATTCCATGCCTAATCTTAGGCAGTGGTTCGTGGAATCTACGCTTTATCCCTTTATCGGAGGCGATACAGTCCGCAGGAGTGAGATGAAGGTGGCAGGACTCCAGCCGTCGATAAATATGATCCTGCCCTATGCAAATCCCCGCCTCACCGGCTGCAGCAGAGAGGCACTATATGAATTTTCTGTCTGCTGCCTCGAAAACTCTCGGGATATCCTGCAGGTGCTGGAGGCGGAATACAGAAAGCAATTTGCGAAAAACCTTACACTTTCCCGCCTCTCCGAGGCCGTCATCCTGCCATTATGCCCGGATAAAGGAAGCTGTATGGAATATGATGAAAACCTTGCCGCATCGGTATATCTGGAAAATGATCTGGAGATGCTGGGGAGGATGAAGAACTTTATGGTATAACACAACAAGAGAGATTCGGAGGAAATGCGTATGTTGACCTATTATGAGATCCATGGAAAGCTCTGCTTTTCCATGGAAGACCTGCCCTATAATAAAATTGAGGAGCCGACGCATGCCGATGCGATCAACTGGCTGTTTAAGCGGGATCCGGGAAGCTGCCGCGCATCCTTCTGCGTAAATGATAAGAGCTTACTGTATGTGAAGGAAGAAAATGTCGGATGGCTGAACAAAAACTGGCTCGAGAGAAAATGTGCGGCAGCGGCCGGTAACAATAAGCCCCGGGAAGCGGGAGACTTTGCGGATACGGCCGGTAACGACACTCCCCGGAATGCTGGAAACCTTACGGATACGGACGTCAACAACAAGCTCCGGGGTTCTGGAGACCTTACGGACACGGCCGTCAACGACAATCCCCGGGAAGCAGAGCTGCCGTCTTGGCTTGAGGCCCTTATTGCCGCCGGAAAAGTGCGGGCGGTAAACGCCTCTCATCCCCGCTTTGAAGAAATCTTATGCCGGGAAGAAAAGAAAGGGAAAAAGCGCGTTCATGTGCTGGCAATCGGTGACGTGGGCAGTATGCTCCTTACCGGGCTTCATCTGCTGGGGGGAGATGTGATATCCAAGATCGGTATATGCGATATCTCCGATCAGGTGACTGCCCGATGGGAGTTTGAGGAAAACCAGATCGCTTATCCGTGGGAGTATGATGCACTTCCGGAGGTCGAGGTCGTCACCCCGGAAAACCTGTTTGACTGTGATGTATTTGTATTTGTTGCCTCGAAGGGGATCCCGCCGGTGGGCTCCGGTGTAAAGGATGTCCGAATGTATCAGTTTGAAAATAATTCCAAGATCATCGGACATTATGCAAGACTTGCCCGCGAAAAGCAGTTTAAGGGGCTGTTCTGTGCCGTCTCCGATCCGGTGGATCCGCTGGCAAAAACGGCCTTCCTCGAGAGCAACCGAAACGAATCCGGTCAGCTCGATTACATGGGCCTCCTTCCGGAGCAGATACAGGGCTTTGGACTGGGCGTCATGAATGCCCGTGCGGCTTACTACGCGAAAAGAGATGACCGGTTTAAGCAGTTTTTGACGGAAGGCCGTTCATTTGGGCCCCACGGACAGGATCTGGTTATTGCAGACTCCATTGAAAATTATAATGACGCACTGTCAAAGGAGCTTACCGAGCTTACGGTCACAGCGAATTTAAAGATGCGCGCCATCGGATATAAGCCCTTTGTGGCCCCGGCCTTCTCATCCGGAGCACTTTCGATCCTTTTAGCCCTTAGGGGACAGTGGCATTGCGGCTCTGTGTTCCTCGGCGGAATCTATATGGGAGCGAAGAACCGGTTTACAGAGCATGGACTGGAGACAGAAATACTGCCCCTTCCGGATGCGTTGTTTGAGCGGATCGTGACGGCAGCAGATAACCTGAAGGCGATAATATAGTGATGCCCGGGTAAAAAGGTCTAAACCCACATGAGCTTGCTCATAGATGGGTGAAAGACCTTGGTACCCGCCCCGATATGAGCTTAAAAGTGGGATGAAAATCCCACGATATGCGAATATCGGGGGTAGGATTGTGGGAGTGCGCAGCACGGAACAATCCGCAGGCATCAAAATCCCGCAATATGCGAATATCAGGGAGGATTGTGGGAGTGCGTAGCACGGAACAATCCGCAGGCATCAAAATCGGGGGATAATCCCACGATATGCGAATATTGTGGTACCGGATTGTGGGAGTGCAGAAACTATCAGCGGCATTGGGGGAACCGAAGTGTATTGACTGACGGAAGGATGATTGCTGATGAGAGAGAATAAATTATATATTATCTATCCACAGAAACAGGGGAAAAACAAGGAGCGGGAGCGGCTTGATATGGTTTTGTCCGAAGCCGTTAAAGGAATTTCCGCAGAGCAGCTGGAGGACATGGAGCTTTTATGGGATGATCCGGATAAGGAACAGGGAACGGAACGCTTTTGTGGAAAACGACTTCTTTTTGTCGTCCCGCTGGGGAAAAACGGAGTAAATCGTGGGTATTATGAGGTTCTTTCATGGCTTCGATGCGGAAAAAAGGTGCTGAAGGATTCCGTGGCGGGGATGATCATTGATGCGGACAGCGAATTGTATACAAAGGCGGTGGCCAGAGAGCTGGCAGTCGCAGCCAATCAGGCCGGCTGTGCCTTTGTCGGGCGGCCGTTAGTAGAGGGAACGGCATCCCTTGACAATTTTATTATTCAGGCGGCAAACATGAATACAGACCGTATCGGCGCTTATATAAAAAGTGCATGTATCCTGGCAGAGCAGGTGTTTCATTTCTCATGGGAAGGAAAAACACATCCGCATCTTCTTGTGCTTCATGCATCGAACCACAAGACCTCCAACACCTTGGCAATCTGGGCGGCATTAAAGAAAAGACTGGAAGGGATCGAGATCAAAGAGATCAATCTGAGGAACGGGACACTGGAGGACTGCTCCGGGTGTCCCTATCGGATGTGCCTGCACTTTGGAGAGCGCGGACAATGCTTTTATGGAGGAACCATAGTGGAATCGGTCTACCCGGCGGTAAAATGGGCGGACGGAATCCTGTTGCTGTGTCCGAATTACAATGATGCACTCTCCGCCAATATGACCGCATTTATAAATCGCCTTACCGCACTCTTTCGGACTGTGCGATTTTATGATAAGGCCCTGTTCGGGATCGTTGTTTCCGGATATTCCGGCAGCGACCTGTTAGCCGGGCAGCTGGTCACTGCCTTAAATATGAATAAGACCTTCTATCTTCCGGGACAATTCTGTATGCTGGAAACGGCAAACTCTCCCGGCTCCGCCATGCATTCCCCGGGGATTGAGGAACGGATCGATGCATTCAGCCGATCCATACGAAAAACATTGATAAAAACCGTTTTTTCAGCTGATGGTGGAGCAAAGGAGCACACCGACAGCAGTGGGAAGTAAAAATGCAGCCACTGTCCATTTCAGGCTTCCGGTTTCCTTTCTTATCGTAAGGCATGTGGTAGAGCAGGGCCAGTGAAAGAGCGTAAAGATCGACATGCAGATAACTGTCCGTAAAGTCCAGCCATGGGCGGCAAGAAGCGAAGCCAATCCCGACATATCGTCCATGGGAACGAGTGCATTATTCTGCAGGTATGCCATGAGAATGATCGGCAGCACGATCTCGTTCGCTGGAAATGCAAGGATAAAGGCCATCAGTATCACACCATCCAGACCGATAAATCTGCCAAAGGGCTCCAGAAAGCCGGAGATAATGAGTAAGAGGCTGACATCGTTGACAGAGATATTTGCCAGCAGCCAGATAAGGAGACCGGCAGGAGCTGCAACGGAAACAGCCCGAAATAAAACAAAGAGCGTTCGGTCAAACACAGAACGGACGATGATCCGGCCGAGCTGGGGACGGCGGTAAGGCGGAAGCTCAAGAGTAAAGGACGAAGGAACGCCCTTTAATAGAGTGTGTGACAGCAGCCATGAGGCAGCAAAGGTCATAAAAACACCCAGCAGAAGAAAACCGGTCAGCAAAAGCGCCCGCAGAGCGGAGGAAAAGAACGCCGAAGCCCCGATCGCAGCGGATCCGGTTGCAGCGGATTCGATCACAGAGGATTCGATCGCAGCGGATTCGATCGTGGTGGCGGCCCCGATCGCAGAAGTGCCAACCATCAGCGAGATCATGGTTAGCAGCAGCGGAAACCGTCCATTGCAGGGCACAAGACTGTTTGTGAGGATCGCGATCAAGCGTTCTCTGGGAGAGTCGATGATCCGGCAGCCGGTCACACCGGCGGCGTTACAGCCAAGTCCCATCGCCATGGTCAGACATTGCTTTCCGCAGGCATGACATCGCTGAAAAGCCCCATCCATATTAAAGGCAGCCCGGGGCAGATATCCAAGATCCTCCAACAGCGTAAAAAGCGGAAAAAAGATAGCCATAGGCGGCAGCATGACAGACACGATCCATGCGACGGCCCGATATACTCCGAATATGGACATGTTTATAAACCATGGTGCAGCTCCAAGAGAAGCCAAGCCGTCCGATAGCTGCTTTTCGATAGAAAAGAACAGGCTCCACAAAAGCTCGGAGGGGTAATTTGCACCGACGATGGTAAGCCAGAAGATCCCCGTCAGCATCAGGCACATAAGAAGCATTCCGGTAAAGGGGCCGGTAAGGAGCCGGTCAAGGCGTTCTTCTCTTTTTCGATGATCCTTCCGGGTATAGGTGACAGAACGCCCGGCCAGCTCGGCAGGGGAAAAGGCAGAGGGAAGCCGGGAACAGGAACAGCAGTGACAGGCTGCACCGCACTTGTCAACGGAGCAGTCCACGTTACCGGTCACAGAGCAATTGCCTGAGCAGCCTGTGTCATCTGCCACAGAGCAATTGCCACAGCAGCCTTCGTTACCGGTCACAGAGCAATTGCCACGGCAATCCTCCGCACACAGCTTTGCCAATGCCTCCCGGAGCTTTTGCACGCCCTTTTTTGTCCTTCCGCAGCAGGGGACGACAGGAATGCCCAGCTCCTGTTCCATAAGCTCCAGATCGATCTGTATGCCTTTTCTGGCAGCTTCATCCCATAGATTCATACAGAGAATAAACTGAGGAAGCTCCTCCGTCTTCCGATCCTTTACAATGTCAGTGACTTGCCGGAGAAGACAAAGACCTCGCTCCGGGCAGGTGGAATCGCAGATCAGAAGGAGAAAGTCATACATTTCGTTTTCAACAAAGCGTTTTGTGGCGGCCTCCTCCTCGGAGCGGACATCAAAGGAATAGATTCCCGGAAGATCCACAACGGAAAAGTTAAGGGCAGAGGAATCCTTTTCGGGCGAAACGGAAAAGCTGCCAAAGGCACAGGAAACAGTGACGCCCGCCCAGTTCCCTGTATGCTGTCTTAAGCCGGTCAGCGTGTTAAAAACTGTGCTCTTTCCCACATTCGGGTTCCCGACAAGTGCAACACGCCGCACTGTGCTGGCGGCCCCAAACGCCCCGTGAGGCTCTCTCGTGCGTGACGGGCCAAACGCCCCGCACACAGTCCCCGATTGTGTCAAACTGTGCGTCCCTTCAGCTTCGCACCGCTCGCATGCCCAGTTTAAACCGCACTTTTCGCACCACTTACCTATACCACTCATCTTACCACCTCCCGGTCATCATCCGCCTTTTTTACCATGATCAGGCGGCTGTCTTCCTCCCGGATCGCGATCACCGAGCTCCGAACCAGATAAGCCGCAATATTTTTCTTCTTAAGAACACAGGAAATAACAGATCTTGGAACAAAACCCAGATCAAAGAGCCGCGCAGCCATAAGCCCCTCGTTGGCCAGACATACAACGGAAACGGTTTCTCCGGGCAATGTATTACTTAATGGAAATACCATGAGATCACTCACTCGCAGGTTGCTTATATATGAGATATGAGTGGGTCGGGGAAAAGGTGACATTTTGGGCGAAAAAAAGAAAAAGATTGTCGCAGACAGCGAAGTGTGCTACAATGCTGGAAAAAGTTTGGCATGGCCGGGAGATAACGCGGCCGCTTACTGCAAAACTGAGACAAAATTCCGTTAACAGGATCGAGAGGAGATGGCAGCATGGAGGTATTATACGGAAGTACACGCGGAGGAGAGTCGGGGGTTACGGCCTCTCAGGCAATTCTTAGAGGACTGGCAAAGGACGGGGGACTGTTCATGCCGGATCAGATCCCGGCGTTAGATAATTCAATAGATGAGCTGGCGGGGATGACATATCAGGAAACGGCGTATGCGGTGATGAAGCAGTTCCTTACAGACTTTACCGAGGAAGAATTAAAATACTGTATTTCCCATGCCTATGATGACAAATTTGACACAGAGGAGATCGCTCCGATCACAGAAGCGGACGGGATCTGCTTTCTGGAGCTGTTTCACGGAAAGACCATTGCATTTAAGGATATGGCATTGTCGATTCTGCCGTATTTAATGACGGTATCGGCAAAAAAGAATCATGTAAAAAATGAGATCGTGATCCTGACAGCAACGTCCGGAGATACCGGAAAGGCGGCAATGGCAGGCTTTGCGGATGTTCCGGGCACACGGATCATCGTCTTTTATCCGAAAAACGGGGTCAGCCGTGTGCAGGAGCTGCAGATGCTTACGCAAAAGGGCGGCAATACCACGGTCGTAGGTATCGACGGAAACTTTGATGATGCCCAGTCGGGAGTAAAGAAAATATTTGAAGATAAGGAATTTGCAAAGAAGCTGGAGGAAAAAGGATTTCAGCTGTCCTCCGCGAACTCCATCAACATCGGGCGTCTCATCCCGCAGGTAGTATATTACGTCTACGCATACGCAAAGCTGTATGCCCGCGGTGAGCTTAAGGAGGGAGAACGCGTCAATGTGGCGGTTCCGACCGGAAACTTTGGAAATATTCTCGCGGCTTACCTTGCAAAGCAGATGGGGATCCCCTTTGACCGGCTGATCTGTGCATCAAATGACAACAGGGTTCTCTATGACTTTTTTACCACGGGAACCTATGACAGAAACCGCGAATTTATCCTGACCACATCCCCCTCTATGGATATCCTGATCTCCAGCAATCTGGAACGTCTTTTGTATCTGAGCTGCAAAAGAGATGCCGCAAAAACGAAGGAGCTGATGCAGGAACTGTCTCAGAGCGGAAAATACTCCGTCACATCGGAAATGAAAGAATTTATGTCCGATTTTTATGCCGACTATGCAGGAATGAAGGAAAATGCGGCGGAGATCAAAAAAATATATGAGGACACCGGATATCTTATCGATACGCACACCGGGGTCGCAGCGGCGGTATACGAAGCGTATAAGCGGGAAACCGGAGATCAGAAAAAGACGATCATCGCATCGACCGCCAGTCCATACAAATTTGCGGGAAGCGTTGTGGAAGCTGTTCTGGGAAAACAGGCCACCGAAACCTCCTCCTCCGATGAATTTGCCCGGATCGAGCAGGTAAGAGAGCTTTCTGGAGTAAAGATCCCACAGGCGATCGAGGAGCTTAGGGGTGCCACGATCCTCCACAACAGGCAGTGCGGGCCGAAAGAAATGAAGGAAACTGTGAAATCAATCTTTTCAAACGAAAAGAAATAATGTATAATTGTGATAACTTTAACCGGGTGTGTCATTACTCCGCCCGATTGCAACAATATGAGGTTAAATGGAGGTCCAAGATTATGTTAGTAACAGCAAAAGAAATGCTTGAGAAAGCAAGAGATGGAAAATATGCGGTAGGTCACTTCAATATCAACAACTTAGAGTGGACAAAAGCAATCCTTCAAACAGCAGAAGAATTAAGATCCCCGGTTATCCTTGGCGTTTCCGAGGGTGCAGGAAAATATATGGCCGGATATAAAACAGTAGTAGGTATGGTAAACGGCATGCTGGAGGAATTAAAAATCACCGTTCCGGTTGCCCTTCATCTTGACCATGGCAGCTACGAGGGATGCTTAAAGTGTATCGAAGCAGGCTTCTCCTCCATTATGTTCGACGGCTCCCACTATCCGATCGAGGAGAATGTAGAAAAAACAAAAGAGCTGATCCGGATCTGCCGCGAAAAGGGAATGTCCCTTGAGGCAGAGGTAGGTGCTATCGGCGGCGAAGAAGACGGCGTTATCGGTATGGGCGAGTGCGCTGATCCGGAAGAATGCAAGATGATCGCAGATCTCGGCGTTGATATGCTTGCGGCCGGTATCGGAAACATCCACGGAAAATATCCGGCAAACTGGAAGGGCTTAAGCTTTGAAACTCTGGCTGCTGTAAAAGAGAAGGTAGGCGATATGCCGTTAGTTCTCCACGGCGGCACCGGAATCCCGGAGGATATGATCAAAAAGGCAATCTCTTTAGGCGTTGCAAAGATCAACGTTAATACAGAGTGTCAGCTTGCATTTGCTGATGCTACAAGAAAATATATCGAAGCAGGAAAAGACCTTGAGGGCAAGGGATATGACCCGAGAAAGCTTCTTGCTCCGGGTGCAGCAGCAATCAAGGAAACAGTTAAGGCAAAGATGGAGCTGTTCGGTTCTATCGGAAAAGCAGACTAATTTCCGGGGCAGATTCCCGGAAAAATCTGGGAAATAAAGGGTAATAAAGGCGTTCTCCTTTAAACAGGAGAACGTTTTTATAAATATACACAAGAAAAATATAAGCAGGAAACAAAAAAAGCAAGAAACACGAATGAAAGGGATTATGTGCAATAGCCGGATGTGGGGATAGGGCAGAAGTATTGGACAGCAAAGGGGTACAGTCAAGAAAAGCAGGAGGAGAATTTATGAGTGAAAACATCAATGTGTCAGAAATCTTTGGGGAAAATGTATTTAATGATGCGGTGATGCGGGAACGTCTGCCGAAAAGTATTTATAAGAAACTGAAACAGACGATCGAGGACGGAAACGGGCTGGATCCGTCTATTGCCGATGTAGTAGCCCACGCAATGAAGGAGTGGGCGGTGGAAAATGGGGCGACCCACTATACCCATTGGTTTCAGCCTCTGACCGGAGTTACTGCAGAAAAACACGACTCCTTTATCGGAAGTCCGGATGCAGCAGGAAAGGTGCTTATGGATCTGTCCGGTAAGGAGCTGATCAAGGGAGAAGCGGACGGCTCCTCCTTCCCGTCCGGCGGCCTTCGCGCTACCTTTGAGGCGCGCGGCTATACGGCATGGGACTGCACATCGCCGGCATTCCTGAAGAAGGACGCTACCGGCGTTACCCTTTGTATCCCTACTGCCTTCTGCTCTTACGGCGGAGAGGCACTGGACAAAAAAACACCGCTCCTGCGTTCCATGGAAGCAATCGATAAGCAGGCGGTACGTATCTTCCATCTGTTCGGAAACACGGCCGTAAAGCGTGTTATTCCGTCTGTAGGCCCGGAGCAGGAATATTTCCTTGTGGACAGAGAAAAATATTTACAGAGAAAAGATCTTGTCTACACAGGCCGCACACTGTTCGGAGCAATGCCGCCCAAGGGACAGGAGATGGACGACCACTACTACGGAGTTATCCGAGAGCGGATCGGCGCTTTCATGAAGGAATTAAATGAAGAACTCTGGAAGTTGGGAGTAAGCTCCAAAACAGAGCACAACGAGGTTGCTCCTGCACAGCATGAGCTTGCAACGATCTACACAAAGGCAAATCTGGCCGTCGACCATAACCAGCTGGTAATGGAAACCATGAAGAAAGTGGCAAGCCGCCGCGGTCTCGCCTGCCTGCTCCATGAAAAGCCATTTCAGGGCGTAAACGGCTCCGGTAAACATAACAACTGGTCATTGACCTCCGATACCGGTATCAATATGCTGGATCCGGGTGTCACACCCCACGAAAATATCCAGTTTCTTCTGGTTCTTGCCTGCATTATGAAGGCTGTAGATATCCATGCGGATCTCTTACGTCTTTCGGCAGCGGTTCCGGGCAACGATTATCGCCTCGGAGCACAGGAAGCACCGCCTGCGATCATATCCATCTTTGTAGGAGAACAGCTGGAGGACGTTATCGACCAGCTCTGCAGCACAGGAGCTGCGACTCACTCCAAGGTCGGCGGAACCTTAAAGACAGGCGTTACCACACTTCCGGACGTGGATAAGGACGCAACCGACAGAAACCGTACCTCACCGTTTGCCTTTACAAACAATAAATTCGAGTTTCGTATGGTCGGCTCCTCCGACTCGATCTCATCTGCCAACGTGGTATTAAATACCATCGTGGCAGAGGCCTTCAAGGAAGCGGCAGATATCCTTGAAAAATCAGAGGATTTCCCCACCGCAGTCCATGACCTGATCAAGCAGTATCTGTTTGAACACAGAAGGATCATCTTCAACGGAAACGGCTATACGGAGGAATGGATCGAGGAGGCAGCCCGCAGAGGACTTCCGAATCTGAAATGTATGGTGGATGCGATCCCGGCCCTGACGACCGAAAAGGCAGTCAAGCTGTTTGGTGATTTCGGCGTGTATACAAGCTCCGAATTAACCGCCCGTGCAGAGATCGAGTACGAGGCATACGCAAAATCGGTAAATATCGAAGCAAAAACCATGCTGGATATGGCCGGAAAACAGCTCGTACCGGCGGTGATCCGCTATACTACCATGCTTGCCCAGTCCTTAAGCGCAGTCAGCGCGGCCTGCCCGGAGGCAGACGTAAGTGTTCAGAAGGAGCTTCTTCTCGAGGTATCCGATCTGCTTTCCGAAATGAAGGTTGCTATGGCACAGCTTCAGGAGGACCTTACCCAAGGCAATGCCATCGAAAATATGGAAAAACGCGCACACTTCTACTATGATAAAGTGGCTCTTACCATGCGCCAGCTCCGTGAACCGGCAGATAAGCTGGAAATGCTGGTAGATAAAGAATACTGGCCGATCCCTAGCTACGGCGATCTGATCTTTGAGGTGTAATCAAGTTGATAAATAAGCAGCATCCCTGTTTTTTGCGGGATTAATTGGACGAAGCCAGACGCTGAAATTCAGGGTCTGGCTTTTTGAGGTTATTGTAAAATGACTTATTCACCTATGGAAGTAAACAAGTGGCTGATAAATTCAAACGCATGAATAGCATTTTCAAAACTCTGGCGTTTGGACGTATAAAGTAAATCCTCATGAAGTGTTTCGTATCTATCACGAATTTCTTTGTTGAAATACTGTTTCCAGCTTCCAAAGTTGTATGCATCCAATGGATTATATTCTACAGGGATATTGCGTTTTTGAAGATAGAAGCTGTCGGTTTCTTTCGTAAGAATTAAAAGTTGTTTCAGCCGTTTTGTATCTTTCAGGAAATCTTGAATATCATTGCGTTCCAGAAGAACTGTAACATCATATATGTGACGTACTTTTCTTGGAAGTGTTCCGCAGAGTGCATGCCTTTTAACAGACATTGCTTTATCAATGAAGGTTCGGGTGATATCAAGTGTATTTACTTTTACTTCTTGCAGATCAAATTCTGTTACAACATCGTACATGCCATTTTCTTCGAGATATTCCTGAATATAAGTTTTCATTGTTCTCTGCGAAAAAGGATCCGGTCTTATACTGGAACCAATCTCTAGTTTTACTCGACAGGTTTCCTTGCTTTCATTTTCAGGCCAGATATATGCACTTTTGTTTCGGTCATTACGCTCGGCCTCTATTTTTTCCATTAGGAAACCAGATGAGATGGTATCTTCAATTCGTTTCAATTCTTTATTGTATTTTTTATTATTCATATCCTCCACAGGAATGAACGTCAGATCGATATCTTCGGAAAAACGATTGATAGATCCGGGATAACATTTACTGAGAGAGGTTCCTCCCTTGAATACACAAGATTCAGCATATTCGCTGTTTTGGAGATTTTGCATCATTTGAACAATATAGTAATCTCTGCGTACTGCAGTGGCAGGAACCCCAATATAATCTGCTACAACAGCAATCAGTTCTTCAAATTCCTCCTTATGTTCATGCAGATTCATAAAATTCCCCCATTTCCGGAATTGCATACGATGAGAGCACGGATAGGAACTGATGCAAGGTATTTTCAACACCAAAGTAGTTCAGAAATCTTTCCAGAAATGCAATGGTTGATTTCTTATACTTTCGATTTTTGAGGACAAATACTGCAGCAGTATCGGAATATCTCATTGCAAATTCTCTCATATATGCGGCCAGTGCAGATTTTCGGATATCCTCAATCGACTTATAATTTTGAAGAATTTCCATAGTTTCAATTACCGGAATTGTATCCGGCGTTAAAACGACCCTGCTGTTTGTAACACAAACATTATTGATATTCTTCTTTTGGCCTGAAATAGCAGAAGAAAGAACTTCAACTCGTTTACCGATCTGCGTTGTCAGCCCTTTCTGATTGTAAAGTCTGTAGCCTATAACAATTCCCTGTCCATTACTTGTATAGTACCCGACAATTTCCTTCTCACTGATTGGAATTAAGCCAAAGCGTGATTTTTTCGGTCTGTAATATAATCCTTTTGTAAGATGCACGAGAGAACCTTGTTTGCTCATTCTTTCCAGTGTTTTATAGTAGGTCATTGCAGGAATAGTGCCGAAAGATTTTTGATATAAAACACTGGCATCCAAAAGCTTATTCTCAGGCTCTTGCTCGAGCATTGTCTCAATATATTTTGTATAGCTGTTCATGCGACACCTCCTCAATTTCATTATAAATTACATGCTCATAATGTCAAGTAAAATTAAATTTTATTTGATATTTTTGCCGCCAAAAAACGTTCCCCCATTAACTGTGCGTAGCACAAAATGGGGGAACGTTTGACTTTAATTTTCTTTTACGGCCCGCTCGTCTGGTATTCCTTCAGCGACCCGCCGGAGGAGGAAGAACTGCCATTCGTGGAATTGCCACCCGGAGCGGAGGTACTGCCATTCGTGGAGCTGCCGCCGGGGCCGGAGGTACTGCCATTCGTGGAACTGCTCCCCGGAGCGGAAATGCTGCCATTCGTGGAGCTGCCGCCGGGAGCGGAAATACTTCCATTTGTGGAGTTTCCACCCGAAGCGGAAATGCTGCCATTCGTGGAATTGCCGCCGGGGCCGGAGGTACTGCCGTTTGTGGAATTACCGCCCGGAGCAGATGTACTGCCGTTTGTAGAGCTGCTGCCCGGCCCGGAAACACCGCTGCTCCACGTTGATCCCATAGCTTCGGAGGATCCGAGTCCGCCGGGACTTCCTGTCGTAACCGTAGTCGTACCGGTCGTATTGCTTATATTCGAGCTGTTATTATTTGCAACAGAACCGCCGTCGATGCCGGTGGTTTCATTCTGGCAGACACCGGATTTGTCAAACGTATAATTTACATTGTCGATACGATATGAGCCGTTTGACACCATCTTTCCGTCGGAGGGATTCAGATAGTAGTATTTTCCGTTATCGTTGAGCCATCCGGACAACATGTGGCCGGAGGAATTGAAATAATACCAGCTGTTATCGATCTGCTTCCAGCCGACAGCCATTTTTCCGGATTTTACATCCATATAATACTTGTTCGTTCCGTCACTCTGCCATCCGGTCACCATACGCCCGTCCGTGTGCAGATAATAGTAGCGGCCATCGACTTGGATCCATCCGGTCTGCATGCGTCCGTCTGTACCGAAATAGTACCACGAGCCGTCGATCTGCGTCCACTGGGTAGCAAGCTCGCCGGTGGGAGCAAAGTAATAGGCCACATTGTCCAGTGTCTGCCAACCGGTTACCATAGTTCCGTCTGACTTCATATAATAGTAGTGGCCATCGACCTGAGCCCAGCCCCGGACAAGCCGTCCATCCTGCTGGAAGTAGTAGTAGGCACCATCCATCTTACGCCAGCCCGTAACCATAGAGCCGTTGCCCCTCATATAATAGTAGTCCGTTCCGATCCTGAGCCATCCGGTCACCATAGCTCCGTTTAAGAGATAATAGTATTTTCCGTCGACCTGAGCCCATTCACTGGCCATTCTGCCGTCGGGCTTCATATAATACCATTTGTCATCGACCTGGATCCATCCGGTCTGCATCTGTCCGGTCTTAGGCAGAAGATAATAATATTCATTATCGAGGAGGAGCCAGCCCTTGTACTGGGTTCCGTCAGAATTCATATAGTACCAGCTCTGGCCATCGTTGATCCATCCGGTCTGCTTTACATAATTCTTGTAGTAGTACCATTGTCCGTTGATCAGACGCCAGCGGTCTGCCGGGAGCTTGGAATTGAGATCCTTAAAGGCAAAGTTGATATCCACATTTCCCGAGATTCCGTTGACCTGCCCCTCATTCGTAGCCTGCCACATAGCGGCGTTTGCATAAGAGGGCTTGGCATTGTAGCGGGCCACCCAAACATCGTAGGGAACCTTTGTCATGTCGATCTTGTTTGCCAGCCAGTAGTCATTGGTATACACCATCGGATAATATCCGGCATTCTCGATCTTTTTGCAGAAGCTGTTGATGATAGAAGAAAGCTGGGCCGGTGTCAGGCCGTTCATCTCCGTTGCCTCAACATCGAGGACCACCGGATACGAGATCGGATAGTCCTTGATAAGATTCAGGACAAAATCCGCCTCTGCCTCCGCCATCTCTGTTGTTGTGGCATAAGAATAAAGATAAGCGCCGACCCGGAGTCCGGCATTATAGGCACCGGTGGCATTGACCTGAAAATAGGGATCCACATCATTATTATATCTGGTTCCCAGCATTACAAACTGCACATCGTCCGCAGCAACAGCGTTCCAGTCGATGGACTGCTTCCAGTGGGAAACATCGATCCCACGGGAGGTGATCCCGGTAATTATGGAACCATCGATTGCAAGATAAGAACCGTTGGCATTTCGCTCCCATGCAGCTGCAAAGGCAGGGACAGCCGGATACACGGCCGAGAAGGCCATAGAAAGGCTGAGAGCGGTGGCTGCCAGTCGTCGTCTGTATTTCATAGAGATCTCCCCCTGTATTCATATATTTTTGTATGGTAGCTGACGATACTTCTCCGATGCTACAAGCAAAATATCCGTCTGACCAAAATATCTTTTT
>CAKRPJ010000013.1:0-59156 GCA_934376955.1 uncultured Lachnospiraceae bacterium | reverse complement strand
CGGAGTATGACCGTCCGGAGCATCCGCAGTCGCAATTGGTTTATCTGGAATCGAAGGAATCAGAAACGGGATCACAGAAAGATAAGCAACCGAGTTGGCTGAAGGAAATTCCGGATAAGCAAATCGAGCTTGACAGGAAAAGACAGACGGAAAAAGTAAATAGAGAGCAGATCGCGCTGCAAAGACAGACGGAAGAAGTAAACAAAGAGCAGATCAAGTTGCAGAAACAGACGGAAGAAATAAATAGAGAGCAGATTGTGCTTCAAAAGCAGGCGGCTGAGGTCATTAAGAGGCAGTCCGAGCAGGAAGGGCAATCTGTCCGTGATAATGCTTCCGATAAAACTTTTAGTGAATCCCGGCATGAGTTTCAGAAAAAATCTCAGAAAGAGTTTCAAAAAGAATCTCAGCAAGTGCTTCAGAAGGAATTACAGAAAGAATCACAGAAAGATTCCCAGCATGTGCTTCAGGAGAAATCAGAAGAAGAATCCCGGAAAGAATATCAGGCCGAACATCAGAAAGAACACCAAGAACACCAAGAAAACTTCTCGCAAGATTCCAACCATGATTTTTGGATGGAACATCTGACAGAACCGGAATATAAAGAAAAAGTAACCGGTGATCGGGAAGAAGGACTGCCGGAGTATGACCGCCCGGAGCATCCGCAGTCGCAATTGGTTTATCTGGAATCGAAGGAATCAGAAACGGGATTACAGAAAGATAAGCAACCGAGTTGGTTGAAGGAGAGCCGAGAAAAGCAGAGCAGGCTGCAAAGACAGACGGAAAAAGTAAATAGAGAGCAGATCGCGCTGCAAAGACAGACGGAAGAAATAAACAAAGAGCAGATCAGGCTTCAGAAGCAAACGGAAAAAGTAAATAAAGAGCAGATCGAAATTCAAAAGCAGGCGGCTGAGGTCAATAAGAGGCAGTCCGAGCGGGAAAGACAATCTGTCCGTGATAATACTTCCGATAAAACTCTTAGTGAATCCCGGCAAGAGCTTCAGAAGGAGTCACAGAAAGAATCACAGAAAGATTCCCAGAAAGATTCCCAGCTAGTGCTTCAGGAGAAATCAGAAGAAGAATCCCGGAAAGAATATCAGACCAAATATCAGAAAGAACACCAAGAAAACTTCTCGCAAGATTCCAACCATGATCTTTGGATGGAACACCTGACAGAACCGGAATATACAGAAAAAATAACCGGTGACCGGGAAGAAGGACTGCCGGAGTATGACCGCCCGGATAAGGAATGGGAGGAGAAGGAAACCCGACTGGAATATTTAAAGTCCAGACAAGATGAAGGCTTACCGGGATCCAAAGAAGAATTTAGCGCTTTGATGAAAAAGCAGTCTGAAATTATTTCGGAAATTGAAACAAGGGTACTTGAGGCGGAAACAAGGATTAAAAGAAATCCGGTTCAGGAAAAAATTTCGGAAAAGTTTGTGGGAAAGTATTCAGAGAGACTTGCGGAACAGCTCGTGGAGAAGCATTCGGAGAGATTTGCAGAACAGCTCGTGGAGAAGTATCCGGAGAGATTTGCGGAAAAACTCATGGAAAAGCATTCGGAGAGATTTACGGAACAGCTTGTGGAAAAGCATCCGGAGAGATTTGCAGAAAAACTTGCAGAAAAGTATCCGGAGAAGCATACTGCTGTTATTACGAATAAGCTGATATCAGAAATTCATCGTGGAGATATCCTGCCTGTACTTCAAATTAGAAACGGTAACATAATATACCGATACCCGACAGGAAGGATAGGATCGCCGGAAATCCGTTTCCGGAATACACATTTAGGATCGCCGGAACCCCGTTTCCAGCAGGCATATTCAGAATCGCCGGAAATCCGTTTCATGCAGACCCATTTAGGATCACCGGAAATCCGTTTCCAGCAAGCTCATTCAAGATCACCAGAAATCCGTTTCATGCAGACCCATTTAGGATCGCCGGAATTTCGTTTCCTGCAGACCCATTCAAAATTGCCGGGAAGCAGTCCGCTTCTTTCTCAGCCGCAGTTGACGGCAGGTGGGCAGTTATACAGGGACTCGAAGATCCAATATACGGTGCCGGAAAGCAGAAAAAGAAATCAGGAGACCATGCGCTCTAATGTATCCGCTCTTTCTGCCCAGACGATACAGGCACAGGAAGAAACAAGAGTGCTCCGGAAGCAGACCGGGTATACGCAGGCGGCGCTGGCTGAGCAGGAGAAAAGGGTGGACGGTCTCCAAAAGGAGCTTCATAGTCAGATTAAACAGGTCAATGAAGAAGTAAAACGGCTGATCGATCAACAAAAAAGCGACACATCAGTTCGGAGTCTGACAGATAAAGTAATGAAAGAGCTTCAGAAGCAGTTTCGGACGGAAAAGATACGCAGAGGCTATTAGAAAGTCGATCAAAAGGGCAAAAACAGCATAGAAAGGAGTGGCCGATGGGATACGAAGTAGCAGTGCTTATACCGGAAGGCAGTAAAAGAGAGATCAAGGTTCAGTTTAATCCATCGGAATACAATCTTTCCAGAAGCACATCTTATGCAGAAAAAAAGATACTGGGAATGGATAATCCATTTACACAGTATATAGCCGGAGAGTCAGAAAGCCTGAAGATCACATTGATGTTTGATACTTATGTTCCGCCAAGGCAGGGCCGTGAGGATGAAAGCGGATCGGATGTGAGGATCCAGACGGAAAAGATCGCAAAATTGATGACGCTGGATCCCAAAAAACATCGTCCGCCGAAAGTGACCTTTCGATATGGTTCCCTGATTTTTAGCGGCGTCATTACAGAACTGAATCAGACCTTCACAATGTTTCTTGCGAACGGAATGCCGGTTCGGGCAAAGCTGGAGGTGACATTTCGGTCGATTGGAGCGGAAAAAACACATATTCCTCTGGAATCTCCGGATCGGACAAAGTGCCGTACACTTCACGAAGGACAAAGTCTTTGGGGACTTGCTTATGAAGAATACGGAGATCCGGAAAAGTGGAAGGAGATTGCCAGAGAAAATGAAATTACAAATCCGCTTCGCGTAAAACCGGGACAGACACTGAAGCTTCCGGCTCTATAAATTCAGATAGAGATCCAGATTATACTTTTGAGGGAAAGGAGGAAACGGTGGATGAAAGATTTGATGTCGGAAACTTATCAGATCGAAAAGCTTCGTTCTCAAAACGGAGGCTTTATGGTTCCGGATTTCAGCATAGAGATCGATGATAAACAGATCCGCCGCTCCTCTAAACAGGGAACGTTGTTTATCGATTCCATGCAGCTAAAGATGTCCACAGATGCAGCCGCTTCCCTGACCTTTGATGTGCTTAATGCGTATGATCTTCAGTCGAGAAGATTTAAGGATGAGGTGAAGGAGTTACTGAAGCCGGGAAGACAGGTGACGGCAAAGCTTGGGTATGCCGGGAATTTGACAAAGCTGTTTTACGGATATATCTACAGCGTTAATTATGAATATAATGATTCTCCGACGATCTCTGTCACTGCGGTGGATCTGATCCGTCTGATGCAGGAGAATGACGGCAGCGGGCGCAGTTATACGGGAAAGTCATATACGGAGATCTTTCAGACGGTTATGAAACGCTACAGCGCCGTATGTTCTTCCCAGAACACGATCACCGATCCTCCGGCCTCCTCCGGAAAAACAGCCTTTCAGATTACTCAGAAGGGCAGCGACTATACTTTTATCAAGGATGTTTTATGCAGAATGGAATGCAGGGACTTTTTTGTACTGGCGGGAAAGGCTTATTTTATCGATTCGGTGAGGAAAAAAAGCTCTGTGATAACACTGGAATGGGGATATGATATCCTTTCCTTCTCCTGCGAACGAAATTATGTATATGAAAATATCCGGGTTCAGATGATCGATTCAAATAAACAGGCACATCCTCTGGAAAAAGAAGTCACCCTTGAGGGAAAATATCAGAAACGGATCCTTCCGTCTCCGGCAGAGAAAAATGTGTCGATAGAGTCCGAGGGCGATACTGCCCGGGCGGCTCTGCAGGCGAAAAAGGCATTGGATGAGGAAAAACAGAAGGCTGTGCGCTGCTCGGGAAGCTGTATCGGAATCCCACAGATCGTACCGGGAAGAAGTCTTACGGTCAAGAAGCTGGATGCATGGCTGGACGGCACATACGAGATACTCTCAGTGGAGCACATGATCGGTTCAGATGGTTACACGACACAGTTTGAACTGGGAGGAAAGGAGGCATAGTATGGATCTGTTCAAGGAAATATTGGATACAAAAACATCTGCCTCCGCTCCTGAATTTCGGATGAAGATGGCAGATCTGGCAACAGCAGTGGTAAAAGAAAACTGGAACAAGGAATATCCGGGATGTGTGAAGGTTGAATATGTGCTGGGAGTAAAGGGCGCAAAAACATCGGACTGGATCCGCGTTCTTCATGGATATGCCGGAAAAGGCTTTGGCTCCTATGCCCTTCCGGAGATAGGCAGCGAGGTGCTGGTCGGATTTATTATGGGAGATATGGAAAACGCGGTAGTCTTGGGATGCCTCCATAATAGTGAAAGTCCGCTCCCGGAAAAAACTGCAGATGAAAAAAATACAATAAAACAATTTAAAACGAAGGGCGGCTACGAGCTGGTTTTGTCGGAAGAAAAGGGGAAAGAAAAGCTAACCGTTAAAACACCGGGCGAACAGAGCTTGCTCATCGATGACGAGAATGAAAAGATCGAGTTTAGAGATAAACAGGGAAAAAACACGATCCTCATCGATGGAAAAGCAGACAGTATCAGCATCTCGGCAGAAAAGAAGCTGGAGCTAACGAGCAAAGGTGCAAAAATCACCTTGGATGGGTCATCCAATAAGATTGAGATTTCAGCCTCCCAGATCATCATAAACGGAAAGCAGACGACAGAGCTCAAGGGACAGGCTTTAAAAATGGAAGGAGCTACCGTAGATTTAAAAGCAAAAGGAAGTTTGAAGGCAGAGGCATCCGGGGTAACCCAGTTAAAAGGAACCATGGTAAAGATCAATTAGTGTATCTAAATGACAGGAGGTCAAAATGGAAGAAAAAGGAAAAAAAGATTTTTTAGGAACCGGCTTCCATTTCCCGATAGAGATAGATGAGACCACCGGAAGATTTAAAATGAGCAGAGAAGATGAAAATATCAAAGAATCGATCCGTCTGATCCTGATGACGGGACGAGGAGAACGGGTCATGCGTCCGGAATTTGGGTGTGGTCTGAAGCAGTTTGTCTATGAAACGATGGATTATGGAACACTGGTCAGGATGGAGCAGGAGATCAAGGAAGCATTGACCCTCTGGGAACCTCGGATCGAGGAGATCGAAGTTTCTGTTGCACCGGGCGAAGAACAGAATGCATTGATGATCCATATCTCCTATCGTGTAAGGGCAACAAATAATCCGTATAACTATGTATTTCCATTCTATCTTCAGGAAGGCTTTGAATGAAGATAAGCAGCCAGTAAAAGAAGACCGCGAAAGAAGACCGCGAAGGTCTCACGGAACTTCGACTTGAATAAACCGAGGAGGGAAGACGGATGAAGATACCGGATATGGGGAGTGAAAGCTCTAAGAACTTATTAGAAACAATTAAAAAACGTGCGTCTTCCTATACTCCGGAGTGGCGCATGGATCCGGATAATCCGGACGGCGGTACGGCATTGGCACTCTTATTTGCAGGAATGCATGAGGACACATTAAAAAAATATGCTCAGCTTCCACGAAAGAACATGCTGGATTTTTTCCGGTGTGCAGGAACAGAGCTCATGGCGGCACGTCCGGCCAAAGGATATGCTGTTTTCGGGCTTGTCAATCAGGAAACGGAAGGAACTGACATCCGCCGTGGAACCGGATTACTGGCAAGAGCCGAAGAAGAACAGGGAGAACAGGGAGAGGATATCGTCTTCGAAACCCGCAATGACGTATATGTAACGCCCTCCGAAATCGGAGACCTGATCCAGGTGCTGCCACAAAAAGATGGAATTTACCAAATCTATTCAGCAGGGGAAGGAGAAAAAGAGGCACCCGGAGCATTTTCATTATTTAAAGAATGCGGGGAAAATATGCAGGAGCATGTGCTGTATCTGGCCCATAGCTATGCCTTCTTCCTTAAAAGATCAGGAACGATCCGCCTGAAATTGACGAGAAGCAGAAAAAGGATGGTCGAGGCAGAGATTTTGCGCGCATTGGCTGATCCGGAGTGTGCAGTATTTGAATATTCAACAGGTGAACATTTTGAACCCTTTGCCGCTGTGACGGCCAAAGCGGAGCGTGGAGAGATCCATTTATATAAAGAGGAACACCAACCGGAAATGGAACGCTGTGAGATCAATGACACAGAAAATTACTGGATCCGGATCCGCTGTAAGGATATATCAAGACTTTGCAATCTGGAATTAGAAGATATCTGTCTGGATCCGGATAGCGGAAGAAGTGAGCCGGATGTTATTTTTGCAGGCGGAATCGAACAAAGAGGAGAATATCTGCCTTTTGGCGAACAGATGGGGTTATATGAGGAGGTTTACTTCTCATCGGAACAGGCACTTTCCCAAAAGCAGGCCCAGATCACTCTTTCATTTCAGATGAGCTTTTTCAGGATCCCAACAGAAACGTATGGGCAGGAGCGGAAACGGGATTGGAAGTTGATCATGAAACGATCAGATTTTATTCCGGATCCGGAGTATGATATTGGGATCGATGAAGTGATATGGGAATACTATAACGGCTATGACTGGAGAAAGCTTCCGCAAAGTGACCGGTATTCCGGAATTTTCCGGGCTGCATCCGACCAGCTGGAAAAAAATACAGAAATAACGTTTGAGTGTCCTAAGGATCTTACTCCGGTTTTGATCCAGTCGGTAGAAGGCTATTATATCCGTGCAAGGATCCTGAAAATGAACAATCAGTATCGTTGGAATGGGCAGTATATTACCCCTGTTTTGCGAAATACAGCGTTTGAATATAGCTACCGGGCGCCATTTCCGGTTCCGGAGCTTTTAGAGTACAGAAATGCTTTACAGTCGGAACGGATTCGACCGGAGGATTATTTTAAAACAGGAAAAAGTCTGAAGCCGTTTTTGAAACTGCAGGAAACAGAGGAAACTCTTTACCTAGGTTTTACACAGGAATTTGAACGATGGCCGATCCGGATCCTGTTTCAGATAGCAGGAGGAAGGCAGTCGGATAAGCTGCTGCATTACGAGTATTTCAGCCGAAGCGGGTGGCAGCCGTTAAATCTGATCGACGGGACGGATGGATTTGAGAGGACAGGGATCGTGACTCTGCTGGGAAATTCAGATTTTATGAATACTAAGCTATGGGGCAGGCAGAGCTTCTGGATCCGGATCCGTAACCAGAAGGGAGAGGATGAGGATACGCTTCATACGGTGATCCGGTCGATCTGGATGAACGCGACAGAGATCACGGCGGAAGAAACGAAGGAAGCGGAAGTATTCTCAATCGAGGCCAATGAAAAAAATGCTAAGTTTATGCTCTCCTCCGGCCATATTACGAGAGCAGAGGTATGGGTTAAGGAACAGAGGATATATTCAGAGGAAGAACTTACAAGGCTGAGAGAACAGATCGAGATCCGCACCGAAAAGTCGCAGGACGGGACAGCCGGTCATGTATGGATCAGGTGGGAGGAGCAGGAGAATTTTGCAGCCTCGAATGCCGAGGATCGTCATTACATATTGGATCGGGATCAGGGAAGCTTAAGCTTTTCAGACGGAGTACATGGAAGGATACCGGACGCGTGTGATGGAAATTCGATCCGTGTGGAATATCGTTCAGGCGGCGGAAAGCGTGGAAATGCAGCAGCCGGAGCGATCACCCGCTTCCGTGAAACCTATGGTTTTGTAAATCAGGTGATGAATCCGCTGCCCTTGTCAGGAGGTACGGATCAGGAAACAGTTGAGATGGCGATCGTAAGACAGGGACGGGCACTGCGGCATCGAAGACGGGCAGTCACAGCGGGAGATTATGAAGCTCTGGCTTTGGAAAGCAGCGGCAGTATCCTGCGTGCAAAGTGTTTCCCCGGCCCGGGCATGATCCGGCTGGTACTTCTGATCCGTAATCATGAAACAGAACGGGAAAACTTTTATCAGATCAGCCGTGAATGCATGAATTATTTGAAGGATAAGCTTCCGGTTTCTCTTTTAGAAAGCGGACAGTTTAGGATCATGGAACCGGAATTTGCGACGGTTTCGGTAAAAGCAGAGATCCTTGTATCGGATATGAACCAGATACTGGAAACAAGACAGCAGGTTCTGAATGTATTGCACCAGTTTCTCGATCCGATGAAAGGAAATTTTAAAGGGCATGGATGGGACATAGGAATTCTTCCGAACCGAAACCAGATATTGAATGAGATCCGCCGGGTTTCGGGGGTCAGGATGGTGACAAAGCTGCGCCTTATCATGGAGCTGGAAAGAAACGGAAAAAAGCTGGAGCTGGATCCGGATGAAACTGCTGCGTATTCATTCGCAACTGTCATCGAAGGAAAGCATCAGATCGATATTACGACAGGAGGTGTGTCAGATTGATCCCCACGATACGTTTGGATAATGATACATTTCAGGAGATTTTTGAAAAAGCCAGAAAACGAATCCCGCTTCTGTTTCCGGAATGGACAAATTTTAATGATAATGATTCCGGGATCGCCTTACTGGAATTATTTGCATGGTTAAAGGAGGTTCAGGATTTCCATTTAGACCAGATCGGATTAAAGAATGAGGCTGTTTATTTGAAACTTCTCGGGCTCCGAAGAAAAGAAATCTGTCCGGCAAAGGCGGTGGTTTCCTGCTATCCGGTAAAAGAAGAAACAACACTCGAGGCAGATACAAGCTTTAGTGCAGGCGACATCCCGTTTTTGGCGAAAGAAAGGGTCGATCTGTATGCAGGTAAGCTGCAAAAGGTTGTAACAGGGAGTACAAGAAGCAGCGATCATTTTACGGAACGAATATGGAATGAAGAAGATGCTTCATGGAGGCTTCCGGTGTTTTCGGAAAGACCGGAGACTGAGAATTTTATCGAGCTTGATTTTGTCCCCGGCCTGATGGGCGGAAAGCTATATGGCTTTTATTTTAAGCTTCTTGAGGATCCGAATATGAAACGAAATCCCGTTTCTTCGGAATTTGAACCCTTTGTCGGGATCCGGGCAGAATGCCTGCAAGAGGAGATGAATGAAAGTGCTCCGGCAGTATGGCAGGACTGCGAAATCGAAAGAGACGATACGTATGCATTTTTATACAGCGGGATCCTGCGGATCCGGACCCCGGAGGCTTTAGAGGGAAAAAGGATGCAAAAGCTGCGTTTCGTTTTTTCTGAAGGAGAGTATGATGCGGCACCGATCCTTTCGCAGATCTATCTCAATCCGGTGGAGCTTTTACAGAAGGAAAGAATAACGGAACAGCTTCTCGGCGAGGGAACCGGATTTCCGGGACAGAGCTTCTCGTTGGAAATTAAGGGAGTGATCCCCAGTGAGGTTGAAATTGAAGCGGAAGATCCGGAGAATCCCGGAAGCTTTGAGGACTGGGTGCGGGTAGAGGATTTTGCAGCATCCGGCCCGGAGGACAGGCATTTTACCGTGGAGGAGCAGGGAAATATCTGCTTTGGTGACGGATTTCACGGATTGGCTCCGGAAGGATGGATAAAGCTTAAGGGGCTTTGCCGCACCGAAGGAATCCACGGCAATGTAAAAAAAGGCAGGATACATCCGGAAAATGAGGATGTATTTAAGGCATGGAATTTTGAAGATGTGACCAGCGGTGCCGATGCAGAATCTGCTCAAAGCTGCTTTGCACGGTTTGGAGCAGAGCTGGCACAGCAATATTCGGCTGTTACGGAGAGGGATTATGAGAAGCTGGTAACGCAGACACCGGGACTTTTGATCGAGCGGGCTAAGATCGTTAAGACGGATTGGGAGCGGAACCGGGTCGTTGCAGCGGTTAAGCCATGCTCAAAAGATAAGTGTCCGGGACTCAGCCGGATATATAGAAACAATATACTCTCTTTCATGGAAAAGCGATGTCTACTGGGAACAGAATTTAAGGTCGTGGAGCCGGAATATATAAAAATCCGGATCTATGGGGATCTGGAGCTGGCGGCATGGTACCGTGATATGGAGAAATATTTAAAGGAAAAGATACAGGAGTATTTTAAAGAGTTTTGTTCTGATTTTGGGAGTCCGATCTTACACAGCGGCCTGTACGGATTTATTGATGGAATGCAGGGGGTCGGCCGGATCCGGTCACTCACGATCGATGCAGCAGGCCAGGGGATCCGCCGCAATATAAACGGAGATGTGTTTCTTCCACCGGAGGGACTTGCTGTATTGGAACAGATTCAGCTCAGTGTATCCTATGTGGGATAAACGGGCAGATGGGAGTGCCGGATGAGCGAGGATAGAAAGTACATTATATTTAACAAACCAATGGATTACCGGAGGGGAACCGCCGATGGCTTGATACTTCAGGACGGGGTCTTAAAGCTGGACGGCAAAGGAGCAGGATGGTTTTTCTCGAGAGTTCTTGACAGCAGGGAAACAGAAATGCTCTGGCATCGGTTAAGAGTCTTTCAGCCCGGAACCACCGGTGGATGGAATATGACCATTTACAGCAGTGACAGCCGTATGCTCGATTGGGAGAATGGAAGCCAGGCTGCGGATGAATGTATTGCAGATCAAAATATTTCATTGGAGGAAAAGAAATACCGGATGAAGCGCTGTCAGGCGAGGCTGATAAAGGGAGAGAATGATGTCCTGCTATATGACGTCCGGGGACGTTATCTCTGGTTTTTGATCGAAGCCGGAGGTGCAGCCGGTGATTTTGACGGCATATCCGGGATCCGAATTGATTTTCCAAAGCAAAGCTGGATCTCATGGCTTCCGGAGGTCTATCAGGGAAACCAAAGAAGCAAGGATTTTCTGGAACGATATCTTGGGATCTTTCAGAGCATATATGAGGAGATGACGGAAGAAATCGATCATAGTCCCGGATTCTTCGATCCGGACAGTGCCGGTGCGGACTTCCTTTCCTGGATGGCCGGCTGGCTGTCCATCGAGGACATTCCGGCATGGAATGAAGAACAGCTGCGTTATCTTTTAAAAAATGCACTTCGCCTGTATCGCATCCGGGGAACCTCGGAGTACCTGAAGGAAATGCTGAAGCTTTATTGCCGATGCGAGGTATATATAGTGGAACATCATCATTTGCAGAATAGTGGGGAACCGGAAAAAATCAGGCAGCTGAAAAAGCTGTACGGAGATAGTCCCTATTCGGTGACCGTTCTGATCCATACCGGTCAGAGTGAGGGTCAGAAGGAATATAAAACCCTTGTCCGTATCGCTATACATGCGGTTCCTGCCCATATAGAATGCCGGGTCATACTGCTGAAACCATACGTTTTTCTGGATCAGCACACCTATCTGGGAATCAACAGCCGGCTTGGAGAATATCGGCCGATGCGGCTGGATGGATCATCCTCCATGCATTTTTCAAAGATCGGGCAGTGATAAAAGAAAGGAACAGAGCCAATGAAAAATATGAAATACTTCCCGTTTGAGAGGAACAAATACTTTTATGGAAAGCTGCTCACCGTAGACGATTTTGAGACCGAGCAGAGATATATGAATAATAAAAGACGCGTGCTGAATCGGTTTTTATATGGGAGCGGGGTCGTCTGCGGCCTAAATGTGGTGCCCATCGATGATATGACGATCTCTGTGGAGCCGGGACTGGCTCTCGATTTCTCGGGGAGAGAGATTGTCGTAGATATGCCGGCAGTCAGAAAGCTGTCGATGATCGATGGATTTGATTCCTTTACAAAAAATGAAAATGAAAAAAAGTATCTGTATCTCTGTATGGATTATAAGGAAACGGAACGTGAGCCGGTCCATAATGTAACGGGGGAGAGTAAGGTCGAGTATAACCGTTATCTGGAAGGCTACGAGCTGAGTGTAACGGATCGTGAGCCCTCAGAGGCTGTATTGTCAGATGATGCATTTTATGAAAACGCATCGATCGTATACATTGGAAAGGGAATAAAGATCACCCAGACAATGCCTGCTTATGCGGAAGCCGGCAGCAGCTTTGATATCCGTATTCTGGTTGAAAATATGGGGCAGGGTCAGTCGATCGGTTTTTCGTATGATCTGGATCTTGTCTGCCTGGAGCATGAAGGCTGTGACCGTATGACGGTTTCTTTTGATGAAGATAAACATGAAAAAGCTGACAGGTATGAGATCCGGTACGCGGTAAAGGCAAAGTCGGCTGTGCAGACGGACGGAACAGCCGGGATGGAAAAGGGAAGCTTTCGCCTGATTTTAGGAGGCAGAGAAACTGAAGTATCTGCGGCATTGAAACAGACCGTCCACCTGATCCGGGGATCGGTGGCAGATGAAGTGCTGAACCATTATTATCGGAGTGCGATGGAGGATATCGTACAGAATAATTATCAACAGAGCATCTATCTGGCCAGAATCTATGTCCTTCGCGCAGGAGACTCCTATCTTATCGACCGCGTTGAGCCAATGCCCTTTAAACAGCTTGTATTTAACAATGTTCTGGCGGACATTATGGAGAAGCTTGGCAGAAGGCAGAAAAAGGAAACTGACTTACCGTTTGCAAAGCCGGATAAGGAATCGAAAAAACCGGAAAGATCGGATGAAAAAACCGGAGCGACGGTGGCTACCGGTCATGTGATCTTTGATCTGGGATTAGGAGGCAGTACCGGACAGAGGTTTTTCTCAGAGGAGATTTCGCACGACCTGGGACTGGGAAATGTGACGATCATTTTGGGGGCCTGCATGAGTGTCCGGGACGATGATCCTGTTATCTATGGCTCACCGGAGGTATTTCCGGAGGAGGCGCCGTTTCGGGCTGAGCTGGCTGCAAAAGCAGATGCAAAAGCCGGAACCTTCCGGATCGGTATGCGTCTGGTGGAACCGACCATGAATCGATATGTACGGGTAAACTGGACTGCTATCCGGGATGCAAAAGAAAAAGTACATGACACAGAAAAGATGGCACTCCTTATCCGTCCGGATATCCGGTATCTTAAGACGAAAGAATCCTGTTATCTGGAAACAGAGTTTCGTGGAGTCGATCCGACACCGGTAAGCTGGAGCATTCGGGAAGAAAACGGTGGAACCATTGATAAAGACGGAAAATATACGGCTCCGAACGAAGAAGGAATTTTCGAGATCACAGCCGTCAGTACCATATATAATGAGCTTCGCGCATCCATTTATGTAGTGGTTCGTGATGCAGAGTAAAAAGAACGCGGAAAGAAGCTGCCGGTCACGCAGGTCGTGATCTGCAGCAGATGAGGAGGGGCCATGCGGATTCAGACGCTGAACAGAGATTATGAAATTCTTCAGATAACAGAGTCCGGCGAACGGATGGACATCATGATCGCAAGAGATGAAAAACATCCGCAGGAAGGAAAATGTATGCTGCTCGTCCTGAAGCAGAGAGAAGACATATATAAGTATTTGCCATTTCTCGCGAGGCAGAAGGAGAATACGCCGTTTGAAGATTTTCTGGAATATTTTCCGCGCGACGGATATCTTTACCTCGTATTTCGTTATTATGAATATGTACGGCTTTCCGAGAGGCTTTCGGCAGATGCCGGTTTTGAGGAACGCCTCGTGCTGGCCGGAAATATTTTAAAGAGGCTTATCTTCTTGAATCTTCCGCTCTATTTTCAATATGAGGCACTGGAAGAAGGGAATCTGTTGGCAGGAGAAAACGGGGAGATCCGTTTTCTGTATCAACTGAAGGAACCGGATCGCTTTGATGATCTGACAGCGAATGAGGTTTCAAAACGGCTGCATGCAATATTCTGCACGATATTCCGACAAGAGCTGGAACAGCATTCCTGTCCCCCGATAGAAGATTTTTTGGAAAAGCTGAGAACGGAGGCATTTCCGGGATTGACCGCATGTCTGAAGGAATTTGAGACGGCAGCCGGTAAGGCAAAAGAGCTTAAGGACAGAGGAGAAATAAAACCAGACGGATGGGGCTTTAGGATGTGGAAGCGGATCAAAAAGCTCTGTTCTGTTTTAAAATATATTCTTTTGATCGCAGTGCTGGGGGCATTGATCGGATATCTGATCTATACGATCCGCTACCCCTCTTACAAAGCGGAGGAGGCGGTCAATTATCGATCGATCGGAACGTTAACGATCGGAGAAACCACCCAAGCGGATGACGGTGGACAGACGGGAGAGTAGGAGATATGCGTTTTATAAATGATTTCGACTGGAAAAAAACGATGCAGTATGGATGGAGAAGGATCCTTCGGGTATTAGTACGTCCCTTTGCTGCGCTGCGCCTGAAATTCCGCCGATTGTCAAATCCGAATACACTGGTAAATACTGTTGTCACGGATGTGCAGACTGAGGTTAAAAAGGCTGTTTCAAAGAAACCGGAGTCATTAAAAGAATACGTTCCGGTGGGAAGATATTATGCAGCGAAAAAACTGATTGCAGCGATTCTTATTCTGATCATATTGCTGCCGATCCTGTATTTTAAATTTCTTCATCCCATCATAACCGCAAAGTTTTTATGGAAGACCATACCGATCAATACAGAAGCGCAGTATGGCTATACAGGAAAGGTCAAGCTGATCGATCCGGACAGTGGGATCCTGTTATATAAGGGGCCTATTACCGATGGAAGGATCAGCGGGAACGGCACATTGTTTGATTACGACGGAAACCTGCTATATAAAGGGCAGTTTGAAAATGAGATGTACGAAGGGATCGGAACATTGTTTTATCCTGACGGAAATATAGAATACAACGGCGAGTTTTCCCGAAACCGGTTTGAGGGGAAGGGAACTCTCTATTTTGAAAACGGAAATCCGGAATATGAAGGCAGCTTTTCTGACGGGAAATACAGTGGAAACGGGAGCTTATATAATGCCGACGGAACGCTGCTTTATGAAGGCAGCTTTGAAGACGGAAGCTATAGCGGAATGGGAACTCTCTATGAAAAAGCAGGAGAGCTCCTCTATGAGGGAGCTTTCCTGAAGGGGAAGTATGACGGAAAGGGCACCCTGTATCAAAATGGAAATAAGGTATATTCCGGAATGTTTTCGGCCGGGATCCCTCAGGGAGAAGGAAAGCAGTACAAAGAAGGGAAAAGCCCGGTAAGCTGGGGTACCTACGAGGATGGTGAGCTGGTTTCCGGCCGGACGACTCTCTATGATGAAAAGGGACAAATTAAGTATAGCGGAGAGATCTTGGAAGGTAAATATGAGGGGACAGGTACCCTGTATGAGGACGGACAGGTTTTATATGAGGGAGAGTTTCAGAAAGGGGAATACGAGGGAAACGGAATCTTGTATGAAGCCGGAGAAATCCTTTATGACGGAAAATTCCACGAAGGAAAATATGAAGGAAGCGGCCGCCTGTATGAAGCCGGAAAGCTTCTGTATGAGGGAGAATTTCAGCAAGGTGAGTATTCCGGAAGCGGAACACTCTATCGTGAGGAGCAGGTTCTTTTTAAAGGAAGCTTTAAAGCCGGGGAATATGACGGAAACGGCTGCCTGTATGATCAGGGAGAGCTCCTTTATGAAGGCGACTGGGTAAACGGAATCTGCGAAGGACAGGGGAAAAAATACCAGAAGGGGAACCTGGTCTATGAAGGCGACTTTGAAAAGGATGAATATAGTGGAAACGGACGCCTGTATGATGCAGAATCTCAGAACCTGATCTATGAAGGCAGCTTCCTGAAAGGGAAAAAGGAAGGCACCGGAAAAGAATATGATCCGAAGACGAAGGCATTGATCTATGAAGGCGGTTTTCGTGAGGATGTTTATGACGGAGACGGAACAGAGTACAATCCGGACGGTGCAAAAGTATATGAGGGCCGTTTTCAGCTGGGTGAGTATTCCGGAAGCGGAGTCCGATATGATCCGGCCACCGGTAAAGTGTTTGAGGAAGGGGAATTCCGAAACGGAATACTGTTGACTCCTAAGAAAGAACTGGATGAGGCGAGAGAGCCTTCCACGGAATCACCGGAATCAGCCGAAGCAGCAGCATCCGAAGATGGACAGGAAACTATAGCTCAGGAAACAAAACCACAGGAACCGGAGATACCGGTCGCGGTACCGGGAGCAGGATGATCTGCAGAAATTAAAGATCAGGAGGGCACAGGATGGGAAAATCGACATCAGTTGCAGAGGTGGGGACAGCAATCGTAAAACTGCTGCAAAGAGAATTGATCCCGGACACCTTACAGAATCCGGATGCGATCGGTCTTTGCAGTCCGACAGACCGCGGTGATTATATAGTAGGGATCTGCCTGTATGATATCCGGGAAAGTGAGGAATTACGGGTCAATACAATGATCGCCCGGGGAGCGGAGGAGCTTCAGTATCCGCCAAGCTATGTGAATCTGTATTACATGATAACAGTCGTATCAAACGGCGATATTAAATTCCGGGCAGAGGAGGAGCATAAGATCCTTGGGCGTATCATTCAGGTGTTTTCTGATTTCCCCTGTCTTGATCATGAGACCTTAAAGCCGACAACAGTTAGAAAACAACTGGATGTGGAGATCAGTATGCAGAATCTGACATTAGAAGATAAGATGCGGATATACACGGTTCCCAATTCAGGCTATAAGCTGTCGTTATTTTATCGAGCCGCACCGGTGGAGATCGAATCGACAAGAAGCCGTAAGACATCCAGAGTACTGGAAGTTGATTTTGGTCTGGAGGAAAAGGATGAATAAAGAAAGAGAACATATTCGGCATAAGGTTTCATTTATTCTTGAGCTGTGGGATGCTTTTTCCGATCAGCCGATATCCGATGCAGCTCTGCTTGTTCAGACCGAAGACGGAAGACGACCGATCCGCAAGCCTGAGGGATTTTACGTATTTACAGACTGCCCCCTTCCGACAGTGGTTACGATCGAATCTACTAAGTATGAGAGGGAGGAGATCAGGATCATAGAGGAGAATACGCAAAGCAGGATCCTGAAAAAAAGATTGCGTCCGGGAAGAAATTATCCGATCCCCGAAGGAACCGCATGTCTTTATGGAACGATACGGCCCAATAGTCAGATAGAGGTATTTGTGGAGGAAAATGCAGGTCTGTGGCATCTCCTTTCCGATTATCAGGTAAAACGAGCACCGGATGAGATGGAGATATTTAATCCGCTGAAAAAAGATCTTGTCGGGCGGCGATTTTACATACAGGACCGCGAAGAAAAAAATACGGATTTTTTTGAAGTAAAGCAGCAGGAAGGGCGGAGCGGGAAGGTGTTTTTAGCAGAACCGTTAAAGGCATCTTATAAAAAAGCAGGAACAAAGCTCTATGAATGCAGCAGCGCCAGAGCAGATGAAAAGGGAAGATTTCTGATCCCATTAAAGCTGCGGACTCAGGGAGAGGAAGAAGCCTTGTGCCGGATTTGGACAGAGGATCGAAGTGATAAAGCAGCGATCTGCCCGGGTATGCGGCTTGAGTGGAAGCCTATAGAATAGACTGCCTGCAGAATGGACTAAGGTAAAGAGTAAGGAGGGGAAGAAAATGGAACAAAAGCCTGATCGGTATCTCAATGCAGATGAATATGGGGCGGAAGTGATCGAACATGCCCGGAATCTGGCCGGAGGTTACCTTGAATGGAAAAAAACATCCCCTTTTACCGATACATACAAGGAAGAAATAAGAGCTGAAGAAATTTCAGAGCTCGGAAAAGAAGAATTACAAAGGATCCTCCGGGCGGGAAAAAAATCGTATGCAAAGATCGAACAGAAAGCAGTTCGCTCAGCGGCGGAACATGTGGTCATCCCGTTAGAATATCTGTTTAAGATCCGAAGGGCAGGAGATTTCCTCAGACATTGTGTGTGTCTTTCCCTTGCGTCAGAGCTTGACGGAGATATTGGAAGCATTTATGCAGATATTCCGGAAAATCACGGAAAACTGTATCCGACAGTGGAATTATGCGAGTGCCTGTATTCTGTAGAAAAAGATAGACGCCTTGACTGTATGCGCAGCCTGTTTGAGGAAAAGGAAGCATTCCGGTTCTTTTTCGGAGGGGAGCTGCCGCTGGGGATCCGGACAGAGCTTCGGTTAGAACAGAGGATCCTCCAATTTATCTTTTCACCGGAATCAGAGCCGGAGGCATTGCAGAGCTTTACCCAGCTTTATTACGGCTCTGAGCTGACCGATAAGCCATTGGTGATACGAGAGGAGCTGGCAGATCAGCTGGCAGAGTATTTAAAGGAAACGACAACAGAAAAAAAGATAATCTATCTGTTTGGAAAACCGGGCTCGGGACGCCGTTTCCTGATCCGGCATGCATGTGCCAGAAACCGGGTGTTTTGTCTGGAGGCAGATGCGGGAAAGTTAAACGGAGTGGATGCAGACAGGCTTCTTAATGAGATCATCCGGGAAACGGTGATCCGCAGAGCCGTCCTTTGTATTCGGGATTTTCAACAGCTATTTCTGGATACACGACCGTTTCAGGCTCTGTATACAGTCAGACGGCTTTTGAAAGCACTTCCCGTGATGATCCTGACCGCAGATCAAAAATGGCCTTCCGGTCTTGAGGATTTTCCGGTGCCGGTAACGGAGCTGGAGCTTACAGAGCCCGGAGTGGAGGATAGAATCCGTATCTGGCTGGAGGCATTTCGACAATATCCTAAAGCCATGCCGGAGCCGTTTAAAAAGGATCACAAAAGGCTGGAGGGGCTGGCGGGAAAGTTTTCCTTTCAGCCGGGCCAGATCATGGAAGCGGTAAGGGAGGCAGAACGGAATGCCGGCTGGAGCGGAAAGGAAGTGGAGGAGGATACCTTGTATCAGGCATGCCGCTCTCAGGTTAATCACAGGCTCGGAGAAAAAGCAATGCGGATAAAAGCTTCGTATGGCTGGGAGGACCTGATCCTGCCGCCGGATCGTAAACAGATGCTGAAAAATGCATGCGATCAGATCGAATACAGCCATCAGGTGTACGGAACTTGGGGCTTTGCAGCCAAAATGGCATACGGACGCGGAATCTCGATGCTGTTTTACGGTCCCCCGGGTACCGGAAAGACGATGGGGGCTCAGGTGCTGGCACGAGAGCTTCATCTTGAGCTTTATAAGGCAGATCTCTCCAGTGTGATGTCAAAATATATCGGAGAAACGGAGAAAAATCTGGGAGAGATCTTTGAGGAGGTCAAAAAGAGCCAGAGCATCCTGTTTTTTGATGAGGCGGATGTACTGTTTGGAAAGCGGTCGGAGGTCAAGGATGCACAGGATAAATATGCAAATGCGGAAACGGCCTATCTGCTGCAGAAGATGGAGGAATATGAGGGGATTGTGATCCTCGCCACCAATTATATGCAGAATTTTGATGAGGCCTTTAAGCGCAGGATCCGGTTTATGATCGAGTTTCCTCTGCCGGATGCGAAAAGACGTTTCCAGATCTGGCAGCAGGTCTATCCGGATACCACACCGGTCAGCGAGGATGTTGATTTTGACTTCCTTGCCTCCCAGTTTGAGCTATCCGGCAGCAGCATAAAAAATATTGCTGTTTCTGCAGCCTTTCGGGCGGCAGCAGCCGGAACAAAGGTCTTAATGGGACAGCTATTGGACTGCTTGCGGGAGGAAATGAAAAAATCAGGAAAGAATCTGCAAAGTGAAGATTTTGGACCATATTACAGTTTAATGAATGGGGGATGATGTGTAATGCCTGAAACGAAAAAAACAAAAAAAAGAGGAACGGAAGATCCTGCAAAAAAAGCTGAGGCAGCAAAAAAAACAGAAGAAGCTTTAAAGGAAACGACACAGGCCCCGACAGAGGTGGAAAAAGAGGGAAAAGCGCCGAAGAAGGCAGATACTCCCGACTGGTACGAGGATATGAAGGAACGTACCGGACGTGCCGCCGATTATGTAAAATGCTTTGAAGCAACGGCAGAGTCGGTCGCCTCGACCTACAGCATAAAAAAGTTGGATCAGATCCGGAGGGCCTCCAACAAGAAGCTCTTTGAAATGTCTTTCTTAGAAGAAGGAACCGTAAAATGTCATGAAAAAATGATGGCGGATACAGAGCATGAAAAACGTAAGGTCCGCGGACAGGAGCATTATGAGCGGACAATGCGAAGGATCGATAGAGCTAAGCGGAGACATAATGCCCTGTTAGATGCGATCGAGAAGCGGAAAGAGGAGATCAAAAAGGATCCGAAGCAGGCAAAAAAATGCAGTCTGATCGAACGCTTCCGGGATATGAAAAAAGAGGATACGATGCTTCAGCTGATCCGCAGAGTGCGGCTGTTTGAAAAGAATCCCGGATATAAGGAAAAAGCAACAAAATGGTATGAAAAAGCAGCCGAAAAAGTGACAGGATTAAGGGATGAGCTTTTTTCAGAGGAAGATCAGGAGCAGCTTAAGACGGCAAAGGAGGTATATTCCCTTCATGATGATCTGAGGGAGAATACGGGAGATCTGAAAAATGCCATTGCCCGCCTCAAGGAAGAAGGCGGCGAATATGACGGCATTTTCAGCATGGTAAAGAATACAGTGGTGCTCATCAAGGATACCATTAACTTTATCAAGGATTTTGATAAAAGGAATACGGAAAATATAGTTGAAAAGCTGATCGGAATCGTTACAAACGGTATGTCAATCTTAGCAGACTCGGCAGAAAAGATAGCCACCGCACTTTCAACCTTCCCGTTTATCGGCGGAATCATCGGCCTGATCAAAAATGGCATCAAGTTCTTTACCGAGGGCTATAAGTTTTTCATGAGCCAGCGCCGGATCTGGAAATTAAGAGCCCAGAAAAAGAAGCTCAAGGAGAGGATGCTGAAGCGTAAAAAGAAATACGCTTCCGATCCGGAGTTAAAAGGGTTGTATCAATTTGTCGGTGAGAGTCAAGACGGAAAGGCAGAGTTGGATGCGAACAAGCTTGGAAGACGTGAATATCGCGGGCTCAGAGGGCACGGAAGTGATGCCAGAGACCGGATGAAGCGGGCCGAAGCAGACAAAGCTACCGCAGGAAAGAAAAAAGAATACTACGCGGCAAAAGAAGCAGAATCCATTGAGCAGTATGACGAGATAAAAGAAGTGATCTATAAAAATAAAAACAGGACAAAGGATGCAACGATCGCTCTTGTTCAGGAGGGAATCGATGTGGCGGCCAATATCGCCAAGTTTTTCCCGGGAACCGGAGATATCGTATCTGCCGCCATAAAGGTCGGCAGTACCATTGCCAGTGTCGGAAAATTTGCCGGAAGCAAGGCGGCAGAAATGGCAAAAAGTGCATTCGGACACCGCAGATCAAAGGAAAACAAAGAGATCTTCCGAAATAAATATGCAGAACATATCTACGATCATCTTGCAGAGGTATCGGAATATCTGGATGGTTCCGGAAAACTCGATCTCAATAAAGCAGACCCGGGACAGGTCAGCAAGGTGGCGCAAAGCTATGATTATGCGGAAAACATGCTGGCGGGTATGGGGGCCGATATGGCAGATATGATCGGAGCTAAGAGCAAAGAAGAACTGCTTAAAGCGATGAGTGAAGCCTTTGCAGCCGGCGAGTAGAAAGAGGGGCAGGATGGATGAATAATAAAATTAAATGGCGGGATCTAAAATTTCTTGCTGAATTTCTGGAGGATATGGAGTGGGAGGCTGAGCTTCTGGGAGAGGAAACACCGTACCCGTCCCTAAAGGCAGCGCTTCCGATGGATGAGGATTATGATGAAACGGTACTTTTTACCTATATCGATTTACCGGACGAGGATGCCGAATTTACAAAGTATCTGCAGATATATCTGCAGATACCTCTTAATCTTGAGACCATACCGGCCGGAGAGATGATCGTATTTGTGAATCAGCTCAATATCCTTACGCTGCTGGGAGGCTTTTCCTATATTCCTAAGATCTGTGAAAATGCAGCCCGAGTGGATTACCGATATGTCCTTCCGGTCGAAAAGGATGCCCTTCCGGACGAAGGGGTAGTCGGAGAGGTTCTTTTAAATCTTGTCAAATATGCACAGATGGCAGAAGGACTTATTGCAAGAAGAATCGAAGGGACTCCGATGGAGGCGATCATTGCTGCGATCCAAAAGGAGATTGAGGATGGAGAGGAGCCGTAATATGGGATTTTGTGTACTGGGAGGAGCAATGTGTACCTGCAGCTTTGGAATGGCCCCCTCCACATTAATGGTCACCCCGGAGAAAAAAGCAGTTTCCTCTATGCCGATGGCGACGATCATGGATCATATTCCGATGAAAAATATCATGCCCTTCGGAATGTGTCAGTCCTTAGCCAATCCGACGGTGGCCTCTGCGACTGCCGCAGCTTTCGGAGTCCTGACACCTATGCCCTGCATTCCGGTACTTCCGGCACCATGGGCACCCGGATCCCCAACCGTAATGATAGGAAATACACCGGCATTGAACATAAGCTCGAAATTAATGTGTGCCTACGGCGGTGTGATCCAGATTACAAATCCGGGTACAACAAATATTCAGATACCCTAGGGAGTGGTCAAAGTTTATGAAAAATAGAAGGATAATCAGCCTCCGGGCAAAATTTGCAGCACTATTTTTTCTGTTTGCGGTAGTGATCATGTGTTCGGTCAGTATCGTTACGTACCGCTCCTATCGGAATGCAATGATGGAACGGTATGCCAAGGAGGCGGTCACGATCGCCAAATTGGCAGCCTCTTATCTGGACGGAGATGAGATGGTCCGATACAGTATCACGCGAAAAAAGGATGCGGAATATGAGAGGCTGGCAAAGATACTGGACAATATCAAAGAGGAATCCGGAGTACTATATCTGTACGTCGTAAAGCCGGTATCCGAGGATTCGACGGTGTATCTGTTTGATGCATCTTCAAAAAATGAGACAAATTATATCGCGAGTCTCGGTGAGCGGGGAGACTGGGACGATAATTTTAAGCTGGCCAAGGAAGCCATGAAGACCGGAGAACCGAATCGTGAGCTGGAGCCGACAAAAACACAGCTTGGCTATCTGGCATCGGCATACGTTCCGATCAAGGATCACACCGGTACTCCGGTTGCCGTGGTCGGAGTGGATTTTACAATGGGTGAGATACAGACTTTTTTAAAGTACAGTATCAAAAATCTGTTGTTTTTAATGGCAGCCATGATCACGGGATGCTTCCTTTTGCTTTTGCTTTTGGTAAATAAAAGCATTATCTCTCCGATCCGGATACTGAAAAATGGTGTTGAAAAGATGGCAGAGGGCGATCTGGGAGTTCAGGTGCCGATCCACAGCAGAGATGAAATCGGAGAGATTTCAGAGGTATTTAACCGGATGTCGTTTAATATCGGTTCCCATATACAGGAAATGACAGAATTGAATGAGGGCTATTATAAATTTGTTCCGTCTGTCATATTCCAGCTCCTGGGAAAAAATAATATTCGGGAGATCAGTCTGGGAGATAACTGCAGTGTTTCTCTGGAGATCCTGCGTATGCAGATCAATCGTTTTGAGGAAAAAACCAGACGGATGGATGCAGAACAGATATTCGGATTCCTGAATCGAATCTACCAGCTTAGCGTGCCGATCATTATCGATAATAAAGGTGTGGTGGATTCTTATTTCAATGGTGGCCTGAGCGCGATATACACCAGTGGAGATAAGAACGCTTTGGATAGTGCGATCAGTATATGCCAGAAATTAAATGAGGAAAAAAATGCCGGACGTCTTTCTGGGTTTACGGATCTGGAGCTGGCCTTTGCAGTTTCGGGAGGAGAACAGATGGTCGGGATCGTAGGCCATGATAAAAGACTCTCCGAGGTCACATTATCAGAACAGATGTCTGTGATCGATCATCTCAGAAAGAGTGCATGGAAATATAAAGCCAGGATCCTTGTGACCGGAACTGCCGTGAGCCGTATTGCGGATTTTGAGAATCGCTATCATGCAAGGATATTGGGACTGATCCACGTCAGTGCAACGGATTCACTGGAGAAAATCTATGATGTGTACGACGGAGATGAAGAATCGGTCAGGGAAATTAAGGAACGGACGAAAAATGACTTTGAAACAGGCGTCCGTCATTTTATGGCAAAAAGATTTTATGAAGCCAGACGCGCCTTTGTAGAGGTTCTTAAGGTATCACAGGGAGACTATGCGGCGCGCGAATACCTGTTTCTTTGCAACCAGTATTACAAGAGGGAGGATACATCAGATATCAACGTCTATATAGAAGAATTCTGATGGATAAAATGAATGGAAGGGTATGACATTCTGACGGAAGCGGAAAAAACTGAATATGAAGAAAAAGCCGGTAAAATGAAAGGCCTGTTTCCTTCAACGCTCTCTATGGAAAGTATACTATCATGGAAAAATGCTTGTCTTCCGGAGTATAGAGTAGAGGGGGATTATTTTTGTATCCGGATCCTGGATCGTATCCGGGGAAAGAGATACTATTATATGCCGTTAGGGGAATATCATCAGGAATCGTTTCAGCACCTGATTGAAAAGCTATGGGAAGAAAACAAGGAAAGCTCCCCATTGATCATTGTGGATGTCAGGGATGAAGAATTAGGCTGGTACCGGGAACTTCATGGCTTCAGCTGTACGATTTCCGATCAGGATTCCTACAGTGATTACATCTACCGCAGAGCGGATATGGAGGAGAGCTTTGAAAAACAGCGGGCACGCTATAATAAACGATATTTTATCCGTAAGTATGCCCCGGAAAAACGGAAGCTTTTAAGATCAGATGAAAACAGCTGCCGTAACGTCGTCGAATGTGCTTATTGTGCATATCATTCGTGCAAAGAATGTACGAACGGCTGCCTGAAGGATACAATCTCAGATTTTCTTAAAACCTCAGATTCCGGTGCGAAATACGGGCTTATGATAAGCAGCGGAGGAATTGACATCGGTTATGCAGCAGGGATCGTACAGGGAGATTGTTTTGTATTCCTGTTCAAAAAAAACTGCCATGGATATCGTGGTCTGGATGAATATCTGCAGACAGAGCTTTTAAATGAATTGCCTGAAGAAGTTCAATGGATCAATTATACGGAAGATATGGGAATTGATGGCATTCGAGCATACAAGAAGAAGCTGGCACCGTACCATTTGAAGCCAAGATATAAGGTGCTGGTAGAAAGGATTGGGTAAGTATGAAAAAAAAGTGGAAAGCAGGCATTCTGATCCTACTGTTATTAATCGTCGGGGTATTCCGATATCGGGAGCTTCTCGAATTGAATCCCACAAAGCCATTGCAGACAGAGAGTCCTTACCGGGTTATTAATGCCGGAAACGACGGCTCACTGCTGGTCACCGATGAATCCGGAAAGAGGTTTTATCGACTGAATGCTAAGCATCAGGCGGAATTTGTCCTGAACGGAACAAGAAGTCAGGATGGATTTTTTGATGCAAAGCAGATGTATGTGGGGGATGACGGAAGCATCTATGTGCTTGACCTCAGGCGTGCCGGAAGCCGTCGGATGGAGCAGGAGCGCATCTTAAAATACAGCAGCTTGGGAAAGCTGGAGAAGACATTAATGGAGATCCAATACGGAGAGGAGGATCGTGTTTATAAGAATGCGATCAACCGGATCCTCAGTCTGAATGGGGAGATCGTGTGGTTCCAATTTACGGACGATGGTTTTGCTCTTATGGGAGAATCCGGAGAGCTTAGGCACTTTCCATATCCGGAGGCAGCACAGTATCTGGTGGACTTTGTGCTGAATCCTCAGACCGGACGCTGCATTTATCTCACAAAAAACGGTGAGATCTGTGAAGAACAGGAAAACGGAACCTTTAAAACGCTCTATGAGGCAGATGAGGAAGGCCTCGAGATTCCATGGTATATGGATTTTTCCGAGGAGGGCGAGCTGTGCTTTGCAGATATCGGACGGCGTGGGATCTACCGCCTTAAGGAGGATGGAAAAGCTGAGCTGATATGGAATGTGACCGGCAGTGACGGATTAACGGAGCTGGATGAGGATACACGAAAGGAAAGCCCGATCTACTACAATTTTGACATGGGAACCTGCCTTGCAACGACGGATGGATATGGGATCGTTGCAGCAGGATCGGGAGAAGACATTTCCTACCTTATGGAAATCCCCTTCACCCTTTCTTTAACGGCGGCAGTCTGGGCCGAATGGATCGGGGCCGTGCTCTGTGCCGCAACTTTGGCAGCCTTGGCCGTTTACGGGCTTTACCGGGTGATCAAAAGCAAAAGGCATTTTATACATATTGTGGCCGGAATGCTGGCCGGAACGGCTATTCTTACAACGTTATTCACGATGATTATTCTTAAGGACTGGACGACCCGAATGACTCAGGAGATCACCGACCGGACAATGAGCGTATCCGGGCTGGCGGCCCGCCTTATCCCGGGAGATAAGCTGGAAAAGATCTGCTCGATCAGGGATTATAACGGGGAAGACTATCAGGAGATCCGCTCGATCGCAAGAAATATTTTTACCTCGGGAGAAATGGATATCAATGATCTGTATTGTGTTATCTATCGGATCCAGAACGGAATGATCACTTCGATGTATTCGGTGGAGGATTATGTCGGAGCCATTTATCCGTATGACTGGCCGTATGAGGATTCCGATGAACAGAACATTATTGAAACCCATGAGCAGATGACGTACATGGGACTTTCCAGCAGTGAGGGAAGCTTTATCTTTACCAACTCTCCGATCCTTAATTCAAAGGGAGAGGCAGTCGGAATCCTTGAGGTAGGAACGGATCTTTATAACTTCCAGCAGGATAACCGAAAAATGATCTGGGAGGTCATGACAAGTGCAGTCGTTCTGGCTGTTACAATGATCCTGATCGTATCCGAGCTCCTGATCTTTGGACAGGGGCAGGAAAAGCGGAAGAACCGTATAGCGGCTGGTGGAGATAAAACGGAGATCCCTGTTGCAATGCTCCGGATCCTCGTTTTCCTGATATTCTTTGTCACGAATATTCCGAAAGCATTCTTGCCGATCTATATTATGAAGCAGGCGGAAACAGAAGCTGTTTTCGGATTAACTCCGGCATTACTTGTTTCTGTTGCCTTATCCTCCGAGGTGCTTTTCGGAGCGCTGACCTCCTTTGGCGGCTCTGCAGTTCTGCGCCTGCTGGGAAGAAGAAAAACAGCGGTGCTGGGCAGTATTATGTTTGGAGTAGGACTTACAATGAGAGGAGTTGTTCCGACGATCCTTTCCTTTATTATCGGAAATGCGGTGATGGGAGCCGGCTGGGGATTCCTTCTTTTGATCGTGCAGGTCATGATCGCAGAGAAGGAGCTACAGGAAAAGTCGGAAGGCTTTACCGGTTATACAGCTGCATCCTTAAGCGGCGTCAACTGTGGCGTTGTATTTGGCGCATTCCTGATAAACTGGCTTGATTATCGCTCTGTCCTTATGACTATCGGTGTGATCAGCTTTACGGCACTGTTATTCAGTATCCTGTATATTTTTGATGAAAAGAAAGTGGATGGACGAGCTCTTGCTTCAGTCGAAAAGAGTGCATCTGATAAAAGGACAGAAGGAGCGGTACCGGGCATCTCTACAGCCAGATTCCTGTTCTCGCCCCATGTGCTTTTGTATTTTATCGGAATCGTTATTCCTGTAGTGGCAGGCGGATATTTTCTCGCTTATCTATACCCGCTGCTTGGAGAAAATATGGGAATTTCAGAAACCAACATCGGATATTCCTATTTGTTAAACGGAATCTGTATCATCTGCCTTGGCGGTTTCCTGACAAGACGCCTGACCCGACGACTGGGGCAGAAGGGAGCTCTGACTCTTGCGGCAGTATTGTATGCGGCAGCATTTCTTCTCTATGCAGTCCGGCCCGGGATCCCAACGCTTATGGTGCTTCTGATCCTGCTTGGAGCATCTGACAGTTATGGACTTCCGGCGCAGTCGACTTACTATACGGACATGAAGGAAGTAAAAGCGTATGGGTATGATAAAGCAATGGGTGTATACAGCGTATTTGAAAATATGTCCCAGGTATTCGGCTCCTTTATATTTGGTGTGATCTATGTGACAGGAGTGAGTATGGGGCTTACGATCGCAGCCGGAGTGATCTTTGCGGCAGCAGCTATTTTCTTTCTGTTTGGCGAAAAAGTAGGCTCTATTGAGGAGGAAAATGAATAATGGTATTTCAAGATCTGACTGCAGAAGAACTGATCCGGCTAAAGCCATATTTTTCCCTGCGCCCGACCCGATGTGCCGAATCCCATCTGGCATATCACCTGCTTTGGCGTCCGTATTATGAGACGAGCTATCATGCGGATGAAAAAGGGATACTCTGGCTGCAGAAAATTGATTATGATGAGTATGCGACAATGGTACCTGTCTGCGAAAAGAAATATTTAAGAGAAAACTTTGAACGTCTTCAGCTGTTTTTTAAAGAGTTGGGTACGAAAATGCACATGTATCTTGTGGACGAGGAAGCACTGGAGGAGATCAGGCCGGATCCGGATTTTTATGAGGTGCTGGAGGATCGGGACAGCTTTGATTATATCTATTCCGGGGAGGAAATGCGCTGTCTTCCCGGGAGAAAATTTTCCAAGATGAAAAATCGCATTTCGCGATTTACAAGAGATTACGGAGAATGTGCAGAATACGTAGCACTGACCTCAGCAGATGAGGGAGAGATCCGGGCCTTTCTTGAACGCTGGGCGGAAGGAAAAGAGAGTGAGGATGCCTTTCATCGTCTCGAAAGCGAGGAACAGGGTATATTTGAAGCGATCCGCTATAGCCGGGAGGCCGATATTTTAATGGCCGGTATCCGGGTGAAGGGACGCCTTGAGGCCTTTTCAATGGGAACCGTATGCCGGGAGAAAAATATGACGGTGACGCATGTAGAAAAGGCAGATCCACAGCTTCGCGGACTTTACAATTATCTGGAAAGAGAATTTCTGACGCATGCCTATCCGGACATAGAGCTTGTAAACCGGGAGGATGACATGGGGCTTGAAAATTTGAGACAGACAAAGGAGAGGATGCATCCGATCTGCATGGAAAAGAAGTATACGATCATCGAACGATAAAAAGCAAAAATCATCGTATCCGGTCAAAGGCAGGAAAGCTATTGCTGAAAAAATTTACCGCTTTCTTAAAAATTGTTTAATTCGCCGTTTTTCCAGTTTGTCCGGGTTGCAGAATCGGTTTGATTCCTGTATAATTGCAATATCAGATAAACATTATCATGAAAAAAGGTGGAATTTGATATGAAATTAAGAAAAGTAATTACATTAGCTTTTATGACTGCTGCTATCGGAACCATCTCTGTATTTTCCTCTTTTGCAGATGAAATGGCTGCAGAAGAAAAAGCAGATGCAGCGGAGGCAAACACTCTCTTTGGATGGGTTCAAAGAGGCTCCGACTGGTATTACTACGACAGCAACGGAGCAATGTTCACCGGATGGTTAAAGGAGCCGGGCGGAGACGGACGCGGTAATGAAGTATGGTATTATCTTGAGCCCTCCAACGGAGTAATGGTGGCAAACCAGACAAGAGTGATCGACAATGTCTCCTACACCTTTGGTGAAGACGGAAGCTGGGTAGCTCCGGTTAAGGTTGCTCCGAAGGGAAAGATAAGCGGAAGAACCTATAAGAATGCATGGGCGAATCTTTCCATTGATGGGATCATCGGTGACATATTGAATGAGGATGATGAGGATCTCTACGCCAACGGAGATTATGCCGCTGTGGGAAGTCCGAAGCGGAGTGTTGATCTTCATATTGAAACAGCGCAGGGCGGCGAGCTTGTGATCAGCTTTTTAAATATGAAAAGCAAGCCGGATATGACAGCCGAGGCCTTTGCTAAGGAATTTGGCAATATCGAAAAAGGTGCTAAGGGAACCGCTTCTGAAGTCAGCACGGTAAAGATCGCAGGACAGGACTACGCTAAAGTTACTACCCGAGGAAGATCTTCTTCAAACGATTATTATTGCAGAAAACAGGACGGATATATGATCCTTATCGCAACGCTGGGAGATATGAGCAGCTACCTTAATCTTTTCACAGCAGCTCAGTAAAAATACAGATAAAAAACAATAAGGCCCTCCGAAACCGGGAAAAAAATGGTTTCGGGGGGCCTTTTTTCTGTAACAGTAAAAATACCTCCCTGCTGTGTGGGGGAGGGAAGATCTTTAGATAGAAATACAAGTATCACATTGTTTTTGCACTTAAATTGAGATCGTGTGTGTAACTCTGACTGACCTGCAAAAGAAATGAAAATAATATGCCAAAACAACTTAATAATTATATAAAAATGTGATAAAATACATAAATATATAAAGCAAAATATAAATAAGTCACAAATATTATTATATATACACAAAGCGAACCGTGCAACTGATTCTGATGCATTTGGCCAAAGGCCTGCAAATAAAAAAACGAGGTGAGTATTATGACAAAAAAACGTATGCGTAGCTTAGTACCGGTAATGGTACTGTCACTTGCTGTAGGTTCCCTCGCAGGATGCGGATCCAAACCGGCAGCTCCCGAAACAACAGCCGCTCAGGGTGGTGCAGCTGAAACGACAGCCGCTGCAGCATCTACAGAAGCTGCAAAACCGGCTGCATCCACAAAGGATACTTTGATCATTGCTACGGCAAACGAAACTCCGAGTCTTACTACCAATCAGCACAACGCGGTAGCCGGCTCCTACATCAACTCAATGACTCACAATGGTCTGTTCGGCACAGATGATGATCTGAACACAATACCGGTGCTGTGCGAGGATTACGAGATCGTAAGCGATACCGAGTGGATCTTCCACCTGAGAAAGGGTGTTAAGTTCCACAACGGTATGGAGATGACAGCAAAGGACGTGAAGGCATCTCTTGATCTTTGTAAGGAGTCTCCGCAGGTTTCCCAGTATAGTAAATCTACAGGTGTTATTGAGGTTGTTGATGATTATACCATTAAGATCACAACAGACGGCCCGCAGTCCGGTCTTCTTTCCGACCTTGGCCACCACGGCAATATGATCCTTCCGGCAGAGCTTATCGAGAGCGGCCACGACTTCAATAAGGAACCGATCGGAACCGGCCCATACAAGGTAGTTGCCTGGAACAAGGGTGAGAGTGTAGAGCTCGAAGCCTTTGAGGATTACTGGGATGGTGCTCCGGCGATCAAGCATGTGATCTGGAAGATCATTCCGGAGGGCTCCTCCAGAACAATGGCTCTTGAGGCCGGTGAGGTTGATCTTGTCGTTGAGGTTGAGACGACAGACATTGGCCGCTTGGAAGAAAATCCGAATGTTACGGTATTTAACGGATCGGGTACATCCCATAACTGGATGATGCTGAATAATGAAAAGGCTCCGTTCAATAACAAGGATTTCCGTCTTGCCCTTGCTTCCGCGATCGATAAGGAAGCGATTATCAAGGTAGCATTAAACGGTAACGGATCCGTAAGTGACAGCATGACACCGGATTGCTTCCCGGGTGTTGTGGCTGATGGCGCTCCGTCCTACGATGTTGCTAAGGCAAAAGAGTACATGGCTGCTTCCGGATTAAACCCGGCAGACTGCGGCTTCTCCATTATCTGTTCTGATGATGCGAAGCTTCGTATGGGTCAGGTTATCCAGTCCTGCTTAAAGGAAAACCTTGGTGTTGACGTAACACTGGAGTCCATGGATCTTGCTACGTATCTTGATGTGACGGCAACCGGTGACTATGAAGCAGCGATCGGCGGATATACATCCTCCAACCTCCTGGCCTTCGTACAGGGCGTTTACCATTCCAGCTCCATCAACGGTTCCAACAAGACCCGTACAAATAATCCGGAAATCGATGCTCTGATCGATAAGCTTCAGGCCACTCTTGATCCGGAGGAGAACGTGAAGGTTGCCACCGAGATGTGCAAGGCGATCAACGAGGAATGCCCGCAGGTTCCGTTGTTCTTAAGAAATAACCTTCGTGCATACAATTCCAAGCTTCAGGGCTATAATCTGAACGCAAGTGGAGATACTCATACTGAGCGTTACTACTGGGCGGAGTAATCAAAACCTGCGGCAGCAGGCACCCAAAGCAGGGGCTTTTGCCCCCGATATCGTTTAACCGAATAGCGAAGCGGATCGCGAATATCCGCTTGACAAGCAGGGGCTGTCCAAACGGGCAGCCCCTGACTGTCTGACAAGAGGTTTCTTATTATTTTCGGTTCAGGATGGAAATTTCATGGAAAGTAGTATATAATAGATAGGTATGTTAAAAATACCAGAGAGAAAACAATCAGGAGGAACCATGTTAGAATTAAAGAACCTCACCTTTGGCGTTTCGGAAAGCCAGGGGAAAAAGGAAATTTTAAAGGATATAAGCCTGTCAGTCGGTGAAAATAAATTTGTTGTTATCACAGGGCCGAACGGAGGAGGAAAATCCACATTAGCCAAGCTGATCATGGGTATCGAAAAGCCGGCTTCCGGAACGATACTCTTTGATGGACAGGATATCACAAAGATGAATATCACTGAGAGAGCCAATCTCGGTATCAGCTTTGCTTTACAGCAGCCTGTCCGCTTTAAAGGGATCCATGTCCTTGATCTGATCCGTCTTGCCGCAAAAAAACAGCTTTCTGCGGCAGATGCCTGTCAGTATTTGTCTGAGGTAGGTCTCTGTGCGAAGGATTACATCAACCGCGAGGTGAATGGCAGTCTGTCCGGCGGTGAATTAAAGAGGATCGAGATCGCAACAGTGCTGGCACGCGGAACAAAATTATCGGTATTTGATGAGCCGGAGGCCGGGATCGATCTCTGGAGCTTCCAGAACCTGATCCAGGTATTTGAAAAAATGAGGGAGAAAACAAGCGGTTCGATTATCATTATCTCCCATCAGGAGAGGATCCTCGATATTGCCGACGAGATCGTCGTGATCTCTGACGGTACTATATTGAAGCATGGTCCGAAGGATGAGATCCTGCCGGAGATCTTAGGAACGGCTTCCGCTCCTGCCGGATGCCAGTTTTACAGGAGGGATATGTAATTATGGATAAGATTCTCGAAGAAATGCTTTTAAAGGTTGCCGATCTCCATGGTGTGCCCCAGGGAGCTTATAATATCCGTGCAAACGGTCAGATGGCCGGACGCAATACAACGGCAAATATCGATATCGTGAGCAGGGAGGATGGAAGCGGCATCGATGTCCATATCAAGCCGGGAACAAAAAACGAAAGTGTCCATATCCCTGTGATCCTCAGCCAGACCGGACTTACCGAGTTAGTCCGTAATGACTTCTTTGTGGGAGACGGTGCAGATGTGACGATCATTGCAGGCTGCGGTATCCACAACGGTGGTGATAGGGAATCCCGCCATGACGGTATCCACAGATTTTTTGTGGGGAAAAATGCGAAGCTTAAATATGTCGAAAAGCACTATGGGGAAGGCGACGGAAGCGGAACAAAAGTAATGAACCCGCGTACCGAGGTCACTCTGGAGGAAGACAGCTATATGGAAATGGAAACGGTCCAGATCAAGGGGATCGATTCCACGAAAAGAGAGACTGAGGCCCATCTTGCGGCAGGAGCAAAGCTTGTTGTGCAGGAACGTCTTATGACCCATGGAAAACAGGATGCTGAGAGCCGTTTTGACGTTTACCTTGACGGAGAAAATTCCAGTGCAAATATTATTTCACGTTCGGTGGCAAAGGATACCTCCCATCAGATCTTTTTCTCCAACCTCAGAGGAAATAATCTCTGTGCGGGGCATACGGAATGTGATGCGATCATCATGGATCATGCAAAGATCAGCTCCATTCCGGAAATTACAGCAAACCATCCGGATGCGGCCCTGATCCATGAAGCGGCGATCGGAAAGATCGCCGGAGACCAGTTGATCAAGCTGATGACGTTGGGTCTTACGGAAGCAGAGGCGGAGGCACAGATCGTAAACGGATTCCTGAAATAAAGCCGGTTCAATGAGATGAAAATGTGGGGATAAGCTATGGTTATACAGTCCATTAAAAGTGTTTTTGCAATTATGATGCTTATTTTTATCGGCTTTTATTTTTCCGGTAAAAAGTGGTTTGGAAAGCCGGGGATGGATTTTCTTTCCAAATTTACAGTGGAAGCCACACTGCCCTTTTATATGTTCTACAGTATCCACCGTGATATCGGAACAAGAAAGGGACTGATCGAGCTGTTTTCCAAGCTTCCGGTAACCTTTTGCCTGATCCTGTTTATTCTTCTGCTGGCAGCTCTTACCGGCAGAGTCCTGCGGATCGCTCCGGAGCGCAGAAACACATTTACCGTCGCGTGTGGTTTCCCCAATGTGGTATTTATCGGCTTCCCTGTAATACAGGCATTGTGGGGAGACGGGATCACGTCTGTTGGGGCAGTCTATTATATTTCGAGCACGGTATTATTCTGGACGATCGGTATCTGGCTTCTCCAAAGGGATGGGAAAAACGGAAAGGCTTCGGAAAAGGCCTTCTTGTCGGGGCTTAAGATGCTGATTTCACCGGCGATCATCGGCATGCTTGCCGCTATGCTCGTTGTATTTTTTGAGATCCCTGTTTCCGATATTATATTAAAGCCGTTGTCCATGATCTCCCAGCTCACCTCACCGCTCGCTCTGATCTTTATCGGAAGCGTGATCAGAAATATGGATCCATCTTCGATCACACTGGGAAAGGATGTGGCTGCCGCGCTTTTTGTGCGGTTCTTAGTGGTTCCTGCGGCAGCAGTTTTCTTTTTAAGGCTGATGCCGATCCCTGCACAGATGCGCGAGGTATTCTTTATGCTGTCTACCATGCCGGCAATGGCTCAGATGGGAATCATGGCAAGACAGTATAACAGGGATTATGAATTTGCCTGTACGATCATTACAATGACTACGGTAATCAGTATGCTTACGATCCCTCTGTTTATGTATCTGATACAGCAGTTTCAGATATTCGGCGTCTGATCGCCGTTTCCTGCACATTTACAGACCGCTTTGCAGTATCAAACCGGAACAGATTGCATAAACAGGATATAAGAGTATATCTGCGGGGAAAAATATGACCGATCAGAAAGCAGAAAACCTTTTAAACCTTGCACTTTCTGTGCCTGAAGCAGAGCGAAAGCAGACGGCGGAGCTGAATGTGGGGTTTGAACAAAAGGACAGGACATGGGAGATCATTGTTAAATATAACGGAGATCTGAGGGCTTTATTAGAAACGCGCTTTCCTAAGGTTCGAGTACATATCCTTACCGGGGGATTTGCAATCCTTCGTGTGCCGCAGGAGCAGATAGAGCAGGTGATAAGCCTGAAGAAAATTGAATATGCAGAAAAACCAAAGAGGCTGTATTTTGCCATAGACAAGGCAAGATCGGCCTCTTGTCTTATTCCTGTGCAGGCAGGCGCAGAGGGACTTTCCGGCCGGGGTGTGCTTTTGGGGATCGTAGATTCCGGAATCGACTATTTTCATGAGGATTTCCGTAATGCGGATGGAAGCAGCAGGATCCTTTTTCTGGCGGATCAGGTCTCCGGCAATATTTACACAAAAACAGAGATCGACCGCGCCCTCAGATCAGGGAACAGGGGAGAAGCAAAGAAATGGATCCCGTCAGAGGATGTCGGCGGGCATGGAACGGCAGTCGCCGGGATCGCGGCAGGAAACGGGCGGGAAAGCGGCGGAAAATATCGTGGTGTGGCTTATGAGAGCGAACTTGCGATCGTGCGCCTCGGGATAGCAGGCCCTTATGACTTTCCGAGGACAACGCAGCTAATGGAGGGAGTGGAGCTTATCGTCAGGGCGGCATCAGAGCTTTCCATGCCGTTGGTGTTAAATATCAGCTTTGGAAATTCCTACGGCTCACACGATGGGAACGGTCTATTAGAGCGGTATCTGGATTCTCTTTCCGGAGTCGGAAAAAGTGTATTTGTGATCGGAACCGGGAATGAAGGAGCATCGGGCGGGCATGTATCGGGTCGTTTGCAAAGCGGAGAAGCTGCAGAGATCGAATTATCGATCGCCCCTTATGAAACGGGTTTTGGCCTTCAGATATGGAAAAACTATGAGGATGATCTGCAGATATGGATCAGTGATCCGGCTATGACAGAGGTGCGGGAGGTGAGCAGGAGGCTGGGGCCTCAAAGGATTCTGTTGAAGAATGCGATGATCTTAGGCTATTACGGAGAACCCGGGCCCTACAACACAGCACAGGAAGTGTATCTGGAATTTTTGCCGGTAAAACAATATATAGAAAGTGGGATATGGAGGATAATCCTTAAGGCAGGCAGGGTGAGGGAGGGAAACTATGATCTCTGGCTTCCGGCGGAAGCTGCCCTGAATAAGTCGACGAGGTTTTTGCGTCCGACACCGGATACGACACTTACGATCCCTTCGACCGCGATCCGTCCGATCTCAGTGGGGGCTTATGATGCCTCTACGGGGACGTATGCCCCTTTTTCGGGAAGGGGAGATACAAGATTGCGAAGGCTTCCGAAGCCGGATCTGGCTGCTCCTGGCGTCGGGATCATGACAACGAAAAGCGGAGGCGGGTACAGTCCGGTGACGGGAACCTCATTTGCCGCTCCTATGGTGACAGGAGCCGCTGCGCTGCTTATGGAATGGGGGATCGTAAGAGGGAACGATCCTTATCTTTACAGCGACAAGGTGAAAGCTTATTTAAGAAAGGGAGCCAAAGATCTTCCGGGCTTTGAAGCATATCCGAATCCGGAGGTGGGATGGGGAGCATTATGCGTTTCGGAGAGCCTTCCGTCCAAAATTTAACGGAATTTTTCGGAAAATTTTCTTTTATTTGAGAGAATTTTAAGGAATCCTTGTTCTAAAATAGGCGCTTCTGTGATATAATAGTAACATCATGGGAAAGTGTTTGCAGTATCGGCGGGAGGTGGTTGCTTGAATATCAGAGAGACCATGGAGCTTTGGGAACGGGACAATCTGAGCCCATACGCTTCTTTGAGCAGTATGACGCAGGGACGTGACAGAGAGGAAGAACCATGTGATATCAGACCTGCCTATCAGCGGGATCGTGACCGGATCCTGCATAGCAAGTCTTTCCGCCGCCTGAAGCATAAGACGCAGGTTTTTCTTGCTCCGGAGGGAGATCATTACCGTACCCGACTTACCCATACGCTGGAAGTGGCACAGATCGCCAGAACGATCGCCAGAGCCCTTCGTATGAACGAGAGCCTGACGGAGGCTATAGCACTGGGACACGATCTGGGGCATACCCCTTTCGGGCATGCAGGGGAAGCGATTCTCAATACGATCTGTGAGGATGGTTTTGCCCATTACAAGCAGAGTGTGCGGGTGGTAGAGGTTCTGGAAAAAAAAGGCAGGGGGCTGAATCTTACAAAAGAGGTGCGGGATGGCATCTTAAATCACAGAACCTCCGGAAATCCGTCTACCCTCGAAGGAAAGATCGTAAGATTTTCTGATAAGATCGCCTATATCAATCATGATATTGACGATGCGATCCGCGGAAGGATAATCGGAGAGAATGATATCCCGGAATGTTTTTCAGAAGTTCTGGGGCGTTCCGTCAAGGAACGTCTTAATATCATGATCCATGATATTATATTAAACAGTCAGGACAAACCGGAGATCTGCATGTCTCCCGATGTAGAAAGCTCTATGCGAAAGCTGCGGGAATGGATGTTTGATAATGTATATAAAAGCCCGGCCGCGAAAGCGGAGGAGAGAAAGGCACAGCAGCTGATCGTTTCTCTGTATGGATATTATATGGATCATACGGACCGTCTTCCGGAGGAGTATCTGCTCATGATGGAAAAACGGCGTGAAAAAAGCAGCCGGGTGGTCTGTGATTACATAGCAGGCATGAGTGACAGTTATGCCATTGATAAATTTGAAGATCTGTTTGTGCCGAAGGCGTGGAAGGTCTGAGGCGTTGGAGGAAATACATGTATTATCCGGATGATATAATTGAAGAAGTACGAACGAGAAATGATATCGTTGATGTTATTTCCCAGTATGTAAATCTGAAAAAAAAGGGAGCCAACTATTTTGGGCTCTGCCCTTTTCATAATGAAAAATCTCCGTCCTTCTCTGTGTCTCCGGGAAAGCAGATGTACTATTGCTTTGGCTGCGGAGCCGGTGGAAATGTGATCACCTTTGTAATGGAGTATGAAAATTACTCCTTTGTCGAGGCGGTAAAGTATCTGGCGGAACGGGCCGGGATCACGCTGCCGGAGGCAGAATATTCAAAGGAAGCAAAGGCGAAGGCAGATCTTAAAAATACGCTTTTGGAAATAAACCGACTGGCGGCCAATTATTTTTATTATCAGCTAAAACAGCCCCAGGGACAGCAGGGTTATGATTATTTTACAAAAAGAGGCCTGAGGGATGAAACGATCCTTCACTTTGGCCTTGGATATTCCAATAAGGTTCCGGATGATCTCTACCGCTATCTGCGCTCTAAAGGCTATTCAGACGATATCCTAAAGGAATCAGGCCTGTTCTATATCGAGGAACGGGGGGCCAGAGATAAATTCTGGAACCGCGTCATGTTCCCAATTTTAGATGTAAACAGCCGTGTGATCGGGTTTGGCGGCAGAGTGCTGGGAGATGGAGAACCGAAATACTTAAATTCTCCGGAAACGAAGCTTTTTGATAAGAGCCGAAATCTTTACGGCCTGAATTTTGCAAGGACCTCCAGAGCCCGGTATATGCTGATCTGTGAGGGATATATGGATGTGATCGCCATGCATCAGGCTGGTTTTACCAATGCAGTAGCCTCTCTGGGAACTGCATTTACGCCTCAGCAGGCAATTTTACTGAAGCGTTATACGGATCAGGTTATCCTGACCTATGACAGCGACGGCGCCGGGATCAAGGCAGCACTAAGGGCGATCCCGATCTTAAAGGATGCGGGAATGTCCGTCAGAGTGCTGAATATGAAGCCCTATAAGGATCCGGATGAATTTATTAAAAATCTGGGTAAAGAAGAATTTGAGAACCGGATCGATCAGGCGGTGAACAGCTTTATGTTTGAGATCTCCGTGATCCGCAGCGGCTACAATATGCAGGATCCGGAGTCAAAGACCGGATTTTACAATGCGGTGGCCAGAAAGCTTCTGGAATTTTCGGAAAAGCTGGAGAGGGATAACTATACGGAGGCAGTGGCAAGAGAATATATGATCCCTCCGGATGACCTGAAACGGTTGGTGGCAACCTTGGGAGGCCAGTACGGCACCGGTATCCGGACGAAGGAATATGAGCCCGAGAGACCGAGAGCGAAAAAAGATAAAGAAGACGGGATCAAAAAATCCCAGAGACTTCTTTTAACATGGCTGATCGAGAAGCCGGAGCTTTTTGAAAAGATAGAGGGGATCATCAGTCCGGAGGATTTTTCCGATGAGCTTTACCGACAGGTAGCCGGGATGGTCTTTGAGGCCCACAAAAGAGGAAATGAAAACCCCGCGGAGATATTAAATCATTTTATCGAGGGGGAAGAACAGTACAGGGAGGTGGCAGCGCTCTTTCATGCCAGTCTTGCAGAATCCTTAAACAATGAAGAACAGAAAAAAGCATTTTCTGAGACAGTGAAAAAGATCAGAAAAAACAGTCTGGATATGCAGAGCAGGAAAGCAACAGATATCGAACAGTTACAGGAAATCATCAGGCAACAGTCAGAATTGACGAACCTGCGGATCCGTCTGGATTAAATCCGCGTGCCGGGAAGGATGGAGATTATGGACGAAAAAATACTTACATTTGAGGAAAAGCTGGACAAGCTGTTGGAAGCGGCAAAGAAGAAAAAGAATGTCCTGGAAGAACAGGAAATTCTTGATATGTTTTCCGGTGAGGAGCTGACACCGGAAAAGCTGGACCGAATCTACGACTTCCTGGATAATAAAAAGGTTGATGTGCTGAGGATGACATCCGATGACGATATGGATCCGGATCTGTTTATGGAAGACGATGGAGATGAGGAAGAACTTAATGTAGATGATCTGGAGGCTTCTGTTCCGGAGGGGATCGGGCTCGGAGACCCGGTCCGGATGTATTTAAAAGAAATAGGTAAGGTTCCGCTGCTGTCGAGTGAGGAAGAAATAGAGCTGGCCAAACGTATGGAATTGGGAGACGAGGAAGCAAAAAAGAAGCTGGCTGAAGCGAATCTGCGTCTTGTGGTCAGCATTGCCAAACGCTATGTGGGGCGCGGAATGCAGTTTCTGGACCTGATCCAGGAGGGAAACCTCGGTCTTATCAAGGCAGTAGAAAAGTTTGATTACAGAAAAGGATATAAATTCAGTACCTATGCGACCTGGTGGATCCGTCAGGCGATAACAAGAGCGATCGCAGACCAGGCCCGGACGATAAGGATCCCTGTCCACATGGTCGAGACGATCAACCGGCTCGTCCGCACCCAGCGGCAGCTTATGCAGACTCTCGGTCGGGAGCCTTCTCCAGAGGAGATCGCAAAGGCCATGGAGCTTCCGGTCGATCGTGTTCGCGAAATTATGAAGATATCTCAGGATCCGGTATCCTTAGAAACTCCGGTGGGCGAGGAGGATGACAGTCATCTCGGTGACTTTATTCAGGACGATCAGGTGGAGATCCCGGCGGATGCAGCTACCTTTACCCTTCTTCATGAACAGCTGATGGAGGTATTGGACACGCTGACTGAACGGGAACAGAAGGTACTTAGACTTCGCTTCGGTCTTGATGACGGCCGGCCGAGGACTCTTGAGGAGGTAGGACGGGAATTTAACGTCACGAGAGAGAGGATCAGGCAGATCGAGGCCAAGGCCTTAAGAAAGCTCCGCCATCCGAGCAGGAGTAAAAAACTGAAGGACTATCTGGATGAATAATGGATATCATAATACGCAGGCGGAGGAAAAAATACAGATGAAATTATCAGATCGTCTGGAGAAAGTGGTCTCTTTTGTAGATCCGACAGAAAAAGCGGCAGATATCGGGACGGATCATGGCTATGTCCCGGTAGAGCTGGTGAGGAGAGGGATCGTATCCGGAGCGTATGCAATGGATGTGAATAAAGGGCCGCTTTCGCGGGCAGAGCAGCATATAAAGATGGCCGGACTGGAAAATAAGATCGAATTACGGCTGTCAGACGGACTGGTGGGATTAAAGCCCGGGGAGGCAGAGGCTGTCATCATCGCCGGAATGGGCGGGGAGCTTATCATACATATTTTAGAGCAGGGAAAAGAGCTCTGGGACTCTGTGGAGCAGTGGATCCTGTCTCCCCACTCCGAGATCCATAAGGTGAGAAGATGGCTGTATGAGAATGGCTTCCCAATAGAAAAAGAAGCCATGATCCGCGAGGAGGACAAGTTTTATGCGGTTTTCCGTGCGGGAAAACGCGGGACAGGGGATTTAGAAGACGATGGAATGCTGGAGGAGCAGTGGGATTTCCGCTACAGCAGGCTTTTAATGGATGCAAAGGATCCGATATTTAAAGAGTTTTTAAAGGATGAAGAAAAAAAACTTGTGCTCCTGACGGAAAAACTGAGAGAACAGGCAGCTTCCTCTGAACGAGCAGGAGAAAGTCTTAAAAGGGCAGAGGAACGGTTAATGAAAAACCGGGAGGTACAAAATGAAGTGCAATGAGATAATGGAGTATCTGGAGGCTCTGGCACCTGCACATTGTGCATGCGGCTGGGACAATCCGGGGCTCTTGGCGGGAAGACGGAAAAAAGAGGTAAGGACGATCCTCCTGACGGTAGATCTTGATGATGCGGCAGTGTTAAAGGCAAAGGAAGAAAAGGCAGATCTGATCGTAAGCCACCATCCCCTGATCTTTAAGCCTATAAAACGGGTTACAGATGAAGATTTTATCGGAAGCCGTCTGGTATCATTAATACAGGCAGATATCTCTTACTTTGCGATGCACACAAATTTTGATGCGGCACCGGGCTGCATGGCAGATATCGCAGCTAAGAGGCTGGGGATCCTCTCCGGGGAACCGCTAGAGGTGACAGGAGAAGAAAATGGGATACCCTTTGGGATCGGAAAAGTGGGAGAGCTGGAAAAACCGGTCACAGGGATCGAATTTGCAAAGGCGGTAAAAGAAAAATTCGGCCTGCCCGGTCTGACCGTCTATGGAGCTTTCGGCTGGGAACAGAAGATATTTAAAAGGGCGGCAGTCTGCCCCGGCTCGGGAGGAAGCCTGATAAAGGCGGCGATCACAATGGGAGCTCAGGTCATGGTGACCGGAGACATCGGGCATCACGAAGGGATCGATGCCAACGCTCAGGGACTTACGATATTCGATGCAGGTCATTATGGTCTGGAATACGTTTTTATGGAATATATGGAACGATACCTGAAAGAAAAACTTGGAGATGCTGTCCGGCTCGTTAAGATGCCGGTGCATTTTCCGGCCCAATTTCTGGTCTAAAGGAAAAAATACGTTCGTAAATGATCCTGCATAAAAAGACGGGAGGTAATCTATGACAATGCTTAAGGTTAAAGTCTGTGGATGCGAAAAAGAATATGAGGAGGGCATCCGCCTCGCCCGGATCGCAGAAGATTTTAAAGATCGGTTTACCGAGGATATCCTGCTGGCACGGGTGAACGGAAAGCTCAAGGAGTTACATAAAACGCTGGAAAAGGATTCCGAGATATCATTTCTGACGTTTCTGGATCCGGTAGGAAGAAAGACCTATGAGAGAAGTGCGATCTTCGTTATGCTAAAGGCATTTTATGATGTGATCCCGAGAGAAAAAATAGAGAAGATCCAGATGGATTTCTCGATCGGCGACGGCATTTACGGTGAGCTTACCGGCGATGTCGAGCTGAATGAGGAGCTTCTTTTAAAGGTCAAGGAGCAGATGAAGCGCCTGATCGAGAGAAAGATCCCGATCAAAAAGAGAAGCGTAAATACGGATGAGGCAGTGGAAATGTTCCATAATTACGGAATGTACGATAAGGAACAGCTTTTCATGTACCGGCGGGCCTCCAGAGTAAATATTTACAGCATAGAGGAGCTTCAGGACTATTTTTACGGATATATGGTGATGCATACCGGCTATATCAAGTGTTTTGATCTGGTGCCGTATCATTCCGGTTTTCTTCTTGTACTCCCCGAGGAGGAGCAGCCGGAAAAGATCGGAACTGTCAGTGGATACGACAAGCTGTTTCATGTCCTTCACGACTCTTATCGCTGGAGCAGCAGCCTTGAGATCCCCAACGTGGGAACGTTGAACCGTATGATCTCTGAGGGAAAAGGAAATGACCTGATCCTGATGCAGGAGGCACTGCAGGAAAAGACCATCGGCCAGATCGCAGAGAAGGCGGCGAAAGACGGAGAAAAAAGGATCGTGATGATCGCAGGTCCGTCCTCCTCCGGAAAAACCACCTTCAGCCACAGGCTGGCAACACAGTTTCGAGCTCTCGGCTATACGCCTCATCCGATCGCGGTCGATAATTATTTTAAAAACAGAGAATTTTATCCGAGGGATGAGAACGGAAAGCTTGATATGGAGGCACTTGAGTGTGTAGATATCGAACAGCTCAACGAGGATATGAATGCACTGCTTAAGGGGGAAAAGGTTGAAATACCCCGCTTCAATTTTGTTAACGGATGCCGGGAGTATAAGGGAGATTTCCTTCAGCTGAAAAAAAATGATGTGCTGATTTTAGAAGGGATCCACTGCCTCAACGATAAATTATCCTACTCTCTGCCCCCGGAGAATAAATACAAGATCTATATCAGTGCCCTCACACAGCTGAATATCGACGAGCATAACCGAATACCGACCACAGACGGCAGGCTGATCCGCCGCATGGTGCGGGATGCCCGCACGCGGGGAACTTCTGCACTGGAAACAATAAGAAGATGGTCTTCTGTCCGCCGCGGCGAGGATAAAAATATATTCCCGTTCCAGGAAAAATCCGATGTAATGTTCAATTCCGCTCTTGTTTATGAGTTGGCCGTGTTGAAGCTTTATGCGGAGCCGCTTCTTTTCAGTATTCCACGGGATGTACCGGAGTATGATGAGGCAAAGCGCCTGTTGAAATTTTTAGATTATTTTCTGGGGATCGACAGTGAGCTTATCCCGAAAACCTCCATTATCCGGGAATTTATCGGCGGCAGCTGTCTGAAGGTATAACCGCACTGACAGGATTTGCCAGTGCGGATGCTGGACATCTGCTAATAAATATGGTATAGTAAACGAGTTCTGAGTAAGACAGATGATCGCTGCCGCATAAACGAAAGGATGCGGGAGAGGAAAGTCCGGGCTTCAAAGGGCAGGGTGCCAGATAACGTCTGGCGGAGGCGACTCCAGGGAAAGTGCAACAGAAATAAACCGCATGGCTTGCCATGTAAGGGTGGAAAGGCAGTGTAAGAGACTACCGCCTGGCTGGTAACAGGCAGGGCACATGTAAACCCCACTCGAAGCAAGACCGAACAGGGAGCATAAGGCGGCCCGTCTGCTCCCGGGTAGGTCGCTTGAGCTGTCTGGTGACAGGCAGACTAGATAGATGATCATCCACGACATAACCCGGCTTACCGTTTTGCTCAGAACATCGAAACAAAGGGATAATAGGTGAACAGTTAATGAATTTAGGAATAAAACGTATACTTTTTGTTCTGCTGGCCGTGATGCTTTTGTGCTCCGCCTGCGGCAAAAAGGCCGAAAAGGAAGCAGCGGTGGATCCGGCTGCAAAGGAACAGTTGACACTGGGCGACAAGTATTATAATGAAAAGAAATTCGACGAAGCCATCGAGGCTTATTTAAAATGTCTGGAGATCGATGACAAAACTGTAGATGCTTATATCAGGCTCAGTGAGATCTATATGAGTCAGGAGCTTCCGGATGATGCAGTGGAGATCCTTGAACAGGGATATGATGCAACTCAGGACGAAAATATAAAGAAGCTGTTCGGGGAACGCTGTCAAGAGCTTGCCGATGAGTATTATGAGGATGAAGAATACGATGGCGCGATCGAGCTGTATCAGAAGCTGGTCTCTTTAGAGCCCTCCAATGTGGATGCGTATCTTCTGCTGAACGAGATGTATATCGCTTTAGAAGAATATGACAGCGCAGACGAGATTTTAGAAAGAGGATATGAAGCGACTAAGGACGAGAAGCTTTTAAAGACAAGATATGAAAGATTGTTTTCCATGGCAGAGAGCTGTCTTGAGGCAGAGAACTATGATGAAGCAGTTTTCTGGCTGGAAAAGATCGTTGAGCTGGGCAAGGAAAACGATTCCACGCTGATCTCCCTCAGCAAGGCCTATGCAATGGTCGAGGAGTACGACAAGGCGATGGAAGTATTTGAAAAAGTGGTAAATAAGGACGAGGAGCGTGCAAAGGACGTTCATGCCTGCATCCTTACCGGCAGAGGGGAACAGTATTACAACGAAGGCAAGAAGGACGAAGCAGTAAAAGATCTTACGGATGCGATCGCGATCGATCCGACTCAGATGGAAGCCTACATAACGCTTATCGAAATCTATTCCGAAAGCCAGAATACGGCGGAAGCAGATAAATGGGTCAGCCAGAGCATGAGCCAGTTTATGAACCCGGAGAGCGTATCCAAGGAGAGCTTTGAAAGCTATATTTACACAGTATCCGATTACTATTCTTCAAAAGACGATATGGATTCCTGCTTAAGCTTCTGGCAGAAGGTATCATCTCTCCAGCCGGATAACGCTGAGTTTAAGGCCCAGGTGGAGAGCTACCGTTCATCCATGGCGGATGAATCCTATTCCAAGGCCGAGGAATGTCTCGGAAACGGAGATATAAGTGGAGCCTCTGCTCATTTTAAACAGGCACTGGCGCTGGCTCCGTCTACCTACAAGCCCGGTCTGATCTATGCGGATAACGGAGTTTACTATCTGGAACAAAACGGCTCCTTTAAGACCGGATGGTATACGGCTGAAAATGGAGACAAATACTATTTCAGTACAGAGTCAGGCCCTGCGTATGCCAGTGCATATATGGAGTGGCATACGATCGACGGCAGTGAATATTATTTTAATGATGACGGACGCCTACTTGTCAATGACGAGACCCCGGATGGCTATTTTGTAGGGGCGGACGGAAAGAAGATCGGCGGCACCGGCGAAACAGAAGCCGAGGAAACGGATGAACCGGACGAGCCGGAGACAGAGGAAGCCGAGACAGATAACGAAAAAACAGAAACAAAGAAGCCGGAGAGCAGTTCCTCAGGCAAGAAGGATACCCATTCTTCCGGTAAGCTTTCTCTGAATGTCAATACGTTAAAGGAAGCAAAGGAAAAGAACGGAAGCTATGCTTTAAAGAAGGAACAGCTGTTTGACGGAGCAAGCGGAGATACCATCACGATGAATGACGTATATGACTGCATGTCCCGTTACGGAATGAAGGTACAGTGGATCCGTGAGGAGGCTACCTACGCCCTTGCCATGGGTGATCTTGTGATATGGGTATTCCCGGGCTCCAGCCTTTCCGACGACTCTGTTATCGTAAGAGACACGGAAAAATACAAAGAATCACTTCGTCAGAAGCCGCTTCCGGACGGCACGACCTTTGCGGTCAAATTTGACCCGAAGGCAACCGGAACAAATGAGGAAGTGGATTTAAATAAGATCGAAGCGGTCAATAATCGTTAAAATCTGAACCACAAAGAAAATGAAAACATTAAGAAACCGGCTCCCGGCATCAGGTAACACTGAAGGCTGGGAGCCGGTTATTTTATACAGTTTAAGTCGAATTTCCGCAAGACTCGCTGCGTGATTCCGGCAAGGGCTTAGTCATGCTTTTCGTCACAATACTGGCAGCGGTAGATCTCTTTTTCTTTATCGGAAAGATAGAAAATATGGGGGAGCTCCTGCTCAACAGAGGTGATGCAGCGGGGATTCTTGCAATGGATCACGTTTACAAGGCGGTCAGGAAGACTTAAACGGCGCTTTTCAACGATCTCATTGTCGCGGATGATATTGACGGTAATGTTATGGTCAATGTAGCCGAGCACATCCAGATCAAGAGTATCTAACGGGGCTTCGATCTTGATAATATCCTTTCGTCCCATTTTGCTGCTCTTTGCATTTTTAATGATTGCAACGGTATAATCCATTTTGTCAAGGCCGAGATGGCGATAAATATCCATGCTTTTTCCTGCCTGGATATGGTCGAGGACGACTCCTTCTTTCAGTCCGCTGATATTTAACATGGCAGTTCCACCTCCAATAAAGTCAGGATAAGGGCCATACGAACGTATACACCGTACTGCGCCTGTTTGAAGTAGGCAGCTCTCGGATCATCATCCACATCGACGGAGATCTCATTGACCCGGGGAAGCGGATGCAGGATGAACATATCCGGTTTCGCAAGCTTCATTTTCTCTGTATCCAGAATGTAACAATCCTTCATGCGGATATAATCTTCTTCGTTGAAGAAACGCTCCTTCTGCACTCTGGTCATATAGAGAATGTCCAGATCCTCCATGGCATCATCCAGATTGGTGGTTTCTTTATAACTGATATGGTTGGCTTCGAGAACGCTCTCGCGGATATAATCGGGAATACGAAGCTCAGGCGGAGAAATGAGGATAAAGCGGATACCCGGATAGCGGACGAGGGCGTGGATCAGGGAATGAACGGTACGTCCGAATTTAAGGTCTCCGCAAAGACCTACGGTCAGATCGCCAAGACGTCCTTTTAAGCTTTTAATTGTCAGAAGATCGGTGAGAGTCTGGGTCGGATGCTGATGGCCGCCGTCACCGGCATTGATAACGGGGATAGAAGATTTAGAAGCAGCAACAAATGCGGCGCCTTCTTTCGGATGTCGCATTGCACAGATATCTGCATAACAGGAAACAACGCGGATCGTATCGGAAACACTCTCGCCTTTTGCAGCAGAGCTGGAATCCGCAGAGGAGAAGCCGAGTACGGAGCCGCCGAGATTCAGCATTGCTGCCTCAAAGCTCAGGCGAGTTCTGGTGCTGGGCTCAAAAAAAAGAGTCGCCAGTTTTTTTCCGTCACACAGGTGAGAATACTTAGAGCGATTCTTTTCAATATCAGAAGCCAGATCCAACAGTCTGTCTGTTTCTTCCACGGTCAGATCAAGTGGACTGAGTAAATGTCGCATAGGAAGTTCTCCTTTCTGTATTTGAAACAGGATTTTCTTATCGTTGCCATTATAACGGATATGCCCCGGAAATACTATACTTTTTTTAAAAAAAATATGTTATAATTAACAGAACAGAGAGAGACGGATTAAAGTTATCTGCTTTTACCGATGAAAAGGTTTGTGATGGAGGAACGTATGAGAAAGAGTATGGAACAGATCGTGACGGAAGGACAGGCCGCAAAATGTGAGACAACGGAGGAATTATTCCTTTTATGGCAGCTTATGCAGCAGATGGAGGAGGATCCCTTTGGAACGACCTGTTATAGGGAGATCGAGCCGCGCTGCTTCCATATAGATGGGATCATCTCGGAAAAAAACTTTACGGGTACGCTTTATATCCTGAAGGAGCCCAATATGCGGAAATATATTCAGCAGGGGCAGACAATGCCGGTAATATCCGATATCAGAAAGGATTTCAGAAAAGGTCATAGTCCGTCCGGAGAAGCAGAATATATGGAATATCTGGCCGGGATGCAGGAGATCATCGAGGGTGGAAAGGACTGTACCGAAAAGGGAAGAAAAAAAACCGCAGAGCTTTTAAAGAAGGCAGCCGTGCTTTACATAAATAAAAGGGGCGGAAAAGGAGCAGCGGATGAGATCAGCATGCAGTATGGTCAGTATTATCTTGAATTTATCAAACGGCAGATCCGTCTTTTAAAGCCAAAGACGATCGTATGCTGCGGGGAGGAGATCTTCCGCATGATCGTGATGGAGGTATTCCAAAACAAGAAACAGAAGAAGAACCGGGAAATATACATGAAATGGAAAAATGTGATCGAGGATGATCTGTTTTTTGCGGATGCCAGCTACAGACATACCGGAAACCAAAGTCAGGCCGAGGTGCGCGTCGTCCGCATGTGGAGCCCTGCCTACAGAGTGAACAACGGTCAGTATGTTTCGGTTGAAGAATATCTGAGAGAATTTGGAAAACGTGTGGCAAAAATCTGTCCGTCCGGACAAAATTCGTAAGAATTGTTAAAAAATATTATATAGATTCAAGAGTATTCTTTCGATATAATATGATTACCAAATAAAAGGGCGAGAGGGAAAATAAGTGGAGAATCGAAAACCGGGAGAACCTGTTATCCAGGTGAAAGACCTTTACAAAATATATCGCATGGGAGACAGCAAAGTCTACGCCTTAAATGGTGTGGACTTTACTATATCTCGAGGAGAATTCTGTGCAATTACCGGGCCGTCAGGATCGGGAAAATCTACACTTTTAAATATGCTGGCAGGGCTCGAGCATCCCTCAAAGGGAGAGATCGTAATTGCCGGAAAGCATATTGAAAAGCTAAACGAACGACAGCTTGTCGCCTTCCGGAGAGAGCGGGTAGGCTTTATCTTCCAGTCCTACAATCTGATCGCCACAATGAATGCGATAGAAAATGTAGCCCTTCCGTTGTCCTTCCGGGGAATGGCACGAAAAGAGCGCACCCGGAGAGCAAAGCAGTATTTAAAGCTGGTGGGTCTGGAAAAATTCATGTATCACATGCCAAACCAGATGTCCGGAGGTCAGCAGCAGAGAGTGGGAATAGCCAGAGCATTGGCAGTGGATCCCCAGATCATATTCGCAGATGAGCCCACCGGCAACTTGGATTCTAAAACGACAATGGACGTTTTAAGGCTGATGCAGACCATTGTTCGGGAAAGAAACCAGACACTGGTTATGGTTACTCATGATAATAATCTGGCAACCTACGCAGACCGTATATTTAAGATCATCGACGGAAAGATCGTCAGCATAGAAGAAAATCACAGAGAAGTCGATCTGATGGCCTTAGATAAGATCGTAGAGCAGGCGGCCGCAGCGGAGAAGAACGGATCAGAAAATAAGGGATCAGAAAAGAACGAATCAGACAAGGTCGGATCGGATGAGAAGGCGCTTTCACCGAAACCGGATAAATGCGATAAACAGGAGGGGGAGAGTATACAATGAAAGGAAGAAGAAAAAAACTGATTTTATGGCTTCTGGTGGCGGCGCTGATGATAGGGGCCATGCCGGCAGCTGTTCTTGGTGACGAAAAGGACATGGAGATACCACCGGTCTATCACCGGGATGACGATAATGAAACAGTGCGTATCGTGATCGGAAAGACACCGAATATCACGATTGGAAAGACATCAACGATCTCTGTTGCCGTTAAAAATACGTCGGCATCGGATTGGATCGAAAGCGAGATCTGGATCGCTCAGGAAAGCGAGTTTAAGGATTATTATGAACAGATCGATGAAACGGAGGATGGGGATATCATCAAAACCATGATAAACAAATATCCCTTTGAGATTACCGATTCCCTGAACAAGCATTATAAGATCGGACATGTAAAGGCGGGGGCATCAAAGACAGTAAATCTCCGCGTAAATGTGAAAAAGGATCTGACACCAGGGTATTATCCGGTTCTGGTCAATGTTTCAAAGAGATCAAGCGGAGAAGGAGCGCTGTCATCCGGTTACCAGAAAACGATAATGGTATGGGCGGAAACAAAGGAAACTTCTACAACGAAGGAAACGGATGAGGGCAGCACAGAGCCGGTGGCATTTGCTCTGGGAGAGGATCAGCCTACTCCCCAGGGAGAATACCAGCAGATCATGAACTTCAATATGAATTTAAGGAACACGGGCTATAAGACAGCTTATGATGTCCGGGTGGAGATGGAGCTCTCGGAGGATATTACAAAATGCCCCTTCGAGATCAATGATGGAAATTATGACCGGTGGATGAGCAACGTCAATCCTGATCAGACCGTAGAGGTACCCTACAGTATGGCGGTCCGTGAGAAAGTAAAAACCGGGTATTATCCCATCAAATTCAAGATCCGTTATCGCGAGGAAGAAAAAGGAGCCTTTGCCGCACCGATCGAGGATATCTTTTATGTTCGGATCATCGGAAAGGGCGAGGAGGATAAGCTCTCCAATGAAGCAGGCGAAAATGAGAGAACAAAGGCCCGAATTGTTGTGGACAGCTTTGAAACTGAGCCGGCCCGAATCGTTGCCGGCCAGGATTTTACTTTACATGTAAAAATGAAGAATGCGTCGAGCAACATATCAGCCAGCAATATTTTATTTACCTTCGACCCGGAGACAGTAGACAACAGCCCTGTATTTACAACGGCGAACGGTTCCAACTCTGTGGTGGTCAACAGCTTATCCCCGGGAAGCTCTGAGGTTCTTACGATGCATTTTACATCCAATCCCAGTGCAGAGCAGAGATCCTATACCCTTACGATCAATGAGCAGTATGACAGCCCGGAATTTAAGAATGCGAAGGAAAGCGTCAAGATCGCAGTCCCCCTCGTACAAGAGGCGAGATTGAATACGGGAACGATCGAGGTCATGCCAAATTCCATCGAAGTGGGGAATGAAACAAATATCATGTTCCCCATTAACAACACCGGAAAGGTTATCCTGTATAATGTGACAGCGATCTTTGAGGCAGATTCCATCCAGAGAACGGAAAGCTATGTCGGAAACATCAAGCCGGGTGAAAGTGGAAATGTTGACGCGATGGTAACGGGAACCGCAGCCACTATGGATGACGGAATGATAAAGCTGACGATCACCTATGAGGATGAAAACGGAGTCGTTACCCCGGTGGAAAAAGAGGTTCAGCTATATGTTACGGAGCCTGTATATGATGATCCGGGAGACATCGGGAGCACAGAGCCTGAACCGGCTCCCGAGGAGCCGTCCAAGATGGAGCTGGTAAAGAAATATGCGCTTCCGATCGGGATCTTTTCAGCAGCAGCCGTAATCCTCATCGTGATACTGGTGAAACGGAAAAAGAAGAAAGCGGGAATGGATGATGAGATTCGTTGATCTTCTGAGAATGAGCATCAATAATCTAAGACGCAGAAAGCTGAGGACCGGTCTTACGGTCCTCGGTGTAGTGATCGGAACCGCATCCATTATGGTCATGGTGTCCTTAGGTATCGGCCTGAAGGAGATCACGATGGAGCAATATGCGTCTTACGGAAGCCTTACAAAGATTGAAGTATATAGAAATTCTGGGGGGAATACAGAAAAGCAGGAGGACACCTTCATTACCGATAAGGTGGTGAAAAAATTCTCTGAGCTTCCCCATGTAAAGGCGGTATCTCCATGCCTGAACGTTTATGTGAATATGAAGCAGGGCGTCTATGAGACATCCACAGGCATCGTAGGGCTCAGTCAGGATGCACTTAAAGAGATCCCTTTAGGAGAAGGACGCCTCCCGGATCCGAAAACAGGAAATCTGGAGTTTGTGATCGGAAATATGATCCGACAGAATTTCTATAATTCAAAGACCGGAAAAGGCTTCTGGGATACCTCTGAGATGCCGGATGTAGATCTGTTTAACAAACCTTTTTTTACGATCTTTAACAATGTCGGCGACGGAGAGAATGGTGCTCCTAAGAAATATATTTTTCCTGCCTGCGGAATGGTGGAAGATAAAATTGATGACAACGGCAATCCTGTATATAACGAATATAGCTATAGCATATACACGGATGTGGATCTTTTAAAAAACCAGCTGAGAAGGATCTATAAAAAGAAAGCGATCCCGGGCCAGCCGGTAAATAAAAAAGGAAAGCCGTATTCCTACTTTGTCTATGAAAATGCCTATGTTTTTGTCGATGATATGGATCATGTCATGGAGGTCCAGACAGCGATCACCGACATGGGTTATCAGGCATACAGCAGCATGCAGTGGCTGGAACAGGCACAGGAGCAGATGAATATGATCCAGGCGGTTTTAGGCGGAATCGGTGCAGTTTCTCTTTTTGTAGCAGCCATCGGAATCGCCAATACCATGATGATGTCCATCTATGAGAGGACAAAGGAGATCGGAGTTTTAAAGGTACTGGGCTGTGCCCTCGGAGATATCCGCACGATGTTTTTATTAGAAGCCGGTTTTATCGGCTTTATGGGAGGAACGGCAGGACTGGCCTTAAGTTATGGCGTATCGGCTCTGATCAACCGGTTCCTTTCGTCAGGGATTATGGGCATCGAGGGTGGAAACGGAATATCCAGGATCCCCTTATGGCTTGCCGGTATGTCACTGGTATTTGCGGTGGCGATCGGTATGCTGGCGGGATTATTCCCAGCGCTCCGTGCGATGAAATTAAGCCCGCTGGCAGCGATCCGGAATGAATAGCGAAACAAATAGTCAGACGATGCAACGCAATCCGGAAAATAGAATAAATAGTTGCGACAAAGGTTGAAATTTGTTATAATATGTGGTGTAGCAGAATTTGTTTTGCTGCACCATTTTTTTGCTCTACAGGAAAGACCGTGTTACGTTAAAGTACGAAAGCTATGATTCCTATAGAGCAAAAATCCCCTCCGGGGGATCGCACTGCGGCGGAATGGAATAATGTCGCTAATGCGACCCGCTGCAGGCGGAGAATCCTGCGAAGCAGAATTCTATTTTATATTAGATAAAAAGTAGAAGTGGGAGGCATTTATGGAAAACTTCATTTACTCTGTCCCGACAAAAATTTATTTTGGAAAAGGCCAGATCTGCCATGTCGGAGAAGCTGCTCAGGAATACGGAAAAAAAGCTTTGATCGTCTATGGCGGAGGCAGTATTAAAAAGAATGGTATTTTTGATGATGTGGTAAAATATCTCGGTGAGAGCGGCGTCTGCTGGGAAGAATTAGGAGGCGTAGAGCCGAATCCGAGAATAGAGACCGTCAGAAAGGGAGCAATGATCTGTAAAGAAAAAGGGATCGAGGTCGTACTTGCAGTCGGCGGAGGTTCTACGATCGACTGTGCAAAGGTGATCGCTTCGGCTGCCTGCTATGACGGGGATGCGTGGGAGCTGGTTCTCGACGGATCGAAGATTAAAAAAGCCCTTCCTATCGTTACCGTCCTCACCCTTGCGGCTACCGGCTCTGAAATGGATACGGCTGCCGTAATTTCCGATATGACCTCCAACAATAAATTAGGAACAAAGAGTGAGTGTATGCGTCCAAAGGCTTCCATTATGGATCCGACATACACCGAAACCGTGAATGCATGGCATACAGCCTCCGGAACCGCAGATATCATGTCACATATTCTGGAATCCTATTTCTCCACCTGTGAGGGATATATGCAGGATCGTATGGCAGAGGGACTGTTAAAAACCTGTATCGAATTTGGCGTAAGAGCGGTTAAGGATCCGAAGGATTATGAAGCGAGAGCCAACCTTATGTGGGCCGGAAGCTGGGCGATCAATGATTTCCTGAAGCTTGGAAAACCGACACCATGGTCGGTACATCCGATGGAGCATGAGCTGTCCGCTTACTATGATATCACCCACGGGGCAGGTCTTGCGATCCTTACCCCGCACTGGATGCGACATGTATTAAGTGATGCGACGGTGGAAAAATTCAGGACATACGGGATCAACGTATGGGATGTTTCTCCAAAGCTTCCGGCCCGTGAGGCGGCAGAACAGGCAATTGAAAGGACAGCCGCACACTTTAAAGCAATGGGACTTCCCTCCAGACTTTCAGAGGTTGGTATCGATGACAAGTATCTGGACATTATGGCGGAAAAGTCTTCAAAGCGTTTAAAGAATACATATAAGGAGATGTCTGCTGAGGAAGTGAAACAGATCTTTATTGAGGCAATGTAGCCCAAAATAGGCAGATAAGGAGGAGCCGGCAAATGAACGTATTAGACCATTCTAAATTACATCAGAAGTATTTTGAGGAGATCTCCATGATCCCGAGAGCTTCATATAAAGAAGAAAAGATCGCAGAATATCTCGAAAGCTTTGCAAAGCAGCGGGGACTTAAATATATAAGAGATGAAATAAACAATGTCATCATCTATAAGCCCGCCAGCAAAGGATATGAGGATCATGGCGCAGTTATCCTTCAGGCACATACGGATATGGTATGCGAGAAAAATGTGGATTGCAGCCACGACTTTGACAAGGATCCAATCGACCTTTATATTGAAGATGGGATCTTAAAGGCGAGAGGAACGACATTGGGAGCAGATGATGGAATGGGATGCGCCTATATTCTTGCCGCCCTCGATATGGAATTTCCGCATCCGGCCCTGGAATGTGTCTTTACCTCCCAGGAGGAGGTCGGATTAAATGGTGCGTTTGCACTGAAGCCGGAGTATTTTACTGCAAAAAAATATGTGAATCTTGATTTTGGCGGTCACGGGACCGGAACCTGCACAACAAGCGCCGGAGGTGAGATGGTAGGCTTAAAGAAGCCGGTCGAATATGAAGCATGTGAGCTTCCGGCTTACCGTTTGTTTGTGACCGGACTAAAGGGAGGACATTCCGGCGTATGCATTAATCAGGAGCGCGGAAACTCGTTGAAAATCTGTGCGAGGATCTTAAAGGAGATCTCCGGAAGCTGTGATATGAGGATCGTGGATCTTAACGGAGGTCTTAAGAATAATGCGATCCCGAGAGAATGTGAGGCTTTGTTTGTAAGTGAGGCACCGGAGTCTTCGATCAGTGCGGCTTTTGAGAGCATGGCTTCAAAGATAAAAAATGAACTCCGTTTTCAGGAGCCCGGGCTTACCATGACCTTTGAGAAGGCTGCTGCAGACCATGCGATCTGTGAGGAAACAAGCGCAGATATCATTGATCTTATGTATCTGCTTCCGACGGGACTTCGTCATAAGAGCATGGAGATTGCGGATCTTCCGGTGGCATCCGAGAATCTTGCATCTGTCCACTGCAAAGAGGATCATATCGAATTTCAGTATTCCCTCAGGGCAGAAAAAATGTCTTATCGTGATCAGATGGAAGGGGAATTATGTATTCTTTCCTGCATCTACGATATGACGATGGAGGTTTACAGTAAATTCCCGTCATGGGAGTTCAATCCCGATTCCCGTCTGCGGAGCATACTTATAGATACCTACAGAAAGGCCAGAGGAAAAGAAATGGAGCTTCTTGCAACCCATGGTGGTCTTGAATGCGGCGTATTCTGTGATCTGATCCCGGGACTGGATGTGGTGACCCTCGGCGCTGAAGCAGAAGGCGGACACACTCCGAAGGAGCAGATGAATCTGGAATCCTTTGACCAGATATTTGAGATATTAAAGAGCTTTCTTAAGGCCTTGTAGTCAGGCACCGGAAAAGCCATCTTAGCATAAGTTATAATAACGAATGCTTTAAGGTGGCTTTCTTTGATTTGAAAACTTTTCCACAACCACTAACCGCACGGGAGGAGAGAGAGTACCTGAAACGATACAAGGAAGGTGACCGGGAAGCAAAAAATGTGCTGATCAACCGGAACATGCGGCTTGTAGCGCATGTGATAAAAAAGTACCAGAGCTCCGATTATGAGATGGAGGATCTGCTTTCCGTAGGTACCATCGGATTGATCAAGGCGGTGAATACTTATAATATGGATAAGGGCTCCCGGCTTGCTACGTATGCTGCCAAATGTGTTGAGAATGAGATCCTCATGCTGTTTCGCGCAGGCAAGAAGTTTTCCCGGGAGGTTTCCATCTACGACCCCATCGGTACAGATAAAGACGGGGAGACCGTAAGTCTTATGGATATACTGGAGACAGAGGGAAAAGAGGCGATTGAGCAGATCATTTTAAAACAGGATGTGAAAGACCTGTATGCGGCCTATGAAAAGGAGTTAAAGGAAACAGAGAAGGCGGTGATCCGCATGCGCTACGGGCTTTTCGGATCCCGGGAGCATACACAGAGAGAAGTGGCAAAGCAGCTTGGAATATCGCGGTCTTACGTTTCTCGGATCGAAAAAAAGGCGATTGAAAAGCTGAGAGAAACCTTTGAACGTGCAGGAACAGCCCCGCAAAGGCACATGTAACGAAACGGATCGAAAAAATGGATCAGGAGAATAAAATTATGGCAAAATTATATGGTGTCGGAGTGGGATCGGGAGATCCTGAGCTGCTGACATTAAAGGCGGTCAGGCTTATTCATGAAAGTGATGTCATTGCTGTCCCCTCAGAGACAGCTGAGGATGCCGTGGCATACCGGATCGTAAAAAAAGTGATCCCGGAAATTGCAGAAAAAGAAATCCTCGGGATCAAAATGCTGATGATAAAAGATAAAAAAGAATTAAAAACCATGCATGAACAGGCGGCACGGCGGATCATCGATAAGCTTGATGCGGGAAAGCAGGTGGCGTTTTTAACGTTGGGAGATCCGACGATCTATTCGACCTTTGTATATATTCAGGACATCGTTAAAAAAGAAGGCTACGAAACGGAGCTGGTCAATGGCATTGCCTCCTTTCTATCTGCCTCCGCCCGGATCAACAGAAGACTTGTGCTGCGGGATGAAGAACTGCATATCATTCCGGCTACCTATGGAATTCATGAGGCACTGGCGTTAAAGGGAACAAAGGTGTTTATGAAAGCAGGGAAACGCATGAGGGAAGTGAAGGAGCTTATCGTGGGCTCCGGTCAAAAAGCATATTTTATCGAAAACTGCGGAATGGAAAATGAGCGGATCATTGAGGATGTGACCCAGATGCCGGACTGCGCCGGTTACTACTCTTTACTGATCGTTTATGACTGCGGGGGGATAGGATAGCAAAAGAGATTCTCATGCTGTTTCGCGCAGGCAAGAAGTTTTCCCGGGAGGTTTCCATCTATGATCCCATCGGTACGGATAAGGACGGGGAGACCGTAAGCCCCTTAGATGTTCTGGAGACGGGAAAACGGGAAATTCTTGAGACTGTGATCCGCTTGAGATATGGATTGTTTGGGACAAAGGAACACACGCAGTGGGAGATCGCAGAAAAGCTCGGGATCTCCCGGTCCTATGTGTCGAGAATTGAAAAACGGGCGGTAGGCCACATGCGGGAGGCATTCTATGAGCCTGCCGGAAAGACCCTTTGATACATTTAGCAGGACAAAAATAAAAGAATGTAATGATAAAAATGCACTTGCCACAGATCATGGTGGTAAGTGCTTTTTTAAAGTCATAAAAAAAATACTTGCATAAGTATACATATAGAGCTATAATTATGCAAAATTATTCAAAAAATATTCACGACCTCTATCCGCACCCCACAGATTCAAAGCGGATGGGAGACGAACCTGGGATCCAGAAGAATCTATGAACGAGAGGAGAACAATTATGAAGCCAAAGGTATACATTGACGGAAAAGAAGGAACCACAGGACTCCAGATCTACGACAGACTTGCATTAAGAGACGATATTGAACTCTTGTTAATTGATGAAACAAAGAGGAAAGACCCGGGTGAGAGAAAGAAACTCATCAACGCGGCGGATATCACCTTCCTCTGCCTGCCGGATGCGGCAGCGAAGGAAGCGGTGAGTTTTGTGGAGAAAAATTCCGCAAGGATCATCGACGCGTCTACGGCACACCGGGTTGCGCCCGGCTGGGCAAACGGAATTCCGGAGCTTTCCGATGTGCATAAAGATGCAGTCGTTCATGCAAAATTCACAGCAAATCCTGGCTGTCACGCATCAGGATTCGTGATTCCGGTCTATCCGCTCGTGGCGTCTGGAATGATCCCGAAGGAGACGCCCCTCACTGTATTTTCCCTCACCGGATACTCCGGCGGCGGAGATCCTTGGAATTCTGGATCTGGCAGACCAGTTAAAATATGAAAGAAAGCACAACATTTCTCATGAGCTTTTAAAAGGGCAGACACTGGGAATGATCTTCCAGAAATCCTCCACAAGAACGAGGGTTTCCTTCGAGACAGGAATGTATCAGCTGGGCGGACATGCACTGTTTCTGTCCTCAAGAGATCTTCAGATCGGCCGCGGCGAACCGGTACAGGATACTGCCCGCGTGCTGTCTCGCTACCTTGACGGTATCATGATCCGAACCTTTGAGCAAAAGGAAGTGGAGGATCTCGCAAAATTCGGCTCCATCCCGGTCATCAACGGTCTGACGGATTTCTGCCATCCGTGTCAGGTCCTTGCGGATCTCATGACGATCCGTGAGAAGTTCGGAAGCTTCTCCGGAGTTAAAATGTGCTTCATCGGCGACGGCAACAATATGGCAAACTCCCTGATCGTCGGCGGCTTAAAGGTCGGAATGAACGTGGCGGTTGCGACACCGGACGGATACAAGCCGGACGGAGCTGTCCTTGAATTCACGAAGGGCTACGGCGATAAGTTTGCCTTGGAGACAGATCCGTTTATGGCGGCATCCGGTGCGGATATTCTGATCACAGATACATGGACTTCGATGGGAGAAGAAGCGG
>CAKRPJ010000012.1:0-59706 GCA_934376955.1 uncultured Lachnospiraceae bacterium | reverse complement strand
GTTCATCCCTTCTCGTGCAAAAATACATCGATTGCTTTCCTTCATTGCCATCTTCTCCTGCTCCATGAGCACTTCATCCGGATATTCCCATGCAAAATGTGTCATAAGAAGCGTTTTCACAGAGGCGTTTTCTCCGATCCTGATCCCGCTTTTCCAGTCGGAATGTCCCCAGCCCACGTGATCCGGCATATCCTCCGGCATATAAGTCGCATCGTAGACAAGAACATCCGCATCTTTGGAAAATCTTGTCAGCTCCTTTTCCATCTCGTTGTTTACCTCACAGTCCAGCCCGTAAACAACACTCTTTCCGTTTCCTTCAAGGCGGAACATCAGGCTGTCATTGGGATGAAAGCCCTTTCCGACCTTTACACTGGCATCATCGCAGCATTTTACTACGGAGCCCTCCTGTATCTCGTGGATCTGTACCTTTGCGGTAAAATCCTCTATCCCCACCGGCCAGTAGGGCGGGCAGATGATCTGGGAAAGCTGGAGATAAAACTCTTTTTTCTTTCGTCTGGCACCGTAAAGGTGTATCTCCCAGCCCGGATCAAAAAAGAGCGGAAAGCCAAACAGTCCGATCAGATGATCCATGTGGAGATGACTCATAAAAATATCCAGACGCCCGGAGCGTACTCGATTCTTTAGTTCATATCCCAGACGGGTCAGACCACTTCCGGCATCAAAGACTATGGTTGTATCCCCCAGCTCGACTGCCGTGCAGGATGTATGAGATCCATATCCGGAATTTACGGTACCTGATGCCGGACAGGAGCCCCTCGCTCCGTAAACTCTCAGCATCCATCGATCCTCCATACGCTGTCCCCCCCCCATTCTGATCGGTTCAGAAAAATTTATAACCTGTATTTTCCGGTCTGGTAACCAGACCATATTATATCATAACATATTATATGCAAAGCCGTAAAGGATTTTGCGAAAAGAATGTATTGATGTGTTAAGTAAAAAACAGGTAAGAATGTCAACGCATCTCACCTGTTTTTTCCGATATGCCTGGGCAAACGCCGAAGCTATCCGTTATTTTATTCTAATACCGTCATTACCTCATCCACCTCGATCTTCTTGTCGATAAGGCCGTTCTCAAACATCCAGTCAATGTTTTCCTGCCAGCACTCCTTTGTCTGTGTCAGGAATTGGGCATCCTCTGTTTCCATTAACGGAAAAAGGGTAGCACAGGATTTTTCCTCAACACTTCTTGAGAGCGGGAAGTTTTCTTCGTTCTGGTTGTCCATAAGGATCGTCAGGCATCCGTCCGGATCGTTTTTGAAGTCATCGAAGCCCTTCTTAGAGGCGCGTAAGAATCCGGCAAGGACTTCCGGCTCCTCCTCGATCATCTTATTATTTGCAAGGAAGACCGCCTCATAGTAGTTGGGGACTCCGTATTCGTCCATCATAAAGTAATTCACCTCAAAGCCTTCTTCCTCCATCTGCGGTACCTCGTGGTTTACAAGACAGCCGATTGTGGCATCCACGTTTCCGGTGGTCATCGAGCTCATGAGCTCGAATCCGACATTAATGAGGTTGACATCAGAAGCATCGGCACCCACATTTTCCATGATACACTTTACCAGCGCTTCACTTAAGGCAGTTCCGCCATAGCCTACGGTTTTTCCTACCAGATCCTCCGGGCTCTTGATATTCTTTTCCTTGAGGGAAAGGATGATATTGAGCGGGGACTGTACGATGGCACCGATGGAGCGGATACCGGCTCCCTGATTTGCAACTGCCTGGATCGCATCATGGGGATAGTACATGCCAAGCTCAGCCTTTCCGGCTGCAACAAGGGCCAGAGCATCATTATCGTTTGCCGGGAAGCGTACCTTAACATCGAGCCCCTCCTCCGCATAGTAGCCGCGGTCGATGGCGGTATAGATGAAGGTGTGGATCGCATTCGGATACCAGTCCAGAACGACATTGATCTCACGAAGCTCCTTTTCCTCCTGCTTCTTAGCCTCCGTTGTCTGCTCCGGGGCCGCAGTCTGACTGTCTGCCGCCTGTTCTGCGGCTGCCTTCGCTGCCGTTGTTTCTGCCTGCTGGCTTCCTGCGCAGCCGCCAAGCACTCCGCACATAAGGGATACGGCAAGAAGTGCCGCTGTATGTTTCATTTTATTCATTCCGTATAATTTTATCATTTATATTTTCCTCTTTGTTTAATTATTTGTGTTTATCTAATGTGCTCCCTACAGATCGCTCCTCCAGTGGATCAGCCGTTTTTCCAGAACCGTCACGAGGCCGACAAAGGCCATCGCCACAACGGAAAGCAGCAGGATCGGTGCAAACACGCCTGCCCCGTCGAGCTGGGTCATCATCCTCCGGCTGAAATATCCGAGCCCGCTCTGGGCTCCGAGCCATTCTCCGATGGCCGCTCCGATGATGGAGAGGGGGACTGCCATTTTTATGGCTGAAAAAAAGCAGGGAAGGACAGCCGGTATCTTTAAGTGAAAGAAGATCAGGCGCCTGTCTGCCCCAAAGGTAAACAAAAGCTCCTCCATCTCCGTTTTCACGGATTTAAACCCGTCAAACAAGGTGATGGTGATGGGGAAAAAGGTGATCAGGACAGTCACCAGCACCTTGCTCCAGATCGAATATCCGAACCACAGCACAAAAAGCGGTGCCAATGCCGTTGTCGGGATCGTCTGCGAAGCAATGATAAGGGGATACAGCGCCTTTTCTGCCGTTTCGCTGGCATCCATGAGGACGGCAAGACCGACTCCCAGTATCACCGAGATCACAAGGCCGATGGCCACGATGGACATGGTGGCGGGCAGATGTGCCGTAAACAGCGGCTTCCGAAGCTCCCAAAGCCGTACCAGCACCTGGATCGGTGACGGAAGGATATACGCCGCATCGATCCCCAGAGCCGCCGCCTGCCAGATAAGAAGCAGGATAAATACCAGAATGGCTGCGGGGAGTGTAGAATTTTGGATCCTTCTTTTTTTCATGACGGTTCTCTCCTTAACATTTCGATCAGCCGCTCCTTAAGCTCCATGATCTCCGGTCTCTGTAATTCCTCCCGCGTCCGGGGATACTCCGCCGGAACCTCGATGGACATAAGCTTCGTGATGGGCGTCTGTTCCACGACTAAGATCCTGCTGGACAGAAATACTGCCTCCTCCACGTCATGGGTGATGAAAAGAACTGTCTTTTTCTCTTTTTCCCACTGCTCTAAAAGCCACTCCCGCATGGAAAGCCTCGTAAGATAGTCCAACGCGGAAAAAGGCTCGTCCAGAAGAAGAAGATCCGATCCGGTAAGCAGCGTTCTGGCAAAGGCCGCCCTCTGGCGCATTCCGCCCGACAGCTCTCTCGGGGCCTTGTCCGCCCATCCGGAAAGACCGACGGACTCTAATGCCCGATCTGCCTTTTCATTCATCTCCGCCTTTGTATATCCGCCTGCGATCTCCATGGGCAGCTTCACATTTTCCTTCACCGTGCGCCACGGGAATAAAAGATCATGCTGCGGCATATATCCGCAGTAGCTCTTTAGCCCTGTTATGCTTTTTCCGTCGGCCAGTATCTCGCCGGAGTCCGGATGAAGGAGCTGGTTTGCCAGTCGGAATATCGTGCTTTTTCCGCAGCCGGAGGCGCCGATCACCGACACAAATTCACCGTGCCGGACCGAAAAGGAGAGGTGGTCGATAATGGAAAAATCCTCTGAGTCGTACTGAAAGCATACGTTCTTAAATTCCAGCATACCTCTACCGCCTCATTTCCCATGCCATGTCCCAGAATGCCTTTTCATATCTGGAACATAACGTAAATATCTCCTTTAAATGCTCAAGCTGCTTTTTGGAATATCCCTCTGTCAGCCGATCCATCAGAGAGATCAGTATCACATTTTCGTCATGATAGCTGTCGGAGGCGTAGCCCCGCACCCACTCGCCGTAGAACGGATGGTTCGGTGCCTCCGGGTTTTTCTCGATAAGCTTCTTTGCGATCACCTCATAGCTGAGCGCACAGGAAAGGATCGCTGCGGCAACCTCTGCCTGTCCCTCCTCGTAGGCGATACGGAGCATATAGGAGGTGTAAGAGACATTGTCGAGGGCCGGTCTTGCCGCCTCAGCTTCCTCCGGGATAATGCCAAGGCGCTCCATATATGCCTTGTGGATATCCATCTCTCCGTCTAAGATCGCATGGGTATAACCCGCAAACAGGCGCATGGTTTCCATATCCTTTGCCTTTGCCGCACCTGCTGCAAATACACGTGTATAATCGATCAGATACAGATAGTCCTGTATCATGTAATATTTAAATTTTTCTTTGTCTAGGCTTCCGTCACCGATCCCTTTAACAAACGGGTGGGTGTTGTACTCTGCCCAGATATCCTTTGCCGCTTCTAACAGCTTTTCTGTTGTTGTCATACGCATCACCCCGCAAATTTGCTGTTATGGAGATCAAAACCGTGATCCATCGGGCCGGAGCCGTGTCCCAGATCGAGCATAGCTGCCAGTGCGCCGGAAATATACTCCTTTGCCCGCTCTACGGCAGTGTCGAGATCGTAACCCTTTGCAAGGTTCGATGCAATGGCGCTGGATAAGGTGCAGCCGGTTCCGTGGGTGTTGGGATTGTCGATCCGCCGTCCGTTGAACCAGCGGTATCCGCCGTCACGGTAAAGCAGGTCATTGGCATCATTTAACTGATGTCCCCCTTTGCAGAGAACGGCACAGTGATAGGTTTCACTGATATGCTTTGCCGCCGCGATCATGTCCTCAGCAGACGCTACACGCATTCCGGAAAGAACCTCTGTCTCCGGGATATTCGGGGTAAGAACGGCTGCCATCGGAAGAAGGCATTCCTTTAAGGTGTCGATGGCGCTGTCGCTGATAAGCTTGGAGCCGCTGGTCGCTACCATAACCGGATCCACAACGATATTTTCTGCCTTGTACTGCTTAAGCTTTCCGGCAATTGTACGGATCAGGCCTTCGGAAGCTACCATTCCGATCTTTACCGCATCCGGGCGGATATCCGTAAAAATACTGTCGATCTGCTGTTCCAAAAATTCCGGGGATACCTCAAAGATCCCCTGAACGCCGGTCGTGTTCTGGGCTGTCAATGCTGTGATCGCACTCATGGCATATACTCCGTTTGCGATCATGGTTTTGATGTCGGCCTGGATCCCGGCGCCTCCGCTGGAATCACTTCCGGCGATCGTTAATGCTGTCTTCATCATTTTCCTCACTTTCAGGCATCAATAACTTTTGTTTGTTCAAAGGCGACGCAAGGTGGTGCCCCCAATGTGCCGCCCCTTTGATCTATTCCTCACACAGAAGCTGTGTTACGGACTCCTTTAATTCTTTTGCCGCCTTTTCAATATCCGGCGCCGCAAAAATGGCACTGACAACTGCCACGCCATCCACACCGGTGCCCTTAAGAGGGGCAAGACGATCTTTTCGGATCCCGCCGATCGCAACGACGGGGATATCCACTGCCTTGCAGACAGCCGCCAGAGCCTCCGGCGTAACTGCGGTTGCATCTGTCTTTGTCCCGGTCGGATACATGGCTCCAACGCCGAGATAATCCGCACCGTGGGACTGTGCCAGAAGGGCCTGCTCGACGGTCTTGCAGGAAACGCCGATGATCTTATCCGGCCCCAGCTTTTTTCTGGCATCGAGGGCTTCCATATCGCTCTGGCCAACGTGGACACCATCCGCATCCACTAAAAGAGCGATCTCTACATTATCGTTGATCACAAACGGAACGTGATAACGGGCACATACGTTTTTAATCTTCTTTGCTTCCTCCAGAAAAGCCTCTGTATCCAGATGCTTTTCCCTAAGCTGAACAAATGTGGCCCCTCCCTTCAGGGCCTTTTCCACCGCGCTCTCCAGAGTTTCTCCCTGTAACCATGTACGGTCTGTCACCGCATATAGACGCATATCCTCCGGTCTGCAATTCATAAATGCACTTCCTTCCCAAAAATAAAAAGCGGAAATACGCAGGTATCTCCACTTTTCACGTTGTTTCCATTTCTTCCTACGTTGGCATTATCCAAATCAGGTATACGGGTCTTGGCAGCACAGCCAACTCTCAGCCCGCTCTTACGGGCTCCCCGGTACGAGTATTATTCTATTTGGTAATAAATATAACCCTCACGGCAGGCCTTGTCAAGCGGCATCTGCTTTACGGCTCCTCATCCTCTATCTCCCTTTCAAGAATCTTCGGGATAAATCTTTTGGCAAATTTCCCCTGTCCGCGTCCCTTTACATAGAAATAGCCGATCACGGAAAATACGGCTGCACCGATGAAATTGACAAACAGATCCTCCATCGTATCATAAAGCCCTACATCCAGATAGCCTCCCACACCGAGGGGGATCTCCTTTCCGTCTGCGATGACGATGACATCGGAAATATTTTTGATCACCACCGCGTGGTTTCCTCCTGCCGGATCCAGCATTACCGACGAGATCGCCGTTACCACCGTATCCTTCTGCATGTCAAACAGGAAGATCCGATCCATGGAGCACTCAAAAAACTCCCACAGCACTCCGATCGTCATGGAAAAGCAGAAGGCCACGATCGCCATAAATACCGGGGAAAGGGTCAGGGAAAACCGCTCGCTCCGGTCGAAAAGATCCACAAGGCAGAAGCCCACTGCCGCACATAAAAATCCGTTTAACGTATGGAGCATAGTATCCCAATACGGATACGTCGTATAGTAGGCGCTTATCTCTCCTAACACCTCCGCCGCAAAAATAAATAAAAGAATGATGATCTCCAGCGTATCCGGCAGATCGACCTCAAGCTTTCGCTCTAAGACCGTCGGAAGGATAAACAGGATCAGCGTCAGCGCGCACAGGAAGACATTCTCAAAGTTCCTGTTAAAAAACTGTGCGATCATCACGAGGATCACCGCCGCCCGGAGCGCGATATAGACTGCGGATACCACCGGCTTTTTTAAGAGCATCCTTTTGGATTCTATCAGGAAATTCCGTATCTTTCTTCCTCTCATAAATTTTCTCCTCTGAATGTGTCGTTCACTACAGTGTAACACATCCCCATGATTTTTACAATGGCGCTGAATTATACATAATGATATCGGAGTCAAAAGCCTCCGATTTTGATTGACGCAAAAAGGAAGAAATAGTATATTGACATTGTGACAGAACATACAGTCAGAATACGGTTATCGGAGGACATCATGTTAATAGTTAAGAAGTTTGGCGGCACTTCCGTCGCCGATAAAGACCGTATCTTCAATGTGGCCAGACGCTGCATTGAGGATTATCAAAAAGGAAATGATATCGTTGTCGTATTATCCGCAATGGGGAAATATACTGACGAATTGATCCAAAAAGCAAAGGAGATCAATCCGGATCCGCCGAAAAGAGAGATGGATATGCTCTTTACGATCGGTGAGCAGATGTCTGTGGCACTTATGGCAATGGCAATGGATACGCTGGGTGTCCGGGCCATCTCCCTCAATGCCTTTCAGGTTGCCATGCATACCACCTCCGTTTACGGAAACGCACGTTTAAAAAGGATCGATACAGAGCGGATCCGCATGGAGCTTGACGACCGGAAGATCGTGATCGTCACCGGCTTTCAGGGGATCAATAAATTTGATGACTATACCACACTGGGACGCGGCGGCTCCGACACGACAGCCGTTGCTTTGGCCGCGGCGCTTCATGCCGATGCCTGTGAGATCTATACCGATGTTGACGGGGTATATACCGCAGACCCGCGCCTTGTCCCGACGGCAAAAAAATTGAAGGAGATCACCTACGACGAGATGCTTGATCTGGCCACTCTGGGAGCCGGTGTCCTTCATAACCGGTCTGTGGAGATGGCAAAAAAATACGGGGTGCCGCTCATTGTGCGCTCCAGTCTAAATCGCTCAGAAGGTACTGTAGTTAAGGAGGTCGTAAATAAAATGGAACGGATGCTCATCAGTGGAGTCGCTCTGGATAAAAGTGCTGACCGAATCTCTGTGTTCGGACTGCCGGACACACCGGGAACTGTTTTCAAGCTTTTCAATGTGCTGGCAAAGGCCAATATCAATGTGGACATCATCATTCAGTCAGCCGGTCATGACGGCACAAAGGATATCTCCTTCACGGTTGCCGACGATAATCTAAAGGAAACCCTCTCCCTCTTAGAGGAGCGCAAGGAAACTCTCAATTTTGAGCATATTGAATACGACTGCGACATGGTCAAGCTGTCCATCGTCGGTGCGGGAATGATCTCAAACCCCGGCGTTGCGGCAAAGATGTTTGAATGCCTCTACAATCAGAACGTCAACATCGACATGATCGCCACCTCCGAGATCCGCATCACCGTCCTGATCCCGTCAAAGGATGCCATGGCTGCCATGAACGCCGTCCATGATGCCTTCGGACTTTCGGAATAGAACGAAAGCCGTTCTGCAATCAAGAAGGAGCATCGTCCATCGATACCGGATCCTCTGATCCTGCCTCGAAGGGCAATGCTCCTTTATTATGTTTAAGTTAAACGGCTATGAGGTTTCTAGCAGGATAACATCGTTTCCAGTGTTTTTCTGATGGCAACGATGAAGTCCAGACTGTTTAATACCACCGGATCCGGAAGGGTAGTCATAAGAGCCAGATCCTTTGTCATCTTTCCGCTCTCAATCGTATCGATCGTTGCCTTCTCCAGCTTATCCGCAAATTCCATAAGCTCCTTATTTCCGTCCAGCTCACCGCGCTTTCTTAACGCTCCGGACCATGCAAAGATCGTTGCCACAGAGTTTGTGGAAGTCTCCTCGCCCTTAAGGTGCTTATAGTAGTGACGCTGTACGGTTCCGTGAGCCGCCTCATACTCATAGTATCCGTGAGGAGAAACCAGAACAGAGGTCATCATTGCAAGAGAACCGAAGGCAGAGGAGACCATATCGCTCATTACGTCGCCGTCATAATTCTTGCAGGCCCAGATAAATCCGCCCTCGGCCTTCATGACACGGGCTACCGCATCATCGATGAGAGTATAGAAGTATTCGATCCCTGCTGCCGCAAATTTTTCCTTATACTCTTTCTCAAAGAGCTCTGCGAAAATATCCTTGAAGCGATGGTCATATTTCTTGGAAACCGTATCCTTTGTGGCAAACCAGAGATCCTGCTTTGTGGCAAGGGCATACTCAAAGCAGCTCTTGGCAAAGTTTTCGATGGAATCGTCTAAGTTGTACTGTCCCTGAACTACGCCCGGCCCCTCAAATTTATGAACCGTGATGGTCTGCTCCTCGCCTCCGTCTGCCGGAGTGTATACAAGCTTTACCTCACCGGCTCCCGGAATGCGAAGCTCTGCGTTCTTATACACATCACCGTAAGCGTGTCTTGCCAGCGTGATCGGTTTTTTCCAGTTCTTTACACATGGCTCGATGCCTTTTACAATAATCGGGCAGCGGAATACGGTTCCGTCAAGGATCGCACGGATCGTGCCGTTCGGGCTTTTCCACATTTCCTTCAGGTTATATTCCTTCACACGGGCAGCGTTTGCTGTGATCGTGGCACACTTTACGGCAACTCCGTATTTCTTTGTTGCCTCAGCAGAATCAATGGTAACCTGATCATTTGTCTTGTCACGGTATTCCAGACCCAGATCGTAATATTCCGTGTTAAGATCGATAAAAGGAAGAAGCAGCTCATCCTTGATATACTGCCAGAGGATCCTGGTCATCTCATCTCCGTCCATCTCTACCAGCGGAGTCATCATCTTAATCTTTTCCATCTTTACTCCTGTCTGCCGACTTTTCTGCGGCCGATATCATAAACTATAAGATCATTGCAACAACTACATTATAAACTGCACAGCTGATCACACTGACCGGAACTGCAACAAATAACAGGCGGTTGAACAGATTATTTCTCTCCTCCTCATTTCCGCAGGAGCCAAGGATCAGGCTGCCGCCGGATGAGAATGGGCTGATGGCGCTGGACTGTGCGCCAAGCACTGTGCAGGCAAAAAGCACGGCCGGATTGAGGCCTGTGGATACGGCCAGAGCCGGGATCAGCGGGAACAGAGCCGGAGCAACAACACCTGTGGTGGAGCTGAAGAAGCTCATGAAGGCTGCGACAAGGCTGAAGGCGATCGGAACAAGTGCTACCGGAACATTAGAGCCGATCCATGCAGACAGTGCATCGATCGTACCTGCCTTAACCGCAACGGCGATCAGCATTCCTGCACCGGCGATCATGATGATCGTATTCCACGGTACCTTTGCGATAACCTCCTTCTGAGGTGCCAGATCCATAAGAAGGGCCACTACAGTAAAGCATACTGCTACAAGGCCTACATCGATCTTTCCGCTGATGGTCTTGATCAGTGCATTTCCCGGAAGGATCATCTTTAAAAGCGGGAAGATCAGGACAACTGCCATCATGACCAGCATAAGAGCCAGTGTCTTTTTCTGCTTATCGTTAAAGGGCTCCGGCTTCTTAAAGGTTACGCCCTTACCGATATTTCTGTTGGACTTGAAGCCATAACGGAAGATCGCGATCAAAATAAGAGAGAAAATAACGGCAAAGCCGAAAATCTTTAATTCCTCAGAGAAGGAATCCGGAGCGGTTAAGGACGGCTCTGCCTCATAGGCGGTGTCCATAAGGCCGCGGAAGATAACGCCCAGAGCTGCCGTCGGGAAGTTACCGCCTGCAAGGGCGCCGCAGTTGATCGCAACCGCACCTGTCACCTTGTCCATCTTTGCCTCATCACAGATCAAGAGAGTGATCGGAGCTAAGAAGGCAAGTACGGTAAAGTATGCTGCTCCCATAACGGAAAGTACGACTGCCACGAAAAAGAGGGCAAAGGGAAGGAGTCCCGGAAAGCTTCTGCAGGCATAGAGCAGGGCAGAGGACATCTTTTCAAGGGTTCCGTTAATAGCGGCAAAATTATAAAACAGGGAAACAGAGAGGATCACAAACATGGTACTTGTCGGCCAGCATGCGATCAGCTCTTTTGTCTTCATTCCCAGTGCAAAGCATCCGATCAGGTAGGCAAAGGCGATACAGAAAAGTCCGGTATTGATCTTTGTCTTGTATCCGAGAACAACTGCCAGAGCGATCGCTGCAACGAGAACTATGCTAATCATATCAGTATTCCTCCAATTGTCTTATTCTTCCAGTCCTAAAAGGCGGGACGGAATGGTTCTTGTCATGTAGTAAATCTGTTCCTCCGGGATACCGTGATCGGCAAGATACTGCATGTATTCCTCCATGGCAAGCTCCCAGTGGGGATTTTCTGTCTGACCGCCATCGGTGTCCACCATAACATTTTTATAGCCTACTTCCTTGATGATCTCCAGATTGGAGGGCAGATTGCTCTTATACTTTCCGCCTCCCATGTTCTGTGCATAGCAGCGCTCTAAGATCACATCGTAGTCCTTGACCATGCGGAGCTGATCCTCGGCGCTCATGTCAACGATCCACCACTCCGGATGGGTGATGACGATATTCTTTACTCCTGCATTTCTTGCTGCCTCAACGACCACGAAGGCCTCTTGTGGAGAGATATGGGCAGTTCCAAGAACGGCATTGTGATCCTTGATAAGCTCAAGTACATCCTTTAACTCCGGAACGATCTTTCCGTCGCGGACAACATCGACGCAGCCGGACGGATCCTGATTATTTTTTACCAGATGATTTCTTGCAGACTGTGTCGGAAGCCATACGACCTTTGCTCCCAGCTTTAACGCAGTATCGACTGCCTTCGGGTTGATCCCTCCTACGACACGGTTTAAGGTAATGCTGCCGAACATGGTGAAATTATTTGTATTTCCATGAACGATCTTGTTGTGGCGGTTGCACAGATAAGCACGATCCATCGTAGTTCCCTGATGGGTCTTAATTACGATCGCTCTTGCTCCCACGCGGATAGCTGCTTCCATTAATTCAAAGTCATCATAGGCGCGCAGACGAAGATCCGGATTAGTGTGGACATGCATATCGATGACGCCCTTCATTGATACCTTGCTCATTTTCCCCCTCCTATTGATTTTTTTTGTTTTTATTTTATACTATTTATGTGATCGCAGAAGTATAAAATTTTGAATAGTACATATCGATAAAACCGATAGCTTAACAGGAGGATGGGCCATGGATCTTAAGGAAATGACATATATCGTTACTATCGCCGATGAAGGAAGTATCTCAAAAGCAGCCGAAAAGCTGTATATGGCCCAGTCGAGCCTCAGCCAGTTCCTTTTACAATATGAAGCGGAGCTCGGCACGACTCTGTTTATGAGGACAGCCCGGGGAGTGCGGCCGACTGCCTCCGGTTCCGTGTTTCTGTCCCATGCCAGACAGATCCTTCAGGAATATCACCGGGCAAAGTGTGAGCTTTGGGATATTGAGGAATTGAAGGGCGGACAGATCAACCTCGGCATCAGCACCTTCCGCGGCACCTACCTGCTCCCGTCCGTATTAAAGCGTTTTCATGAACGATATCCGAATATCCATGTGGAAATAACAGAAAAAGACAGCATGCCCTTAGAGGACATGCTGTTAGAAGGACTTCTTGATATGGCTTTGATCGCTCTGCCCAGCACAAGGCTGAAAAAGCAGATCGACTTTCTGACCCGGGATGAGATCTATATCGTGGCTGCAAAGGACCACCCGGTCTTCCGATATGTTCACCGGAAGGAGAACGGAAGGCTGTGGGTTTCTTTGACCGACGCGGCAAAATTTGAATTTATCCTCGGCCCGCCTCGGACGATCCTCGGAAATATCGCCCGCACCGAGTTTGAACGCCTCCACATAGAACCCATTGCCCGAAATACAAACATCACGGCCCCCTTCGCTGCCGCCATGGCCCGCGCCGGGATCGGACTTACCTTCACCTATCAGTCCTGCATCGTTCCGGATCCGAATGTCGAGTATCTTTGCGTCGGCAAGGACGGAATGAGCTTAGACCTCAATCTGGCCTATCCGGTCGGCGGCTATCGCTCTAAGGCCGCTATGGCATTAGCAAGGCTGTTTCATGAGATTTATCCGTAATTATTCAGCCTCAACAAGCTCGATCGTAAAGTTCAGTTCCTTTCCTGCCATTTCATGGTTGGCATCGAGGGTGATCGTTTTGCTGTCCTTTGCGGTTACGGTTACCGGAACCGGCTGTCCCATTGAATTGGAAAGATATACTCTCTGTCCTACAGTCAGATCCTCAGAGCCCTGAAGCTCGGCGATCTCAAAGGTAAGGATTGCATTCGGATCCGGCATTCCGTATGCCTCCTCCGGCATAAGATGGATCTCTTTAACCTCTCCCACTTCCATGTCAACAACAGCTGCATCAAAGCCCTTGATCATCATTCCTGCTCCGCAGATAAACTCAAGGGGCTCTCCGCGGTCATAGGAGGAGTCAAACTGAGATCCGTCATTGAAGGTTCCCTTGTAGTGAACCTTACAGGTCTTTCCTGCATTCTTTCCTTCCAGTACGATGTGGGGGCCACAGCCGCCGCAGCCGCCACAGCCGCCTCCGCAGCCACCGCAGGAATGTCCTTCTTCTTCCTCATGGTGATGATCGCAATTCATGCCGGCAGAAACCAGCTCACCCTTTAAGTATTTCTCAACTGCCTCGTCTGCATTTCCCTCTGCTCCGGAAACAGCCTCGATCCCGGCTTCCTCCAGTGCAGCCTGAGCGCCGGCTCCCATTCCGCCGCAGATCACAACACGAACTCCCTGCTCTGCTAAAAGGCCTGCAAGAGCCTCATGTCCTACGCCGTTGGAATCCATAACCTCTCCGGATACGATCTGTCCGTCCTCTACATCATAGATCTTAAACATTTCTGATTTTCCAAAATGCTGGAACACGTTTCCGTTATCATAAGCTACTGCAATCTTCATTTTGCTTCCTCCCTGATACCTCGTAAATTCTACTGTTGTTAGGTCTTAACGACCTGATCCTATTCAGCTTATCATAAATACGGAAATTTCTCCACTTAAATTTTTATCTCTGTACTCTCTCGTACTCTCTCTGCTCGTTCAAGTCGAACGTCCGTGAGAATAGTCTCATTCCTTTCCGGGAATATTACTATATACAAATAATCGCACAGTTTGTGTGCAGAATTAAGGAGGGGCAAATATGGGATTTTTTACTGAAAAAACCGTCCTCATTACCGGTGCCGGACGCGCCGCACTCAAGGATGGAAGCTGTGGCTCGATCGGATACGGAATTGCTACCGCTTATGCAAAGGAAGGCGCAAATCTTGTCATTACCGGACGGAACGTGAAAAAGCTGGAGGAAGCAAAAAAGGAACTGGAAACGCTCTATGGGATCAAGGTTCTCCCTATACAAGCAGATGTAAGCGCCGGTGCCGATAACGAAGCTGTGATCCGGCGCGTAGTAAAGCAGACCGTCGATACCTTCGGCGGGATCCAGGTGCTTATCAACAACGCACAGGCCTCCGCATCCGGTGTTCCTCTTGCCGAAAATACTAAAGAGCAGTTTGATCTGGCGGTCTATTCCGGCCTCTATGCAACCTTCTACTATATGAAAGCCTGCTATCCTTACCTGAAGGAGTCAAAGGGCAGCGTCATCAACTTCGCCTCCGGAGCCGGTCTGTTCGGTAGCTATGGGCAGTGTGCCTATGCAGCCGCAAAAGAAGGCATCCGCGGTCTTTCCCGTGTGGCAGCGACTGAATGGGGCCCCGACGGCATCAATGTCAATGTTGTATGTCCGTTAGCCTGGACTGCTCAGCTGGAGCAGTTTAAGCTGGCATATCCGGAAGCCTTTAAAGCAAACGTAAAGATCCCTCCGATGGGACATTTCGCTGATTCCGAGCTGGAGATCGGACGCGTCTGTGTCCAGCTGGCAAGCCCGGATTTCAAATATCTCTCCGGCGAAACTCTCACTCTCGAGGGCGGAATGGGTCTGAGACCGTAAAACCCACTCGATCAATGTCGGAAGCACCGCGGCAGATGTCTAAAGTCAAGCGGATATTCGCAATCCGCTTCGCTACGCGCTCTACACCGAATAACTGCTCCGCAGTTTATCAGAAGGAGCTTGCACTCCTCCTGATACAAGCAAGTCCCCACCCACTGCTTATTGCTTTTCGCAATTGAAGCAGGGGACTTACTTGATTCGGTTAAAAAAAGTTGCAGTAGCGATCGTTAAATCGTTACTGCAACCCATCCATTACTTATTTCCCGTCTCAAATTTCTCAATGCGAAAGCATATTTTCAATAAATATCCCATATCCTCTGGCCGGGTCGTTCACCAGAACGTGAGTCACGGCACCGATGAGCTTCCCATCCTGTATAATGGGACTTCCGGACACGAGTGATTGTCATTAGGGACAACCTCTGTCCCTTCGACGCAGTTTCGTCGACATTATCCGGCTATTCGGACTGTGCCTTATAAAAATCCCTTACGGATTTCTTGTTTTCCGGATCGCAGTCTCCCGGTCAAGCTCTCCGGACATCATGTTTTCGACCGTAAACTCAGCGTAGTTGATCGTATCCTTATTCTGAATGCCGACGATCGTTACCATCTCCCCCGGCTTCGGTCCCGGAACCGAGTAGGCATACCTAAGGTCGCCTTCTTCATAGACACCGCGGCCCATTTTTGCTGTACCTACATGGGGATAGGCATTTTTATCCTCCTCCGTGGTATTGCCGCGGAAATCTCTTACGATCGCATAGCCGGCCTCCTCCAGCATCGCTTCATCATAGTCGGCGTCATATCTCAGCATGATATTCTGCATAAAGTCATCGCCCAGATGAAAGTCACCCACGTCTGCTTTTCCGATAAAATCGCCATATTGAAACTTGGAATTCCACTCCATGTTTTTTCCGGTCATGGGGCCGTTCCACTCTTTCTTTTTCAGAACCTGGGCGGAACGCATCGTGCGGGGTGCCTCGATGGTGATCCCAAGCTCATCATCATACGCCGGCTCTAAAAGCTTCAGCTCTCCGCACACGATCACGAGCTTTCCGTCATTAGCCGGATCATAACCCCCGGTTCCCACATATATGGCCTCTGAAAGCTTCGCCTCTGCTTCTTTATCGTTGCAGGCCGTCAGCATAAGCGAGGAACAAAACAGACCGATCAAGGTAAGAATCGCCAGACCTGCTTTTTTTCTGTTATTCATGTTCAGGCTTCCCTCCATTTTCTATTTCGTAGTTGTTTCATCGACGATATCCGAAAGCTCGATCGTCAGCTCGCCCTTTTTCTTTCCTGACAGCTGGGAAAACTCTATCTCTATCGTATCCGCCTCACTGTCCGGCAAGATATAGGCAGATCGCACCTCGATGGTCTTTCCCGGCTGGATCTCGGTCAGCTGTGACTTTGTGATCGGTTCAAAGGAGCCTTCATCGGCCGGAACCGTTGCCGGATCCAGACCGATCCCATCCTGAAAGGCTTTTTCTGACACCGCCCAGATATACGATATCGCCTCGCTGCTGTTATTGGTAAACTCCAGACTCATTACCAGAGCCGCCTTATGGTTAACATCCGGCATCACTACAGAACCATTGTATCGGATCTCACAATCGTCAAGAACGATCAGAGTGGGATCGGAAGGCGCCACGGACTCCTTCTTTGCACAGGCTATGATTCCAACAGTCATCGCTCCGACCAGGATCAGGCCGAGCCAACGCTTGCGCGGTCGCTTCATGTTCCAATCCCCCCTTATCTGTTACTGCTTAATTGATCCAACCCTCACCGGCATCTCTGAATTCAGCCGCCGATACCATAGCCTCTAAAAGATTTAATGACATCTCGTAATAAGGATCTGTGTTTTCTTTAAATGCCTTGATCGCAGCTGCCAGGGCAACTGTATCCGTAATTTTATCACTGTCTACTTTGGTGATTGCATACATCTCATAAACTGTGTCATTTACCTTCAGGCGTACATAGTTCTGCACATAATTCGGATATTCCGTCTGTTGTAATTTACCCGGATAGCCTGCGATGGTGCAGTCAACATAGCCATCGGTCACATCCATATATGTACTCTTACAGGTATTGCCAATGGTTGCGCTGATTTTCAGCGGAATATCGCCATCTTCATAAATCGCTGCATTCAGTGCATAAACACTTGCGTCTCTCAGCTCCTGTTGAACTTCAACTTCCTGACCGTTATACTCAAAGGTCATCGGAAGGGAACAAAGGCCGCTGCCCTGATACAGACGACCGCTTCTGTCTTCCTTGCCCTCGTAATCCGTGGTTGCCGACAGAGTTTCGATCAGCATGTCTCTTGTTTCCTTAACCTCGTCATACGTCTTGAATCTATCACTGCCGCTATAGATCTTGAATGTCATATACAGCTCAAGTCCCTCTGCGTAAGGTCCCATGTCAACGGTGTAGTTCCAGCTGAGATCCTCCTCCACAAATACCGCATCATAACCGGACACCTTCACTTTTTCACCCTTCTCCATATATACGGCAAGCCTTTTCTCCGTGGTTGCGGCAAGGCGTGCATCGACAATTACTGCATAATCGGGGAACTTTGCTTTATACTCATATCTCTGAATCGGATCGATCGGATCCTTACCGTTTAAAGGCTTTATCTCCCATTCTGAATCCAGCTTCGGAAGATAGAAGCTCGCCTGGGCCTGGATCTTCGGATTTGTCAGCTGGAATAAAATTCCATTATCGGGTACCTTGGCCACTTCCGCTTCCGTCTCTGCCTCGGTGGGAGCTGTAGTCTCGGCAGCTTTCGTTGTTTCCGCTGCCTTCGTCGTTTCTGCCTCTGCTTTCTTTGCTTCTGTTTCCGCTGCCTTCGTTGTTTCTGCCGGTTTATCTCCGCCACATGCAGTCATGCCAAAGGCCATTGCTGCTGCCAGTATAACTGCTAAAATTCTTTTCTTCTTCATAATCCATTCCTCCTTAACTTTACTCGTTCTGCCTGCTTATATTAAATCTGCTCCATCGATAGGATCTCCGCACTGTGGACAGAATTTCGGGAGATTGGACGGATCTGCCGGTTCCCAGCCACATTTATCACAGCGGAAGCGGCGCACGGCCATCGGCTGAGGGGAGCCACAGTTCTGGCAGAATCTTCCGGTGTTTACCATACCGCAGGAACAAGTCCATGTTCCGCCCTGCGCCATACCCGGATTCTGCATTCCGCCCTGCGCCATACCCGGATTCTGCATTCCGCCCTGCATCATGCCCGGATTCTGCATTCCGCCCTGCATCATACTCATGTTCTGCATTCCTCCCTGCATCATGCCCGGATTCTGCATTCCTCCCTGCATCATGCCCGGATTCTGCATTCCTCCCTGCATCATGCCCATGTTCTGCATTCCGCCCTGACCGGCCATCATTCCTACACCGGCTACGCCTGCACCTATGCCATTCACGATTGAATCCATAAAGCCCTGACCATCTGCCATATTGTTGATCACGTTCGCTGCGATCCCTCTTGCACTCGGCTGACCGGTCAGAACTGCCACGATCTCATCTGCCATCTGCTGATATTTACGATAGTCCATATTGTATTCCGGATGTACCATGCTCTGGCGGCGGCTGCCCATCACTCTGCCCATGCCGTTGCCGACAAATTCATCCACGATCTCAATATCTCTTGAGTTCAGGCGGAAACGGATCTGGCTGAACCACGGACTGTTTACTGCGATTTCGATGTAGAAATTGTAGGAATAGAGATATCTCGGAGGATTGTAGCTGACCTCTTTCCCCTGAGAATCCTTCTGCTTCATTTCCTTATCATCCACCTTAAGATCCAGATCGCAGGAGATGACATCAGAAAGATTGATAATATCCGGATTGTCCTTAAGAATGTCGTTGGAAGAAGTAATGACAAATCGCTTTCCAAGCTCATCTACCATTACCTTCATCCTATCCCCCATGATCCGGGTCGCCCTGAAGCTTGCGAGCTGTCTCTGGTTATCCTCGCGGTATGCCAGCTGCTTCTTGATTTCTTCTACGGTAGAGGACTTTCTCTCCGAGAAAAAGGGGGAAAGCTTCGATGCACATTTCTTACAAAGATTTCCGTCCTCGAGCTTACGGTTGCCAAGAAGGCCGATCTTCTCTCCACACACATCACAATACTTTTTGTCGAATAATCCCATACTCAAACCTCCTCATATAATACTTCTGTACTGATATCACCATATCATTTTTTTTAAGAAAAGTATATGCGAACAGTTGGAATAATCTGTCATTTCTGACACTTTCCAACGGTTGGAATACAGGATATAGACATATTTTCTTTATTCGTGACTATATATAGTATCATGTTCAGGGAGACTTTCCTGAAAGCTCCATTCAATACGGATCCGCCTGTCCGGATAAATAAGTACACGTTTCACAAGAGCCCTCATCACTTCCGGCGTCAGCTCCGTGAGCAGCCCAAATCCGCCGACCTCTCTTTCTCTTTCCTGCCCGGCCTTCGTCTCTCGGATCGCCTCTGCTGCCGCCTTATGTCTTTGCTGTAAAATGGCAAGACCTGCTTTCGCTTTCTCCTCCTCTGCCAGAACCTTCTGTTTCATTTCCAGATAATCCTGTTTTGAGATCCGCTCCTCAAGAACAGCTTCTAAAAGCTCCTGCCTGTCATTTTGCAGCTTGTCACATTTTTTTCTCAGGCGCCGAAGCTCTGCTTCGATGAGATCATATTCGGAGTCTGCCTCCCTCCCTTTCTTTCGCTGCTCGGAAAGCCGGATATCCGCCAAAGCACATTGCTGCCGGATCGCCCTCAGGAGGATCCCCCTGATTTCCGTTTCCTCCACCCGGATTTTCTGGCAGTCCCCTCCATCCACATAGCGTCCCTTCTGACAGAGCCAGTATCGATTCTTTTCTTTTCCCTTGCTGAGTGTGCTGCCGCAGCATCCGCATACTAATTTCGAGGTAAGGGGATTCTGCCGGGGGACCCCCTTTGCCTTTGCTTTTGTCCGGATGGTGCTCAGTGCAAGAAAATAGGTTTCTCTCGAAACGATGGCCTCATGTGTTTCCGGAATGATCTCCCGAAGCTCACGCGGTATCTGCTTTGTGCGGTCACTTCCGATCTTTACCACATGAGATTTAAACAGCTCCGTATCTCCGGTATAGATCCGGTTCTCTAAAATGTTTTTCACTGAGCTCCATGTCCAGTCCGGATAGACCTTATACCTGCTGCTCCGATAACGTGCAAGATGCCGGGAGGGAGTCGGCACCTTCTCCCGGTTTAAGAGCCGTGCGATTTCTGTCACGGTTTTTCCTTCTACGGCAAGAGAAAAAATACGTCTCACCGTCGCAGCCGCCTCCTCATCCACCACGATCGTATTCTTTCTCTCTCCCTTTTTATAGCCAAAGGGGGCTATGCCATAAACATATTCCCCCTTTCTCTTTTTCAGATCGACAGCACTCTTTATTTTTCCGGAAATATCCCGGCTATACAGCTCATTGATCAGGTTTCGGATCACAAGGTCAAGTCCCGCCGGAGCTTCCCCGTGTTCACCGCTGTCATAATGATCATTTATGGAAATAAAACGGACTCCGTGGGCCGGAAAGATGAACTCCAGATAATGGCCTGCCTCAAGATAATTTCGTGCGAAACGGGAAAGATCACGGACGATGATGGTTTTGACCATCCCCTGCTGCACAAGACCTAAAAGACGACGGATAGCCGGACGCTCCATACTCGTCCCGGAATATCCGTCATCGATAAATTCCTGAAACCCGTCCCCGAGCTCTTTGTGCTCACCAAGAAACTGCTCCACACACAGTCTTTGGGATGCGATCGAGCAGCTTTCTGTCACATTGCCCGCGGCAACATCGCCGTCCTCTAAGGATAGGCGGAAATAGCAGGCATTGATCCTATTGTCCTGCATCTTTTATCTCCTCCTTGGATCGCCTCTCATGATCCAGCTCGATCTCGATATGCCTGTCCCTAAACACATCGATCCTCTTTATAAGAAGCCCCACTGTTGTTTTGTCTATACAAAAAGTACCCGGCGTCCCATCGTTGACCACAGCCCTTTGCTGTGGGGCTGCTGCATTTTTCATGCTGTCCGTGATGGTGTCCTCGATGGCCTCCATGACCGTATCCTGCCGGATATAGTGGGAAGCACAGGCTGCCCGCCCGCTTTCTATAAACCTGCTGCATTCATAATAAATATACGCACTGCGTTTTCCGTCCTTGTCTTTTCTTCCCATCCCCTTGCAGCCGCGCATCCTGCTCTTGCAGTCACCACAGTATACTTTTCCGCGGAGAATATCTCTGAAGTCCTTTTTGGGTGCCGCCTGCTCCTTATGTGTACTGCACCTTAAAGCCGCCATATTCATTACCTCCTGCACACGATCATAGAGCTTTCTCGATACGATCGGCCTGTGGGCATCTTCGATGATCCTCCATTCCTCTTTAAATCGCCGTGTTTTATCCATTCCCAGCTTATCCCCCTTGACCTTTCCGTGGACACGGTTGCCGATGTAGGCCTGATCTGTCAGGATCCTCCGGAGCGTACCGGGGACCCAGAGTGCATGTTCATATTTTTTTGCATCGGTAGTCCCTCGAATATAGCGGAGCCGTCCCGGACAGGGGATCTCCTCCGCATTCAAAAGCCGCGCGATCGTATTAATGGCGGTACCTGCTGCTCTCATCTCATAAATGCGAACGACTACAGGCGCCGCCTCCTCATCAATGTCAAAGGTATTCTTTTCCGGGTTTCTGATGTAACCGTAAGGGACGCTGCCGGAGGAGGGAAGATACGTTCCGTTGTCCATTCTTGCTGAGATACTGCTTCTGATCTTTTTCGAGATGTCCTTTACATAAAGATCGTTCATCATCATCCGAAACGGCATAAGGAGCGCCGCCGAATCACAATTTTCATCAAAGCTGTCATAATCGTCATTGATGCAGATCAGCCGGACTCCCATCATCGGAAAGATCTTTTCCACAAATTCCCCGGTCATAACAAAATGACGACCCAGCCGGGAGATATCCTTTACGATCACACAGTTGATCCGGCCGGAGTAAATATCCTTAAGCATCTGCTGAAATCCCGGACGATTGAAATTCATGCCTGTATATCCGTTATCTGCATAAAATTCTGCGGCGATCATATTTTCTTTATCCTTAAGATAATCCAGAGCAAGCTTTTTCTGATTTCCGATGGAATTTCGTTCTTCCTTATCCTCATCCTCAATGGAAAGCCGCATATAGATCCCGGCAAACGTAAGAAAGGCTCCCGATTTCGATACTTTGGCTCCTGTTTTGGCTTCCTCGTCGGCTTTTATAAATCTGCTTTTTCGTGCCATAGCGGCCCAGCCTCCTGGTGGATCGGGCGGAGTATTTCCTGATGCTTAGAAAGCTCGTCCCGATAATTAAATTCAATGTGTATCGTCTTATCTTCAAAAACCGTTATCCTGTCGATAAAGGTCATCACAAGCTCTCGCGTGAGCTTTACCGAAGCCTGATGGGCCGCCAGCTGTTCGATCCACAAAAGCTTGCTTTTACTGTCTGCGATAATGTCATCCCGCTCCTTTTCCAGCCGGGCGGCCGCCGCCTCTGCCGTCTCGATCACCGCTGCTGCCTTTTTTCTCATCTCCTCATACTCACCCTTTTCGATCAGCCCCTCCTCCAATGCCTCATACAGCTTCATGCGAAAGTTCTTCTGCCGGTCTATCTCCCTGTTTTTTTCCGCCAGCAAAAGCTCCATACGTTTTAATTTCACGGAAAGAACCTCCTTGTGATCCATCTCCTCTAACAGCTGCTTTATTTCGATCACGACCTCAATCTGATTTCTGATCGCCCTCATTACTGCGGCCTCTGTTTTTTCCACCGGAATGCTGTGGCTCGTGCAGCCGTCTCCTTTTTTGTAGGTGTGGCATACATAATAGGAAAACTTCTTCTTTCCTCTGGTGACACTCCTCTTTACCATGGATCTGCCGCAATCCGCACAGACCATCATTCCGGATAACGGATCGACGATCCCGGCTTTAGCAGTAACGCGGGTATCTACGGAAAGGGCCTTTTTGACTGCATAAAAGGTAAAGGTATCTATGATTGCCTCATGATTGTCCTTTACCACGCTCCACTGTCCTTCCTCCCGTACCCGCATCTGCCTGATCTTATAATTTGGCGTTCCGCGCTTTCCTTGGATCAAAACACCGATATATACCGGATTCGTTAATATACCACGGATCGTGAATGCTCTCCATCCGCTTTTACCCGCCCCCTTTAAACCGGACTTATAGTTTAATCCCAGACTTCTTTTATATTCTGACGGCGGCAGGATCGCTTCCCGGTTTAAATGTTCTGCAATCGCCTGATCGCCAAAGCCCTTAAGCTTTAACGCAAATATATTTCTTACGACCTCTGCCGCATACTCATCAATGATAAGCTTATGCTTATCGTCCGGATGCTTTTTGTAGCCATAACAGGCAAAAGCTCCCATGTACTCTCCCTGAGAGCGCTGAAGCCGGAATTGTTTTCTCAGCTTTTTAGAAAGCTCCCGGCAATAGGTTTCGTTCATTATGTTTTTGACCGGCACCAGAATATCATCTCCGGGCCTTTCATTTATGCTGTCCACATCATCATTGATTGCGATGAAGCGGATCCCCATAGAGGGAAATATCATCTCCAGATATTTCCCTGTTTCCACATACTCTCTGCCCAGCCGGGAGAGATCCTTCACGATAACGCAGTTCACACGCCCACTATTTACCGCCTCCATGACCCGCTGAAAGCCCGGCCGGTCATAATTCGTTCCCGTGTATCCGTCATCAAACGCTTCCTCTGCCAGCCTGATATTCGGATGTGCTTTTACATACTCCCGGATCAGGGCCCGCTGATTTGCGATACTGTCTGATTCGTGCTCCTTGCCATCGTCCCGAGACAGGCGGTAATACGCGATTGCCTCATAGTTATCTTCCCCTGTTCGGGAACTCCGGCTTTTGTGTCCTTCTATCAATACGACCTTCCTTCCATATTGACGGCCAGAGCCTCCAATCGATCCTTCAGGCTGCCTCCCGTGTCGGAAAACCCAAGACTGACGACCATATCACCATCCAGATAGCAGTAGGGATCTCCGATCTGCTCCACATAGCTTTTCATCCTCTGCTCATACGGCAGCGAGGGATCGAGCTTCACCTCATTTAAACTGTGCAGTGTTGAGCGGTCCACCGACTGCAGCCTTGTCTTTTCAGATCCTGTCATCTGATCTGCCTCCTTTCCTGCACAGTTATTATGCCCATACAGACGGCGTTTATAATGTCAAGCGGATATAAAAAGATCTCATCCGTTGAGGAACTGATTTGGTTCCTGCGGATGAGATCTTCTGTATCCTATACTATTTTACGGTAATACTGGAGAGGATCGCCTGAACATCTGCGTCGTCCAGGGATATCGTTTGATCCCCGAGCTCCGGGAAGATGGTAACCTCCAGCTGATACGGCTCTCTTACGGTCAGAACCATGAGCTTCATACCGGCTGAAGTAGCGGAAAAGCCTTCCCATGTATAATCTCCGGTCGTGAACGGCTCCAGCTCCTTTGAATCCTCATAGAACTCTCTGGAGTCATACATCTCTGTGTCCTCCGGATAATAGTCGACCTGGATGCCGGGTGTTGATAACTGATCCAGCTCCTCCTTCGCTCCCTTGTGGATGCGCAGGCCGTGCGGATCTCCCGGCTCATCCGGGTACTCCTCAAAGAAATCTGCTTTTGGAAATGCCATCCAGCCCTCCGGGCTAAATGCACTGATCAGGCTGGTCTCATAAGTTTCTCCCTTGATCTCTGCGGGAGCGCCCTTCTCCTTGCCGCTGTTTTCACCGGAAACAGCTCCTCCGTCAGAAGCTCCACCGCCGGATTTTCCTCCGCCCTTTGCACAGGCAGTCATCCCTACAAGCATCACAACCGCTAAAAGAAACGCCAATATTTTTCTTGATTTTTTCATAATATGATCCCTTTCCCTTTTTTCAAGCTTATTCTCTAATTTATGCGCCTGTACTTACTTCACCCTTCATCTGCACTGCACCGTAAGCATATAAGCCCGGAAGCAGCAGGTTAAGGAGCAGGCTGGTAATATTGAAGTCACCACCGCCAACGACACCGATTATCATCGATACGATACTTAAGACAGCAATGATGATGCCCCATTTAATGCAGCCTTCTGCCTTCATCGGATCCTTGCAGGCGCCAAGGCCCTTAATTCCGGCGATCAACTGAATGATCGATGCTACGGTTACAATGATCGAGCTTGCGTAAAGAAGACCGGTACCCTCAGCGCTGCCTGTCAGAGCTGCTATGGCGCTGATACCGATGATCGCAATGACACCGGCGATCGCAGCGATAACGCCGCCGATTATCATAAGAATAGATGTTACCTTTAAAAATTTCTGTCCCTTCATGTCGTATCCTCCTTTTTAGCTTTTTTGCTATTTTGTTTGGTTCACCTTTGTTATATCAGTTAAAGCCTGTATTTGTATATAGTCCTCTGGATACTTTTGCCAATTTCCCCTCTATGGTATCCATTGGATAATAGCAAAAACGCACAAAACCATACCTGTGATTTTGTGCGTTTTCCATATATTATTTATGAAATCTCCTGAAGTCTTCCGCAGCGGCGCAGCAGATCAATATACAGCATCAGCTCGTCTCTGGAGGCCACTCCCAGCTTCTCATAGATGCTCCGGTTATGTTTTCTTACCGTACTCATGCTGATAAATGCAAGCTCCGGAATTTCTGCGATCTCGTGACCTTCAATGTAATAGCGGAAAATATTCTGTTCCGCCTCCGTAAGTAATTTTCTTCGTTCTACAAACTGGTCAAACAGCTCGGCAATATTTGGCGGAAGCTGTCCCTGCTCTAATCGCTGATTTTTTGCCCGCTCATTTAAAAATCGCGCCAGCTGATCCACCTCTGAGATTCCTGAGGATATTCCCTCAGTCGGTATTTCCTCCTGCTGGAACTGTCTTAAAATATCCGTAATGGGGCGGACAAACCGCCGCACCATATAAAAGGACAGCAGAAGCAAAGCAAAGAACATTACCAGAGCAGCAAATATCCATGTTTTTTGTATTCTGCTTAAATATGCGGCATAGCTCTCCTGCGGAATAAGAAGGGCCGCTGCCCATACCGTGTCCTCCTTATCTCCCTTTGAGATCGAGATGGTACGATGAAGACCGATATACCGCTCATTACCCGCAGCATATTCATTATAAAACTTACCCGGCCGGATATTGAGTGTTTCCTTTCCGCTTAAATAAGTACCTTTTACATTGCCCACCAATCCTTCCGATAACAGGAGACGATCCTCAGAAATCGGGGCCAGCACCGTAACAGCGGAGCCGAATTGTCCCTCCACAGTAGGGTAGGAGAACTGGAAATACATGGTGCTGATCTCGACACCACAGACACCGTACACCGTCCCGCTGCTCCCTATGATCGGTACACAAAGCAGCATGACCGACTCCCACGTATCCTTTAGATTGATCCGCTTCGTCCAATAATAATGCTGCGCCGGACGGCCTAAGATCGTTTTCATTAATTCCCGGCATCCGGGGATAAGATCCATGTCAAATTCCATATTCCATCGATTATGCATTTCCACATCATTTTTTCTGGCAATGTCCGGGATACCACGAAAGCATACGACCATCGGTGCGGCCGGACTGCTGGCGCTTAGATTGGAATATCGCAGATAAACACCGCTCCGGGAATGATCGGAAACCGGAAGCCTTGTGTTGATCGTTGCATTCAATATTGCATAAGCTCCGTTGCAGTTTGCCGTCCGGAGAGTCTCGCTGACCAGCGGATACATGGTCTCCTGCAGCTGCAGCAGACGATCCGGAGAATTATTGGCTTCCTCTAACGAAATTCCGTCCTGTATTAATATCCTCTCAATCTCTCGGCTTAATTCCTTGGAAAGATTGATGCCCTGAGCAGTTAACTTGTCAAAATGATCTGCCAGATGCTCCTGCATAGTCTTTTGCTGGAGCTCCATCACTTCGTTTAACTGTTCACCGCTCCGGGAAAAGGCTCCTGTGATCGATAAGAGGAAGACCACGGCCGCAAAAACCGCCAAGATCGTAAAGCTCCAGTAGAACATCAGCTTTCTCTGCATTCCTACGCTCTGCTTTTTTGCGAAAAGCTTCCATATTCTGATCTTCTTCCATTCTTTTGGCACGTTTCCTCCCTCCTTTCGTTCTATTAATATATTTAGTATTTAGAAAGAATTCACATAATTCAATATCAGCACAAGAATCAGCATGTGGACAGGATAAAATGCGTAGCAGCTTAGCTGGAACGCCTTGCTGTGATATCCCTGCCGTCCGCGATACAGCCAGATCGGGATCAGCGCCAGCAATGCAAACCCCTGCTGACAGAGCTCAATATCTATTCCAAACAGGCGTATCGGATACATCAAGCCTCCCAGCAGCTCCACATTTACCCAGTAGAGAGTAAGAAGCTGTCCCGCCAGACACCACCACTTCCGTCCCCGGAAGAAATAAAAAATAAAGACCATAAGCACACCGGCGCCATAATAATCTACCATACATATCGTTCCGAGTATCACGCCGGCGAGAACGACTAATGCAGAAACCGGAAGAAACAGCCAGAGCTTTTTCTTTTTTCGTGCGGCTTCCATCAGGTGTATCCCGGAAAGTCCGATCAAAAATGTCCAGATCACATTCTGATGAACCGGATAAAACCATGTTCCGCCGTACATCAGATCAAAGGGAATTTCCGACAAAACGGCGAACAGGAGCAGCCGCAAAATGTATTTTTTAAAGCTGCGGGTATGAAAATACCCCTCCACAGTCATAAAGGCAAAGATCGGAAAAGCAAGCCGTCCGGCGCATGTCAGCCAGTCCTGTGCCGGCAATAGAGTTGCCCAAAGATGATCCATCAGCATAAGCGCCATCGCTATGATATGGAGCAGCGCCGCACTGATATTAAACTCCGTTTTCCCCTTCGGAAGCTCCGGTATCGTTTTGTTTCTGTCATTTGTCACAAAAACTTCCTCCCATTTATGATTTAACCGAATCAAGTAAGTCCCCTGCTTCAATTGCGAATATCCGCTTGACTAATATTTTACCATATCCTGTCGGAAAAGAAAGGTAAATTTATTGTTAATATTGTTAATCTTTCTTGACATCCTTGTTCTATTGCAGTATCATCAGTATGTCACATTTTAACACTGTACTTAATGAAAGGACTAAAATGAATCGTTCTGAATTACTCATTACATACGGGCATCGTATTCTTGAAAGCAACCAATTTGCAAATGCAAAAGATCAAAAGCATCATTTTCGCACAGATGTAGCTTCCCACTCAATCAATGTGGCGCTGTTTTGTATTGCATTTTATCAGCTTCTGAGTCTTTTTCATATAAAGCTGAATCTGGCAACGCTAATTATCGCCGCACTGGCCCATGATCTTGGCATCATCGGACGAAGGGAAAAATTTTCTTCCAATTACCAATGCCTTAAGGGACATCCAAAAGACTCTATTGCGGCGGTCCGGGAGATCATCCCCAATGTCGATATAAGGGTCTGTGACGCAATCTCCAGCCACATGTTCCCCCTGTACCCGATCCTTCCGACCTCAAGAGAAGCTTGGATCCTCACCCTTGCCGACAAATGTGCTACCTGCACCGATCTTTTCCGGCACTATACCGTACCGCAGGTTTCCATTGCATAACACAAAGGAGCTGCAAAACAACTGTAATTTCAGTTATTTTGCGGCTCCTTATAATAGTAGTAAAACGTGTTTCTGTTGATCTCTGCAGATTCAATGACCTCCTTCACCGTAATCTTATCCAGAGTTTTCTTCTGCAGAAGCTCCATAAAGGATTCTATAATCGCTTTTCGTGTAAACTTAAACATAGCTCCCCCACAGGCATAGTTTAACCGAATCAAATAAAATTTGATCGCAATTTGATATTTTTACTTATTTCAATGAGCATTTTTCATTGCCTTAACTATATCATTTTCTTAGTCAGCCTGTCTTTTACATGACCATTTTCATCATAATATCCCGCTTCGGTTCCCGGGAATGCCTTTATAAGTACAGTCAAAATCTCCGGTTCTTCTGAGAACACCTCCATCCATACAGAAAAGAAACCACTGTATCTTGCTAAATTTACAATACTCTTTTTCATGACAGAAGCAACTTCCTCTGGTTCGTTTTTCATCTTGTCCCAGTCTTGCAATGAATCCTTTGCCATCTTATATACTTCCATTCTTTTCCCGAAGCGCCGATCTTTTTCTCCTTTTTGAGGTATATGGCTCAGTTTTACTAAGTCAAATAACTTTTTCGCTTTTGTATAAACATTTCCCGTTGGATCCATTTGCATTAGCTTTTCTTCATTGATCGCCGGAATTCCGCTTTTATAGCAATATGCGAGAGCTACGTTATACTCATCCGGCCATAGATAATTCTTTGCCGAATCCGGAGTCACTTCATCTTTTTTTCGTGTATTACAATATTTACACGACAAGAGCAAATTATCCCAGGCAGTCAACTCTCCGCCCCTGGTTTTTGATTTCTTATGTTCCACCTCTGGCACATGGCTTATTTCCATTCCACAATAAGAGCAATATGTACCGATACGATCCGTCAGATCCGGGACAGCATCGCCATATTTCTTATATATTTTATTTGGAGCCGTCCCCTTATTTATCGGTCTCATTGTGTTCCACTTCCCATCGTTTCACCGTATATTTCTGTCGGATCAGGGCTAAGTAAGCCGGATTATCACTGTATTCAGCTTCTAGTCTGGTAAGTTTCTCCTCAAGTCTCTCCATGTCTGCTTTGGTAGCCCCATTCTTCAGCTCCTTGTAATACTCGTCTGCAGCTTCATACATTTTTCTTTTCTTTTCGCTGTATTGAACCATCGTAACGCCCATTATATCCTCGGCAATATCCTCGATTCCTTCTCCTGAATATTCACTGTCAAGTGGATGATCTAAGGTTATCAATTCTCCATGCTCCAGCGACTGGATAATAAATGGTGAATGGGTAGCACAGATAAATTGGATTCTCGGAAATTGTTCTTTCAGGATACCAATGATACGCCTTTGCCATGTGGGATGCAGACTTAAATCCACTTCATCGATCAAAACGACTCCGGGGGTCTGTTTCAATGCGTCTGCTTTTAAATACGGATTTAAAATACACATTCTAACGGCAATATCAAGAATGATTTTAATTACATTTCGATAGCCATCACTCAGCATCTGAAATGGCAAAATCGTTCCCTCTGCCGTCCTGAGTGCGATCATGTCATCTTCAAATTTAGTTGAAAAAATAATTTCTTCTCCGGGTTGAAGTTCTTCTGCAAACGCTTCATTTACTGCCTGCAGAATGGCTTCGTATGCAGGGAAAAGCTTCCCGCTGTTTTCTTCCACTGCAACTGCTTTCAAGGTATCAATGTAACGAAATGCAACGTCCAATCCATGCTGTGCATCCAGACAGTGACTATATGCATCTGTCCTGCTGAATACTCCCTTTTTCTGTGTTTTTTTGTTTCCATCTTTCCACAGTCGTGCTGAACTGAGATAGAGAACCAGAGGCAGGATTACCTGACTGTCTGAGTGATCTGCCTTTGATATTTCTTTTTCCCATGCAATTACTGTTGGCTGCATCGGATTCGAACCGCCGAATTTTGTTCTTGCATCTTCTTTTAATATGACACGTTGAAATTCTATGGGCTCTATTTTGTTATCCCATTTTGCTCTGCAGCTGATCTTACATGGATACTGCGAAATTGTTCCGGTTGTAAAAATCGTATGATCCTCAGAAATCTGGGCCTTCTGCCTGGCATCCGTTGATTTTATATTATATACGAAACGTGAAGGAACATAGGTTTTGTAGGCAGCAAGATATGCTCCCAACAATACATTTACAGCTTCCAATACGGTTGTCTTTCCTGAACCGTTTTTCCCTGCAAATACATTCATTCTGGGATTTAACGTAAACTTTTTGTCTTCAAATCTTCTATAATTGGTCAGACTCAACTCTTTAATGTTGAATTCACACATGACTTCGCCACCTTTCAATGAACATCTTTCTTTATTGCCTTAACTATATCATTTTTTTAGTTGGCTTGTCAATTTTGACCTTGGGACAGGAGATCGGCTGATACCTTCAAAAGTAAATTCTACTGTCCGCATGAGGCAAGCGGATTATCCTCCGCCTCATTTAGCAGCTTAAAAACCCCGGTCAGCCGGAATACATCTCCCCTACGATCTGCGCCGTACCGGTATCTGGATCTTGTAGATCAGATGCTCCGAATGATCCAGCGGGAATTGAGTGAGAACCTCACAGATATAGTCACCGGAGGGGATCATATCCTGTCTTGTCATCTCCTCATACAATCTGTTTGCATACTCTGCTTCCAAAGACGTATTGTCCGAAGCCACGGACAGATACATACTCTGCGGTAGTGTACGTATACTTCCGGTGTCCGGGTACAGATCGTCGACAAATATAAATGCCGTCTGCGATGTATACGTTCCCTCCATAAAATGTTCTTTATCCATGATCGTGCCGACATTGATAAAATAGGACGGAGGAAGCTTTTTTTCATGAAGATAATTCTGCATGTGGCGGAGCATATTTTCATATCCCTGATAACCTTGGGAAAAGAAGTCAAACTCCGTATCCTGCACATCCAGCTTTCGCTCGGGTACATACTCAAAAAACACTTGTCCAAACGGCGGCAGCGCATTCAGCGTCTGAATATTTCTACGGATGCGAAGCAAATTATTCCTGCTTACTGAAGAATTATAGATCTCCTCCGATAAAGCGCCGATCTGTTCCTCAAGTACCTGCAGTAATCGTTCCTCCGATGAAAGCTCAAATATCTCGCGGATCTTTCCCAGCGGCAGATGGCAGCTTTTCAGGGCGCGGATCAGATCCAGCTTTGCACACTGTTCCAGCGTATAATACCGGTAGCCCGTTTCCGGATCCATATATTGAGGCTCCAAAAGCTTATTCTTAGAATAAAGTCTTAATGTCTGTGTACTGACATGGTTAAGCTCGGCCATCTCACCGATCTTTAAAAGTGTATTTCTCATTGTAATCCCTCCTCTCCTTCTGATTTTAGCAAAGAATTCCGGGAACATCAAACCCCTCTTGACTTTATATTTACTATAAGGTGTAAAATTATATCAGCAAAGTAGATCCGGCAAACACTCATCTTGATCAAGGAGGTATTCTTTATGGAAAGAAAAATTACATTCGCTCAATACGGCTGTGGTAAAATGGGTAAATATCTGATCCGATATGCAATTGAAAAGGGTGCAGAATTGGTTGCTGCTTTTGATATGAACCCTGCCATTCTTGGAAAAGATGCAGCAGAAATTGTGGGGGATGGTTATCCGGAAACCGGTATCAGGATCTCTGATTCCCGTCAGGCTGATGAACTTCTCGGAAGCTTAAAGCCGGATGTCTGCATCATCGCCACCAGAAGTACCGTTGCAGAGCTTGAAGATATCTTTACGATCTGTGCAAAGCATGGCATCAATGCCATTACTACCTGTGAGGAAGCGCTGTATCCGTGGAATTCTTCTCCGGCTCTCACCCACAAATTGGATGAGCTCGCGAAAAAAGGAAATTGCACTCTGACCGGCGTTGGCTACTGTGATCTTGTATGGGGTACTATGGTCACCAATCTTGCCGGCTCCTCCTTTAAGATAACAAAGATTCTAGGCAGCAGCTGGTATAATGTTGAAGATTACGGTATTGCTCTTGCCGAGGGTCATGGAGCAGGCTTTACTCCGGAACGATTTGAAAAAGAAATTGCAAATATCAACACTATGTCACCGGATGAGTTGAAGGAGCTTATCGAAAGCGGACGTTATGTACCATCTTATATGTGGAATCAGAACGGCTGGCTCTGCAGTAAGATGAACCTTCATATTATCTCCCAGACACAGAAATGCTATCCAACTACTCACTCCGAGGATCTTTTCTCCACAACCTTAAATGAAACGATCAAGGCCGGTGATCCTACCGGTATGCGTGCAGTTGTAACAACAGAAACAGAGGAAGGCATCACCCTTGTAACGGAATGTGTAGGTAAGGTATTCGCACCGGATGAATTTGACCGCAACGACTGGACCTTTATCGGGGAACCGGAAACTACTGTTTCCGTTAATCGTCCGGCAACCGTGGAAATGACCTGTGCCACCATCATAAACCGCATCCCGCAGCTGATTGATGCTCCGGCCGGATATGTAACGACTGATAAATATCCCTATAATGAGTATTGTGTTCATGCGTTGAATACTTATGTCAGATCAAAATAATGAGCTGGGGCTTTGGCCCCAGCTCAATCTTTTCAGCACGATCCATGCAATACGGTTTCACCGTTTTTCTGATCCTCTCATCTATCTATTTCGCGCTTTTAAGCATCTCCTCTATCTCCTCTTTTCCATGGAAGCCAACCAAGCTGGATACTGCCTTTCCTTCCTTAAAGAGCACCAGTGTGGGAATGCTGAATACCCGGAACTTTCTGGCAAGCTCCATCTGCTCATCTACGTTGATCTTACCCACCTTAATGACTCCGGCATTTTCCTTTGCGATCTCATGCACTACGGGTGCAAGCATCTGGCACGGCCCGCACCAGTCAGCATAGAAATCAATCAGGATCGGTTTTTCGGAATGCATAACCTCATTTTCAAAATTTGCAGCAGTGATAATCAATTCAGCCATATTAAAAGCTCCTTTCGTAAACACACTATCTTTCCTTTTCAGCATCCTTCCATGCGATAGAAGATGCATCATGTTCAGGATTAGCATTATCATAACATACGAAAGCTATCCGTACTGTAACAAAGTTACATTTTCTTGAAAAATTTGTCAATTTTTTTCACAACATAATGCCATCTTTTCTTAATCCAGCGATTTCATATAGAACCCGCCGTAGAAATCGGTGGTTTTAAATACATTGATGATCACGTTCTCATCTACTTCCTGCATAAGCTCAACAATATCCTTGAGCTCATAAGCCGAGATCACGGTATGAAGCAGATTCATTTTTTTATGGCTGTAGCCGCCGATCGCATCTACACAGGAGATCCCGTGACGATACTTTCCTACATACGCTTTTATCACATCCTCGGCCTTTGCCGTCGTGATCTGCAGGGTCACGCGTTCATAACGGTGATGGAAGGCGGTGATGATCTTTGTGGAGATAAACTGGAACAGGATCGAATATCCGGCATATTCCCATCCGAACATGTGGCCAAAGATCATCAGGATACATACATTTCCCACAAACACATAGTTCCAGATGGACTTTCCTGTTTTGTTGGAAACGTAAAGAGCGATAAAATCGGTGCCGCCGGTGGAGGCGTTTCCTTTTAAAGAAAGAAGGACGGAAAATCCATAGAGCACACCGCCGAAAATCACATTCAGTATCACATCATCAAACAAGGGCTCGTAGTGACAAAGCTTCAGGAAAAAGCTGACAAAAAATACCTGCAAAAGAGAAAATACCGTAAACTTTACATTGATGCTGCGGCAGCACATGATCGCCACCGGTAAATTTAAAAGGATCAACGCCAAAGACGTGGAAACAGAAAAGCCATAAAGCTCCGCTATCCGGTCGATCAAGATCGCTAATCCGGTAAATCCGCTGGACAAAAGACCTGCCGGGCGGATAAAAGCAAGTATTACATAAGATTGCAGCAGTGCTGATAAAAATACAACCGCAAAAGAGAGCGCACAGCGAAAAACAATATTTTTTCGCAATTCACGCGTTTTTTTCGTTACATCCTTCCATGAGCTCATAAGTAAACTCTCCTTTTATATTTCTTAGTCAGACAAAGCTCCCACCCAATTCAGGCAGTGAGCATTGGCAGCCACCTCGAAGCTCTCTTATTTTGTATCGGGTAGCTGCTTTTTTCTTGTGTTACTTTAACATTATTTTTTTCTTTGTCAATCATTCCGCCAAAAAAGCGATAAAAAAGAGCCGAAGGAAACCTCCAGCTTAAGAATGTTAAAAAATAAACGGTCTTTTTTTACTTTTACTTCAGCTTTTTCAAGCTCTCCGTATCCCGCAGTGTGATGGCACCCCGCTTCAATTCCACAAATCCTTCCTCGGAAAACTGCTTTAACATCCTTGCTACGGCCTCTCTGGCAGAGCTTATATTCTGTGCGATCTGCTCATGAGTCATGCGGATCGTTCTGGAGCCGGTACGCTCTGATTCTGTAAGAAGGAAATCCGCCAGCCTCCGGTCCAGCCCCTTAAATAAGATCTGCTGCATTGCCCACATTACATCAGAAAAGCGCTGTGTTGCCAGCTCGTAGAGGAAACAGCGGACAGCGAGATTCTTCTCTTTCAAAAAAGCGATCCGTCCGGCAGGAATGATGAGTGTCTCCGTATCCTGCTGGGCGATCATCTGAGTCTCAAATGAGATCTGACTGATGACACAGGAGGCCGACAAAACACATATATCGCCAGAATAAAGGCGGAATAAGGTAATCTCGCGTCCCTCGTCGGAGAGAAGGTAGGTGCGGAGCTCTCCGGAAAGTATCAGCAGCAATCCCAGACATTCCTGCGTGCAGCTGTGGATCAATGTCCCCTTTTCATAGCGGCGGGTGAAAGCACTCTCCTGCAGGAGCTCCTTTTCCCGTTCTGTCAGAGCAGACCAGAAGGGAAGCTTCTCTAGTATATTCTGCATATATATCTTCTCCCTGTTTTCGTTATATTCTAATCATATCAAGAACCGTGTTAAAAGACAGAATACAGGATGACCCCCAGGACACCGGAACCTGCCATTACCCACAATGGATTCGTTTTCCATCTTCTTAAGATAATAAGACCGGATACAAATATCATTACGGCGATCACGTTAAAGGAAGTCAGATCTGCCGGAAGCGTTCTTTCTCCGTAGAATGCCATGATAATCAGAGAAATGCCTGCCGAGGCGATCATTGCGATAACTGCCGGACGAAGTCCCGCAAGGATCCCCTGCACCATGTCCAGTCCGCGAAAGCGGTAATAGAGATAAGCTAAGGTCATCACGATCACGCAGGAGGGAAATACACAGCCAACGGTCGCGATCACCGCCCCCAAAAGGCCTGCCACCTGAATACCGACAAAGGTTGCGGAATTGATGGCAATAGGCCCCGGTGTCATCTCCGCAATCGTCATGATATCGGCAAACTGTGTCATTGTCAGCCACGGATGGACATCCACCACCTGATTCTGAATTAAAGGCATAGCGGCATAACCGCCGCCGATACTGAATAACCCGATTTGAAAAAAGCTCCAAAATAACTCCAAATAAATCATCGAATCTCTCCCTTTTTTGTTTTACTTTTATCTGCTGCTCTTTTTTCTTCCCTGATGCCATGTATCTGCTGCTCCGATCATTCCGCAGACAAGGATAATCAGAATGATATTGACGGAGAAAAACCGGACGGCAATAAAAGAACCCAGCATAACGAGAACGGGCAGGATGCGCTTTTTCTGAAATGTCGAGCCTGCCATTGTAATCACAACATCGCAGATCACGGCGGCCACTCCACAGAGCATTCCCGCCATCGCCATATTTACGATGGCATTATCACGAAATGCCTGATAAAACAGAGAAATGATCGATATGATGATAAGCGGCGGCAGTACCGTCCCCAACACCGTGATCATGGCTCCGGGAAAACCGGCCACATGATACCCCACTAAAATAGAAGCGTTAACTGCAATGGCACCGGGGGAGGACTGGGCGATCGCGATCATATCCAGCATCTCATCTTCTCCGATCCAGCCAAGCTCCTCCACAAACCTTTTTTTCATTAAGGGTACGATCACAAATCCGCCTCCAAAGGTACACGCACTTAGTTTAAACGTAGACAAAAACAGCTTTTTGTATTTACTGAAATTATTCACGGGAAACGACCATCCTTTCTTCTATAGATCCTGACATATTTCCTGAAGCGCCTTTAATGCCCCCTCGATCGCATCGATCTTCAGGTTGGAGTAATTGATAATGAAACGGTGAGGCAGCTCATTTTTCCTGAGCTTATCCTTGGCCTTCATCCGATCATTTTTCTTAAGCAGATCATAATCCGATAAAGATTCGATCCGGATCCCACGCTCCAGCAGCTTCTTTTCAATGATCTCATCCGGGATCGTTGTTTCAAGCCGGAGCAGAAAATGAAGTCCGGAATCGTTTTCTATGATCTCACAGCGTGAAATAAGTCCGCTGTGCTTGATGATGTCCATGACCTCCCGCCTTTTTCTCATATAAAAAAGCCGCATTCGGTTGATATGCTTTTCAAAGTATCCCTGTTTCATAAATTCTGCCAGTGTATACTGCTCAAAATTAGATACTGTGCAGGAATAAAAATTCATTTTGCTGTAAAAGCTCCTTACCAGCTGCACCGGCAATACCATATAGCTGATTCGTATGGTGGGAGATAAGGATTTTGAAAAGGTATTCATATAGATCACCTTCTCACTGGCGCCAATGGAAAACAGGGTCGGGATCGGCTTCCCCTCTGTTCGGAACTCACTGTCATAATCATCCTCGATAATATATCTGCCATCCTTCTCATTGGCCCATGCTAACACCTCATATCTCCTGCTGGCCGGCATTGTAATACCGGTAGGGAAATGGTGGTTCGGACAGATATGCGCTACATCTGCCCCGGATTCCTCCAATTCGCTGACGGTCACTCCCTGCTTATCCATACATGCGAAGCGGCATTCGATCCCCCGCTGCTTATATATCTGTATCAGCTTCCTGTAGCCCGGCGTTTCGATCACATATTTCTTGTCCCTTCCCAAAAGCTCCGTAAGCAAGCCGTACAGATACTCTGTTCCGGCCCCAACGATGATCTGATTCGGATCCACGATCATTCCCCGGAAGGATTTCAGATGCTCGGAAATCGCCTTCCTTAGCTCCTCCACTCCGCAGACCGGAGGCACACACATCAGCTCCTCTTTTTTTTCCGCCATTACCTCTCTGGATATTTTTGTCCATATAGAAAAGGGAAAGCTTTCCGGAGAAATCCCGTTTCCTGAAAAATCTATTGCATATTCCTCTTTTTTCGGCACGGATATATCATAGTTGATATGTCCGGAATGAACAAGACGATTCGTCATCCCATTGATCTTTGACACATAGTAGCCCTTCTTCGGCTGTGTATAGATATAGCCCTCACTGATCAACTGGTCATACGCATTTTGTATCGTAATGGTACTAATACCATGATTGTTTGCAAAAGCTCTTTTAGAAGGAAGCTTTTCACCGGGCAATATATTTCCCGCTAAAATATCCTCTTTTATGCATTTATAAATGTATTCATATATCGGTCCTTCAATATGTCGAAAGTCATACGTCAGCATATTTCCTCCCGCAACTGGAATAATTAATTATTCTTTTTTGGTTATTTCTTTATGACCAAACTTATTATATTATAAGATAAATTCTTTGTAAAGCGTTCTATGCAAATAAGAAAACACAGGAGGACAACAAAATGAATCAGTCTCAATACGAATTAAATAAAGGTCTTGCTCAGATGTTAAAAGGCGGCGTCATCATGGACGTTACCACACCTGAGCAGGCAAAGATCGCCGAAGCAGCCGGTGCATGTGCGGTTATGGCTCTGGAAAGGATCCCGGCCGATATCCGTGCAGCAGGCGGTGTATCAAGAATGAGTGATCCGAAGATGATCAAAGGAATCCAGCAGGCCGTCAGCATTCCCGTAATGGCTAAATGCAGGATCGGACATTTTGTAGAGGCGCAGATTCTTGAAGCAATTGAGATCGATTATATCGATGAGTCAGAGGTACTCTCTCCGGCTGACGATGTTTACCATATCGACAAAAGAAATTTCCGCGTTCCGTTTGTATGCGGTGCAAGAGATCTGGGAGAAGCACTCAGAAGGATCAATGAGGGAGCTGCCATGATCCGTACAAAGGGTGAGCCGGGTACCGGAGATGTAGTGCAGGCCGTCCGTCACATGCGTAAGATGAACGCAGAGATCCGGAAGGTTACTTCCATGTCAGCCGACGAACTGTATGAAGAAGCAAAGCAGCTTCAGGTACCTTATGACCTGATCCGCTATGTCCACGAAAACGGCAAGCTTCCTGTTGTAAACTTTGCTGCAGGCGGTGTTGCTACACCTGCTGACGCAGCCCTTATGATGCAGCTTGGCGCTGAGGGAGTATTTGTCGGCTCCGGTATCTTCAAATCCGGAAATCCCGCAAAGCGTGCCTCTGCTATCGTTCAGGCTGTAACCAATTACCGGGATGCGGCTCTGATCGCTCAGCTCTCTGAAGATCTCGGAGAGGCTATGGTGGGCATCAATCCGAGTGAGATCCGGATCATCATGGAGGAACGGGGAAAATAATATGAGAATCGGAATCCTTTCAGTTCAAGGAGCCTTTATCGAGCATAAACAGATGCTGGAGGCGATCGCAGAAAAATACGAAGAACCGGTGGAATGTATTGAGCTCCGCCAGAAGAAGGATCTTGCTTCTTTGGATGGTCTGGTTCTTCCGGGAGGAGAAAGCACAGTACAGGGAAAGCTCATCCGTGAGCTGGGATTCTTTGACAGCCTGCAGACGCTGATTGGGAATGGTCTTCCGGTATTAGCCACCTGTGCAGGACTGATCCTCCTTGCACAGGAGCTGGAAAATGATCCGGTAAAGCACCTTGCCACCCTGCCGGTAACCGTGCAGAGAAATGCCTACGGCAGACAGCTGGGCAGCTTCACGATCCGCTCCGATGTCGGCGATATCAAAGATTTTCCTCTCGTTTTTATCCGGGCACCTTACATTACAAAAGTATCCCCGGAGGTTAAGATACTGGCAGCTGTAGATCAGCACATTGTCGGTGTGGAGTATAAAAATCAGATCGGACTTGCTTTTCATCCGGAAATGACAAAGGACACCCGGATCCATGAATATTTTATCGAAAAGATCCGGCTTACCTGTCATCAAGAAAACTGATTCTTATCAATACCTGTACTCACCATAAAGGGTCTGGCTTACGCCGGATCCTTTTCCTATGCTGTCCGATTCTTTTGACTTAAAGGCCAAAAAACGTTATAATGGTGACAATCGAGATTTACAACTTACATTTTGGAGGAGTATTATGAATCAGGATTTAACAAAGGGGCCGATCATAAAGTCCATGCTGCTATTTGCCATCCCCATGATCTTAGGAGATCTGCTTCAGCAGTGCTACAACATTGCTGATACCCTGATCGTCGGGCGCTTCCTTGGGCCAAATGCCCTTGCAGCAGTCGGATCGTCCTTTACACTGATGACCTTTCTGACTTCGATCATTCTTGGCCTGTGTATGGGAAGCGGCGCCCTTTTTTCCATGCGGTTCGGACAGCGGGATGAAAAGGCTCTTTGCGAAAACCTGTGTGCGTCGTTCTTTTTTATCGCATTGGTCACCGTCCTTTTAAACATCGTATCCTACGCTCTTTTAGATGAGCTCCGCATTTTTCTACGCGTTCCCGCCGAGGTGTGGGACGATATGCGAAATTACCTGTTTGTAATTTTTACAGGCATACCTGCTGTCTTTTTGTATAACTATTTCTCCTCCTTCCTGCGGGCGATCGGAAATTCCGTTGTTCCGCTAGTCTTTCTTGCTGTTTCCGCAGTATTAAACATTACTCTTGACCTCTTGTTCGTGATCGGACTGAACAGGGGTGTTGCCGGAGCGGCAGAGGCAACTGTGATCGCACAGTATATTTCCGGCATCGGTATTTCCGCCTACACCCTTCTTCACTATCCACAGGTCCGCTCGATATGGAAGACCGGCTGTCTGCGCCGCGAACGCATCCGCGAGATCATCTCCTTCTCCACTCTGACCTGTGTTCAGCAGTCGATCATGAATCTCGGTATCCTTATGGTACAGGGACTCGTCAACAGCTTCGGCCCGGTTGTTATGGCCGCTTTTGCCGCTGCCGTCAAGATCGATGCCTTTGCCTATATGCCGGTGCAGGATTTCGGCAATGCCTTCTCCACCTTCATCGCGCAAAACTATGGTGCAAAGGAAAGCAAACGGATCCGCTCCGGTCTGAAAAATGCCGTATATATCTCCATGAGCTTCTGCATCGTAATATCCGCAATTGTGTGTGCATTTGCCAGACCTCTCATGACGATATTTGTAGATCCCAAAGAAGCCGAGATCATCAAAGAAGGCGTCCGCTATCTGCGTATTGAAGGCGTGTTCTATTGCGGGATCGGCTGCCTGTTCCTGCTCTATGGTCTCTATCGGGCACTGGCAAAGCCGGGCATGAGCGTCGTTCTCACCATCTTTTCCTTAGGAACCCGTGTTATACTGGCCTATGCTCTGTCTGCCATTCCTGCCATCGGTGTGGTCGGCATCTGGTGGTCTGTCCCGATCGGCTGGGCGCTGGCCGATCTGGTCGGCCTCCTGTTCTACAAAATTAAAAAAGAGGAGCTGCTCTCTTTTACAGAGTAGGCTCCTCCTCAATAAAAAAGAAGCGTTCTTAACTGCATTCAATCCAAACATTCCGGAGGCTTATACTAATGAAAACTAAAGAAAATATATCCCCGCTGGAGCAGAAGCTGTACCACTCTTTTCTCCTGCTTTCAGCAGCCATCGTTCTTATTTCTCTGGGATTTACCTTATATTTTGACATATCACGTCAGCGAAAGGATATGGACAGGCTGATAAGCGGTACTGCTTCCTATATTGCCTCCATTCCGACTGTTGAAATCATGCTTGAAAACGGATATTCCAACGCTCTTATCAGTGAGGATCTGGACTCCCTTTCTTCTAATATACCGGATATCAATGTCATCATGATCTGTGATAAAAACGGACGGCGCATTTATCATACGGATCGTCTGAAAACCGGGGATTCTTACATATCCGATGATGAAAACGATATCCTTTCCGGCACCGGGCCCTTTATCTCTACCGGGTACGGCTCCCACGGAATGCAGCGGCGTGCCTTTCACGATATTAAAAACCAGGATGGGGAGGTCATCGGCTTTGTCATGGTTTCCCTTTTTACCGCCACGCTATCGGCACATCACCGATATTTTCTTATTATCCATATCGGGATCTTTTTGATCATGATGGTCGTCAGCATCTTCCTGACCCATACGCTTCTGACTATGCTGCGCGATTCTCTTTTAGGCTATGATCCGGAAGAACTGGTCAATCTCTATACAAGACAGGATGAGGTAATGAACACGATCGATGAAGGCCTTGTGGCGACGGATCCGGAAGGAAGAGTTCTCTTTGCCAATGAAAAGGCCGCCTCCTATCTCGGAATATCCAATACCCCAATTACCCATCGTTTTATCTGGGAGCTGTTTCCCCAGACCTCTTTTCATCAGGTGATGGGAACCGGAAAAACAGTGACTCATGAAAGTGTTCGCATTTCAGAGCATCAGCTGGCGATCAAAGAGGTACCCATACATGAGCAGGGGAAAAAGACCAATCGCGGAGTTCTGATGGTGCTCTTTGACCGCACAGACCTTCTTCGCCTCTCTGATGAGCTGTCCGGCGCCCACAACATGCTGGACACATTACGAGCCTTCAATCATGAATTTTTAAATAAGCTACATATTATTCTTGGCTATCTGCAGATCGGGGAGATCGAGCAGGCTATGAATTTTATCACAAACAGCAGTCTTGTTTCCAGTCAGTCCGTCCGGGAAACAGCTAACAGCATCCGCGTGCCGAAAATCTGTGCCCTCGTGATTGGAAAGATGATGCATGCCGCCGAGTTGGGCATCCGTCTCCAGATCAGTGCCGACAGCGTCTGCCGGGATGCTGACCTGCTCCTTCCTGTTGACTGCTGTGTGACCATTCTCGGAAATCTTCTGGAAAATGCGATTGAGGAGTTAAACAACGATCAGTCGGAGCCTTCCTCCGCCTCCGGGCTAAATCTTCCGGTCTCTGATCCGGATCGTTTTGAACAGGCTGCCCATCCGCGTGAGATCGTCGTCGGGATCTACTGCCGCTCAGATGTCAATATCGTCACCTGTGAAGATACAGGCCGGGGGATCCGGCCGGATCTGATCGATCATATCTATGAAAAGGGAGTTTCTTCCAAAGGCGAAAACCGTGGAACCGGGCTCTACCTGATCCATCAGATCGTTGAAGAATACGGCGGAAATATAGAGATCGACACGGAACAGGGAGAAGGAACCTGTTTTACCCTGACATTTGCACGAAAGGAGAATCAAAAAAATGTATAAAGTTATCATCATCGAGGATGACCCGATGGTTGCTTCCATAAATAAACAATATGTAGAGCTGACGCCCTCCTTTCAGGTCGAAGGGATTTTTAAGAGCGGCATCACGGCGCTGCAGTACCTGAAAAATTCTGATGTTGACCTGATCATACTGGATTACTATACCCCGCTGATGAATGGCGATGAGTTTATCGATCAGCTCCACGCCGCCGGAAAGATACCATCGATCATCATGGTAACCTCAGCGAATGATGCAGAAACTGTCCACAAGCTGATCTCTCGCGGTGTGATCGACTATCTGGTCAAACCCTTTGAGTATGAACGCTTTAAGGCGGCTTTGAAACGCTTTGCCATTCGACAGGGTGAGCTGGAAGCCTCTGTTTCTGATCTTAGACAGAACCAGATCGATCGCTTTTTCTCCGGCACGAATACGTCTGCAAAAGAAGCTCCGCTGACAAAAGGGTTAAACCGCCAGACTTTATCCATGATCCGCACATTTCTTATCGAAAATCCTGACTCTGTATGGTCCAGCGAACAAATATCGGAACAGATCCATCTTTCTCGGATCACCGCCCGGCGGTATCTGAATTATCTGGTGGAGATCGGTGAGCTCGTCAGCACCATCGATTATCAGACCGGAGGGCGTCCTTCTATCAAATATCGCTACGTTAAAAATCAAGTCGAACGTCCGTGAGACTTGGTGCGTGCTTCTGGCCGCTTACAATACTTACAAAAGCATATTTAAATTTACAAAAATTGACTTCCCTTTTTTATTCTTATAAACTGTTTCTAAAAGAAATAAACAATTTCTTAAGGAAGTAGGTAGAATTCTTAAGAGAGAATGGAGGGAAGTTCTATGTTAGAACATATTATCAGCTACTTCGGAACATACAAACCCGCAGCGGATGGTGCCATCGCAACATTCCAGTTTGAGTATCTGACGACGCTTGGTTTCGCAGCCATCGTTATCTTCCTCGGACGGGCAATCGTCGCTCACAGCGCTGCTCTCAGGAAATATGCAATACCGGCCCCTGTTATATCCGGTATCATCTTTTCCATCGTCGTATCTGCCATCAAGGGAGCCGGTATCATTGGTTTATCCTTTGATGCAAAGGTCGTAAAAGACTTATGCCAGAACTTATTCTTCCTGTGCGTAGGCTTCGGCTTCAGCTACAAGATGTTAAAGCATGCCGGCGGAAAGCTTTGTTTTGCGATCGCAGCTGCAGCCTGTCTCCTGATCACCTTGCAGGATGTCGTTGGTTATCTGGTCGGCAATGCCATTGGTCTTCATCCGCTTCTGGCTCTGCAGTGTTCTTCATCAGCAATGTCCGGTGGTGTCGGTACTGCTTCTGCTTTTGGCCCTATCTTTGAAAAGATGGGTGCTCAGGATGCCACTACGATCGGTGTAGCGGCCGGTACGATGGGCAATATCATGGGGTCCCTGATCGGCGGCCCGGTTGCCGCATTCCTGATTACTCGCCACGGTCTGAAATCTGACCCGAACGACAAGCCGGAAGCAGCAAAATCCGGTGCAGCTCCGACTCTTAACAACACACGTATGATCAAGGCATTTGCACTGTCTCTGCTCGTTGCAGCACTTGGTATGCCGATCTACTGTCTGTTAGATAACATTCCGATGATCGAAATGCCGAAATTTATCGGCTGTCTGTTCGCAGGCGCAATCGCAAGAAATATTATGGACGCATCCGGTATTGAGTTTCCGGTTCCGGAGGTCGATGCCATCGAGCATATGTTCCTTGAGCTTTACCTCGCTCTCGTTCTTATGACCATTGATATCACAAAGCTGGCTCCGGTAGCCGGTCAGATGGGTATCATCCTGCTGGCTCAGGCTATCCTGATGGCACTCTTTGCACTCTTTGTATCTTATAACTTATTTGGCCGCAACTACGGCGCTGCTGTTATGGCTGCCGGTAACTGTGGATGGGGCTGCGGCTCCGGTCCGAACGCGGTTGCAAACGAAAAGGCTGTTATGGATCAGTATGGATGGCACACCGTAGCATGGGTTCTCTACCCGTCCTTCGCTGTAATCATTGATGATATTTACAATCCGATCTTCCTCTCCATCTTCTCCAGCCTTATCAGCCTGTAATCATCACTATATAAAGAGCGGTGCAGCATGGTTTTCCCATACTGCACCGTTTTTTATACGCTATTTTGTATGCTGTTTTTTGCATGCCTGCAGATCACGGATCCGCCTTATCTTCTTCGCTGTTCTAGTTTCCCCACCGAAGAACGAACCGGTTATCCTCTGGATCTGTCTCCAGAAGCAGAAGGGAACCATCATAGCCGCTCATCTCGATCACAAAGCGGCGCAGCTTACCGGCTGCATCCACATAGGAAATACCATAGGAAGGCGTATCACCGGGGAAGATCAGCTGTACGGCAATGCGTGTATCCGGAGTCATAACAGAAGGAAGGGAATTTAATCCCTCGCTGTCATCCACATCTATTGCGTCAGCAGAAAAAATAAGATCACCGTTTTCTGTAATATCCTCTGCAAACAGGTTCCATAAAGTGAAGTCGGTCACTGTGCTGTCCGTGGTAAAAACGATCGCACAGGCTTCCTGACCATCATACAGGGTAACCCAGTTGTATTCTTCATCACCAACTGCGGTCAGATAATCGACCGATACCGGGGCTGCGGCTCCGCTTGTGCTCTGTCCGCCTTCTCCGGAAAATGGAATAAGGGGCATCGGCGCACCGGCAGGATCCAGAGCCCAGAATTCCTCTAGGCTCATCTCTGACTTTTCCGATCGTTCAGGCTCCCAGCTCCCGTTTTCATTAGAATAAACACAGATATCGCCATTCTTGTCACGGCTGGTAAAGAGAAAGCTCTCACATTTCAGCTCTCTTGCATCCTTGCTGAGATAAAATATGCCTGCTCCGCTCTCCACCGCACTTCCTGAACCACAATAGTAGAAATGGCCGTCACCCATATAGACATACATGTTGCGATACCAGCCTGCAAATACCAGCTGCGGCTTTCCGTCTGCCAGTGTATAAAGAGCAATGATCGGGCCGTCCAGCTGTCCCACTGCCAGCTCCGGGATACCGTCACCGCTGAGATCTTCGATCAGATAGCCCATCTGATACACGGCATCTGCTCCCAAAGTACGTGCGGTCTCCAAAACGCCCATTTCTCCCGATTCATCGCTGTCTGAGCTGTCCGGATCTGACACCAGTGTCCGAAAACGTTCCACCAGCTCATTATAGGCAGCGGCCCAAGCCCCATCCTGCTTTTCCTGCTGTGTTTCCGCCGCTCCCGGATGTGGCTCCTCTTTTTCAATCGATGGTTCTTCTGTCGCCGGCTGTGACTCCTCCTGCAGGGATGGTGGATTTTCCGACTGCTCTGTTTTCTCGGCAGAGCCTCCCGCCGCTACGTTCTGGCGGCCGTAGGTTCCACAGGCTGTCAGGGCCGACACCAATAAAATACTCAATAAAAATGTCCTGAATTTTTTCATATCATTCACCTCAGTCTATTGCAGAAAATGGGGTCATAGATAAATACATATGTTCCGGCTCCGTAAGCATCCTTAAATGCGTTCGGATCCGCTGCCAGCTTGCGGTAGCGCTCGATCAGATCATCATACGTTGTCCCTGCCGGAACCGATGCAGCTTCAAAGGAAAGATCGCAGGCTTCAAAAAAAGCACAGGGCCAATCCTTTGTATTTCCCATCTCATGATTTCCCCGGAACACACAATCCTTAAAGTTGATGCGAATGGCATCACGGTCAAAAGCTTCATTGTTATAGCCCTGCAGCAGCTCTCCCCTGTTTAGGGATATCTCTGAGTTTTTGACCACAGCCTGCGTATCTCCCAGCAGGAAAAACATTCCGTCATTGTCATGGAAACGGCAGTTCTCAAAGGTCGTTTCCGAAGTATCGAACAGATAGACGATGCCATCGGTGCATTCATAGATCTCCGTTCCTGTGACGGTAAGAACTGCTGCATCCTCCGCATAGATCCCATACGTACCACAGCCAAACAGACTGCAATCCGCCACGGTCACACTCTGAGAGGTAAGAAGCTTGAGGACATTGGCATCACATTCACCCTTTTCGATCTCATGCCCCATGACCAGTCCCTTCAATACCGCGCCATCACAGTAGGAAAGAGTCATTACATCTGCATATCCGCTCTCTGTGACCAGCTGCACGGAGCCGCTCTCCTCTGCCTCCAAGATCAGTCCCGGGGCATTATAAATAAAAAATTCTCCTTGCCTTAACAGATCCGTATTTACATAGGCACCGGCTTTCGCGATCTCCTTCTCGGTCAAAGCAGAAAAATTGTAGATACCGGGTTTCAGAGTAATGTGGGCATCCGGAGCGATCGACGATATCAGCTCGGCGGTGGTGGAAACGGTAACTGCCCATTCGGTATTGCCTGCCGCAGAAGCTTCGCCTATTTCCATGGATGACTCCTCTACGGATGAATCCATTTCGGTTCCCGTTTTCCCTGTGTCAGAAATATTTTTCGTTTCCTGTTTCGTACCCGGAGCCTTACCGCAGGCTGTCAGAACTCCTGAAAGCAAGAGCATCAGGCAGAGTGCGTTCCATTTCTTCATCGCATTCCTCCTTTTGTTTTTCATGCCGAACGTTTCTGTATTGTATGGTCATACAATACTATATATCCAAGTTTATTATACCATGTGATATCGTATAAAGCAAATCAGAGGATAGAAAAAGAGCCGGGCAAGTCAAGCGGATATTCGCAATCCGCTTCGCTACTTGCTCATAACCGAATAACTGCTCTGCAGTTTATCAGAAGGAGCTTGCACTCCTCCTGATACAAGCAAGTCCCCACCCACTGCTTATTGCTTTTCGCAATTGAAGCAGGGGACTTACTTGATTCGGTTACATACCCGGCTCTCATACCTATCAGCATTTCATCTGTTTATAAAGCTACCTGTCCAAGTCATAATGGTTTAATTGGTCGATCTTGCGATTCCTAAACCAAAAGAACAGGAATAATCCCGACATAAACAGCCAATATGTAAATCTGACAAATTTAAGGAACTTCTTCATTATTTTAAACGAACATGCTGCTTTAACTGGAAGTTTTCGTCATCTGAGCAAAGGTAAATGATTCCCTCTATCAAGCCGATCACGGAAGGAATACCGGTCCAGCAGAATAATAAATATAATATTCCCATTCCGATCTTGCCAAGATAGAACTTATGAACACCAATTCCACCAAACAGTATTGCCAGAACACCGGCTGCTACTTTGCTCTTAACCGGCCATGCCGGATTAATACCACTTACATAAACTGCCTGTGGTGCTGCCTGCTGAATTACAACCTGCGGCTGTACCTGCTGCTGCGGCGCCTGCTGCTGCATCTGTGCAGCCCCTGCCTGTACCTGCTGTGCAGCAAATTTCTCTCCGCAAAACTTACACTCGGTTGCACCCGGATCGATTGGTGCTCCGCACTGTGGACATTTCATTTCTGCCATAACCTTTTCCTCCTAAGTTATCTTCTGCCCATAACATACATGGGAAGAATAATAATGCAATAAATAAATAGTAATATAATATTGGTGAGCACAAAATACACATGCGGTAATGTAGCCACAAAAGCTATATTGACCACGTCAAGTATAATTGTGTATACCACGGTAGTACATACGATCGGAATCAGAAAGCCCGGCTTTATTGGCTTAATGAATATAAAACAGGCCAGCAATGCAAATCCGATCATTTCAAAGGCCATTGCCGCTACATAATTCTCCAGTGTGTTGATATGTAACACTGCAAAAAAGACATACATAATAATTGCCATGTAAAAGCAAAGAACAAACGCTGACAATAAACCTTTCTTTTCCATAAGTTACACCTTCTTTCCGCATTGAGGACAAAACTTCGTTCCCGGTGCAAGCTTATTTCCGCACTCACATATTATCTCGCTGTTGTTAAAACCACACTCCGGGCAAAATTTTGAATTAGCCGGTATGAGTGCGCCGCAGGATACACAGGTCTTTGTATTCTCCTTCTGCGTATTTTCCTTCTGCATAGGATTTCCGACAGCCTGATTCATGGAGGCACCCATATTCACTGCTGCACCGAGTCCTATGCCACCGGCTGCAAATGCCCCTGCAACACCACTCTGATTGTTTGCCGCGCCTTCATATACATCAAAGGATCTCTTTGTAGCATATCGACCGTCTCCCATGAGCTCAAATGCCGCCTTGTCCGTAAGGATCTTGTTGATCATTTCAAAATCCTCATCCGGGAAATTGATCGACTGGATATAAAAATTAGCAACCGTGAAACCATATTGGACAAAGTCCGGTGCGATCTGTTCCTTTACTCTCTCTGACAAAGCTTCCAGCTTCGTAGATATTTCCAGAGCGGAAACACCGTTGTTTATAATGGTATCTGCGATCGCTGACTTAACCTTGATCACAAGGATCCCTCGATAGTATTCCTTGATCTTGTCGATCTTTACGATGTCCGCTTTTTGCATTCCGCCGATAACTTCTCTAAATAAAGTCGTCGCATCAAGGATTCTCAATCCCATCTGTCCGAATGCTCGGATCCGTAATTTAACATAATATTTGGGATCGATCAGCTGAATCGGATCGATTGTTCCCCAGTTAACATCCAGTCTGACTGTTGTATTTACGAAATAGATTTCCGCACTAAATGGTGTCTTTCCGCCAAAGGGAAGATTGATAAGCCCTTTCAATATTGGCAGATTTTCCGTAGTGAGGGTATATCTGCCCGGATAGAATACATCCGCGATCGTTCCCCCTTTAACAAATAATGCTACCTGTCCTTCCTGCACGATCAGCTGCGTTCCCAATACCAGATCTTCAGAATAGTATTTATAAATTAGCCAGTCACGACTTTTCAAACCATCAAAACGAACAACATCAAAAATAGCCATAGCCGCCCTCTTTTATCTAATTAAGTGTCTTAATGTCCTAAAATCATTCTACCTCCCAACCACTTTTTTGTCTACCGATTTTATTAAAAAAGTATAAACTCTGAGCATATTCTCCTACAAATCTATAAAGAATGTGCCTTTTTATGTAACAGGGAATTCTTCGGATTTTCCTGTTACATAATAAAACAGCCCTATCTCTAGGACTGTTTCACCATTAGACTTTATCTATTCCGTCATTACCTTCACCGTCTCATACAACAAACTCACGCCGTAGCCGGTGGCACCCTTGATGGAATAATCGTTCCCCTTGGGTTCCCAGTTGACCGGAGCACAGTCTACATGGATCCAAGAATGATCCTCCACGAATTCCTGGAGGAACAGGCCAGCTACAATGGCGCCGCCGCCCATGGTGCTTCCCTGGGCACTGTTCTGGATATCCGCCACCTCTGAATCGATCACGACGTGAAGCTCCTGATCCAGTGGAAGCCGCCAGATCTTCTCGCAGGCTCTTTCTGAAGCCTCCTCCATCTCCGCATAAAGCTCCTCGTCATTGGAAAAGACAGCGGCGGTCTTTACTCCCAGCGCTCCCTGAGCTGCCCCCGTCAAAGTAGCGATATCAATGATGGAACCCGCATTTTCCTTCCGGATCGCATAGGTCAGGGCATCCGCCAGAGTCAGACGGCCCTCGGCATCAGAATTTAACATTTCGATCTTCTTTCCATTCATAGAAAATAAGATATCGCCGGGGACATAGGCATCGCCGGAGATCATATTTTTACATGCAGCGACCACTGCAGTCACATTGACCGGAAGCTTCTCCAGAGCGATCGCACGGATGGCTCCGATCACTGCGGCAGCTCCTCCCATATCATCATGCATGGTTTCCATCCGGGATTTCAGGCTGTATCCGCCAGAATCGAACATGATTCCTTTTCCGACCAGTGCCACCGGTGCTTCCCCTTCCTGACCTCCCTTGTAGCGAAGAACGATGAGCCGAGGCTCTGCCACAGAGCCCCTTCCCACAGCCAGAAAAGCTCCCATCTTCAATTCCTCTGCCTGTTTTTTATCATAGATCTGGACTTCAATGCCCAGCTCCCGTGCCAAAGCTTCGCATTCCCGGGCTAACTGCTCCGGGCTCATATACATGGACGGATGGTTGACCAGATCTCTGGCAAGCAGCGTACTTTCCGCCACATGGGCAGCCTCCTCCGCAAGCCTTTCCATCCCAGCGGCAGAAGTAACTACCGCCGCCTCCTCCATGCCGTTGACCACAGGAACTGAACGGTAGAAGTTAAACTGGTAAGCGATCAAGTGGGGAAGCTCCAAAATTTTTTTTGCCATCTCCGGGATATTGGTAATCTCGGCTGCATTGTCAAGGAAGATCTCCGTCACAGCCGCAGAGGCTTCCTTACAACTTTTCAGTGCTTTTGCCATGGCCAGGAATACCTCCCGGCTGGAGGCACTTCCGTCCCCCAAGGACACCATGACCACTTTTTTAAAGGAACCATCCACAAAAAGATTCATATCATAGACCGAACCGCAGGACGCCTTTAGGCTGCCCTTAGAAAGGGCAGCCTTCACCGGAGCGGAAATTTCCTCCGGCAGAGCTACCGTCAGTACCTGTTCCTCGGCAAATGGGATCACAGCCGCATCGAAGGATGAGACCGCTTCCTTATAAATTTTTACTCTCATATGTCTTCTCCTGTCTCCCTTATTCTTCAATCAGATATGCACTTACAATCTGGCCATAAAAGGCATAGTGGTAATTCTCCAGAGAGCCTCCAAATGGGGTCGGCTTCTCGCTGGGATAATGCTCCTTAAGGATCTCATCAGGCATGGTATTGGTGTCCTGTTTTTCCACGCAGACCACCCGGCACTCCAATGTCAGCGGCAGCTCCTTGATGGCCGGAACAGAAATCACCTCCGGCTCCACCAGCGTAAGTCCCAGCTCCCTGACCTTATCCATATCCCGGCCGGACTTAGAACCGCACACCCCAAGTATCTTTTTGTCAAACTCTCCATACGGAACACTCACCGTAAACTCCGGATTTTTTTCCAGCTGCTCCTTTGTGAAACGGCTCTTTCTTATATAAGCCGTAAATACAGGAAGGGACCAGTCGATTCCCAGAGTTCCCCATCCCAGGGTCATGGAATCCACCTTTCCATCCGCCTTTGTGGTGATAAGGACTCCCTTATCCAAAGCTTTCATAATGTCCCCTGCATAGTCAAACACATTAATCTTTCTTTTCAAAACCATACCTCCCTTTCTTCGTCCATCCTTCTTCCAGTTTTATATCCTCCACACAGGTGGGGCAGAACTCCGGATCCATGAAAAATGCGTAGCCGCCCTTTCCGTCTTTATGTGGGGACTGTAATATAGCACATCGCCTGTCGCCAAAAATAGACGGCAGGCGATGGCTGCATCTGTATTTATTATAATGAACAGAAGCTGTTCTGTCAAACCTTCTGAAGGCGACTGAAATAAACGCTCCGTGAGGATGCGCATCAGAATCATGCGCCAAATCTCACGGATGTTCGACTTAAATGGTCACTATGAATCTTAAGGGTGATAGCTTATAACCGCTTAATATAATTTCGCATGTTGACACATCTAGTCCGGAAAAGTATGTGTTGTTTATGATAATAAGCAGGAGAAATTTTCTAGCGGAAGTGTATCAAATAAAGACTATACAGCACTGCGCAAACCGGAACGCTGAAAAGCATTCCTAAAATGCCAAACGCCTCTCCGCCGATCGTAACAGCCATCAGCACCAGAATCCCGGGAAGCCCGACAGATTTACCAACCACCTTGGGATAGATCAGATTGCTCTCCACCTGCTGTAAAATGATCAGAAAGAGAATAAACCATAGTGCCTTAACCGGATCTGCAAGGAGGATCAAAAGTCCTCCAAAAACACCTCCGAGCCATGCACCAAAAATCGGAATCAACGCAGTTACTGCAACAAACACGGAAACTGCACCGGCATAAGGGATCCCAAGGATCCACATTCCTGCAAAGCATAGTATACCGATGATAACGGCCTCAATAAACTGTCCGCTGACAAAATTGGTAAAGGTTTGATTGATCAGGGAAAGGATGCTTAAGAATTGCTTCGCTTTTTTTGGGGGTAGGAGTGTGACAATGAGATGCTTTAAATGCTCTGCAATAATCTCCTTCTTTGCAAGCAGATACATTGCAAAAACGATTCCTAAAAGAACATCAAATATAACTGCCGCAAAAGAGGTGGCCGCTCCCCATGTTACAGTGAGAATTTGGTGCCCTTCCTCTCGGAATAAGGACGTTACCTCCTTAATCAGCAACTCCGAGTCAATGGCGCATTCCGGCAGAATGATATTATATTTTGCAGCAATGCGGGCAGCATCACTCCACCATAATTCAATTTTCTCAACATAGATCGGAATATTTCGGACAAATTCTTCTCCTGAACCACGCAGGCTCGGGATCATCATAAACGCTACGGCAAACAGGATTCCGGATACAAAAGCCGTACTTAACCCCATACATACAGGTCTTATCAATTTTTCCGGAAAATTCCGGCATACGATTCTCCATGAATATTCTACCGGACGAAGGACTATATTTATCAAAAATGCTATTGCTCCCCCGATCAAAAACGGAGTAAACAGTGCAAAGATTTTGCCGATTAAGCTCATAACGGCATCAAGACTCACCAGTGTCCATGCAAATACAACTTCTTCCATCTGTTTACGGTTCAGCCTCCCATTTTAATATTGAAATTCCATCTGTTCAGATCTGAAAGCATTTCTGGAGTGCTTTGTATTCTCCCAATACCAAAATCGTGATTTCTTCAGACAATATTATATCCGGTGTAACTGATTGGAATAGTGATGCTTTCGATAGGCTACTATTTCCGACATAAGCATTGCTCCTTTCCGGTTATAAAATCAGATAATTTGCATTTACGCCAAATTCACATCGCATTGTCTGACTGTAATGTAAGATGCTCTGTATGCATTCAGCTCCGAAACCGTGATCTCCAGATCATTCACGGTGAGGGTATCACCCTTAACCGGAAGTCTATGCAGCTGCTCCATAACCCATCCGCCAACGGAAATACTGTCCGTGTCCAGCTTAACATCAAAGAAATCCATAAAATCCTCCATGTTTACAGAGCAATCAACACAATATGTATCTTCACCGGTCTTTGCAAACTTTTCCTCAACTTCATCATGCTCATCCCATATTTCACCGACCAGCTCCTCCAGAATATCTTCCATGGTAACGATCCCCAGCGTTCCGCCAAAATCATCGACTACAACTGCGATATGGGATTTCTGATGCTGAAGCATTTTCAAAATATCCCGGATCTTTGTATGCTGATAAACAAACACCGGTTCTGTCATGATCTCTGCAATGGGCTCGTCTGTCATTTTACCATTAATATAAAAATCCTTCTGGTGCAGAACTCCAACGATCTGATCAATAGTATCCTTATAAACCAGCAGACGCGAAAAACGGGTTTTGGTAAATGCTCTTGCAATTTCTTCATGATCCTCATTGATACTTACAATTTCCAGCTCTATTCGATGGGTCAGGATCTCGGCAGCCGTTAGATCACGAAATTCCAGAGCGTTTCGCAAAAGCTCTCCTTCGTTTTTATCGATTCCCCCCTCCTGCTCTACATCTTCCATAAAAAGCAGCAGTTCTTCATGAGACATTCTGGTATCTCCATCCGTCTTTACAAAGCGGGAAACGAATTTCTTCCACTGTGAAAAACATAAATTTAATGGTGACAGCACTATGATACAGAGATGGATAAATCGTGCACTGAATATGGCAAATCGTTCCGGTACATCCTTTGCGATACTCTTAGGAGTAATTTCTCCAAAGATTAAGACTATGATCGTTACAACAACTGTTGCGATCGTTGCACCTATATCACCATAAAGCTCCACAAATAGTAATGTACCGATCGATGCAACAGCAATATTTACAATATTATTTCCGATCAAAATGGTAGAGATCAATTTATCATAGTCTTCTGCAAGCTTAAGAGCCAGACCTGCCCTTTTGTTGCCATTATCTGCAAGAACCTTCATGCGTGTCCTGTTTAAAGATGAAAAAGCCGTTTCTGTTGCACTGAAATAGGCTGACATAGCGATACATACCACCATTGCAAAAATACTTCCAATATGATCCATATTTACTCCTTTGATCCTGTTTATACATTATTGCCATCTGCTTTATTGCAGCTTTGGATAAGCATATCATATCATTTCTGCGGTGTAGATTTGGTAAAGAAACAAGTTAATTGCAGTCTCATCGCCCGGGAAATCTTGATGCAGCACTTCTTGTAGAGTATAATGATCCTGTAAAAAGTTTAAGGAGAACATAAAGGAGAACATAAAAGGGATGATAAATAAACACCGATACCAAAAAGATATCCTTTTTTCTATCACAATTTTCAGCTGTGCCTTCATCGTCAATTTTCTTATCCAGAAGATTTTCACAACGCAAACTCTTGTTCCGATGATTTTTGTATTTGGTGTATTCCTGATCTCTCTTAAAACACACGGCTATTGCTATGGTATTGTTTCAGCGATCGTCAGTGTATTTGCAGTAAATTTTGCATTTACCTATCCTTATTATGCCTTTGATTTTTATGTGGAGGAAAGTATTCTTTCCGCCATTATTATGCTGATCGTCGCTGTTTCCACCAGTACACTGAATGTCAGGATCCGGGATCAGGAGATGCTTCGAGTGCGGGAACAGGAAAAGCTGCGAGCAGAAAGCGAAAAGGAAAGAATGCGAGGCAATCTGCTGCGGGCGATCTCTCACGACCTGCGAACACCGCTGACCTCGATATATGGGGCATCATCCACATTGATTTCCAGATATGATGCACTCCCCAGAGAACAGCACCTCAAACTGCTGCATGAAATTAAAGAGGATAGTGAATGGCTGATACGTTTAGTTGAAAATCTTTTATCTGTTACAAGAATTGACGGAGCGAAGGTAGATGTTGTAAAAACGCCTACTGTACTGGATGAGCTAATCGATTCCGTTCTCATGAAATTTTCAAAGAAATATCCGGATCAGAAAGTTATCACTCAGATACCGGATGATTTTGTAGATATTCCCATGGATTCTATTCTGATCGAACAGGTACTGCTGAATCTTTTGGAAAATGCAGTATTCCATGCAAAAGGTATGACAAAGCTTATACTGGTCGTTTCTCTTGCCGCAGATCGGGCTATATTTGAGGTAAGTGACAATGGTTGTGGTATTCCGACGGAAATATTGGATAAGCTTTTTACCGGAAGCTATGAAAAATCTGTTACACCAATAGACGGTACCCGCCGAAACATGGGAATCGGACTGTCTGTGTGCGCTGCGATCATCAAGGCACATGGCAGTGAACTCGTTGCAGAAAACAAGCCGGATGGCGGTGCTGCTTTCCGCTTTTCTCTGGAAATAGGGAGGGATGACGATGGGAAATAATCGATACAAGATTTTAATCATAGAAGATGAAGCAAATATCCGCAGCTTTATTAAAGTCAATCTGGAAGCCAGTGACTATCAGGTGCTCTGTGCAGAAAACGGAGCCCTTGGAATGATGATGTATGCCTCTCATCACCCTGATCTTATCATTTTAGATCTCGGTCTTCCGGATCAGGATGGTCTGGATCTGATCCGGAAAATCCGGGAAACAGACACCATCCCTATCATTGTTTTGTCTGCCCGTTCCAACGAAAAAGATAAGGTGGATGCCTTGGACCTGGGGGCAAATGATTATATTACAAAGCCCTTTGGAACCGAGGAGCTGTTGGCCAGGATCCGTGCTGTTCTCCGCAGCTATCGATATAGTACAGAGAACAGTTCTTCTCCCGGCGGTAAATTTCAGCTTCAGGATCTGCTGATCGACTATGATACGAGACAGGTTTTTGTAGACAATATCGAGATCGATCTGACACAGACAGAATATAATATTATGGCCTTTCTCTCCGTGCATGCCGGAAAAGTGCTGACATATACTGCGATCATCCGTGCGGTCTGGGGATATTCGGATTATGGCAGTGTCAAGAAACTGCAGGTAAATATGAAGAACATCCGTAAGAAAATGGGAGTAACTCCCGGTGAAAAGCGCTACATCATCAATGAGCTGGGTGTCGGCTATCGTATGCTGGAAAATGATAAATAGACTTCCGGTACATCGCACCTCATTTGCACACGCTTTCCTTCATACCTTTCCTTTCGTGATGAAACAACCCTGCAGCGGCCATCTACTGTGCCGACGGATATTTTTCCGGCAGAAATTCCATGAACGGAGAAGAAAGGTAGCCTGTTTCCATGGCATTTCCGCCTTGCCTCGCTATATTTTCATTAACTCCTCCATATCGCCCTCCGGGGTGGTGATCGGAGCAATACCGTAATTCTCCACCAGGAAGCTCAGGATATTCGGAGAAAGGAAGGCCGGCAGAGATGGGCCAAGACGGATATTTTTGATTCCAAGGTGAAGAAGCGTCAGCAGAATGCAGACTGCCTTCTGTTCGTACCATGACAGGACAAAGGACAGCGGCAGCTCATTCACTCCGCAGCCAAAGGCATCTGCCAATGCCGCTGCAACCCGGATCGCACCGTAAGCATCATTGCACTGACCCATATCCATAAGTCTCGGCAATTCTCCGATTTTGCCGAGGTTTAGATCGTTAAAACGATATTTTCCGCACGCAAGGGTCAGGACGATGCTGTCCGGTGGAGTCAATTTCACAAATTCCGTATAATAGTTTCTTCCCGGCTTTGCACCGTCACAGCCTGCAACAAGGAAGAAATGTCGGATCGCACCGGATTTTACGGCCTCGACAATCGCATTGGCATGAGAAAGGATCGCTGCGTGTCCGAACCCGGTGGTCACTTCCGTTCCGCCGTTAATTCCGGTAAACACCTGAGCCTCTGTATATCCGCCAAGTGCAAGAGCCTTTTCGATCACCGGCGTAAAATCCTTGTTTTCTCCAATGTGTACCGCCCCCGGGAAGCCCACCACCTCGGTGGTAAATACTCGGTCCGCATATCCTGCTTTCGGCGGCATCAGACAGTTTGTAGTAAAAAGGATGGGTGCGGGAAGCTTGTCAAATTCCTTCTGCTGGTTTTGCCATGCCGTCCCGAAATTTCCCTTCAGATGAGAGAATTTCTTAAGCTCCGGATAGGCATGAGCCGGCAGCATTTCGCCATGCGTATAGATATTGATCCCCTTTCCCTCCGTCTGTTCCAGCAGAAGCCTAAGATCCTTCAGGTCATGACCGGTCACAACAATGAAGGGGCCCTTTTCTACACAGAGAGGTACGGTTGTCGGTGCCGGGATTCCATAAGTTTCTGTATTGGCCTTATCAAGAAGCTCCATACATTTCAAATTGATCTCTCCGACCTTGAGCACTGTCGGAAGCAGTGTTTCGACACTCTCCTCATAGCCCAGCTTAAAAAGCGCCTCGCAGAAAAATCTGTTCACTTCATCATCCCTATAGCCAAGTACACTTGCATGATAAGCATACGCAGCCATACCGCGGATGCCAAACAAAATTAAAGCTTTCAATGAGCGAATATCCTCATCGGCATCCCAGATCTGCCTCATATCATAGTCATCCGTTCTGCCGCAAGGAGCAGCACAAGTGCAGCAATCCGGCACGAGCTTCTGTTTTTCTGCGTGAATCTTATTGATCATCGCCGTGATTGCATCGTTATCGAAGCTTACATTCGTGACGGTGGTAAAAAGGCCTTCGAGTATGGTTTGATATGTGTCTTGTGATAAGTCCATATTCCCTTCTGCCGCTCTGGCAAGACCGATCAGGGCACCGGTCAGCTCATCCTGAAGCTTGGCTGTCTCTGATTTTTTCCCACAGACTCCTGCAATTCCCGTACATGCAGCACATCCGGCAGTCTGTTCACACTGGAAGCAAAACATTTTGTTCTCCATTCTATTCTTCTCCTTATTCTAGAATCGTTCCATCAATCGAAATCGTAACTACCTGCCACGGAATAAATTTTCCGCTGGCCTGCAATGCCTTCTTTGCCGCCATCTCAAGACCTCCGCAGCACGGAACCTCCATGCGGACGATCGTAACACTCTGAATATCGTTATTCCGTATGATCTCGGTCAGCTTTTCACTGTAATCCACGGAATCCAGCTTCGGACAGCCCACCATCGTGACCTTGCCGCGGATAAATTCCTGATGGAAGTTTGCGTAGGCATAGGCCGTACAGTCTGCGGCGATCAATAGCTTCGCACCCTTAAAATAAGGCGCGTTGATCGGAGCCAGCTTGATCTGAACCGGCCAGTTGCGAAGCTGCGATGCAGCAACCATGCTGTTTTCTCCGACTAAGCTGCTTGTTCCGGTCGGACTGCTTACTCCGGCATTTTTCTGCTGCAGCATTCGGACTGCGGACCCGGGACAGCCTCCCACATTCATCTGCTTCATCTTTTCCTGCAGTTCCTTTTTCTTCTTATTTTCCTGAACAGCCGCCTCGTTATAAGCGGCCGCTTCTCTCTCCTCAAAGGTAATGGCCCCGGTGGGACAGGCCGGAAGACAGTCTCCCATTCCGTCGCAGTAGTCATCCCGCAAAAGCTTCGCCTTACCATCTACCATGCCGATCGCACCTTCATGACAGGCATTGGCACATATCCCACAGCCATTGCATTTATCCTCATCGATATGAATCACTTTACGAATCATCTTAATTTCCTCCATCATTGATTTGATTTTGTGGCTTAATC